>CAYJAB010000038.1:684-1117 GCA_964368305.1 uncultured Erysipelotrichaceae bacterium | reverse complement strand
TTAGCAATTTGAATGAGTTGTTTTTGTGCTGCAGTCATACTTGCAATAATATCTGTTGGCTTTACATCTAAGTCAACCATTTTTAAATATTTTTCTGAAAAGTTATTAATTTCTTTCCAATTAATTTTTCCAAGTTTATTCTTAAAATGTTCTATTTTGTCAAGCACAATGTTTTCTGCTACTGTTGATTCAGGTATAACTTGAATCTCTTGGTGTACAATACTTATTTCATGCTTTATAGAATCTCTATAGTTTTTAAAATGTACTTCATTTCCATTTATATAAATTTTCCCAATATCAGGCTTGTATATGCCAGTAATTATTTTCATCAAAGTAGATTTTCCAGCTCCATTTTCTCCCATGAGCGCATGAACCATTCCCTTTTCAAACTGCACCGTTACATCATCAAGTGCTTTAACCCCTGGGAAAATTT
>CAYJAB010000038.1:0-674 GCA_964368305.1 uncultured Erysipelotrichaceae bacterium | reverse complement strand
GTGTCGTATCACGAATGATACAAAAAAAACTTGAACATACTTGATTTCAAACTGTAATTGATAAAAATTACACGAAAAAAATTTATCAATTTAATTAAAAATCCGTGTTAGAGGCATACCTCATATGGTATAATTCTGAATCTTATTATTGCTCTTTATAAAACAATACTGAATTATTTTACATTTTCATTTATATCTACTTTCTTAAAAAGTCCGTGTAGAAATCTCTACACGGACGAAATGTACATTATTTTGTTACGTATTTCACCGTTAAGTCTGCAACAATGTCGCCCATTAATGCATCTACATCAGCTTGATATGTATCAATATTTTCTTTTGTTACTACTACAGTTCCTGAGTCAATGAAATATGTTCCTGGAACTTTTTTATACCCTTCGCTCATAAGTTGAAGCAATTTTAATGGTATATATCCGTGAGCAGTTGTGTTTTGCGCAATTGTAGCAAACATTACATCGTCACGAATTGCATTCATAACTGTATCTGCAACGTCGATACCGATCGCATAGATTTTTTCTGCATTAGGATTAATTGTGTAATAGTTTTCCAAAACACTTGCTGTTGCATCAGAAGTGATATTTCCAGTACAAATAATACCTTGAATTTCACCTTGATTTGCAGCTAAAGCGGCTTCTATTTTTTCCTTACCAATATCA
>CAYJAB010000037.1:0-1222 GCA_964368305.1 uncultured Erysipelotrichaceae bacterium | reverse complement strand
GTATTTATCGTACATAATCATTACACAACCTCCTTTACGCATAATATTGGATATTATGTTGTAATGGGATGGGTTGGATTAAGTATTTTATTTGCATATGCAAGACTTGCTTTTTTACTAATAGGATCAGCAAAAAAGAAAGCATTTGTTTATCCAATTTTAGCTACAATTTTTGTAGGAGTATATACGTGTTTGAGAAATGCAGGATTTAAACCAGTTCGTGAATTTGATATGAGTTTCGCAATCGTAATTATTGTAGGGATTTATATTGAATCTTGTATGCAAAGTCGTTTGTTTCCAAATAATTTTGGCTATAAAAAATTGTTTAATCATTCAAGTCTTGCAATGAAGATTGTTGATGATGAAAAAAATACAGTTGTAGAGTCAAATGAATCTAAACAAGTAAATGAAAAATTTGTATTGAAAACAACAAATATTGTAGGGGGAAGTTTTGTTTATTATGAAGATCATACATCCTTAAATATTACACAAGCAAAACTAAAAGAGGTAATTGGAAAAATAAAACAAAATAATGCGTATTTACTTCAAAATGGAGTTGTGCAAACAAATCTCGCTACTTTAGCTGCACAAAAAAGAGTGTATGATCATATTGATGAAATATTAAAAGAGGGTACACAAAAGATGGAGTCTTTAATATTAAAAAGCACAAAGAAAAATCAAATACAAATGATGCACCAAATTAGCGTGTATGCATGTTTGATGAAACGAGCATGTATGTTTACAATAAACTCTTTATATCAAAGCACACGTCCAATTATGATTATGTTAAGTGCAATGCAAGAAGTAAATGAATATACAATGCATTTAGACTTGAATATTAATATTCTTTGTTTATATGAAAAGGACTTAGATACAAAACAAATGTTAAGTATGTATACTTTTTTTAAGGATGCCTTTATTAAGGCACTGCATTCAAGTTGTATGAATGTTGTAGTGCAAGTGTATGAAAAAGAGGATAGGATAGTATTTTCCATTCTTACGGACCGCCCACTGCATTTAGATTTATCAAAAAATGAAAACGAGATTAAATGTAAACCCTGGGATGATACAGAAATCTATTTATTGAGTTTTAGAAAAGAGGTAAAATATGATTAACTTCTATTATTATTCAACTACCTTTTTAATTGTTTTGTTTTTAGTGGGGATATGTTTGTTTGCAACGCAAAGTATTTATGTGTGTAAAATAGTATCAAGAGAGCGA
>CAYJAB010000036.1:0-1454 GCA_964368305.1 uncultured Erysipelotrichaceae bacterium | reverse complement strand
TCTGCCCATTTTGCAATTTGAGATTTCAAAATTTCAATCATATCAAATCCACCATGAATTGACGCAAAATATAGCACCCATTTTTTCTTAGCTTCAGCACCATCGTCTATGAAGTTGTAGTATGCCTGCATGGCAAATGAAGCAAATTCTTTTTCATTCAAGTTACTTGCCAAAATTTTACCCAAAACTGACACACCTGCAATAGGCTCATTTGCATAAGCAACAAGGCAAGCTATTAAATATTCTTCGCTTGCAACATTTCTATTTAAATCGTGAACTTCTGGCATATTTTGATAAGCAAAGTCAACTTTTTTACGATTTTTATTTAATGTTTCTACAACTTTTGTGATATTAACATTGTTTTCATCAATATCATCCATAGAATTTAAGTGATCCTGCATTTCAAGTTTCAGTTTTTCATTCGACTCTATATTCATAGCTTCTTCGATTTGCTCGTTGTATTTACTGCCGTAAGCCATTTTTAAAAGATTAAACGCAGATTTTCTTGTCGCTTGTTTTTTGTCTTTTAGTTTTGCAAGTTCTTTTTCAGCAAGCGATGGATTATCTCCATAAACCTTAGCAATTGCTGATTTAACAGCTTTTGAGCTTTCGTTTATTTTAGAAAAAGTGTCAAAGTGAGTATCTAAATTTTCTCCTAAAATAAGCACAAGCAAAAATCTTACTTCGATAGACCTATCTTTGTAGTTTTCCATCAAAGCATTAATCAGCTCTGTTTTTCCTTTAAAAAGCGACACTATTAAATCTATTTTCGGGTAGGTTTTTCCAGAAAGTGCAGCTTTGTTATAATTATTTACAATATCTCCTGTTGAAAGTTGTTGAATAAGGAAAGACAGGCTAAAGTCGTTTACATTATATTCTTTTAATTTCTCGATGATTTCGATTTTAGGGTCATAAAACGAGAAGTGTAAATTAATTAAAAATTGAGTTCTTCTGAACAGCTCACTATCTCCGAATAATGCTTTATACACAGTAATAACATTTTCAAGCTCTTTAAATTCTTCTCTTGACTTACCACCCCATGTTATGTCGATATTGCTTAAATCTGCTTTTTCTGTAATAAAATCGGTGTATATTTTGACACTATCTAAGTTATCTATATAATTTATTAGGCAGTTTTTATTAAGTGAGGTATCAGCATCAAAATATTTCACAAATTCGCTATTTGACTGAATTAAAAACTTTTCTGTGTTTTTAAAGCTTGAAACAAAGCTAATGAATTTGTTTATATCAACGCCTAAAAGCTCGAGAACTTCCGGTTTTGCACTATATAATAAACGACCGTCCATAATTTTTTGAATATTTGCAAGAAATATCGCAGAGAACTTTGCAATAAACTCGCTTTTATCAAAACTTGTAAGGCATATAAGACTAAGAGCCGCACGGACGCCGTCCTTTTTGGCACTTACCGCTTTGGTAATCATTTCGACTTGCTC
>CAYJAB010000035.1:0-1537 GCA_964368305.1 uncultured Erysipelotrichaceae bacterium | reverse complement strand
GATGAAGATGTGCTATATTTTCCAATAAGACATCACAGCCCTGTTTGCTCTGTGCAGATTTTAAAAGTTATTTCTGAATATTCGCCTGACTTAATTTTAATCGAAGGTCCTGATACTGCAAATCATATATTAGAATTTTTAGCAAGTGACGAAACTTCTTTTCCTGTTGCACTTTATTATTCATATAAAGATAGCAAAAACCAGCTTAATGACATCACCGAAACGCAAAGTTACAGTTGTTATTATCCAATGCTTGAATATTCTCCTGAACTGGTTGCAACAAAGTCAGCTTTTTTAAGTAATATTCCTGTAAAATTCATTGATTTACCTTTTGGGAAAAGACTTCTTAGCACAGAAAATAACAGTGGCGTTAGAAAAAGGCTTGATAAAAATAATTATAGTGATGATTATTTAATTTCTTCTACAAAAATTGCCAATGCTCTATGTGAAGAAACTGGATTTTCAAACTTTGACAGCTTTTGGGAGGCATATTTTGAGATAAATGGTCTTTCATTATCGCCAAAAGAATTTGCTCACCAGTTTAATGCTTATACATTTCTTTTAAGAAAGGGTACGACTAAAGAAGAACTTATAGCAGACAGCACGATTTTAAGAGAACAATATATGCGTGAGCAAATTGCAGAATATAAAAAAACTTATAATAAAATTCTTGTTATTACAGGTGGTTTTCATACCCTTGGATTAATTAGTCCTGAAAGCAGTGAAACTTTAGAGTATAACAAAGCAAAAGAAGAAGATGAGAGCATATATCTTATGCCATATTCTATGGATGAGGCAGATGCCTTAAATGGATATGCAAGTGGTATGTTATCTCCAGGGTTTTATGACATTGTATGGCAAAATATTAAAAATAACATCGAAAAACCATATGATACGGCTGTTTTAAATTTAATTTTGCAAACAGCAAAAGATGCAAAAAAGAAAAAGGTGCTTATCACAATGTCAGATGAAGCATCAGCTTTTAGTATCGCAGAAGGTCTTGCAAGACTTCGAAATAAAGATGAATGTGGAAAATATGAATGTTTAGATGGAGTGCTTTCAGCTTTTATCAAAGGAGATTTAAACCCTGCAACAGAGCTACCTATCGACATACTAAATAGCTATTTTAAGGGGAATAAAATTGGAAATATTCCGAAAAACTCGCCAACTCCTCCTATCGTTTCGGACTTTTTAGAGCGAGCTAAAAGCTATCGTTTGAAAACTGAGCAAAGTATACGAAAAGAAATTGTTTTAAGCATCTTTTCAAAAGAAAACCACAGACAGATAAGCCGATTTTTTCATACACTTAGCTTTCTTGATATAAATTTCTGCACAAAAACTCGTGGAAGTAATTTAAAAGATGATAAAGATAGAAACATCATAAGAGAAACATGGGAGTATCGTCTTACTCCTATGGTGATTACAAGGCTTATTGAAAATTCTGTAAACGGTGCGTCGGTTTCGCTTGCAGCCTATCATTTACTTTCAAAAAAAATTAAAGAAAGCAAAAATGCAAGCGACTCGGCAAAACTTTTGG
>CAYJAB010000034.1:317-2250 GCA_964368305.1 uncultured Erysipelotrichaceae bacterium | reverse complement strand
AAAAACAACCATTTGAGTTTAAAAACACAGGACTTTTCCATTTTTCTGTACAAGATCCAGATATTGAAGGCTTGATTGCAAAAATCGTAGCACATGGTGGAAAAAAACGTATGCCAATTAAAGAATACTATCCAAATGAGAAGCCGTATAAAATGTGTTATGTAGAGGATCCATTTGGTATTGTCTTTGAAATTTATACGCACAGCTATGAAGTGACATATTCAAAAGGGGCATATTAGTTATTAAAGAAGAAGGTACTCAATTATAGAGTATCTTTTTTTATGTGCCAATCGGCACATTTACACTAATTGGGTGATTTTATATAATTTTATTAACTATAAGGAGGTTTATATGAAATTTTTAGATAAACTGAAAGAAGAAGTTAGAAAGTCAATGGATGACTTAAAAGATGAAATAATAGAGGATACGACAAGGAAAACAAGCATCTTATTTGAATCAATGCCTAAAAACTTAGAGGAATTGAAAACATTAAATAAAGAAGATTTTAAAGATTATAATAGGGTTGTTGCACTTACTGTGCTTGCACTTTGTCTGTACCCAGTTGATAAAAAGACATGTATTGAGATGTTGAATTATCTAAAAGGACCAAAGCCATTAAGTACATATGAGAAACAATTTTTAAATGAACGTTTTATGAATAAACCATATTTAGCAGTTTCTTATTTAAAGGGAGCGTCATATAAAAACAATTATGAACCAACTATACCTTATGAGATTGAAGTAATTACAACCTCACACAGTGATGCACAAATAGATGAAGGATATATTCAATTGTTTGTGAAGTCAGGTGGTGCAGATAGCGTGCGTGGGGTGAAGCTTAGAAAAAAAGAATCTACAGATCAATGGTTTTTGTGGGAAAACTTATTGTTAGTAGATATTAGAAAACCGGAAAATACGGATCCATGGGCATAAAATAATTTGTATGCTATAATAAAAAATATATGCAAGCTTACAAGTTACAGGGGTGTGTGCTATGCAAAAAAACAAAACAATTAAATGGGTAATCCTTTTTGTAAGTATAACACTTTCACTCTTTATGATAGTGTTCTTTTTGGAGTTAACACATCAGAAAGATGAGCATTTATATTATGTTTCTTCAATGGAAGAAGCGTATTATAATGCGATTGAAAATGTGAATCTTGATAAAAGCGATTTTTCTATTTCATCTCGTTTTTTTGAAAATAAAAAAAGTGTCGCTTTATTTGAAACACAAGCATCAATGCTAGAGTATTCAAATGTATCGTATACATTTGACCCTCACATAATACAAACAATCGTTTTTGTTGTTGATAGAAGTCAAACAGATGAAAAGATAACTACATTTTTAGATATAATAGAAACAGATTTACAAGTAAGTCTTGATTTTTCGGAAATGATTGCCCCAAACATGTGGGACTTTTCAAAAACACATCAAATAGTACTAACAATGGCAAATGCGATATATGGAGAATATAATGTAGATTCACTTGCTTTAGAGTTAAAACAAATGAAGGAAGAAAATCGTTTATTTATTCAAGATTGTAGTAAGCCAATATTTGTAACATATGATTCTGTTGCAGTTAAGTTAAAAGAGGAAAATAATCATTTAGAAATCATTGTTCCAGAAGATACGTTGAGTTTTATGTATGGGGCATATATTTATGATAATGCAATTAAGTTTGATTCAAGTTTGGATGAAGCGCTTTTAAATGCAGGATATCGTTTAGATACAAAAGAAGTAAAATCATCTTACTATCCAAGTGAAGAAGCATATTTGAATGCGAAGACAGTGGATGATTTTGAACAGTTTAATCATAGTGCGTCAAGTGTATCTAAAACAATTCGAAGAGATACATTTGAAACCCGTATTTATGGATTTACAAATGCGAAGGAAACTGCATTATTTTATCTTGTCTTGATGTTCGCACTTATT
>CAYJAB010000034.1:0-289 GCA_964368305.1 uncultured Erysipelotrichaceae bacterium | reverse complement strand
CGGTAAGTAAAGTCATATTATTACAGGTGTTTTTTATGAGTGTAGGGCTTTTAAAAATGTTGACTGTATCAAATCCATATCTTGAGACTTTTTTGTGGTATGCGTATTATATTCCGCTTCTTCTAGTACCAGCAATTTTTGTTTATATCTCACTTCAAGATACAAATAAAGAAATGTCAAAAAGGACAAAATACTATTATCGTATTTATGTATTGTTTACAGTTTTACTTTTAGTATTCATTTTTACGAATTCAATACATCAGTTGGTATTTATCGTCCATAATCATTA
>CAYJAB010000033.1:0-2361 GCA_964368305.1 uncultured Erysipelotrichaceae bacterium | reverse complement strand
TTTCTATGAAATACTTCAGTTTTCTTCTATGTATGCAACTGAGACAATTTATACAATAAATAGAGCAGGTGAAACATTAGAAATTGCAGTCGTACCACAGTATTTAGAAGATGAAAACAGATACTATGTAGGAATGACACTACCACAAGCAACAGTTGTTGAGTTAGATATTATTGAATCTATCACATATGGAGTTGAATATACATTTTATATGATTGCTCAAATTGGGGAAGCTTTATCAAGGCTTGTACAAGGTATTGGATTAAATCAAATGTCAGGTCCTATTGGAATTCTTCAGGTGACGGATGATGTTGTTTCAAATGCAGATAGCTTTAAAGATGGTGTCATAAATATGGTTAATTTAATTGCATTGATGTCTGTAAATGTTGGTATTTTTAATTTGATTCCATTACCGCTTTTTGATGGTGGAAGAGTATTACTTACATTAGTTGAAATTATAATTAGAAGACCTTTAAATGAAAAATTGGAAGGAAATTTGATTATGATTAGTGCGATTTTAGTATTTGGATTATTTATTTTTATTACTGGGCAAGATTTGTTCAGATTGTTTACAAAATAAAAAGGAGTATATATGAAAACAGTTAGATATGTAATTTATGGTATGTTAATGGGGATTGCAAATGTAATTCCTGGAGTAAGTGGGGGAACAATTGCTGTTATTTTAAACTTCTATGATGATTTGATTCAATCGATAACATTAGATTTTAAAGTATTAAAAACAAAATTAAACTTCTTAATACCACTAGGAGTTGGGATATTATCTGGAATTGTTTTATTTAGTAATATTGTTCAGTATTTTCTTACAAATTTTGAAATGCAAACATGCTTTGCATTTATCGGAATTATCTTTGGTAGTGTACCTTTGATTTATAAAAACGCTACAGAAGGTGGACTAAAAAAAGGAAATTTAATCTTTTTTGTACTAGCGTTGGCTTTAATGATTGGATTGTTTTTTGTATCACCAAGTGAAATGAATACAATTGCATATACAACATTATCTATGGAGAGTTTTGTTGTATTACTATTAAGTATGGCAATTGCTACAGTCACAATGATACTTCCTGGAATCAGTGGTTCACTAATTTTAATTATTATTGGTATGTATAATACTATTTATGGTTATATTATTGCAGATCGCATTATACCTCTTTTAATACCAGTTGCACTTGGTGCAATATTAGGACTTATTGGAGGTGCAAAAGTAGTTGATGTATTACTTCAAAAAGCGAAGCAAGCAACTTATTTTGCAATTTTAGGTTTAATCTTAGGATCAATTGTTAATATTTATCCTGGATTTAGTTTTGATTTTAATGGTGTAACATCTATTGGTGTTGCAGCAATTTTCTTTGTTATTGTATATTGGTTTGGAAAACAAAAAAACTAGGAGGAAAATATGAGAGTTTTAGTTACTGGTGGTGTTGGTTTTATAGGTAGTCATACTGTTGTAGAATTGATTAATAATGGTGACGAAGTTGTTATATTAGATAATTTGTATAATTCTTCAATTGAAGTATTGAAACGCATTGAGATGATTACAGGTGTTTTACCTAAGTTTTATGAAGTAGATTTACTAAATATAAACGATTTAAAGAAGATTTTTAATGAAAATAAGTTTGATGCTGTTATTCATTTTGCAGGGTTAAAAGCTGTAGCAGAATCTGTTGTAATACCACTAAGATATTATGATAATAATATTACAGGTACACTTAATTTATTAAAAGTGATGTCAGAAAATAATGTGAAAAATATTGTGTTTAGTTCATCTGCAACTGTTTATGGAGATCCTGAGTTTGTGCCAATTACTGAAGATTCTAAAGTAGGAAATACAACAAATCCATATGGAAGTACAAAACTTATGACTGAGATGATATTAAATGATATTTATATTTCTGATAAAGAATGGTCTGTAGTTTTATTAAGATATTTTAATCCGATTGGTGCACATAGTAGCGGATTAATTGGAGAAACACCAAATGGCATTCCAAATAATTTACTTCCTTATGTAGCACAAGTTGCATCAGGTGTTAGAGAGTGTTTAAGCGTGTTTGGAGATGATTATGATACAGTGGATGGTACAGGTGTACGTGACTATATTCACGTTGTGGACTTAGCTAAAGGTCATTTAAAAGCGCTATCTTACGCACAAGAAAGAACAGGTGTAGATGCAATTAATTTAGGAACAGGAAATGGAACTTCAGTTCTTGAGATTGTAAATGCATTTGAAAAAGCGAGTAATAAGAAAGTTGCATATAAAATTTGTGAAAGACGAGCAGGGGATATTGCTGTTTGTTATGCAGATACAAAAAAAGCATTTGATAAATTAGGATGGAAGGCTGAAAA
>CAYJAB010000032.1:0-3453 GCA_964368305.1 uncultured Erysipelotrichaceae bacterium | reverse complement strand
AATGATTTTGTACTTGATATAGCGTGTGGGAATGGGAACTTTTCACAAAGAATGGCAAAGCAAGGTGCAAAGGTTATAGCTTTTGATTATAGTGCAAAGATGATTGAACTTGCCATCAAACGAAGATACGATGTGTTAGATAAAGTTGATTTTAAAGTTTGTGATGCAACAAAGTATGAAGATTTAATAAAACTTAAAAAAGAAACACCATTTACAAAAGCGATAGCGAATATGGCGATAATGGATATATCTGAAATATATCCATTATTTAAGGCTGTTTTTGAGATGCTTGGTCAAAATGGTATATTTGTTTTTGCAACACACCACCCTTGTTTTACATATGAAAATGATGATTATTTTACAGATTGCATCAACAAAGGTGTTGCGATAGAGGGGCAGCCTATGTTGCAAAACTATTATCATCGATCAATAAGTGATATTCTTAATGTTGCTTTTGAATCTGGTTTTGTACTTGATGGATTCTATGAAGTACCATTTAAAGGAGAACATATCCCGATAATTATGACGGTAAGGTTGCGTAAACTATAAGATAACAAATAGTAATGATCAAAATAAAAAAAATACGCTAGCGTGAAGTAAAAAGCATAGTGTTTTTTTTGCCAAGTTTTATTGACAAAAACCTTGACAAGTATACTTGGAATACAGTAATATAGGTATGCAAAGAAAACTTTGCATTACTATAATGAACGGAGTGGAATTGTGAAAAAAGAAGAAATATTAGAAATGAGCAGAACAAGCAAAGAAGATGAAGGGGTGCAGTACATAGAAAACAAATCAAGGAAGTATGGCGTTATAGCTTTTACAACAATGTTTTTTATAATTACTATATTTAATCACATAAACAAAATTGATAATGACATTGCTAAGATACTGTTTTTGGCATATCTTTCTGCTGAAGCATTTGGTAGATATAAAATTGGTAACGAGAAATTCTTTTTAGTTACCACTATCGCAGGTGGCGTTGCATCTATTGTAGGATTTATAAATTATGCACTTGTTATTGTTGGAGTGTGGGGATAATGAAAAAAGATGATGAAAATAAACTGATCTTACATAACAGACTTAAAGAAACACGCACAGCACAAAAGCTATCACAAGCTGAACTTGCTGAAATGGTGGGGGTATCAAGAAATACGATTAGTTCAATCGAGACAGGACAGTTTAACCCAACCGCAAAACTTGCCTTGATATTATGTGTTGCACTCGATGTGAAATTTGAAAATTTATTTTATTTTGATTAAAAGCATAATAAGAAGTAAAAATCGTAAGTGTATTTCAGATAAAGCTTACCAAATAGGAGGAATCAATTTATGATTGGAAAAGAAATAGTAGTTACAGTTGATAGACCACTAGGTTCAACGCATCCTAAGCACAAAGATATGATTTACCCAATTAATTATGGATATATAGAGAATGTTTTTGCAGCTGATAAAGAAGAACAAGATGCATATATATTAGGGGTGGATGTTGCGGTCTCTACTTTTAAAGGAGTAGTTATAGCGATTATTCATAGAAAAGATGATGTAGAAGAAAAATGGGTTGTAGCGCCAAAAGGAAAAAAATTCACACTAGAAGAAATAAAAAAAGCGACGTATTTTACAGAACAATATTTCGATATTGAGATACGAATGAAATGAGAAAAAATTTATAGATTATGAATAAAATTAAGAAGGGTGCTAAAGAAGAAAAATGATAGGGTACAATGTACTTGTGGTTTATAATGAAACATGCTATAAGTTGCTGATGTGTAAAAGAAAAAAGAATCCTTACAAGGGTTTATCTAATCTTGTAGGTGGCAAAATTAAAAAGGGGAAGACGGTGAAAAAGCAGCATATAGAGTGTTATATGAAGAATCTTCCATTTCCCCAAATGACATTAAGTTGAGTCATCTAATGGATTTTACATATTATTGTATAATTGTTTAAAAATCTACTTAAATTAAAACTGTCATTCTCAATTTTGGTGATGATGTTTTTTTTATATAAATTCTTATTTTCATAAGTGATTTACTTGTATGTTTTAAATGTAAAAATTTATTTGTTTATTTTTCATCAAACTCTTGCATTGGGCGGGGTGAAATGATATTATGTACTCCCACGGAGGATTATATGAAAAATATATTTAAAATGACTTTAATCGGAGTAGTACTATTATCGATTGTCGGATGTTCAACAAGTTTAGACACACAAACAGCTACTGCATCAGGACATGAGGGAGATGTAGAAGTTAAAGTTGAGTTTGATAATGATAAAATTGTCAGTGTAGAAGTATTGGCTGGTCATAAAGAAACTGCAGGTATATCAGATGCTGCAATCTCTGAAATTCCTAAAGCAATTGTGGAAAATCAGTCGGTAAGTGTTGACGTGAATGCACAAGCTTCTTTTACAAGTAGAGCAATCTTGAATGCAACAGAGCAAGCGATTATAGCGCAAGGATTAGATATCAATTTATACAAAAATGCAGAGACAGAAGTTTTTGCTTTAGATTGGTCAATTCAGCCAGAGCTTGGAATTACTAAAGGTGACTATTATAAAATTGAAGAATTATTTAGACAAGGACATTTAGGTATTTTTGAAGTTGTTATGAATGAAGATGAAATTTTAAAAGTAGAATTTAATGAAAATACAAGACCAAATTACTACAATCGTTTTTACCAAGATGTTCCAAAAAGAATGTCAGAGTACAACTTTACAATGGGTGAGAAAAAAGGTGCTGCTTGGATTCAAGGGGTATTGTTAGCTGAGCAACAAATGGTAGAAGAACAAAGACTTACAGGTGAGTTTGATACGGTATCTGGGGCTTCAAATAGTATTTTACAATCAATGGTTCCACTTGCTGAAAAAGTAAATGCAGAAATTGAAAATGGTACAAATCAAAAATACTATTTTATTGCGGAAGACTTAGGTGGTGGACTAACAGGGACACTTAAAGTAATTATCGAAGATGGTAAAATTATTTCATGTATGTATGATGAGTTATTTGCGGATCATCCAGATGATATTGAAGATGAGGCAATGAAAAAATATTATCGTTTATCTAAATATCAAAGTGTATTATTTGATGAACCATCAAGAATTGGGTTTAATGTTCAAATGGATGCATTAAATGAGAAAGTAATTAAAACGCAAGATTTATTAGATATATCTGAACTTCCAGCAATTGATGAAACTGGAAATTATGCATCTAGTGGATTTACAATTAGAAATACATCATGGGATAACTATTTAATGTTGGCTGAAAAATTATTAAATGAAATGCAAAATGATGCAGTGTTATATTAAAAAAGCAGGTTAATATGAAAATATTCTTATACATACCATTGTTAATCGTTGTGACGCTATGGAAATTAATTTAAAAAAATAAGAGGGATTTTTATCCTTTATATTGTTTAAAAAAGTCTACAATATTTATGTAGACTTTTTTATTGTGAAA
>CAYJAB010000031.1:0-4268 GCA_964368305.1 uncultured Erysipelotrichaceae bacterium | reverse complement strand
AGATCAACAAAAGAAATCATCTGTATTATCAGGTGGTGAAAGAAATAGATTAAATCTTGCTTTAACATTAAAAGAGGGTGGAAATTTAATTTTATTAGATGAGCCTACAAATGATTTAGACATTGCAACTTTATCAAGCTTAGAAGAAGCATTGTTGAAATTCCCTGGTTGTTCAGTGGTGATTAGTCATGATAGATTCTTCTTAGATCGTATTGCGACACATATTATTGCTTGGGAAGGAACAGAACAAGAACCGGGTAAATGGTATTGGCATGTTGGAAACTTTGAATCATATCAAAAAAATAGAATTGAACGTTTAGGACCAGAAGCTTCTAAACCACGTCGTATGAATAAAAAATTAACAAAAGCATAAAATAAAAAAGTTCTTTTCTTTAATTGAGAAGAACTTTTTATTATTCAAACTAATCATGGGTTTCTTTGATTAAAATTGAAATTTTAATTACAAACTTATCAATGCCAGAAACTGAAAGTTCATCTAAAATCATATATTCAAAGAAATAAGGACCAAGTTTAATATGATTTTGCTTTGCATAGGCAAATAACTTTTCATATGTTTGATCAATTGTGAAGTATCCTGTTTTATGGTAGTAATTTAAATAGTTTCCTGCGCTTTTTATTAAAGTAGAACTTCCTTTTTTATTGGTTTTACTAAAGTAATAATCAAAGAAAGTTTTATTATTAAAATCATCATTTTTAATAATATGTCCTACAGAATAAAATCCATCTTCATTTGAGTTTTTAATATGATTCGCATAAGGAATATAATATTCATTTTCAATGCTTTTAGTTACATAAAGTATTTCTTTTTGTTCATTAGAAATAAAGACATCTGATGTTGTATTCATGTATTCTAAAAGAAGGTTCTTTTTTTCTTTCAAAAGTCTTTTTGTATTATTTAGCTTTCTTATTTTCTCTTCTAATATTTTTTCATTTTCAGTAAGTAAAGAGAGGCTATTTTTAGCACTACGTGTTTGTAGATGTTCTTTGATTATAGACAAAGATACACCCATGTCGGTTAGTGACTTAATCATAAAAAATACTTCTACTTGAAAAAGAGAATAAAATCTAAAACCATTTTCATCTTTTTTTTCAGGTGAAAAAATACCTTCTTTATCATAATAAAATAAAGTGTGCTTTGAAACGCCTACAATTTTTGCGAATTCACTTGTGGAAATATAATTGTTGAAAATAAAAATCACTCCTTAGTATAGAGTATCTCTATATGTTGTATTTTATCAGACAATTTCTTTATATACAAATGTAAGGTATTGCTTTAATATATATATATAATAAAGACAGATAAGAAGTAGGTAATATATTTTAATAGCATAAGAAAAAGTTGTTTTATTTAGTTAGAAATTTAATTAAAAAGGAGAAACATTATGAAAAAGAAATTAATTGCGCTATTTTGTATTTTATTTTTAGTTGTTGGATGTACAAGTGCACCTAAAGCAGATCCATCAGTTGTAGGTGATTGGTTAGGTAATAGGATATATTCTGAAGATCCTGATAGACCAGACGGTAATATTTATTATATATATGATGAAGAGGGAAATTATACGTCAGCAAGAGTCACAAAAGATAACATTGCAGTCACTGGAAATTATAAAGTGTATTTTGGGGATGAAGCGTATGAGGTTTTAACGGAAGTAAAAAATCCTGCGCGATGGCAAAATGCGTTGGTGGATACAATTTTAGAATTAGATCATGGTTTTAAAATGGAGGATTTAGTGGCCTTTGAATTAAGTAATTTAGTTTACTATGATTCTAATGGGGATGCAATTACAGAAAATGAATTCGGATATACTCCAGATACAAATGAACTTCATTTAGCGTTTATAACTGAAGATGAAAATCAACTTTACTTTGCGAGTAGGGGCGTTCATGTGGATGTTAATGATGAATATTATTTTTTGATTTTAAATAGAGAATAATTCAAAATAAAAGATGATGGTACATCATCTTTTGTTTTGTGCTTTTTTTTCTTTTAGTTTTTTTCTTTCTTGTATTTTTAAAATATGGACTAAAGCATCAGGAACTTTACAGTTTGTTTTTCCTAAATCTACTTTAACTTTTCCTATTTTTTCTGCAATAGATAAAGTAAGGGGAGTTAAATCTGAAAGATATCCACCTACAGCGATTAAAAAACCGTTCATTGTGTAGGCAATACGATCTTGTCTTTTGGGGATTTGTGTTTGGATATTTTCTAAAAGTACTTCAATTTCTTTTAAATCAAAGAAGGATGAATCCTTTGTTGTAAGTAAAGTGGAGTAAATATTGTATCCTGCACTTACTTTATAAAGATTGTCACTTTTTATCCATTTTCTTGCGATATGGATTGCCTCTGTATTTAAGACGGCAACATGTACAATTGCATATTCCGCAAGTGGGTAACAATTAATTTTTGATATCCACTTCTCAAGTAATTCTATTGTGACATCTTTGGGATCAATAATCATAGTCGCAAGATATTGTGCATCATAGTTTTGTGTATCAAAAAGCTGTTTCGCAAGCTTTGTATCATTTTTTAAAGTTTTCGCAACCTTAGTAAGGTCGGCAAGTTTTATCCCGTAAAGAGGCTCTTTTACACCGTGTTTTTCATAGATTGCTTTTACTTGGGGTGATCCGATTGATTCAAGTTTTTCTAATGTTTGTTTTAAATTCATAGTTGTCCTCCTTATAGTGTTAACTTATCAAATTTTCTGATTTTTGACAAGAAATGTGATTTTGTTGTATTTGTATATTGGGTGGATTATTGGTATAATTTTTATAATAAATGGAAATCAATAGGAGGACATTATGTTTAAATTTGCGCATTATTGTTACAATGTATTAGACTTAAAAAGAAGTATGGATTTTTATGAAAAAGCACTAGGCTTAAAAGAGGTTAGAAGAATTGAAGATGAAGCTTTTACACTTGTGTTTATGGGAGATGGAAAAAGTGATTTTTGTTTAGAATTGACTTATTTGTTTGATCGTAGTGAAGCGTATGATTTAGGTGAAAATGAATTTCATCTTGCGTTTGTAAGTGATGATTTTGATAAGAGTTATGCACTTCATAAAGAAATGGATTGTATTTGTTATGAGAATAAAGAGATGGGTATTTATTTTATTAATGATCCAGATGGATATTGGTTAGAGATTGTACCTAATAAAGAATAGTTAGAAAAGGAGGTATAAAAATGAGTGTTGAAAAAACATATTTGTGTTTAGATTTAAAATCATTTTATGCCTCGGTAGAATGTATAGAAAGAGGACTTGATCCACTTACGACAAATCTTGTTGTAGCGGATGATTCAAGAACAGATAAAACAATTTGCTTGGCGGTGACACCTTCTTTAAAAAGTATGGGGGTAAAAGGAAGACCAAGACTTTTTGAGGTTAAGCAAAGACTTAAAGAATTAAATCGAGAAAGAAGAAGTCATCTTAAACATAATTTTATGCATACATCTTATGATATTGAAGAACTTCAGCAACATCCTTATACAAAAATAGGTGCAATTATTGCACCACCAAGAATGGCACATTATATCCAATATAGTACACGTGTATTTGAAGTGTATTTAAAGTATGTATCAAAAGAAGATATGTTTGTGTATTCGGTAGATGAAGTGTTTTTAGATATTACAGGGTATTTAAACGTGTATAATTGCACAGCGTATGAACTTGCGGTCAAAATTATTCAAGATGTTTTAAAAACGACAAAAATTGTAGCAACAGGTGGAATTGGGACAAATCCCTATTTAGCGAAGGTTGCGATGGATATTGTTGCAAAGCAGTTGCCTAAAGATGAATTTGGAGTGCGTATAGCGATGTTAGATGAAACTTCATATAAAGAGGTTCTTTGGGATCATACACCACTTACAGACTTTTGGAGAGTGGGAAGAGGGTATGCGAAAAAACTCGCAGCCAATAATTTATATACGATGGGAGATATCGCAAGATGTTCCCTTGAAAATGAGGATTTATTGTATGGATTGTTTGGGATTAATGCAGAGCTTTTTATTGATCATGCATGGGGAATTGAACCTTGTACAATGGAAATTATTAAGTCTTATAAACCAGTGTGTAATTCACTAGGAAGTGGGCAAGTATTACATTGTGCATATACATATGATAAAGCCAAGATCGTATTGCGAGAAATGGTAGAAGCACTTGCGCTGTCGCTTGCACAAAAAAAGAGAATGACAAGGCAAATTACAATGAGTATAGGGTATGATATTGAATGTTTAATTGATCCTAAAATT
>CAYJAB010000030.1:0-4561 GCA_964368305.1 uncultured Erysipelotrichaceae bacterium | reverse complement strand
CTTTCAAAAAAAATTAAAGAAAGCAAAAATGCAAGCGACTCGGCAAAACTTTTGGTCGACAGCTTTTTAATGGGAATTAATGACACATTAAAACTTTTACTCAAAAAAACAATAGACGCTATTTCCGTAGACGATGATTTTTTCTCACTCGGCGAAACTCTTTATCATTTAATTCATCTATATAGATTAAAAGAATTTTATGGAGAAAATAACAGTCTTGACTATGCAAAACTTATTGATTTATGCTTTAAAAGGACACTAAACACATTTGAATTATATAAAAATACTGGTGAAGAAAACGAACAACAGGCACTCAAAATAATTAAGCTAATGTTTGATATTTCTTCAAAAGATGAATTCTTATATCTAAAAGATGAACTTTCAGAAATATTTGAAGTAGTTTTACACAAAGAACCTATTAATCCAGTGATTTTTGGAGCAATAAATGGGATTTTGTATGCAATGGGGAAACTTCAACCTAATATTATAACTCATAATTTTAATTCGTTTTTGGTGGATAAAGATAAAGCTATTTTAGGTGCCAAATTTTTAACTGGTGTGTTTTACACGGCAAGAGATATAATCTTTGTCGGAGATGAATTTTTGCTTTCCATAAATAATCTTATAACTTCTCTTAGTAGCGATGATTTTGTAGCGATTTTGCCCGATTTTAAACTTACTTTCAGCTATTTTACTCCA
This sequence comes from uncultured Erysipelotrichaceae bacterium, assembly GCA_964368305.1. GTDB lineage: Bacteria > Bacillota_I > Bacilli_A > Erysipelotrichales > Erysipelotrichaceae > CAYJAB01. The sequence continues at coordinate 3,862 of CAYJAB010000030.1, read as the reverse complement.
AGCGAAATTGATAGAATTTCACGAAAAATGGCGAAAATATTATCTTTTGACGGGCATATTTTAGACAAAAAAGGAATATCCGAAGAAGTTTTGAATTATGGCAATTTGTTAAATGGTTACTTAGAAGAAAAGCTAAAGGAGGAATTATTGTAAATGGAAAACCAGACAAATATTAATCGTTGGAGATTAATTTTGGGTAAAAATTCCGAAAATAATCTCTCTTTTGACCAAAATTCCTATTACGATTTAGAAAATACTCTTGATTACTTATATGAAAGAGGTAAAAATAGTGATACCGACCGAAGTGGTGGCTTGGGTGGGTCTAATTTAAACGCTGTTACTTGGATTAACAAAGTACGAAAATTATTCCCCAAAGAAACGGTGGAAAAACTTGAAAAACACGCTATCGAGGAGTTTAACTTAACCGAACTGCTTTGCGATAAAGCGACTTTAGAGAAAATGGAGCCAAGCCCGGCACTACTTAAAAATATTCTAACCTTTAAGCATTTAATGAACACAGAGGTGCTTACTATTGCAAATAATCTTGTTAAAAAAATTGTAGATGAAATATCAAAGAATCTTGAGCAAGAAGTTAAAAAATCTGTTTTAGGTAAAGTTAATAAAAACGAAAAAAGCAATGTTAAAATCTATCGAAATTTTGATGTAAAGCGAACTATAAAGCAAAACCTAAAAAATTATGATAGCAAAAGAAAAAAACTAATTATAGATAAAGTACATTTTAATAGCAATATTAGAAGGCATAATACCTATCGTGTTGTAATTGTTGTTGATGAAAGTGGTTCTATGATGGACTCAGTTATTCACAGTGCAATTATGGCTGGAATTTTTGCAAAACTTCCTATACTTGATGTAAAACTTGTTATCTTTGATACGAATGTAGTTGATTTAAGTGGGTATGTAGATTATCCAGTTGAAACACTCATGAAAGTGCAACTTGGTGGTGGTACTGATATTGGAAAAGCACTTGTATATGCTTCTTCTTTAGTTGAAAACCCAAGCAAAACTATAATGGTGCTTGTTTCTGATTTGTTTGAAGGAGCAGACAAACGAGTTATGTATACTGCTATTAAAGACCAGATTGACAGTGGAACAAAGTTTATTGCACTTACTGCCCTTGATTATTATGCCGAGCCGTCTTATGATAGAACTGTTGCGAAAAACATATTAAATATGGGTGGACACGTTGGAGCAATGACGCCAGATAAACTGTCAGATTTTATCGGAAATATTATAAGGTAGGTGCGTATGAATTTTAAAAAATATGATGATGAATATTTAACCGTACTCACTAATAAAGGGATTTTAAAACGCTCTTATAAAGATTTAGAAGGGATATCTATCAAAATTACAAATAATGTTGATGATGTTACTGCAAATTTTGATGATGTTACTGTAACTTTAAAAGAAAATCTTCCAGACAGCACTTGTACTTGTCCTTCAAGGAGCATTTGCAAGCATATTATAACTACTGTATTATATCTAAATCAAGGGAAAACAGAAGAAAAAGAAATCGCTCCAGTTGTGCTTAATACAGAGGAAATACTGTCCATTGATGAAACACCTTTAATCAATGTAATAGGCACATCACTTACAAAAAAACTTATTTCTGATGTAGAACTTAGTAGACTTCCAGAAATTTCAGAGAGTAATTTTATCTCGATTGAGCTTTCCGACGGTCATAAAATTAAGCTACTAACGCCTGTTAAAGACAGCGTTTGTTCGTGTAAAAGTAGTGAAATGTGTAAACATAAAGCGCTTGCGATTTTGTATTACAAAGCATTCAAAAATCGCTTAGATTTATCTTTTAAAATAAAAGAAAAAGAATTAAACATAAATTATGATGAAATTTTTAAGTTTTGCCAAAGAATAGAGGCAGAAATATCTCATATACTTTCAGTCGGACTTTCAAGAATTTCTGATTCTCTTATTGAACATTTAGAAAAATTAGCATTAAGTAGCCATAATCTGGGTCTTGCACGACACGAAAATATTTTCAGAGAACTATCTATTATGCTTTCAAAATATTTCATGCGTGATATGAATTTTTCTGAAACATTATTTCTTAAAAAACTTTCAGACTGCTATTTTTCAGCTGAAAATATTATAAATGATAATGAAAATATTTCTCTATATATGGGTGTTTTTAGAGAAGAGTATGTCGACACTAAAGCACTTAGTTTTATACCTTTAGGGGATAGATATTTAGAAACGACGAGTGGATATGCAGGGAATGTTTATTATTTTTTAGAAGAAAGTGGCGAAATTTATAGTTATTCTGATTTGCGACCAACTTTTTATGATAAAAGTAAATCAAATTTCCAAAATGCTAATCTGCTTTGGAATTTAAATAGCTCTATAAATACCATTATGGACTATAAATTCACACTTAAAAACCCAAAAGTAAGCAGTGATAGAAGAATTTCATCATCAAATCAAATAAACGGTAGTTTTGATAAACATTTAAATGGTGCTTTACCGATTTCTCTTGATAACATTACTTATGATTTTAGAACGCTTATCACGATGAACGAACAATGTGAAAATGATAAAGTTGCTATTTTGATGACAAGTAAAGTTCCAGATTTTGGCACAGATAAACTAAAAAATGTGTTTTATATGACTATTTTAGATGAGAATGATTATCCGATTGATATTGAAGTTAAAATCACTAAAGCAAATGAAAAAGTTATTCGAATACTCAAAAATTTTGGAAATAACCCTATAAAAAATACTATTTTCATAGGCATTGTCTATGCTGAAAACAGCAGGCTTAAAATGGTTCCAATAGAGTATTATTCGGATTTTTTTAAAGAAACGGAGGAAACTTAATGAAAAATTTAGTTTTTGAAGTGGAAACACTTGTTATTAATATTTTCCATACTGGGTTTTTAAGCCTTAATGAAAGTATTTTAGAAGAAATCCGTGAAATTGCTGAAAAATGCAAGCGACATAATTTAGAAATTCTATCAAATCAGCTTTTAGATTTATCAGATAGCGAAAATCAAGCCAAATCCTTGCTTTTAGTGCATAAAAGCATAGAAATTTTAAAGAAAAAAATAAGTTACGATGAACTCGGTGGATATTAACCGATATAAGAAAAATGTGAGGTTTATTATGAAAGAAAGAAAATTAGCGAACACTGGAAATATTGATGTCAGCACTTTAGAAAAGCTATTAAAGCAAACCGATGTAAGCCCTTCAAACGAAAAGATTATTCTTGATGCAGCAGTAATGCCAATCTTTGAAGATGCGCTGGCGAAACTCGATAATATTAAACCAGAAAACAAAAAAGTTTGGGTGTATTATCTTTTAGACAAGCGAAATATTTATCTTAGAGAAGGTGTTTTCGAGTTTTTGTGGAGAATTGTAAAAGGGCTTGTTGGCGAAGAAGATGCCATAAGTAGACTTACTGGATACGGAACTATTACCGATAGATTGCTCGAACAAATGAACGAAAAAGATGCAATTAAAGTCTGCGTAAAACAGCTGAACTGGGCAACTGGGTGTGGTTTATCCGATGAAACATCTTGTGCAATTAACTACCTTTTAGCTCTTGAAAAAGAGATGGCTGTATCACTTTTAAAATCTGTATTCAGTGACGGTTCGATGTCTTATCACACAATAATTTCGCTAATTTCAATTTATATCAATCGTGAAGATGTTGCGAGCGAGTTTAAATTTGTTGATAAACTTCACGAATATCTTAGAATGTATGCTGATATGAGTGGTGTTGGAGCAAGAAAAATGATTGAGGCTTTTGATTATAAAAACGAGGACGCCACACACGAGCAAGTCGAAATGATTACCAAAGCGGTAAGTGCCAAAAAGGACGGCGTCCGTG
>CAYJAB010000029.1:0-6743 GCA_964368305.1 uncultured Erysipelotrichaceae bacterium | reverse complement strand
GTAACACTTACAGAAGATACAGATGGACAAGTTGTGATATTTACAGCAACAGATGAAGCTGGAAATACATCGACAAAACAAGTAACAATTAAGATTGATAAAGTGAACCCTGTCATCAATCTCGATAATATCAATGCAACATTAGGAAATAATGGTTGGTATACAAGTGATGTAATAATCGATAATAATTTAGCAACAGATACAGGATCAGGAGTATTTGATGTTGAAGGAAGTGTGCCTTCAATTACAGAAAGTACAGCAGGAGTAAGTGTAACTATCACTGCAACAGACAATGCAGGAAATTCGTCTGTAATAACTACTACAATTAAAGTAGATAAAGAACCACCGGTAATAAGTAATTTTATTGCAACAGGTACAGAGGGTGAAAATGGTTGGTTTGTAAATGATGTAATCGTATCAGCGCCTACTGCTGTGGATGCGCTCTCTGGTTTAGCGAGTTTAACAGGAGCAGGTGGTAGCGTTGTTAATGAAACAGTCGGAGAAACTTTCACAGCAATCGCAACAGACAATGCTGGAAATACTGCAATAGAAACATTAGTAATTAAACTAGATCATACTGCCCCAATAATCACGGGACATACTCTAAGTGGAACACTTGGAGAAAATAACTGGTATACAAGTTCGGTGGTAATTAATAATATCACTGCAACGGATAGTTATTCTGGAATAGACCCATCTACAACACAACCTATTACAATTAATGATGAGACAACAGGAAGAGATGTAGAAATTGAAGTGAGTGATTTTGCTGGGTTTATTGCACGGGAAATGGTGCATTTGAAAATAGATAAAACACTTCCAACACCGGGAGAAATAACTATTATTGGTACTCCAGGTACAGATGGATGGTATCCTGCAAATGTAGAAATAGAAACGACAGATGGTAGTGATGCGATTTCAGGTGTAAAAGAGACAATCGTAGATATTACAATTAATTCTGAAGTTGTTGCAGAAACAGAAGTCAAAGTGACAACGATTGATAATGCTGGGCTTAAAGATTCTAATAGTGAAATAATTAAAATTGATAAAGTATTCCCGAAAGTAGGGGAGATTGTTATTGACGGTACATTGAAAGACAATGGATGGTATATTACACCTGTATCTATCGGAAAAGTAGATGGAGAAGACAGTGAATCTGGACATGAATCAACAGTGATAGATATCTTTTCAATCACAACAAATACAGTGGGAACAACTGTAAATATCGTGACAAAAGATGCATCTGGAAATGAATCTAGAGATTCTAAAATAGTTAAAATCGATATGGATACTCCAACAATCACCCAAACAAAACCAATTTCGTTTGGGCGTGGGGAGTTAGTAGATTTAACAAGTTACTTTACTTCTAGTTATGGTGTATCAGGAGGACAAGTCACATGTTCTGTAGTGGATACTTCAACTTATGGGGTTGGTGTACATAATGTTTCATGTACTGCAAAATCAAATGCAGGGTTATCTGAAACAATCAATACAACATTTGAAGTAATTGATTATGTGAGATTAGACTACTTAGTGAGTACGGGTACACAATATTTTGATACTGGATTGTATAATACAGGAAATTATATTATTGAAGATGTAGTGTATATACCTGCTTCAACTGCTTATGCTTCTTGGTTATTTGGTGGAAGAACAACAATTGGATACTCATTTGGAGTGCATTTTCAAACCTCGCTAGTATTTAGTGCATATGGGGCAACTACAGTGTCTATGAGTGCTAAAGAGTCGGTGTTTAACAAGTGGCTAACAGTTTATTTTGATATAGATACATTTAAAATCAATGACATAACATATATGCAATTTGGTAAAGTGTTAATACCAGAAAGTCAAAAAGCAGAGATTCGAATTGGTGGTATGAATCAAACATCTGCACCTGATAACAGAAATTTTAGAGGGCATAGAAAAGAAACAATTATTACTGACGCGGATACTGGGGAAGTAGTTAGGCATTTTGTACCTGTATCTTATGCAGGTGAAACTGGCTTCTTAGATTTAATTAATCATGAGTTCTATGGGAATGATGGAACAGGTGAGTTTATTGCTCCATAATGATGTATAGTAGTTAAGTTTTATAATAAAACAGTAAAGACCGGATTTAGTTCGGTCTTTTACTTAGAAAATATGTAAAGCGGATAAGTTTGTTTAAAAATGTCATAAATGCTATGATTAAAAAAAAGTTAGTGATTAAGCAAGATGGGGGATATATGAAATTAGATCAAAAAGATATTGAATTAATAAAAAAAGCACAAGAAGCAATCTCAAGAAATTATGATGATCAGAATTATAATCATACAGTAGGTGCTGCTGTAAGATGTGAAAATGGAGAAATATTTATAGGAGTGAATGTATATTCTATTCACGGTGCATGCGCAGAGCAAGTTGCAATTGGATCAGCAATTACGCATGGGAAGCGTGAATTTGTATCAATCGTAGCTGTAAGAGGAAAAAGTGGAGAAGAAATTATTCCACCATGTGGAAGTTGTAGGCAAATGTTAGTGGATTATGCTTGTAATTGTGAAGTAATTGTTTCATTAGATAATAAAGTCACTGCAAGTGATTTGATTCCATTTGCATATAAAACAGAAGCGTAACTGCATAAGGAGAAAACATATGAATAAAAAGAATGCTACCATTACATATTTGATCGGAAATATGATTGTATTTTATTTGTTTCCACTTTTTATACAAGATACTACAAGTGCTATGATGGTATTGTTAGTGGCTATTCCACTTTCTTGTTTTATGATTTCATATTTTTATGGAAGTAAACATGGATTTGTCTGGTTTTATTTTATAGCTGTGGCAGTATTGTTTATACCGACAATTTACATTTTCTATAACGAAACGGCATGGATATATACAATCATATATGGTGTGATTGCACTTGTTGGGAATTTAATTGGAAAAATAGTAAGTAAAAATAGATAGGATTATTTATAATTATAAGGCTAACTCTCATTAAAAAGAGTTGGCTTTTTTTATGAAAAAAATAAAAACTTGATGATCACATCTTTGCAAATGTGCATAAAAAAAGTTGGGATGCATATGTATTTACATAAAAATAATTTTATGTTAAAGTAATAAACATTGTTTAATATAAATTTTTTTTATGTATAAAATAATACACAATTACTTAAAAACAAATATGATTTATCCTGTGAAAAAAGAATTTAGCATAAAAAAATCAAATGTCTTTACATAAAAATATTTTTATGTTAAAGTGATACATGTTGTGTCATATAAAAAATATTTTATGTGACAAAAAGATATAAGAGGAGATTTATTTTGAAGAAAATATTTAATTTAAGAAAACTTATAGTAGGTATGTTTGTATTCGCATTAATGTTTAATGTGATTAATCCAACTGTATTTGCTACAAACACACAAGAGGACTACATAATAGAAACTGCAACAATTGAAGTAAAACCAGAAGTTGTTGCACATGTACCTGTGGATTATTCAAACGAGGTTGCTATTGATAAAATTGAAGTGACTGTAGAATCTGATGGAATTGTAAATGCTATAACAGCAGATGTTAATGAACGCATTAATTTTGGAATCGAGTGGAGTATTAATGTAGATATGAAAGAGAATGATATTTTTTATATTGACTTACATACTGATTTTGTAACAATCGATGAAAGATTAACTATTCATGATGTTATAATTGACGATAATTATCCAAATGTATTAGATGAAGAAGGAAATTTAATTGCATATTGGGGAATTGTGGAAAAAGAGGGTAAACTTAAGCTTAAGTTTATTGCGTTAAGTGGCATAAATGATCTTACGGAAATAACAGGAAGATTTGATATGGGTGCAACTGTTAAAGAGTTTGATGCACTTACTAAAAATGAGACAATTTCGATTGGAGATGTAAATATCGCTGCGACATATAACAATCCAGGATATACACCTGAAGAAGATAAAGAACCACCTCTTTTAGGTGATTTCGAAGGTTTAGTGGTAGATGATGTAAACAGACTTCCAATTTTAAAAACAATTGGGTCAGATTATGGATTTTATGAGTATGACTATGCAGGTACAACGATGTACGATGGTCTGGGGAAAAAAGAATGGATTGCAACATTTGGAGCAGATGTTTTAAAAGCATCCATGCCACACAGTGTAACAAGTTACGTGGATGCAAGTGTACCAAAGCGTGAGAATGTAATTATTACAGATACGCTACAAGATGGTATGGTGTTTGATAACATACAAATTACATCTTTATTATATGAACCAGCAAACACACAGGGGGATATGAGTTCAACGGAAACATCAGATATTAATTTATATATTCAACCCGTTGAAATCAGACAAGGTTCACTTTCATTTGATGAATGGAAGGAAAAAATTGAAAATCATCCTACGCCTGCATATGGAAGAAGTAATGATAAAAAAACATATATTTTAAATTTAGGTACAATTGGAGACAACGGTTTAACATATGGTAAAGACAATCAATATATTGAAAGTACTTTACGTAGTAAAAAAGATGCGGATAATAATCCTTTGTATACTGAAAATGAAATGATTGCAATGATGAAATCAATTGGGTTTGATCAAACTGGGTATGTTTTTGCACAAGGAAGTGCAAATGAACAAGTGATTGATATTGACTCTTATGGAAATGGTCAAGTACTAGCATATAAATTATATTTACGTGTAGCAGTTACACCAAATGATGACGTAAATTATGAGAATACAATCTCATTTACTTCAACACAAGGCGTATTTGAGGATACAGCGGATCAAACGATTTTTGTAAAAGAATATGATGCTTACATTTTTAGAATGGAAAATGAAGGCGGTCCTAAACCAGAAGAAGATAAAAGTAGTATTAAACTTACAATGTATAATGATAAAAATGAAATATTATCAGGTGTAGAGTTTGAATTAAGAGATAGCTTAGGAAATGTATTGGAAAAACAAACAACGGATGAAAATGGTGTATTATTCTTTATGAATTATGAACTTGGAGAATATACTTTAGTTCAAACAAAGACAGTTGAAGGATATGATATTGACTCACTTGTATTGTATGATGAGATTGGCAATGTTGTAATAAATGAAGTGATTCAAATTGATAGTGTAAATAAACTATTTGTCTATCAAGCGGTAAATAAACTGACACAACAAGAGGTAGTTCCGCCTGTGGTAGAACCATCAAATCCATCGGATCATAAAAATCCAGATACATCTTATAGAATAGAAGATATTTACAGATAACAAAATAATGAAGGTGTACAATTGTACATCTTTTTTATTAAGAGAAGAACGATTATTAGATAAAATGTTGATAATTATATAAAGTAATGTATACTTAAGTTTAGTTTAAAAAAAGGCAGGTAAAATAAATGGCAGAATTTATATTTCAAATGTATAAAGCACGTAAGTCACATGGAGATAAAGTAATTTTAAATGATGTATCTTTATCTTTTTATACTGGTGCAAAAATTGGGGTAGTGGGACCAAATGGTATGGGGAAATCAACACTACTTAAAATTATGGCAGGATTAGAAGAAGTAACAGATGGAGATGCAAGACTAACTCCTGGGTTTAGTGTAGGGATTCTTCAACAGGAACCTATTTTAGATGAGGAAAAAACTGTAATTGAAAATATAAGACAAGCATTCAGTGGTTTGTTAGTTAAACTTGAAAGATTTAATAAAATTGGAGAAGAAATGGCTGATCCAGATGCGGATTTTGACAAGTTGATGAAAGAGATGGGAGATTTGCAGTCAGAAATTGATGCTGCAGATGGTTGGGATATTGACAGTAAGCTTTATCAAGCGATGGATGCACTTCAATGCCCTGATGCAGATGCACCTATACATATCTTATCGGGTGGTGAAAGACGTCGTGTAGCGCTTTGTAAGTTGCTATTGGAGGCACCTGATTTATTATTATTGGATGAGCCAACCAATCATTTAGATGCTGAGTCGGTATTATGGTTAGAACAGTTCTTAAAAAATTATCCTGGTGCTGTACTTGCGGTTACACATGACCGTTATTTCTTAGACAATGTTGCTGAGTGGATTTGTGAAGTAGACCGTGGACAACTTTATCCATATGAAGGAAACTATTCTACATATCTTGAAACAAAAGCGACTAGACTTTCTATTGAAGGAAAACAACAAGCAAAACTTGTTAAGAGAATTCAAGCGGAGCTTGAATGGGTTAGAAGTTCACCTAAAGCGCGTCAAACAAAAAGTAAAGCGAGACTCGAACGTTTTAATGAAATGGAAGCAGAAGCGGCTAATTTAAAAGAAAATGATTTTACAGATATCAAAATCCAAGTAGGATCTCGTCTTGGGACAAAAGTAATTGTTGCTGAAAATTTAAAGAAATCATTTGGAGAGCGTGTATTAATTGATGATCTTTCTTTCTCACTTCCACAAGGTGGTATTGTTGGAGTAATTGGTCCAAATGGTGTAGGGAAAACAACACTGTTTAAAACGATTGTTGGATTAGAAGAGTTAAGTGGTGGATCTTTAGAGATAGGAGAAACCGTAAATATTTCTTATGTAGATCAAAACCGTGCAGGACTAGACCCAAATAAATCATTATGGGAAATTGTATCTAATGGAGAAGATTTTATTCAAGTTGGTAATGTTGAAGTACCAAGTAGAGCATATCTTTCAGGGTTTGGATTTAAAGGTGCAGATCAACAAAAGAAATCATCTGTATTATCAGGTGGTGAAAGAAATAGATTAAAT
>CAYJAB010000028.1:313-6933 GCA_964368305.1 uncultured Erysipelotrichaceae bacterium | reverse complement strand
AAACTATAATCAAAAAAGTAGGTATGTATACATACCTACTTTGTTTTATGATTAGTAAGCTATATGCTTACTTTTTTATTTAACTTTATTTACACGAACCATTAAATCACATACTTTATTTGAATAAGCGATTGGATCTTCAATCGTAAATCCTTCTATCAACATTGCTTGTTCATATAAAAGTTCACTAAACTCTTTTAATAAATCTTGGTCTTTTTCTTGTAGACTACTTAATGTTTCAAAAATTGGATGATCTCCATTGATTTCTAAAACTTTACGCGCTTTAACTTGATTCGCATCTGGCATTTGATTTAAGACTTTCTCCATCTCTAATGAAATCCCTTCTGTTGCACTTAAGCATACAGGATGTGTTTTAAGTCTAGTTGATAACTTCACATCGCTTACTTTATCTGAAAGTGCTGATTTCATTGTTTCAAATAAAGATGCACTTTGATTTTCTTTTTCTTTATGTGCTTCTTTTTCTTCTTGTGTATCTAAATCTAAGTCACCTTGATTAATTGATTTAAATGCTTTTTCATTATAGTTTGTCATAACTTGTAGACAGAATTCATCCACTTCATCTGTTAAATATAAAATTTCAAATCCTTTATCTTTTACTTTTTCAGTACTTGGAAGACGGTCGATCTTCTCAATAGATTCTCCACTTACAAAATAGATTTCTTCTTGTCCCTCTTTCATTCTTGTTACATATTCATCTAATGTAACAAGTTGTTTCTCACTTGATGAGTAAAACATTAATAAATCTTCAAGCAGTGCTTTATGTGCACCAAACTCATTGTATACACCATATTTTAATTGTGTTCCAAATTGTTTAAAGAAAGTTAGATATACTTCTCTATCATTTTTAAGTGTATTACTTAACTCCGATTTTATTTTCTTTTCAATACGACTTGCGATTTGTTTAAGTTGACGATCGTGCTGTAAAATTTCTCGGGAAATATTCAGTGATAAATCTTGAGAATCCACAAGTCCCTTCACGAAACGGAAATGCTCGGGAATTAAATCACTTGCCTTATCCATAATAAAGACATTTCTACTATAAAGTTGTAATCCTTTTTCATATTCCTTTGTATAGTAGTTATAAGGTGCTCTTGTTGGAATAAAAAGCAATGCATCAAAAGAGATTGTTCCTTCAATATTCATCGTAATTGTTTTGAGTGGATTTTCAAAATCACTAAATTTAGATTTGTAAAAATCATCGTACTCTTCTTTTGTCACTTCAGACTTATTGCGTTTCCAAATTGGAATCATTGAATTTAATGTTTCTTCAATATAATCTGTTGTATATTCTGGTTCACCTTCTTTAACGTTTTCTTTTTTAATTTGTCTTTCAACTTCCATCTTAATTGGATAGCGGATATAATCCGAATACTTTTCAATCAATTCACGAATTTTAGCTTCACTTAAATAGCTACTATAAAATTCATCCTCCGTATCCTCTTTTAAATAAAGTTGAATTGTTGTACCAACTGTATCTTTATCTGTCTCTTCTATTGTATATCCATCTTCACCTTCACTTGTCCATTTATATGCTACTTCACTATCATACGCTTTTGTCACAACAACAAGTTTTTTCGCAACCATAAACGCAGAATAAAACCCAACCCCAAATTGTCCAATAATATCTGTAGGATCATTTTCATCTTCTTTTCTTTCTTCTTTAAATAATAACGATCCACTTTTTGCGATTGTACCTAGATTGTCTTCTAGTGCTTTTTTATCCATCCCAAGTCCATTGTCTGAAATTGTAAGAATTCTATTTGCTTGATCCGTTTCTATTAATATACGTAAACTATCTTTATTTAATTTAATCGTTGTATCTTTTAAGGACAAGAAATGTAATTTATCAATCGCATCACTTGCATTTGAAATAAGTTCTCTTAAAAAGATTTCCTTATGCGTATAAATAGAATGAATCATTAAATCTAATAATCTTTTTGATTCTGCTTTAAACTGTTTTTTCATATATTGACCTCCATTAGCACTCTATATACTTAAGTGCTAATATCATTTTAACGCTATCTTGTTCTATATTCAAGAATAAAACACGTTATTTTATTAAAAATATCCTTTTAAAACACACTAAAATCACATAATACCCTTTAAAATAGAGGGTTTTGCGAAAAAAGATAAAAAAAAATATACATTATCATTGTTTAGTGCTATACTCTTATAGCGTGTTTTCCACGCAGAAAAGAGAAGAAATGAAATTTAACGAATTAAACTTATCAAATGAACTATTAAGAGCAATTGAAGAATGTGGTTTTACTGACGCTACATATATTCAAGAAAAGTGCTTACCGATTATCCAAGAAGGATATGATGTGATTGGACAATCACAAACGGGAACTGGAAAAACAGCAGCCTTTGGATTACCATTACTTGAAAAAGTTGTGCCAAACAAAAGTAAAAAACCACAAGCGTTAATTCTATGTCCAACAAGAGAGCTATGTATTCAAGTATGTCAAGAAATGCGTAGATTCTCTAAATATATTGAAGGTATCAGAATTGTCCCAATTTATGGCGGACAACCGATTACACATCAAATTAGAGATTTAAAAGGTGGTGTAGAGATCATCGTCGGTACTCCAGGTCGTGTTATCGATCATATGGAAAGAAAAACACTACGTTTTAATGAACTAACAACACTTGTATTAGATGAAGCAGACGAAATGTTAAATATGGGATTTAGAGATGATATCGAAAGAATCTTAGAAGAGTTACCAGAAGAAAAACAAACCATCTTATTCTCTGCTACAATGCCTAAACCAATTTTAGAAATTACAAAAGAATATCAAAAAGAACCTGTAATTATTAAAACTAAAACAACGCAGGCAACGGCAAAAGATATTACGCAAATTTGTTATGAAGTGAATCAATCAAGTAAAAAAGATTTACAAATCCAATTATTAGAACTTTATAACCCGGAACTATCAATGATTTTCTGTAATACTAAAAAAATGGTTGATGACTTAACTGCAGAATTAGTTTCATTAGGATACCAAGCTGCTTGTATTCATGGAGACATGAAACAAGAAATGCGTAGTGTTGTAATGGAAAGATTCAAATCTAAAAAAATTCATATTTTAGTTGCGACAGATATCGCAGCACGTGGTATTGATGTTGATAGCATGGACGTTGTGTTCAACTTCGACATTCCACAAGAATTAGAGTATTACATCCACCGTATCGGAAGAACAGGTCGTGCTGGAAAATCTGGTATCGCAATTACATTTGCGACACCAAGACAAAGAAATTATTTAAAACAAATTGAAAGAATTACAAAATCTCCAATCGAACAAAGAGATTTACCAAAACTTTCTGATTTGAAAAATCTTCGCCTTGCGACAGTTAAAAAAGAAATTGAAAATGGATTTGAAGCAAACATTGACTCTGAATCTTATGAATTAATTGAAACTTTAAAAGCAGAAGGTCATACTGCTGAGTTCTTACTTGCGACACTTATTCAAAAAATGGTTGGACGCAATACATTCTCAGAAATTGAAGCGCCTACTTCAAAAAGAAAATTAGAAGTGACGCATAAAAATATGACAAAGCTTAAAATTAATGTGGGAAGAAACCAAGGTGTTTCTGCAGCACATGTTGTAAGTGCAATCGCAGAGGCAACAGGACTTGATGGTAAAGACATTGGAAAAATTAGAATCCAAGAAAGATTTATCACCGTTGAAGTTCCTACTCAATTTGAAGAAAAAGTAATTGAAGATTTAAATAAAACAACAATTAAAGGATTACATATTAATGTAGAAGTAGACAACTTCACACCTGGATCTTCACGAAGAGACCGTGGTGGTCGTTCTGATAGAGGAAGAGATCGTGGACGTTCAGATCGCAACAGATCTGAACGTGGACCAAGAGCTCCAAAGAAAGATGATTTCTTCGCAAATAAAGATGCGAAAAATCGTCGTTCAACACGTTCAAGTGATTTAAAACAAAAATCAGATCGTTCATTTAATAGTAAACCAAGAAGAGGTTCTAGAGATTAATCTTAAGCGAAGTGAAAACTTCGCTTTTTTTATTAAAATAATCCTTTTTTAAAAGGATTTTTCATATATTTCATTTTTTATTTGACATACCAAAAAATAATGTTATAGTATTCATATCAATAAAAATCAATGTGAGGGTTTAATTATGTATGATAACCAAATTCAAAAGGCCAAACTATTCAAAGCGTTAGGGGATGTAAAAAGAATCGCTATTATAGAACTTCTTCAAAAAAGTGAGATGTGTGCATGTAGTATATCAAAAGCATTAGATATTCCACAATCTGCACTTTCTTATCATATGCGCCTTTTATGTGAAAGTGGAATTGTGAGAAACAGACATGATGGAAAGTGGATTCATTATAAAATCGATGAAACACATAGTGATGCTGCAATTTCAATGCTGACAAATTTAACAACTTTTTTAAATTTAGAAATTGAACAAGATTGTGATTAAGTAGTGTAAAAACACTGCTTTTTTTATTGTTTTATTCGTGCAAAAACTCACAAATAGTGCTATTATAGGTAAGGAGGATTTTTTATGAAAAAACAAGTTGTATTAGTAGTTATGGACGGTGTAGGAGCCACAGAAAAAGACAATGGAAATGCTGTATTACATGCATACACTCCAACACTTGATCATTTTATAAACCATTATCCAAACACAACAATCAATGCACATGGTGTTGCGGTAGGACTTCCAAGCGATGAAGATATGGGTAATTCAGAAGTAGGACACAACGCACTTGGTTGTGGACAAATTTACTCACAAGGTGCAAAACTTGTAAATGAATCGATTGAAAGTAAAGATATTTATAAAACAGAAACATGGAAGGAAGTTACGTCATATTGTAAAGACCATACACTTCATTTTATTGGTCTTTTAAGCGATGGAAATGTACATAGTAATATCGAACATTTATTCGCGATGTTAAGACAAGCAAAAGAGGAGAAAATTTCTAAAGTAAGACTTCATATTTTATTAGATGGTCGTGATGTTCCTGAAACATCTGCACTTATCTATGTAGATAAATTAGATGCATTGCTTGCTGAATTAAATGATGAATCATTTGATGCTAAAGTTGCAAGTGGTGGTGGTCGTATGATGATTACAATGGACCGTTACCAAGCAGATTGGGCAATGGTAGAAAAAGGATGGAAAGCACATGTACTAGGAGATGCAAGAGCATTCTCAAGTGCAAAAGAAGCAATTGAAACTTACCGCAGTGAACTTTCTTTATCAGATCAAAACCTTCCTTCATTTGTAATCCATGAAAATGGAGCGCCAGTTGGATTAATTGAAGACAATGACAGTGTTATCTTATTTAACTTTAGAGGAGACCGTGCTTTAGAAATCTCAAGTGCATTTGAAGATGAAAACTTCTCATCATTTGACCGTGTTCGCTTCCCAAAAGTTAAGTTTGCTGGAATGTTACAATACGATGGAGATTTAAAAATCCCTGCATTATTCTTAGTACAACCACCGAAAATTCTAAATACTTTATCAGAATATTTAGTTGAGAAAAAATTAAATCAATATGCAATTAGTGAAACACAAAAATTTGGACATATGACTTATTTCTGGAACGGAAACCGAAGTGAAAAAATCAGTGAAGAACTTGAAACATGGGTAGAAGTAAAAAGCGATGTTGTTCCATTTGAACAAAGACCATGGATGAAAGCTGCTGAAGTTACGGATAAACTAATCGAAGCAATTGAATCAGAAAAATATGATTTTTTACGTGTAAACTATCCAAATGGGGATATGGTAGGTCATACAGGTGACTATGCTGCAACTCTTATCGGTGTTGAAACAGTAGACCTTTCTCTTAAACGTATTAAAGAAGCCGTAGATAAAACAGGTGCGATCTTAGTTGTAACTGCAGATCATGGTAATGCGGATGAAATGTATGAAAAACGTAAAAACCCTGAAGATAAAATTAAGCCTAAAACTTCTCACACTTTAAACAAAGTTCCATTTATCATTTACAATGAAGATGTAGAAATTAAAGATGGAGAATTTGGTCTTGCAAATGTAGCTGCAACAATCTTAGACTTATTAAAACTAGAAGTTCCTGCAGGTTGGGAAACTAGTATCATTAAAAAGTAAACGCATATAAATTTTTAAAATAAAACTGTCAGTCCATTAAAAGGTACTGACAGTTTTATTTTATATTGTCCTATTTATAATTTTAAACACACTAAGTGTGCCACTTCCGTATTGTATTTTTCATAATCAACATGATATTCTTTACTCTTTCACATTTGAAAGTCAACTCCATGCCGACTTTCAATATATTCTTTTGATGGTTGATATGTAGATAACATATTCTAAGGATTACCCTCTATATAAGGTTGTATACGTTTTGTCTTAGGTGAAAATATACGCGTAATTTTGTTTATTAAAGCATAAGGTTCCTTTTCAACACATTGCTTTCCATATAATTTAATCAATAAAGCAATCTGTTTTTTTATCTATCGTTTTTTCATTTCTGTAATTAGATTATATTTATTTTCTTAATATTAATCACCACTATTTGTTATGCTCATAACATCACCCAAAGTATTGTTATAATAGCTATCAATTCTAAAGCCATA
>CAYJAB010000028.1:0-303 GCA_964368305.1 uncultured Erysipelotrichaceae bacterium | reverse complement strand
ATTTATTTTACATAATGCGATAGATCAGGAAATTTTAAACAAGTAATGTGTGCAGATGGAGTAGCGAGAAATTTAACTTATGCACTTACTCATCAAACAAATGTATCATCATTTTATGTAGGTCAAATTTTCTTAGCTGGAGATAAATTTTATCAAGAAGGAACAGCAGGAGGAGTTTCAGATCATATCCACTTAGAAGTTGCAGAGGGTTCAAATGTATCAAAAATATACGCAACAACTTGTTGTATGGCTAATGGTGAGTATGTAAAAGGTTACACATTTCATGGAGAAAATACTCTTTCA
>CAYJAB010000027.1:0-8052 GCA_964368305.1 uncultured Erysipelotrichaceae bacterium | reverse complement strand
AAAAAGAGAATTCTTTTTTATTCGTGTATTATTATTTGCTACCCTTGATTACGAAGAAGAAAATGATGACTGTTATATATTTCAGTATTTAGAGTTCTTTGTAGATATGCTTGTGGATTGGGTTAATAATGAAAATGACATATATGATGTAATCTATGGTGAGTTTTTAGATATCTTGTGATAAGGAAGTTGAAGAATCTTATGAAAATTATAATTGAAGAAACAGCCTTTCCTATGGGCAATTATAAATCGTGGAAAGGCCTTAAAAAACAGCTTGAATCAAGGCTTTGCGACAAGTTAAAAGGGCGAATAGAATATTACTACACAGTATACAGACAAGGTCATAGCAGTCCATTTCATGACGCATCACAGGCGAAGATTTTGCTTGATAAAAAGGAGCTGCTCTCTTTTGATTTTCTGTCGGAAGTTTCTTATAAGGGTGAAGATGGCGAGCCATTTCCTTTGCATGAGGACTGGGATTTTTTATTGGTAGCTACTAATTTTCTCAATATGGATATTTCAGTAGCACTTCATGGAAATTATGACACAGAAAAATTAAAGGTATTTCAGCCACATATCCATAAGCGAGGTGTGAAAATTGAAAATATATATGACTACATAGAAAAACAAGGCCTTACCGACCTTGTGAAACTCTTTGCGATTATAGATAAACGAGTGGGCAAACGAACACTGATAAAGCTAATAGAAACAAAGGAATATGAAAGCTACCCCAAATGGCTTATGCCGATTTTTGAGCTAAGATGTGAAGTGGAGGGAATAAACTTTGAATCAGCAAAGATTGAATAAAATAAAAGAAGAAATAGAAAATATTGACTGGCATAGTGATTTTGAAAAAGCCTGCGTGGAAAACTATAAAATTCTTGATAGCTTATGTGATGAAATAAGAACTATTTTGAACACAAATCCACAGTCTGCTGATGTGAATAATGCACTGCTACTACTTGCTGAAAATGTCGGCTGTGCTGAAGATTTTGAGCGATATGAGGAAAATTTTGTAGAAGTTCTATTTGATAGTAACTTGATATCAAAAGAGCAATTGCAACTATTTTATGAAAATGCAAATGGCAGACAGGGGTAATAAAAGACGAAAAAAACATTCATAGAGCATATAACTAATAATCCCAGCAAGATAATTGGAAATCCCTCAAAGCTTGCTTTTTATATAGAAAAGTTCGAGAAATGGTCAGATAAAACTTGGAAGAATGGATATTTTTATCTATTTATAAATGGAAAACTATTTCCACAAATAGAACTTAATACTACGCTAAACTGTGGTGTTTCCTATATATTAAACAAAACTTCGCCACTTATGACATTACCACAAAATAAAGAAATATTTCAGCTTCCACTACAAAAAGCAATAGATATTTTATATAGAAGTCGTACAGCGTGGGATAGTGAAGAAAATGACTATACCTATACATTAGATATGCCAACAATGACAGATAATGGTGCTTATGTGTTCCTTGTTGCAAGTGGCAAAATGGTTAGAATTATAGCTACAAATATAGAATATTCCCCTGCAAAAGATGATGATAGTGATGATGAATATAACATCCTTAATGGGGATGAAATTCTTTTGGATAGAGAGGAACTTATCAGCTTAACCGAGAATCTGAGAGATGCCTATGAGAAGATATAGGAGGATATAAAATGCACAAAAACCTAATAAACGAATCTGATGATGTAGCAAAAACTATTGACATAAATTTTACGCTTTTTGTTTCAGTAACCTTTTTCAAAGGTAAGATTAAAACTCTACCAAACCTTAATAACGAAAAATACTTTTGCGACTTTATGATAAAAGGTGAAAACGAGCTTTTGAAATTTAATATTATAAGTGGTGATGATTTTTGCTTTGAAAAAAAACTAAATATGACTGCACTTCCAGTTAGCAAAGAAACTGATTATTCTAAACTAAAACCACTGTCACCGCCGATGATAAAATGAATAAAAACGCCGAAATAAAAATGTCGTTAAAAGACAAAAGCCATGATAAACTAAGGAGATAAAAAGAAGAAAAATGGTTTCCTATGAATGTGCTAACTTTGAACTTAATTATAAAAAGAGCACTGCTTATTCTCATAAATATGCATTAGGGAATGTATTAGAGTGTCCTTATTGCGGAAGTAAATACAGAAGACAAATATGGACTGCAAGAGGGAATAGGAGGGTTGTGTGGCGCTGTTCCAATCGATTAAGTAATTGGAGTAAGGGATTGTCCTAATTCGGCAACACTGCATGAATATGATATACATAGAATTATTGTTTATGCGATTAATACTACTATTGAAGAAAAAGAAAACATACTTGAAAATTTAAGAAAAAGAATTAATGATTTATTTTATAAACAAGAAGAAGATTATAAGATAGACTTGATAAAGTATATAGGCATATTAGAGAAAAAATATGAAAAAGTATTAAAAGATAATGTTGAAAATAATAATGTTGTACTTGAAAAACTGAAAGATACACTAAAAGGTATTAAAGATGAGATATTATCCAAGAAAGAAGAATTATCTTTACTAAATGACAATAAGGCAATTTTAAAAAACGATATCATTTATTATGAATATTTACAGGATGAACTTCGCAACAAGGCAAATTTGATACTAGAGTACAGTGATGAATTGGTATATAAGATGATTAGAAAATTATAGTTTCAGAAGATGAATTAAATATCATATTTAATAATGAATCAACATATACATATTCACTTAAGTGAAGTTGTTGATAGGGACTTGATATGAAAAAGTTTAAAAAATAATTATAAACTGTGTTATAATGTATAAGGAAGTAAAAATGCATAAAAAAAAGAACTTCAAATCGTTCCAAAAATTTAAAATATAACCTTTCAAAAAGGGAGTAGAACGTGTGTAGGAGTTCATTCGCATTCGAGTGCACCATTTAAGATGAACGCGATAGATATCGTGTACAATAAAAGTCTTGTAAAAGGCTTTTTTATTGGCCTTTATTTTTTTAAGTAGGAAATGTCATTAATAAAAAATAAGTTAAATAAAGTTAATAGAGGGATTAAAATGAAGAAAAAGAAGTCAAATAAAAAAACGTGGTTGTTTTGGATAATAATGGTGATCATGCCTTATATAGGGATTCCACTGATGTGGTTAACAAAGAAAAATTATAGTAATAAACAAAAAGGTGTTTTATCTATTGTATTTAGTGTATGGTTTGTTTTTCTTGCTATATCTGTTGAAACAGAAGAAATTAATGCAAGTCCTATTATACCAACAGGTTATGAAGAAGTTATTTATATCGAAAAACAAAGCGATATAGAATCAGATGAGAAAGATGATCTGATGTCAAATAATGATAACTCAAATATCATTGATACATTAGTAGCGGATGAGGATATTGGGCAAACGAGTGAATTAGGATTTAGCATAAAAGAAAATGTACTAATATATAATAATATAGATTATACAATTATAGAAGTTGATGGCGGCGATAGAAATGGAACACGTAAGAGAAATGTGGCAGTAGACATTGGGTATGGGGATAGAGAATATTGGGCATTGAGTAATGAGTATGGACAATTAGTATATGTATTTGCAGAAGAGATTATAGTGCAAGATGAAGAAACTGAATCGGTAAATAGTAGTGGAAGATATTATACTGACGAAGCGGATGTTTTAGGCGTTGAACGCGATGACTTGGATAAGGTCATGTTATTGCGGATTCACTTGGAGGTGTAGCAAATGCATATAATATTACTCCACAAAATTCAACATTAAATCGTCATGGTGATCAAGCTTATATGGAGAAGATAATACGTGATGCAGAAGGGTGTACAAAATTTGTTGCTACAATTACCTATGCAAATGATAATACACAAATACCTAGTCATTATAAATATGAATATGTATTAAAAGGAAATGAAATAGTAGATGAATTTTCTAATGAAAGTCCAGAAGAAAATCATACAGCAGACAATACTTCAAACCAACAAGACAATTCAAATGATAAAGAAAATACCATCCAACAAGCTGATGTGATCAAAATAGTATATTGGACACCAAATGGTAAGTCCTATCATACAACAAAAGAGTGTTCCACTTTAAGCAGAAGTAAAACAATCATAGAAGGTGAATTAAGTAGCACTCCTAAAACAGATCCGTGTGATCGTTGTCATTAACGTGTTATAAATTAAGTTAAATTATTAATTATTTTAATTTGACATTAATGTTTATATTGTCTATAATACTAATACAATTAAATAAAACTTATTAAGAGTGGTTGAGGGATAGGGCCCTATGACACCCGGCAACCGGCGATTTATCGCACGGTGCTAATTCCCCCAAGTACATTGTATTTGGAAGATAAGATCAATATAAAGCCCTAATGGGCTTTTTTTTATTGGCTGATAAGTTTCTTAGTTGTTTAAGAAAGAGAGAAATAGAAAAATGAAAAAAAGATTATTTACATCAGAATCAGTGACAGAAGGACATCCAGATAAGATTTGTGATCAAATCTCAGATCATATTTTAGATGCGATTTTAGCACAAGATTCAAATGCACGTGTTGCATGTGAGACTGTAGTTACAACTGGAGTTGTTATGGTAGTAGGAGAGATTACAACATCAGCAATTGTGAATATTGAACAAATTGTTAGAGATACACTTGTTGAGATTGGATATACAGATAGTCGTATAGGATTTGATGGGAATACATGTAGTGTTCTTGTAAGTGTGCATACACAATCTGCTGATATCGCACAAGGGGTTGATTGTGCACTTGAAAGTAAGGAAGGTCAAACTTCACAATTAGGTGCTGGAGATCAAGGTATGATGTTTGGGTTTGCGTGTGATGAAACACCTGAACTTATGCCACTACCTATTTCGTTAGCACATAAACTTACAAAAAGATTAGCTACTGTTAGAAAAGATGGTACATTGAGTTATTTAAGACCAGATGGGAAATCACAAGTAACGGTTGAATATGAAAATGAAATACCAAAACGTGTTGATACAGTTGTTCTTTCTACTCAACATAGTGCGGATATTGATTATAAAACACTGAAGGAAGATATTTTAAATGAAGTTATCTTTAAATCTATTGATGCTTCTTTGCTTGATGAAAACACAAAATACTATATTAATCCAACGGGGAGATTTGTGATTGGTGGGCCAATGGGAGATAGTGGTTTAACGGGTAGAAAAATAATTGTAGATACGTATGGTGGATATGCGGCACATGGTGGTGGTGCATTTAGTGGAAAAGATGCGACAAAGGTGGATCGCTCAGCATGTTATGCTGCACGTTATTTGGCTAAAAATATTGTAGCAAGTCATATTGCATCAAAATGTGAAGTGCAACTTGCGTATGCAATTGGGGTTGCACAGCCAGTCTCAATTTTAGTGAATACATATGGTACTTCAAAAGTAAGTGATGAAATACTTGTTCAGACAATTTTTGAAAACTTTGATTTGAGTCCTTCATCAATTATTAATATGTTTTCTTTGACTAGTCCAATTTATAAGCAAACTGCAAGTTATGGTCATTTTGGTAGAACTGATATCGATTTACCATGGGAAAAAACAGACCGTACTTCTATTTTTAAAAATCTATAAAAATACATTGCACTAGATAATTTAAATAAGATACAATAATTAGGTAAATGATTGGGGGATCATATGTCAAATAAGAGTAGAGAACTGCTAGAAGAAAGTAGATTAAGAAGGAGTTATCGTCAATTTATAAAGGAAGAAATTGACATTGAGACAATAAAGGACTGTATTATGACTGCATCTACTGCACCAAGTGGAGCAGATAAACAACCTTGGTTTTTTAATATCATTACAAATCAAGCAGTGAAGGAAAAATTACGTAATAAAGCAGAAGAGATAGAAAAAGAGTTTTATGAGAAAAGAATAACAAAAGATTGGCAAAAAGACTTAGACAAACTTGAAGTTACAACTTCAAAACCTTTTTTAACAGAAGCGCCTTGTTTAATTGTTATTTATAAGAAGATGTATCAAATTAAAGAAGGGATAAAAGATTTAAATTATTATCCAAATGAATCTGTTGGAATTGCGATTGGTCTTTTGATTAATGCTCTTCGTAATGCTGGATATTCAAGTTTAACGTATACACCTGCTCCTATGACTTTTTTACTTGAAATGTTTAATCGACCAGAGGGTGAAATTCCTGTGATGATTTTAGCAGTTGGGAAAGCTGATTTATCTTATAAACTACCAATGCTTAAGAAAAAGAACTTTGATGAAGTTGCGGAAGTCATCTAATATGTTAATCTATACAATAAAATATGCAAGTAAAGCTGATTTAGATGCATGTGCAACTGTTGAAAAACTTACAATGGAAGATTTTTGTTATTTACGTGATGTTTGGGATTATTTTTTAAGCACTCAAGGTGAAATGATTTGCGTATATGATCAAAATCGTATGGTCGCAATTGGTAAGTTTACAGTTTTATATGATGGGTCAGGATGGTTGGAAACACTCCGTGTAATACCAGAATATCAATCTAGAAAAATAGGTTCACTCATATACGAGGAATATGTTAAATTGGCGAGATTGTATCAATGTGATAGTATAGCAATGTATACAGGAAGTATTACAAATATTAGTAGTGCTTTAGCGATGAAATATGGATTGTCTTATCAAGCGACATTTCAAGGATTTTATTTAGAAAACTATGAAAAAATTGATACATCATCATTTACTTTAGCAGAAAGTAAAGATGTTATTTCTATTTTGTTGAATGAGAAAAAACAGTATCAAGATTATGTTTGTAGCAACCGAACGTTTTATCGTATTAATTATCCAAATATGGAAGGATTTTTATGTGAACATAAAGTATATAAAGATGAAATGAGTGGTTCAGTTATTGTACTGGGATCTCGCTTTCAACATCAAAAAGCACTTCATATTTTAATGATGATTGGTGATTTAGATAAGTGTATTGAGTTCGCTAAGTATCATGCATCGAATTTAAATATTTCAAAAATTATATGTACGATTTCAATTGAAAATCATAAAGTAATCTCTGCTTTGATTGAAAACCGATTTGAATTAGAAAAAAGTACACTTGTGACACTTGAAAAAAAATTCAAATAATTCGTGACATATTTGTGAAATGTGATAAAATAGTATAGGTTTTTTTGTTAAAAGAAAACTATCGGAAATGAGGAAATGGAAATGGAAAGAAAAGTTGGTACAGTAGTTAGAGGTATTAGAACTCCAATTATTAGAGAAGGGGATGATCTAGTATCTATCGTTGTAGATTCATTTTTAGCTGCAAAAGAAGCAGAGGGATTTACAGTAAATGATAAAGATGTTATTGGTGTTACAGAGGCGGTTGTAGCACGTGCACAAGGAAACTATGCAACAATTGATCAAATTGCAAAAGATGTAGATTCTCAATTTGAAGATAAAACAATTGGTGTTGTATTCCCAATTTTATCAAGAAATCGTTTTTCTACAGTGTTAAAAGGAATTGCGAAAGCTAGTAAGAAGATTGTATTAATGCTAAGTTATCCATCTGATGAAGTAGGAAATCACTTAGTTGATATGGATATGATTGATAAACATAATATTAATCCATGGACAGATGTTTTAACTGAAGCACAATATAGAGAATATTTTGGTTATGTTCTTCATCCATTCACTGGAGTAGATTATGTTGCTTATTATAAAGAATTAATTGAAGAACAAGGTGCAGAAGTAGAAATTATTTTTGCGAATAATTGTAAGACAATTTTGAATTATACAAAAAATGTTATCGTATGTGATATTCATACACGTGAAAGATCTAAGAGAATTTTAAATGAAAATGGAGTAAATAAAGTTATTGGATTAGACAATATCTTAAATGCATCTGTGGATGGAAGTGGATATAATCCGGAATATGGAGTTTTAGGTTCAAATAAATCAACTGAAAATTCAGTCAAGTTATTCCCAATTCACTCTGTAGAATTTGTAGAAGAAGTAGCAGCGTGTTTAAAAGAAAAAACAGGAAAAAATGTGGAAGTCTTAGTATATGGAGATGGTGCA
>CAYJAB010000026.1:0-10538 GCA_964368305.1 uncultured Erysipelotrichaceae bacterium | reverse complement strand
TAACACTTCAAGAGGCAAATTATGGATGGATGAATAATTATGATGGATTACCAGTGTTATTAGAAGATTATAGCTTTATAGGTGTTGGTAGAGAAAATGGATTAGACGAAGGCGAATATGCTCCTATATTTTATTTGACTGATAAGTTTGAAGTCATAGATAGTAGTACAATGTGGCTTTCAGAAACCCCTGAAAAAGTTTCAATAGGTTGGGACGCTTCAACTTATAGAATAATGACAAGTGCGACTCTTAAAAATGTAGATACTGGAGAAATATTTTCAATAAATAATACACATTTAGATCACAAAGGTATAGTAGCAGTTGATGAATCGATTAAACTTATAAATGAAACAATATCTAAAGATGAGTTCCCTTATTTATTGACTGGTGATATGAATGTACCAAGTATTTTTTGGGATTATAACAAATTTACAAAAAGTTTAGATGACACAAAAAAGATTGCAAAAAATAGTATGAAATATGGAACTATAAATTATAATTCTAATAATAAATTATTACATTGTATTACTATTGATTATATTTTTACTAGTAAAAATGATTTTGAGGTTTATAATTATAGAGTTGACCCTAGTTGGTTGTATTTAGATAAACCAGTAAGTGATCATTTCCCTATAATAATAGATTTCAAAATTAATAATTGATTATCCATAAAATAATCATACTGTGTGTATATTAAAACTACCAATATCAAAATAGATATTGGTAGTTTTGTTTTAAGTACCTTATAAGATTAATAAATCATTTTCTTAGTCATGCCACCATCAACAATAATATTTGCGCCATTGATAAAATCATTTTCCTCATCTGCTAAAAACAGCGCAGTATTTGAAATGTCACGTGCAATCCCAACGCGATTAGATGGATGAATCGTATGATCTCTTTCTTCAAGTTCTTTCCATGCGCCTGTATGGATGTGGCCTGGACTAATTACATTTACAGTGATTGGTGTTTGAATTAATGAGACACATAGTGTATTTGTAAGAGACACAATTCCACCTTTACTCATTCCATAAAGTTCCCAATCCGCCATGTTTTGATGCCAACGAGTAGAGGCGATATTAATAATGCGTCCATAGGTTTCACCTTTATTTAATTTAATAAAATGTTGTGCGCATAAAAATGCCCCTCTTAAGTTTGTGTCCATAATAGAATTGTATTCATCAAGTGAAATTTCTTCTATTGGTTTAACAAACACAGAGATTGCACCGTTATTTATTAAAACATGTGCTTTATGATACTTATTTTTAATCTGTTCAAATGCCACATCAATAGATGCTGGGTTGGATAAATCTGTTTGAATAAAATCAACATTATCAATTTGGGTCTCTTTAATATCAAGTCCGATAACTTGATATCCTTTTTTAGAAAAACGTACTGCCATATCATATCCTAGACCTTGGGCAGAACCTGTTATTATACATATTTTCATAAATATCTCCTTTTTTATATTATACAAAAGAGATAGGCTAATAGTATAGTATTTTATATGAAAACGATTTATAATATAGAAAGAACAATAAAAGGGGATTTAACTATGAAATTTGGAATAATTGGAACAAATTTTGTCTCTGACTTTTTTATGAATGGAGCAAAATTAGTAGAAGGATGTGAAGTAGTTGCGATTTGTAATCGAAATACAGAAAGCTGCAATCGATTTGCGGATAAGTATGATGTAAAACATCGTTTTACATCATATCAAGAAATGTATGAAGCAAACTTAATTGATGCAGTCTATGTAGCTGTACCAAATGGGTTACATAAAGAAATTTCTTGTTTTTTCTTAGAAAGAAAAATTCCAGTGTTTTGTGAGAAGCCAATGGCTTCAAATGATGCACAAGTTAAAGAAATGATAGAAGTTGCAAGAAAAAATAATACATACTTACATGAAGGATTGATTCCTTTATATAATCCAAACTATCAAATCATAAAAGAATATTTACCAAAAGTTGGGAAAATACACCAAGTGTTATTTAATTTTTCAAAGTATTCATCAAGATATGATGCATATTTAAGAAATGAAAATCCATCTACATTTAGATGTGATTTATCAAATGGTGCGATTATGGATTTAGGTGTTTATATTTTTGCGGATTGTATTGGATTGTTTGGAAAACCAAAACGTGTATTAAGTGCCTGCGAACTTTTAGATACAAAAGCAGATGTTGCTGGGACAAGTATTTTTGTTTACGATGATTTTGTTGCATCTCTTTCTTATTCAAAAGCGAGTGATACAAAAGCGATGAGTGAAATAAATGGGGAGTTGGGTTCTATTATTATTGATCAACCTTCTCAACCACAAGTTATTACATTTGTTGATCGTATCAATAAAACGGAAACAGTAGTGAGTGTAGATCCAATTGATAATTTCTATTATCAAATTAAAGCGATGATGGAATGTGTAGAAAAAGGATTGATTGAAAATCAATATTGTTCACATGAGACATCAACTGCGATTCATGAAGTGCTTACAGAGTGTCGTAAACAATCTGGAGTTATTTTTCCATCAGATAAATAATAAGGAAACAACTTTCATTTGAAAGTTGTTTTTTTTTGAGGATGTTTTTAAGTTGTTGTCGTATAAGAATATTGAGGGGGAACAATGAAATGTCCAAGATGTCAAAATCAAGATGATGCGTATTTTTATAATGGAAGTAAAGGTCTATATTGTCGAAAGTGTATTCAATTTAAACGAATTCTATTACAAGAGGATATCAAAGATACAATGAAGTATCCATCAAAAGTAATAGATACAGACTATAGTTTAAAGTTTGAGTTAACACCACTTCAAAAAGAGTGCTCTTCAAAATTAAAAAAACAAATATTGATTGAAGATGTCTTAGTGTATGCAGCATGTGGTGCAGGAAAAACAGAGATTGTAATGGCAGCTATTAAAGAAGCATTATTACAAGGAAAGAAAGTTGCGATTGCAATACCTAGAAGGCAAGTTGTAATTGAAGTTGCGAAAAGAATGCAAAAAGCATTTAAAGATTTGAAAGTAGTTGCAGTATGTCAAGGATATACAAGTGAGACTGATGGGGATTTAATCGTGTGCACAACACATCAGTTGTATCGGTATCCACATTGGTTTGATTTATTAATCATAGATGAACCAGATGCTTTTCCTTATAAAGCAGACACAGTCCTACAAGCAATCGCAAAGACAAGTTGTAAAGGGCGTACTATTTATCTGAGTGCAACACCAGATGATATGCTTTTAAAATTGCATACAATTAAACTGTTTAAAAGACCACATGCATATCCAATCCCATCTGCTTTAGTGGTCATTGGATTTAAATGGTATTTATATGTGTATTTGATACATTGGTTAAAAGCACGAAAGCGTGTCTTATTGTTTGTGCCTTCCATAAAATACGCTAATAAACTAGCGAAATATTTAAGTGTGGAGTGTTTGACATCTTTAAGTGAACATAAAGAAGAAATCATTCAACGATTTGATGAGAATGTATATCCTTACTTGGTGTGTACAACCGTGCTTGAAAGAGGGGTTACTTTTTCAAATGTACATGTGGTTATTTTAGAGGCGGATCATAGGGTGTTTGATGAATCTTCTATTATTCAAATTTTAGGCAGAATGGGAAGAGATCCTAAATATCCAAAAGGAGATGGATTGTTGTTATGTTTGAAAAAATCAAATGTTGTATCTATGAGTTTGAAAAAGATAGAGCAGATGAATGCTTAGTGTGTTTTAAAAGTAAAAGTTATGATAGTAGTATCAAACAGTATTTTTTTGGATATGAACCACTTTGTCAGAAATGTAGAAATCATTTAAGAGTGTTTAATAAAACGATTTTATTAAACGGAATAAAAATACATGCGTTTTATTTATATGATGAAGCATTTTCAAAACTGTTAATTCAATATAAGGAACTGATGGATGAAGCGTTATATGAAGTGTTTTTATATCCTTATATTAAAAAGATTAAGAAAAAGTATCGAAATTGTATTTTTGTGGAAGTTCCATCAAGTGAGAGTCAGTATGAAAAAAGAGGGTTTCATCATGTAAGAAAAATGTTTTCAATATGTGAAATTGAGATTGTTTCTGTTTTTAAAAAGTCTGAATTTATTCAAAAAGAGAAATCTTTAAAAGAAAGAAAAAATGTTGCGTTGTCTATTACTTTAAATGAAGAAGTAGACTTTAAGGAAAAAACAGTGGTATTAATTGATGATGTATGTACGACATCTGAAACTTTAAACAGTTGTGTAAACTTATTAAAGAGTCAGGTGAAAGATATTCAAGCGATTGTAGTAGCAATTCATCCTCTTTTAGTATCAAGTAAAATGAAAAAAATTTAAGGAGAAAAATTATGCAAGGGAAAGTAAAATGGTTTAATACAGAAAAAGGATTTGGATTTATTTGTAGGGAAGATGGGAAAGATGTATTTGTGCATTATTCTCATATAATGCAAGAAGGGTATAAGACTTTAGAAGAAGGGCAAATGGTTAGTTTTGAGGTTGTGCAAGTAGATAAAGGAATGCAGGCTAGAAATGTTGTAAAGATATAATTTGCTTTTTTATTTTAATAGAGTATAATGAGAGTGTAGAGTAACAAATTAATCTACGTGGGAAAGGTATAGGATTTATTAGATGCAAGGAAAAGTTAAAAAGTTTAACAAAGAAAAAGGATTTGGTTTTATCAAATTAGAAGATGAAAGAGATGTATTCTTCCACTATTCACAATTAGTGATGGAAGGCTTCAAAACAATCGAAGAAGACGCTGAAGTTGAATTCGATTTAGTTGAAGGAGATCGCGGATTACAAGCTCATAATATTACAAAGCTTTAATTCACAAATTCAAGACAGAAAGGTTGTACTACAACCTTTTTTCTTTATCTTTGAGGCATTAATACTATATATTTTAGTACCTTTAATGGTATAATAAAGATTGTTAATTTAATGGAGGGGTCGATAATATGGCAAATTTATTCGGTAATTTATTCAACTTTGATAAAAAGAGAATTAAAGAAGTAGAAAATAAGGCAAAACAGGTGGAAGCGTATGCAGATGAAATGGCTGCACTTACAGATGACCAACTTAAAAATAAAACAGTAGAATTTAGAGAAAGAATTGCACAAGGGAGTACATTGGATGATTTATTACCAGAAGCATTTGCGGTTGTAAGAGAAGCTGCGAAAAGGGTAATTGGAGAATATCCATATTTAGTTCAAATTATGGGTGGAATTGTTTTACATAATGGAGATATTGCAGAAATGAAAACAGGAGAAGGGAAAACTTTAACTTCTGTTTTACCAGTATATTTAAATGCGCTAGACCAAAAAGGGGTGCATGTTATTACCGTAAATGAATACTTAGCAGAACGTGATGCAACATGGATGGGACAAATTCATGAATTTTTAGGATTGACGGTAGGATTAAATTTAAGAAGTTTATCTCCTGCAAGCAAACGCAAAGCATATGAGTGTGATATTACATATACAACAAATTCAGAAGTCGGATTTGACTATTTAAGAGATAATATGGTGACTGAAGTTAAAGATCGTGTTTTACGTCCTTTAAATTGTGCACTTGTGGATGAGGTTGATAGTATTTTAGTTGATGAATCTCGTACACCACTTATTATTTCTGGGGGACAAAAAAAGACAGCGAATTTATATATTCAAGCAGATCGTTTTGTGAAGTCACTAAAAGTGGATGAAGATTTTGAAGTGGATGTAAAAGCAAAATCAGTGCATTTAACTGAAAATGGTGTTTCTAAAGCAGAAGAAGGGTTTCGCTTAAAAAACTTATATGATTTAGAGAATACAAATTTAGTGCATCATATTAATATGGCGCTTAAAGCAAATTATATTATGGCAAATGATGTGGAATATGTAGTTCAAGAGAATACAATTGTAATAGTAGACCAATTTACAGGTCGTTTAATGGAAGGTAGAGCTTATTCAGATGGATTACATCAAGCAATCGAAGCAAAAGAAGGTGTAACAATTAAAGAAGAAACATCTACATTAGCTACAATTACATATCAAAACTTCTTTAGACTTTATAAAAAGTTATGTGGTATGACAGGGACTGCAAAAACAGAGGAAGAAGAGTTCTTATCTATTTATAATATGCGTGTTATTGCAATGCCAACAAATAGACCAATCGCAAGAGAAGATTTCCCAGATGCAGTATATGGTACAAAAAGAGCGAAATTTGAAGCGTTGATTGAAGAAATTAAAGAACGACATGAAAAAGGTCAACCTGTGCTTGTAGGTACAATTGCAGTTGAAACAAGTGAGTTCTTATCAAAACTATTAACAAAACATCGTATTAGACACGAAGTTTTAAATGCGAAAAATCACTCTCGTGAAGCAGATATTATTGCAAAAGCTGGACGTAAAGGTTCAGTAACAATTGCGACAAATATGGCAGGTCGTGGAACAGATATTAAGATTACAGATGAAGTAAGAGAATTAGGTGGTTTAGCGGTGCTTGGAAGTGAACGTCATGAGTCACGTCGTATTGACAATCAGTTGCGTGGTCGTGCAGGTCGTCAAGGAGATCCTGGTATGTCACGTTTCTATGTATCGGTACAAGATGATCTAATGATTCGCTTTGGAAGTGAAAGAATGGCAGGTCTTTTCCAACAACTTGGGGATGTGCCAATTGAATCAAAAGTTATTACAAACTCAATTGGAAGTGCGCAAAAACGCGTTGAGGGTGTAAACTTTGATGTGCGTAAAACATTGTTAGAATATGATGATGTACTTCGTCAACAACGTGAAATTATGTATGAACAAAGAAATATGATTTTGGATAATGAAGATGTACATGGAATTATTCAAGAGATGTTTAAAAATGTAGCTATAAAAACAGTGAATGCACGTACAGACTTTACAGGTAAAACACCTGTAAGTAATGTAGATGAAATTATTGATGCGTTCACTACAATTGGAGTAGATGCTTCTGTATTTGATAAAGAGCAGTTAAGTACTTTATCGTATGATGCATTATTAGAAAAATGTACAGAATTAATGTGGACTTATTATGAAACAAAATACCATGATTATATGATTCAAGTGTTAAAATTTGAAAAAGTAATAGCACTTCGTGTTGTAGATCGTGCGTGGGTAAACCATATTGATACAATGAGTAAATTAAGAGATGGAATTCATTTGCGTTCATATGCGCAGTCTAATCCTTTACAATCATATATTGAAGAAGGATATGCAATGTTTGAGGATATGTTAGCGCGTATCTCTGATGAAGTCGTGAATATTTGTATCAATGTTCCAATAAAAACAGGAGCGTAAGATGGAACTTTATAAACAAAAACAAAATGTGACTGCAATTGCCGAGAAATTAGAACAGCTCGGCTCTTCTCTTTGACTTAGAAAAACGTCAAGAAAAGGTAAATGAGCTTGAGGCAATGATGTCTTTAGATGGATTTTGGGATGATCGAAATGCCTCACAAAAAGTAATTGCTGAATTAAATAGTCAAAGAAAAACAATTGAAACGTATCAAGCGTTGGTGACTTCTTTAACAGGGATTTTGGAAACGTTAGAAATGTTGAAGGAAGATTTTGATGAAGAATTAAATGAACTTTCTTATCTTGAAGTTGTGGAGTTAGAAAAGCAGTTTGAAGAATTTGAAATTAGAGTACTTTTAAATCACCCATATGATAAAAACAATGCGATTGTAGAACTGCATCCAGGTGCAGGTGGTACAGAGAGTCAGGATTGGGCAGAAATGCTATATCGTATGTATACAAGATGGGGTGAAAAACACGGATATAAAGTATCGACACTAGATTACCAAAGTGGAGATGAAGCTGGTATAAAATCTGTTTCAGTTTTAATTGAAGGGGATATGGCATATGGATACTTAAAAAGTGAAAAAGGTGTCCATCGTTTAGTGCGTATTTCTCCATTTGATTCATCAGGCAGACGTCATACATCGTTTGCATCTGTAGATATAATGCCACAATTCAATAATGAAATTGAAATTGAATTATTAGAAAGTGATTTAGAAATGGAAACATTTAGATCAAGTGGTGCGGGTGGACAATCTGTAAATAAGACAGACAGTGCAGTTCGTATTACGCATAAACCATCTGGGATTGTAGTTAGTTGTCAAACAGAGCGTTCTCAACATATGAATAGGGAAAACTGTATGACGATGTTAAAGGCAAAATTGTATCAAAAGAAAATTGAGGAACAAGAAGCTAAATTAAACGAAATCAAAGGGGAACAAAAACTGATTGAATGGGGTTCTCAAATTAGATCCTATGTATTTTGTCCATATACTTTAGTTAAAGACAATCGTACAAGTTTTGAAGAAGGCAATGTTTCTAAGGTAATGGATGGAGAGATTGATGGATTTATCTATGCTTATTTAAAAAGTTTAGTAAAATAAAATAGAGCAATCTATTTTATTTTTATATAGGAGGATGTATGAAGATTTTTGATTTACATGCGGATATTGGATATGATATTTATAATCAACATCTTTTAAAAAATGAGGATCATTTTTTAGCTGTTTTAAATAAGTTAGTAAAGGCAGAAGTGTATTGTGTTTGTTGCGCATGTTTTTTTACAGGAAATGAAGAGTATTCACTCATGCAAGAGATGGTTCTATTTTTAAAAAATCAAATTGAAAAAAATAAGGCATTTATTCAAAAACATAATATGGAAATTATTATGAGTATTGAAGGGATGTGTCCTGTGTATGAAGATGTGAATGAAAAAGTACAATGGTTATATGATCAAGGAGTAAGGATGATTTCGCTTTGTTGGAATGATGAAAATGCATTGGCTACAGGAAAAATGGGAAGTACATCCCGTGGTGTTACAAAGCTTGGATATACAGTTTTAAAAAAGATGGAACAATTAGGCATTGTATTAGACATCTCTCATGCGAATGAGAAAACATTTTGGGATTGCCTAGAAGTGTATGGTGGTAAAATAATGGCGTCTCACAGTAACGCAAGAGCACTTTGTGATGTTGAAAGAAATTTATCTGATAAACAATTGTGTGCGATTGCAAGTAAGAATGGTGTGATTGGATTAAATGCATGCAAGTTGTTTGTAAGTGATCAAGAAAAACTTCAAACAGTAGATACATTGGCGAAACATGCGGTTTATATCGCAAACTTAGTCGGGATCAATCATGTTTGTTTAGGATTTGATTTTATGGATTTTGAATATCAAGGAAGTGTAAAATCAATGATGGTAAAAGAGTTAGAAAGTGCTTGTTGTGCACAAAGAATGATACAGGGATTAAGAAAATATTTTAATGAAGATCAAATTAAGCAAATCGCATATAAAAATGCAGAGCGTATATTTGGTATAAAATGATATAATAAGAAAGTTGATATTAAGAAGTGAGGGATACATATGACTAAAATGATAAAAGATATAACACTCGTAATAGTAGGAAGTGTAATACTGGCTTTTTCAGTATCTGTTTTTTATATTCCGTTTGATATTTTATCTGGAGGAGTTGCAGGGGTTGCGATTTCACTTCAATATGTATTAAATATAGATCCAATGATGATTATCAATTTTTTAATTGTGTCACTTTTTTTACTTGGGGTGGTTTTTTTAGGAAAAGGATTCGCATTAAAAACGGTAATTAGTTCAGTTGTATATCCAATTGCGTTAAATATTATTGATATGTTTAATATTGTAGTGGATATAGATCCAATGCTTGCGAGTGTATATGGTGGAATTATTAGTGGAATTGGAATAGGGATTGTATTTAGAACAGGATCAAGTACAGGGGGAATGGATATTCCACCTCTTATTCTTCATAAATATACAGGAATTCAAGTGCATACTTTAGTATTAATTGTAGACATGATTACTGTAATACTTGGAATGGTTACCATGGGATTTGAAGCGGTATTAATAGGATTCTTAAGTGTTTATACGTGCTCATTCGCTATTAACCGTGTATTGGTATTTGGGGAAAGTGCGAAGTCAATTTTAATTATTTCAGATCATTTAGAAGAGATTAAACAAATGATTCATGTGGATTTAGATCGTGGAAGTACAGTTTTAAAAGGATATGGTGGATATACAAATCAAGATAAGGATGTTTTATTAATTGTAATAAAAGTAGAACAATATCCAAAACTATCTATCCTAGTAAATGAAATAGATCCAAAAGCATTCATTATTGTACAAGATGCGACTCAAGTTAGAGGAGAAGGATTTAGTTTAGAGCATAGAGTTTAAAAAGTAGCTAAAGAAGAATAAGCTTGAAATATTATTTTAGATACATTTATTGTAAAAAGGCTATGGTATAAGTGAAATTAAAGTAAATCAATAAATTTTATATAATAGAGAGGAAAATTATATAATGGATGTTAAAGATAATGGGTTAGAAGCGTGGGAGAAAAACGCGGTATTTTGGGATGAGCAAATGGGGGATGAGTCTAATTATTTTCACTGTGATATTGTCAGACCAAATGTAGAAAAATTGCTTAAGGTAAACGAGAATGATTTTGTACTTGATATAGCGTGTGGGAATGGGAACTTTTCACAAAGAATGG
>CAYJAB010000025.1:0-10622 GCA_964368305.1 uncultured Erysipelotrichaceae bacterium | reverse complement strand
AACACCACACATCATTATTACAGTTGGCATATCAAACTCCTTATTATATAAATTTTGCGAACATCCTTTAAGTTCTATTTATTTAGTACTATTACAACCATTAGATTAAGTCAACGAAGTACTAAGTTTGTATAAATAGTGATTATAAATTTATTATTTATTTTTTTTCATGTAATGTACGAGGTCCATATATCATTTATCAACAGTCTTAACCCAAAACAAGCTGTTTTTATGTGTATGTGTAGATATGTTTCCCTAAACTAAGAAAACCTCTATTTTATACGGTTTTAAGAAAACAGTGTTGACTGTGAAAACATATCTCCCTAGTCAACTCTCTTTTTTATTTTTTGATTTTTCTTAATTTTTTTGAAAAAAACAGAAAAAAATTAACCTTTAAATTTTTCAACAAAAAAAGCTCCAAACCCCCATGAATAAAGGGTTTAAGAGCTAATCAATACGACGTAGTAAGACTACTGTTTCAACATGCTTTGTAAATGGAAACATATCTACTGGTTGAATTTTCTTTATACGATATTTCTTTGTTAATATCATTAGGTCTCTTGCAAGTGTTTTAGGTTCACATGACACATAGACAATGCGACTTGGTCCTAATGCTAAAACTGAATTTAAGAAAGCAGGTGTACTTCCGGCTCTTGGAGGATCCATAAATACAACATCTACCTTTTTACTTGTTTTCTTATAGTTTTCGATCCATTTTGTTGCATCATTTTGAATGAATTTAATATTATTTACTTTATTTGCTTGTGCGTTTTTATTCGCATCCATAACTGCATCTTTATTCAATTCAATTCCAATTACTTCTTTACAATGCTGACTTGCAAAAAGTCCAATTGTTCCTGTACCGCAATACGCATCAATTACAAAATCATCTTTTGTAAGATTCGCATACTCAATTGCTTTTTGATATAAGTTAATTGTTTGCTTAGGATTGACTTGATAAAACGATTTACTAGAAATTTTAAATGTTAAATCCCCTAATTTATCTACAATAAACCCTTTACCAAACGCAACTCTTTCCTCTTCTCCTAAGATAATACTTGTACTTCTAGCATTCACATTAAATACAATTGTTGAAATCTCTGGATGTTTCTTTCTTAATTCCTTAACGATTACCGATTTTCCTTCAAACTCTCTTTTACTTACAACAATCACAACCATAACCTCTTTATTAAAAGAGGATGTTTTTACTAAAACATGACGGATTAATCCAAGTTTTTTATCTTCATTGTACGGTTGAATTTTATATTTTGTCATAACTGATTTTAATGTTCTGACAATTTTTTCTACATTCTCTTCTTGTATAATACACTTTTGAATATCGATTACACGGTGTGAATGCTCCTCATAAAATCCAGCTACTGTATTCTTTCCATCCTTGGAAAATGTCATTTGATTTTTATAACGATATCGAAGTGGATCTTCCATTTTCAAACATTCATTCACCTCTGTATCATATCTATTCATAAGTGTTTTAATATATTCTGTTTTTAACTTTATTTGTTTGTCATAAGAAATATGCTGGAGCTGACATCCTCCACATTTTTCAAAATAAGGACACGCACTTACAATACGATCCTGACTTTTTTTTAATATTTTTTTTACCTGAAAAAGTGTTTTACCTCTTCTTTGATCTACCATAACTTCTGCCTCTTCTAGTGGCAATAAATTACGCAATGCATGCTCTGCTTTAGCATACACAAAAACACCTTTATATTCTTCATCTAGTCTATTACATTTTATTTTTATTGTTTCATTCATAATTTTATCTCCAAATACATTTTAACATGATAAAATAGATGAGAAAAGAGGAATCCTAATATGTTAAATTGTCCTAAATGTAAAGAAACCCTTGTACGCGTCGAAAGAAGCTATAAATGCACAAATAATCATACGTATGATATTGCGAAAGAAGGCTATACTAACCTTCTTTTAAAACAAAGTTCCAAGATGTTTGGAGATTCTAAAGATATGATTTTAGCACGCCATGATTTCTTTTTAAAAGATTTTTATTTACCACTAAAGAAAAAACTTACAACTATCTTATCTTCTTTAAACATTCATTCATTATTAGATAGTGGATGTGGCGAGGGATATTATACAAACTACTTTAAAGATACACTAAACCATATAAACATTATTGGATTTGATATTGCAAAAGATGCAGTAAAAGTCGCAAGTAAAAAAAATAAAGATGTTTTATATCTTGTCGCAAGTGTCCATGAGATACCTGTAATGAATCAAAGCATGGATGCCATTATTAATATTTTTGCACCATTGTCCTTATCAGAGTATAGTCGTATTTTAAAAGATAAAGGATATTTAATTGTAGTAAGTCCAAATATTAAACATTTATATCAATTAAAAAAGGCTATTTATGATAGTGTTATCGATAATGAAATATTTGAAGTTGAAGAAAAAGACTTCGTTTTAGTGGATACACAATACACCTCATTTGAACTAAGCTTAGATACAAACAAAGATGTTGTTTCTCTATTTTCAATGACACCTTATGTTTATAAAACGTCACTTAAAGATAAAGAAAAATTAAACCAAATTAACCAAATAAAAATAGATGCAGATTTTATTATCCGCATCTATCAAAAAGTTTCTTAAAGCAATTCTACTTTTTTAATTTTGTCACCATTCACCATATTACGAACAGCACCCATTTCACTTGTTACTCTTCCAAATACTGTATGAGCACCATCTAAATGAGGTTGCGGTTGATGACAAATAAAGAATTGACAACATCCTGTATCTTTACCTGCATGAGCCATCGATAAACTTCCATCGATGTGCTTTTTAGTATTGTTTTGTGTTTCACATTGGATTGTATATCCAAGTCCACCTGTGCCTGTACCATATGGACAACCACCTTGTGATACAAATCCTTTAATAACACGATGGAATGTTTTTCCATTGTAGTATCCTTCATTCACAAGTTTCACGAAGTTCTCAACTGTTTTTGGTGCATCCTCTGGATACAATTCAAAATCTAAAACTACACCATTTTCTAATTCCATTTTACCATATAACATATTTTTATCTCCTTTATTTTGTAAAATATATATCCACCTTTTTAAGTTCAGTGATAATATCAATTTTTTGTGGGCATTCTTCTAAACATTTTCCACACTCAATACATTTATCTGCTCTATTTTCTTCTTGCATATTATTGTAACTTGTTTTAAATTCTTCAAAATTATCATAAATATACGCATGATTATACACTTTAAAACAGTTCGGTATATTCACATGATTTGTACAAGGCATACAATACTTACATCCCGTACATGGCACTTGAGCTCTTTTATTATAAAGCTCACTTGCATAAGTTACAACATTAAGTTCTTCATTTGTCAGTGGTATAAAATCCTTAAACGTTGTAGTGTTGTCCTTAACTTGGTCTAGTGTAGACATCCCCGATAAAATACAACACACGTTTTCAAGTGTCGCACACCATCTTAATGCCCAACTAGAATCCGACCATTCTTTATGCATAGCATTAAATTTCTCTTTGATTTCAGAAGGTACTTTACTTAACAGACCACCCTTAATTGGTTCCATCACCACAACAGGTATATTTAACTTTGTAGCAAGTTCATATCCTTTAATACCTGCTTGGTGATTTGTGTCCATATAGTTTAACTGTAATTGACAAAAATCCCAATTATAATAATGAATGATTTCATCAAATACTTCGTATTCATCATGAAAAGAAAACCCTATATTTTTTACAAGTCCTTTTTCTTTTAAATCATTCATAATATCAATAATTCCGATGTTTTTTAAATTCTCAAATCTTTCTTTATCTAGGGCATGCATTAAATAAAAATCAAAGTATTCTACTTGTAGTTTTTCAAGTTGAATTTTGAAATACTCATAAAATCCATCTTTTGTATCATACTTCCATACAGGTGATTTTGTAGTAAGACAAATTGAAGATCGCTCTTTTGTCTTTACCCACTCTCCTACTACTAGCTCACTTTCTTCACTATGATATGGAAATGCTGTATCATAATAATTCACACCATTTTCATATGCACAATCCAATAATTCAAAAGTCTTGATACGGTCGATTTTCCCATTTTCTAAAACAGGAAATCTCATACATCCATATCCTAATATGGATATTTTACTTTCATTTACTTGTTTATATTTCATTTGTTTCCCCTCACTTACTTTTTAATTATACGGCATTTTTAATGAATTTTCATGTAAAATTAGCTTAAACTAACATGATGAAATTTTCACAAATATTATTTGTAAAAAATTGCAATAAAATGTAACAAAAAAGTTCATAAATCATGTTAACATGTTTAATTTGTGTTATTATATTTAGGAGGTGTTTATGAAAAATAAAATTTATATTACGGGGCATAGAAACCCTGATACAGACTCAATTGTATCAACAATCGCATACGCGAATCTTAAAGAAAAACTAGGATACGATGTTGCACCAATCCGTATTGGAAATATCAATTCAGAAACTTCTTTTATTTTAAATAAATTTAATGTACCAGCACCACAACTTGTTTACGATATTAAAACAAAAGTGAGTGATATTAACATTGACACTGCTATCAGTGTAAAAGAAGATGCAACAATCCAAGAAGCATGGACAGTCATGCTACACAATAATAAAAAAGTTATTACAGTTATTGACGAACAACAAAAACTACTAGGGATGGCAACTATTTCTGGTATTACCAATGCAATTTTGAGTGTTGCACAAAGTAAATATGAGCACATGAAAAATACGCCTATTGATAATATCGCAGATACTTTATCAGGAGAATTAATTGTAAGACCACGTGACTACCATCCAGATGGTGTTATTACAATTGCAAGTAGTTTAGTAAATGGTCAACAAGAGATTGATTACACAGATAAAATTGTTATCTCAAGCGCACGTGAAGAATCACAAATTTTGGCAATTAAAAAAGGGGCTGCACTTGTTATTATCACACGATGCGACACTGTTACTGCACAAACAATTGTGGAAGCTACAAAACATAACTGTGCAATTATTTGTACACCACTGGATTTATTTACAGCATCACAAGTTGTTACACAAGCAATTCCAGTTAAATTTATTATGAGTACAAGTCTTGTAACATTTAACGATTATGATTATTTAGATGATGTAAAAGCAATTATTCCAAAATCAAGATATAGAAGTTATCCTGTTATTGATAAAAACAGAAAACTTGTTGGATTAATTTCTCGATACCATTTATGGAATCACGAACGTAAACAATTAATACTTGTGGATCACAATGAGATAAGTCAAAGTATTGACGGTATTGAACAAGCAGATGTAGTGGAAGTAATTGACCACCATCGTATCGGGGATGTTTCTACAAACATGCCTGTTATGTTTAGAAATGAAACAGTTGGTAGTTGTTCTACAATTATTACAAAAATCTACCTTGAACATGAAATCGAAATCAAACCTGCAATGGCTGGATTATTACTTGGAGCTATCATTAGTGATACAATGAATTTTAATTCACCAACTTGTACAAAAGTTGATATCGACATCGCAAATATGTTATCTAAAATTGCGGATATTAATATTAATGCATATGCAAGAGAAATCTATCAAGCATCTACATCACTTGTAGGAAAAACATTATCTGATATCGTACATTCTGATTTAAAACAATTTACAGTTGAAACTTATAATGTTGTAATTGGACAATTTAATATTATGGATGTAGATGCAATTTTAATGATTAAAAAAGACTTAGAAGATTATCTTTCTGATTTATGCTCTACAAATCGTTATGACATTGCGATTATGGTATTTACAGACTTAACAGAAAAAGGT
This sequence comes from uncultured Erysipelotrichaceae bacterium, assembly GCA_964368305.1. Lineage (GTDB taxonomy): Bacteria > Bacillota_I > Bacilli_A > Erysipelotrichales > Erysipelotrichaceae > CAYJAB01. Next base: position 4,768 of record CAYJAB010000025.1, on the reverse strand, counting down.
TCTTACTTTATTTGGTCAGGAAAAGATCACTTCTTGTTTAACTTAGCATTTGAAAATGTTATCCAACATAAAAAAGGATTACCATTTATTCCAAATCTTTTATCAAGAAAACAACAAATCTTGCCAATGCTTTCAAAAGCAATTAACTTACATACAAAACAATAAGAGAAAACTCCTAATTACTTAGGAGTTTTTTTACTGTTATTTTGCGGCTTTTGCTTTTCTGTTTTTTCAGTTTCTTCTTTAATAAATTTCTCATGACTTCTTTTCACTTCAAATGAGTCTTCTCTAATATATTCTCGTGCTTGTTGTTTTTTATGTGCAGTGTTCATATTTGATTTCATAATAGAAGTTGCTATAAACGCTACAATTAAACCTACCACTGCGCTAATTGCTAAAATTGTTGTAAACGACATTGGTTGCGCTACTTCATTATTTGTCGCAAGCACATTGATTGGACACATAAATACAACCATACATACTATTTTAATTAGTTTCTTCATAGTTTATCTCCTATCTAAACATCCACATCAAAAGACATGCACATATTGCTGCAGATACAAAGAAATAGATCAAACGATATTTCATTAGTTTAGCTTTGTCTATTGGAAGTTTTCCTGCAACTTGCCCAGTTTGTCCATTGATTGCGAATTGATATATTTCACCATTGTATTTTGTATTTAACATCCATACTGGCAACAATACATACTCTATAGATTCTTTATTCATTTGAATCAATGAAGTTTTCTTAATAACAGAAGTATATCCTTCTACTGTCTCTTCAAACGCTGACTCCAATGAAGCAATTACTCTTTCTGTAGCACGCTTTGCGCCTTGATCTACTGAAATATCAAATTTATCCGCAAAATATCCAGCAAGATACATTGGTTTAAACTTACTTAACTCTTCAAAGTTATAAGGTTCTATTCCTTCCATATAATGATCATCCATCTTCTTAGATGCATCTGTTGGAATACGATCAAATCCAATTTGACCACTTCTTAACACTTCATAATGTTCTGTTTTTTTATAATTATATTTTTCATCGCTATATGTTTTCACTTTCGTTGTATCAAACACCATATATCCACTTCCCATACAACTAAACAACCAAAACGGAACATACACGCCTTTTATTTTTGATAGATGATTTTCATCAGAAAAAGCATTTGGAAGCAATGGCTTCCCTTTATAAAAATCCTCTAACATTTCCTTCGCCTTTTTATGATCAATCTTGAATGGAATCACAAAATCAGGTTCAACCATAGTTTCACTTTTTTCATCCATAACTACAGGATTGCCACAATACATACACTCACTCGCAACCGTATCTGTATCACAAATCACTTGTGCACCACACGATGTACACGTAAATCCATTTTGTTTTTCAAGCGTTTGCTTTTCATCCACAAAACCTTCTGTATTCCAATCTACTCTCGTTGTTGATTCTTCACTTGTTTGATCAATATAATCACTTGGATATACGCTATCACACGATTCACATGCTAACATCTGCTGTGTCGCATCAAACTTTAATGCACCACCACATGCAAGACATTGATATTTTAATAAATCTGACATACTGTTCTCCTTTTAAAAGGCATCGCCACACTGTGGACAAAATTTAGATGCGGCTGCTTGTGTATGTCCACACTTCTTACAAACGTATGCTTGTGCTTTTTTACTTCCACATCCACCGCAGAAATTCCCAGTATTGTTTGTTTGTCCACACTTACAATTCCACCCTACTTGTTGCGGTGTAGCTTGGGTATATAAATTTTGTGCATTCATTCCACCTGCATTTTGTGCCATATTCATACCCATAAAGCCCATCATTGCACCTGATCCTTGATTTTCTGCAGCAGATTGCATTGCTGATGCTTGGGCCCCTACAAGATGTGCTGCAGCCATATTAGGATTTCTAAATGTCGCATTTCTTTGAAGTTCTTGAATCATATTTTCATCTTCTTCTGATGCTTTTAAAGATGAAATACCAAAAGAAGCTATTTTAATACCACGTGTTTGTGTCCACTTTTTAGATAATACTTCATTTAGCGCATCCGCCATTTCCATTGTGTGTCCCATAAGTGAACTATAACGAATACCCATCGCTGATATTTTCGCAAATGCAGGCATAAGTGCTGTTAATAATTCACTTTTAAGTTGTGACATAATTTCATCTTTATTATAATCCACAGTCACATTTCCACTTACATTTGTATAAAACAATAATGGATCTATTATCTTAAATGAATATTCACCATGACATCTAATTTCAATATCCATATCCAAGCCAATATTCGCATCTACTACTCTAAATGGAATTGGTTGTGGTGTACCATATTTATTCGCAAGAATCTCTTTTGTATTAAAGTAATACACACGTTGATCATTGGCAGGTTGACCACCAAACGTAAAACGTTTTCCAATATTAATAAACGTTTTCTCAATTTGTTTATCTAAATCCCCCGTAAAAATAGAAGGTTCACTTTCACTATTGTATTCAAATTCACCTGGTGTAGCACATACCTCTGTCACTTTACCATTTTCAACTATAATCATACATTGTCCATCTGCCACTGCTACAATAGAACCAGTAGAAATGATATTATCATCTGACTTTGTATTTGAACTACGATTTGATGTTTTTTTACGTCCTTTTGAAACAAGTATTTCATTATCTAAAGCTTCACAATATATATACTCTTTCCATTGATCACTTAAAACACCACCCACTGATCCAATCGCTGCTTTTATTAACCCCATTTTAATTCCTCCTTTTATTGTTTATTCTAATTTCACTTTATCAAACAGTTTCATAATGGTAAATGTGCCAAATGGCACATTTATAAAAAAAACCGCTTTTGCGGTTTTACTTAGGTGATATCCACCCATTACTTACTACATACACAACAAGTTCCATTGTACTCTTACATCCTGATTTTACTAACATATTCTCTATATGTCTTTTCACAGTTCCTTCTGCAATATTCATATGTTCCGCAATTTCTTTTCGAGAATAAGAATGACATAAAAGCGTCAACATTTCCAATTCCCTTAATGTAAATGGAGCTTCCCCTTTTGCGGTAGGAATAGAAATCTCTTGTGGAAATTCTCCTTTACCCTCAATTGTTTTTCTTGTCATCTCAATAAATTCCTCTAATGATTTTGATTTTGATAAAAATGCATCTGCTCCCGCTTTTTTCGCATTCGGAATATAAGATATCTCATCAAATCCCGACATAACAATTACTTTAATATCCGGAAATTCATACTTCAATTTCTCAGTTAAAATAATACCGCTATTTGCTTTATCCATCGAAATATCAGTCAATACTATATCAGGTGAAACTTTTGCACAAAGTGAAATGACTTCACTACAATCTGAAGTCCCTCCAACAAATTCCATATCTTTTTGATTATTGATGACTTGACTAAATGAATCAATAATTGATGTATGATCATCTACAATAAATACTTTAATCATTCTTCCTCCTTTTTAGGCAAATAGATGATTAACGCAAATTCAGGCATCACCTCTACCTTTAATATCCCTTGTGCATCTTCTATTCGATTCCGTATCCCTCTAAGCCCTGATCCTTCTTTAATCCCTTGTGTTGGTCTACCACCATTGTTTGTAATTTCTATTTTATACCCATCTTTATCACATGTAATATTCACAAACACTTTACTTGCCTGCGCATGTTTAATTGAATTTGTACAAGCTTCAGTTAAAACAGATATAAAAATAAATGCTAAATCTGTTTCCTTTATACTCTCTCCTTTTAACTCAATAGTTAATCCTATTTTATTAAAATAATCTTTCATCTCCTTAAATAGAGCCTGTGCATCATTTCCTTGTTTTCTTTTAATCGATGAGATTGCATCCTTACAAAGGGATAATAAACTTTCATAATCCATCAACTCCGCAGTTTGACTCATTCTTTGAATTGCCGTTAGTCTTTGACTTAATACATCATGCACTTGCATACGAATACGCATATACTCCTTTTCTCTTTTTAACTTTCTCATATTCTCTTGTAATGCTTTTATATGTTCACTTTGATTTTCAAGCACCACTTTTTCATTTTCTAATTCAAAAAGAGCTCCTGTAACCTCTGTCACGTTAATCGCAATGATTTCACAATAATTAGTATTGTTAATTTTAAAATCCCTTTTTGAAAATCTCCACGCTTCACTTTGTGCTTTCAGAAGATAATCTTCTTGAAGAAGTTGAACTTCTATACCATCGACATTACATATCTTTAAATGCTCCCAAAACTTATTTCCATGGTAAGGATACTCCAATTTATATTTGTTTACTAAATCTTTCATTTTACGATTAATAACATAAACATATCCATTTTCATCGCAAAACATTACACCTGCAGGTAAAGTATCCAATCCTTCCTTAATTGAAAAAGCAGAAAGTCTTGTGCTTTGATATTCATCTAAAACCTTCAAAAGCCATAATGATCTTATCCACATAAGAACAATTCCTATACTAAATGTAAACTCATAATAACCATAGTCAAACAATGGATTTAATAATGTAATTCCTACAATTGTAAAAATATGTTCCTTATTTTGAATTAAACGATAACTAAAATAGACAAAGGCGATGATCCCAATTATACACATCATCTTATCTACCGTATATACATCGATTACCCCATATCTACGATTTACAATCACCACGACACTTATCATTGCTGCTGTGGCATAATATACCAATAAAATAGACTCCCCGATTAATCTTTTTAATCTT
>CAYJAB010000024.1:9826-11858 GCA_964368305.1 uncultured Erysipelotrichaceae bacterium | reverse complement strand
ATCGCGTCAAATAACGCCTAGAAATGGGCGTTTTTTAATGCTTTGCAGATTTACATAGGTCGGCAATGATGATAGATATCCAAAATATTATTACGTATGTTAATATTGTTTAATCATCACTTAGACGCAGAAGTTTCGTGTTTAGTAAGTAGATTTTGTGCGATTAAAAAATCGCACTTTTTTATTGCACAAAATGATAATACTGTGTAAAAATTGATTTTGACTGAAAATGTAATGGAGAGATTAATAATGCTAAAATATCCACTTAAGAAATTTCTAAAATATTGTAAAAAAACATATCATGTAGAGAAGTTATTAAAACAACATAAAATTCCAACAGAACAAGTAATTGAATTGATGAAAGTTGAGTAGAATCGAATAGAGAAGGATCAGGAGAATTTAATTAATTCAACATAACAAAAATCAAAAAAGCAATCCAGTTTTCTTCTCCAGCAACAAGGAAACACATTTCCTACATACTTGACGCAGCATTATTCCATTTTTCTCAATAGGGATCAAATGGTCAATCATGAAACAAAACAAAAACTACAGAAGTAACATAATATTGATGTCATTCAATTGATGAGCATCAATAGTTATGATAAAATAATTATGAGAGGTGAAATAATGGTGGAAAGAGGAAAAGTTAATTATAAAAATGATGATATACTATTTGCAAGTGAAGCAGCTGAGTACTTGAATATATCAATGCAAAGGTTGAATAAATTAGTACATGAAAAGAAAATATCCCCTTTTAAAACTTCAAAAGCGGGAACGCTATTCTTAAAGAGTGAGCTAGAAAAAAGAGTAATAAAGGAAAACTCAATGTCAAGTATAACGGTTACTCAAAAGTTTGATATTTCATCTACTTTTATTAAACAAGTAATAAAATACTTTACTGTTCAATCGTTATTTAATAATAACGATAGAAAAACTCAACGTTTTTTTGAAAAATTTAACTATTATATAGAAGTTAACTCTATTGAGGAAAAAAAACATTATTATAGAGAGTTTTATAAGCAATTAGCAGTTTCAGAAGAAAAGTTCTTATCAGAGTATAAAAGAGTGTTAATGTCTTTTGAAACTTTACAAAATGATGTGGTAATTATTGAAAAAGGGTCGCCAGAGTATCCAAGCTTGTTAGCAGAAACAGATAATGCGCCAATGTATTTATTTTTAAAAGGTGATATTAGTTTATTAAAAGAAAAATCAGTATGTGTCGTAGGGAGTAGAAATGCGGAAAAAGATGCATTAGAAAAAACAGAGAGTATTGTTAATAAACTAATAATTAGAAATATTGTAGTAAATGCAGGGTTAGCTAAAGGCATTGATACCGCTACACATAGTAGTGCTTTAGATAATGGTGGTAAAACAATTGCGGTTATTGGTACACCAATAAATAAATATTACCCTAAGGAAAATAAAGAGATACAAATGAGGATAGAGAATGAGGGACTTGTAGTTTCTCAATTTCCTCCTTCTGCAAATACGACAAGAATTAATTTTCCATTACGAAATGCAACTATGAGCGGGATTTCATTAGCAACTATTATTATGGAAGCAGGAGAAACAAGTGGTGCATTAAAACAAGCAGATTATGCATTGAAACAAAAGAGAGATGTTTTAATCCCATCATCAGTCGTAAAGAAGCAACACTTAAAATGGCCAACGATTTATATTCAAAGAGGGGCAAAAGAATTTACAACAATAATTGATGCATTAATTATTTTAAGTAATAATGAAAATTTAAGAAATAATGTTGAAATGATTAGTAGTAAAGGAGAATCAGTTGATGTGGAAATGGACGGAATATATTGATTTGATAATTGTTGATGATTTTTCTTTAGCAAACGAGATAGTTGAGTACGATTATCAACAGATAGATAGTAGATTCAAAGTAGTAAAACTATCTTCAATTCAAATAGAAAGCACTCAAAAAAAATTATTAAGAAATAGATTTTTATATGATGCATTAGTTAAAATTACTCAAGGGCAAATTAAAAGCATGAATATAGTAGCGATAACATCTGAT
>CAYJAB010000024.1:0-9816 GCA_964368305.1 uncultured Erysipelotrichaceae bacterium | reverse complement strand
ACATCTGATATTGAAATTTGTAAGGAAGCAATTGCTTATCGAATTGGAACTATTTATGTTAATGAAAATACACCTATTACAGAATCACGTAATTTGCCAGATTTTTTCGTACATAATTTAAATGAAGTTATAAAATGCTTGAGTGGAAATTTCATTGGTTATGCTAGTGAAGTGTTATCTTTACCTTTTGTGAAATTAGAAAATGCAGTTTTGAAATTGGTTAAATATAATTTAAAATCTTGTGATAAGTCATTTGATCTCTATGCGGGTGGGCGATATTATGCTGTACATAATGAATACCTTAGAGATGATACACTATCAAAGTGTATAATAGAGTTTAAGAAAAATAGGTTTATTGATCATTTTAATAGATATTTTGATGATTTGATATTATATATTAACGATATTATAGAAGTAAATATTGTATGCTCAGTTCCCTTAAAACCATTACAAATAAATGAAGGAAAAGAGAACAGATTTGAAAAAATGAGATTAGTTGAGTCAAGTAAGATATGTAATGTAAATCATAATATTTTAAAGTGTATCAAGGATTATCAAAATAAAAGTAGCAATTTACATGAAAGAGAAAAAAATGTTGAGGGAGCTTATTTGCTAAACGCAAACGTGAAAGACAAGCATATTGTTCTTATAGATGATATATACACAACGGGGACTACAGTAAAAGAAATAGTACGTATTCTATATCTTAATGGTGCAAAGCATGTAACAGTAGTTGTTATTGCGATTAATCAGCAAATAAATTCAAATTATGATTTTACGTGTTTTAAGTGTATAAAGTGCAATAGTGACATGAAAATTAGATGCCAAAGAAAGGAAGATGCTTTATTTTGGGGGTGTTCAAAATATTTTGATGATTATGAAAAGTGCACTAATCTAATAAATTTAGAAGAGGGTTTAATTAAAACTAAAATAGCAAATTCAAGGGTGTTTTTAGTTAAAGATGATTTTGAAGAGTTTTAGAATAAATTAAAGCTGATGAAGGCTTTGAGGGAAATGGGGAAGTCTAAGCATAGCTGAAAAAATATGAGAAAAATAAGTGCGAAGCAAGGGGGCAGTAACCTCAAATCGGAGTAGATAACTATTATCGAAAGAAAATGATCTAATCCGCCTTGTAAAAGCAAGGCGGATTAATTTGTAGTAGGGAGAGTTTATGGATAAATTACTTACGTGTGCAAAATCATTTGAAAATTTATTGATATTAAATATCATATTATATAGGACATACAAATTGTCCTGCCTTATACAGAATAAGTAACTGTTTCCCGATCATTGATATGTATGTAGATGGTCTATATACTTGTCGGGAAAGACATTTAGTATTGTAAAATAAAAAAGATATCGAAATCATTAGAAAAAGTTATTAATAATTTTATTTGAAGATAGTAAAGAACCAAATCGTTTCAAACAACATATAACTTAAGTAAAGAAACTACCGAAGAAACTATTGAATGACTACTAAATAAATAATGAGTATTCATCAAATTCATTTTAAAATAATATGGGTTGAGTTACCATAGCCACAAGTTAATAGACAATAAAAAAGACAATCGACAAGGGAATGGCCTGTTTAAATGAGTTTACTTGCGGCAAGAGCACCCATTTAAGAAATAACACCTACATTTAGGTGTTTTTTTATGTTTGTAGTGCTTCTATTGACTTTCAGCGTAAATAGATATCACCAAAGAGCTACTTGTGGTATATTGTAATTATATAATAAAGGGGGAAAAAGATGATAAAAGCAATTTTATTTGATTTTGATGGTGTATTAACTATTGATAAAACAGGTTCAACTTCAATAACTAACTACATTTCAAAAAAGTGTAGTATACCACTAGATATTGTAAAAAATGCCTATTATAAGCACAATCATGCTTTATTAGATGGAGATATTGTGCATGAAGATATGTGGGATGAGTTTTGTAGTGATGTAAAAGAAAAGGTATCATATGATATTCTCATAGAGTCTTTTATAGCAACAAAACTTGATGAAGAAATGATGGATACTTTAAAAAATTTAAAACATCGATATTTGATCGGCTTAATCACAGATAATAAAGTAGATAGGATAGAGCAAATCTTTACTAGTAAAGATTTGTATAAATATTTTGATTTTATCTCAATTTCAGCACAATTGAAAATGAGTAAGAAGTCTAGTGATGTTTTTCAATATGCTTGTAGTCAACTGAATGTAAGTCCAAATGAATGTGTTTTTATTGATAATACAAAGGAAAATTTGGTGGTCCCAAATTCATTAGGTATGAAGACTATATTTTTTGATGATGAAAACAGAAATGTAAAGGATTTTAATAACATACTGAATCGCATCCTATTATAAATATTACAATTGCTATCATTGATTAACAACACAGTATCATGCGTGATAATGTAATATTTTAGAAGAAAAAGAGCATAAAGAAGATGCTTGTTTGATAAAAAAGAAATGTGCGAATAAATCCACACTTTTTTATTGAAAAACGATAATGTGTATAATTAAATTTTAAATAAAAAATAGATAAAAGTTATAGGGAAGAAAATAAAAAAAGCATTAATTAAAGTGTATTTGGTAGATAATAAATTGACAGTTAACATAGATAAATGTATAATTTTTACATAAATAAATATTTATATATAGGGGTATATATTGTTAGGAGTAATATGAGAGACAAATTTGTTAAGTTATCAATAATCACTGTATTAATAGTCAGTGTTTTAGTGTCTAATTCTATAGTCGATGTTAGTGCAAGCATTGCTTTAGATGGAAAGAGATATGACACAATAGAAGATAAGGAATATGGTGTAAACGGTGAACCCACTTATAAAGGTTATATTAATATTTATGGGAATCTTCAACTAAATGGCGTAAATCCTTTAAAAGAGTTTGATGATTCGATGAAAGATCTTCAAAACGTTATTGATGATCCAACTACAGATATTAATGCAACTACAAGCACACAGGTTAATTTTGATAGTGAAATTGATAAAATTGAAAATACACTAAAAGTTCAAATTGACTTTGCTGGGGATGTATTAACACAACCATTAAATGTAATGTTTATTATGGACCAATCAGGTTCACTTAATATGTTTGCAGGAAATGTAACTGCTGGATTTTTATCTGCAGTTTCTGCAAATATGAATCCAAACCATTATTATCAAACACGTGTTACACTTACATTAGAAGATAATTCAACTATGGCCTTTGATTATTATCATAGTCCGCAATACTCAAGAATAACAGGAGCATTTTCCTTATCTGTAGCAGCGATTTCAAGCTATGCAACACATGGTATGATAGCGGAAAACCTACAGGGATTGGCAAACAATTATATATCTCCGGATGGTAAGTTGGTTCATTATAATGATGTGCCAGCAGATAAAACGGGGTACAAAAGGATTACAAAAGCAACTGTGCCTCTATTAAATACAGATACACCAATTTATATTTCCAATGAGAAATTAGATCCATTTCAATGTACGTTTCCTTTAGGAACAGATGAAAGTAATCCTAACTTCCCATTTGAAAAATATGTTAGAACTTTAACTCCTGAACCGAGTTGGCAGTTTTATTCTCCTGAGCTTTTTAGCTCAACTGCATTTTATTCTGATACAGGTTCATACGATGATTTTGACTCTAAAGCGTATATAGATGAAATGCTTCTAGAAAATAGAGCTTATGATAGAATGTTGCTTTCAAAAATTTTGTTTAAAGATTTATCAAATATCGTTGTGCAAGACAATGATAGTTTTCCTTATGAAGAGAAGAATAAAATTTCTCATATTCAATTTGCAGGTGAAGTTGAAACAGTAAATGGGTTTAAAGCAGCTTATCAAGAGTTTGATCTAACTCAGTTTGGGGATGATTTTACAAGAACAGAAGGTTTTAAATACACAAATTATGCAAAGGCATTTATAAAAGCTGCTGATTTTTTTAAAAACGAGGCTTTAAATGATGATGGGCGTGATCCCAAAAATGTTGTCGTCTTTGTATCTGATGGAGCACCAAGTCCAGAATTTACAACAGCTATGATGCAGAATTTCTTAGATTCAACAAATGCGATTGTATACTTCGCAGGGATTGATTTAGATAATGTACCATATGAGAAGTATAAGAAAATTATTGCGACAAAGGATCCTACAACAGGTGAATATTTAAGTTATAACGGAACTGATTTAGATGGTTTAATTAAAATTCGTGATGATGTTGAAAAATTAGTTAATGCATCGTCATTAATGAGCGCTACAATTGATGATAATTTTGAAATTCGTTTAGATGATACACATTTGATTGAATTAGAATATAGGGTTGAAGGTGCTGTGGATTCAGAAATTATTCCGATTAGAAATTTAACTACAGATAATGTGCCAATTGATGTTGTAAATAAAGACGGGAGAGTAATCGGTGAGCTTTCTTATGATGGGCCTACACAGAAGCTTTCTTGGAATGTAACATATAAAAATGTGAATAACTCAAGATTAAGTTTTTATACACGTGTAAATGAAGATTCAATTGATTGGGATTCTATTGCTACAGGCGGGAGTTTAGAATCAATTGTATTAAGTAATACTGATGTACAATATATTAATCAAAGTGGTTTTCAAGAAGCGGTTAAGGTAGAAGATTTAGGAGATATTCTTATCGAGGGAAATAGTCAGTTAAGAATTGAAAATTATGCTGATCCAATCACAAAGCCTGGATTTGAAGTTATCGATGTAAATGAGACGGAAGTTGGATTAGGAAGCGAGATTACGTATACAATTAAAGTTAAAAATGAAGACTTTACAAATATTGTAAATGCACATAATCTTTTAATCTTACAAAAGATTCCTGACAATACAACATATAAAGAACATAGTGATTTGTTGAATATATATGATTCTACAAATACATTAATTAAAACGATTGATATTAAGGATGCATATAATGAGGATGATAAAGAAATTTCAATCTTGGTAGATGAATTAAATGTAGACGAGTATTTAGAGTTTGAATATACTGTTGAAGTAACAAAGGAATATAGTAAGCAAATAATCAGTTATGCACAGTTGGGTGTTCAAGGGTATGAAAATACTTTGGATGCTACAACAAATGAACCGATATTACAATCATTATATTTGGTGCATAGAACACCAGATTATGTTCCACCAAAACCACCTCATACAAGTAATCCACAGACAAGCTATTATTTAGAGGATTAGTATTAGTTAATAAAAAGTAGAATATGCAACTATATTAGATAGTAGTTACATTTCTACTTTTTTTATGCAGAATATTGAATGAGACTATTTTATAATGTCTAATGCAATATTATATCAAATATTTTTTATATGTTAAAATTGACATGTAATACGCAAAACTATATAATTATAAAGGAAATATAGGGAAAAATATGGGAAAAACAAACTTAAGAAAATTATTATCAATTGCTTTGTCAATAGTATTACTATCGTCAAGTTTTTTTATAGACGCAAATGCAATAGATACGCTTTATGGTATAAGATATGACTATGAAGAATCAAAGGAATTTGATTTAAATGGACAACCATCATACAAGGGGTATATAAATGTCTATGGAAATGCAACGATAAAGGGTGAAAATCCATTAAAGGATTTTAATGAATCAATGGATGATTTACATGAAATCATTGATAATCCAGAAAATAAAGTGACTGCAGCTACAAGTACGCAAGTAGAATTCGCAAGTAAAGAGGATGAAGCAGAAAATACATTGAGAGTTGAAATTGATTTTGCAGGGAGTGTATTATCTCAACCGCTCAATGTTATGTTTGTTATGGATCAATCAGGATCACTTAATATGCATAACGGACCTACGGGTCTTATTGCTGCGCCATCACCGAACATGAATCCAAGGCATTATTACAAAACAAGTGCTACTTTATATTACGAGGATAAATCTTCAGAGGTGTTTGAATATTATCATAGCCCGCAGCATTCTAAAATAACAGGAGCATGGTTTTTATCATATACTGCGATTGAAGATTACGCATCTAAGGGTGGAGGAAAATACGCTTTGCCTGGATTAGTTGATTATTATGTATCGCCGGATAAAGAAATTGTTTCAAACATTGATATTGTAGGAGATATAAATGAATATAAAAAGATCGTAGATGTAAAGCTAGCTAGGATATATTCTGATGCAGATATTTATGTATTAAAATCTGACTATGAATCGGATACAGTGTTTGGGCCAACTGAATGTACTTTTTTTAGTAGTGCAACAGATTTAGATTTTCCTTTTGAAAAGTATAATAGCGCAGCTTATTTTGAGGAAGACTGGATGTATTATTCTCCAGAATTATTTTCGAGTACAAATTTTTACTCTTCTAATAGTGCATCTAGCTACAATGATTTTGATTCAGCAGAATATATAAATGAAATGATTGAGCAAAATAGGGCGTATGATAGAATGTTGTTATCTAAAATTTTGTTTAAAGACTTATCTAGTACCATACTAGAAAATAATATAGGAGCGCCAGAAGTAGAGCATAATAAAATTGGATTTGTCCAGTTTGCAGGAGTTGTAGAACCAGAAGGTTTTCGCGGACTTTCAACGGAGGAATTTGAGGATATCTTTACAAAAACAAGAGGGTATTATGGTACGAATTATTATAGAGGGCTTACAAAAGCGCAGGAATTATTTGAAGATGAAAGTAGGATAGTGGATACACGTCATCCTAAAAATCTTGTGATTTTTGTATCGGATGGAGCTCCAGATCCTGCATTTACTGCAGATATGATGCAGCGTTTCCTAAATTCAACAAATGCGATTGTATATTTCGCAGGGATTGATTTAGATCAAACAACATATAATGAGTATTTGGAAATTCTTGCGACAAAGGATACAAAAACAGGGAAATATTTAGGGGATAATGGAACGGATTTAGAAGGTTTGATGAAAATAACTGAAGATATAAAAAGCTTAATAAATGCAGCTTCTGTAATGAGCGCAAAAATAAATGAAAATTTTGTCTTACGATTTGATGCAGACCATACAATTGAGTTAACGTATAGAAAAGCAGGAGAAACTGAATCTGAGACAATACTTATTGATAGCTTACCTACAAGTAATAAAGAAAAAGAAGTTAGAAATGCAGCGAATGAGTTGATTGGAACACTTTCATATGATGAAACTACACAAGAGATTTCTTGGAATATAACACATAATAATGTAAATAATGCGCGATTGAGTTTTTATACAAAAGTAAATGAAGAGAAAGTGACTTGGGATGAGATCGCGACAGGTGGATCATTTGAGTCAATTGTTTTAGATAATACAGATGTATTTTATATAAATCAAGATGGGTTTGCGGATTCGGTTGAGGCAGCGGACTTAGGAGATATTTTAATTGAAGGAAACAGTCAATTAAGAATAGAAAATACATCGAGTCCTGCTACAAATGCAATCTTTGAAGTAGAGGATGGGTATAAAACAGGTGTACTTGTTGGAAGTGAGATTACATATAAGATTAAAGTGAAAAATGAGGCTATTGGAAGAATTGTGAATGCAGAAAATTTATCTATATTACAAAAAATACCTGATAATACAACGTATGTTGGGCATAATTATGAGGCGAGAATCTATAATAAAACAGATGATACATTTAAAACAATAGATATCTCAAAAGCATATGATGAAGATAAAAATCGAATATTATTTTCAGTGGATGAGTTAAAGGTAGATGAGTGGTTGGAATTTGAGTATAGAGTGAAAGTAACAGATGAGCCAAACGAAGAAATTGTAAGTTATGCACAGCTTGGGGTTTTAGGGCAAGATAATACATTTAATCCAGCAGAAGACGAACCTTATTTACAGTCTTTATATTTAGTGCATGAAACTTATGCACAAAAACCACCTCATACGAGTAATCCACAGACAAGTTATTATTTAGAGGATTAATATTAGTTAATAAAAAGTAGAATATACAACTATGTTAGTTAGTAGTTATATTTCTACTTTTTTTATAAAAATGTATGAAAGGACTTTTTATAGTGTTTAATATGATAATTACATTAAATATTATTGATGTGTAAAAATTGACATGTAATACGCAAAACTATATAATTATAAAGGAAATATAGGGAAAAATATGGGAAAAACAAACTTAAGAAAATTATTATCAATTGCTTTGTCAATAGTATTACTATCGTCAAGTTTTTTTATAGACGCAAATGCAATAGATACGCTTTATGGTATAAGATATGACTATGAAGAATCAAAGGAATTTGATTTAAATGGACAACCATCATACAAGGGGTATATAAATGTCTATGGAAATGCAACGATAAAGGGTGAAAATCCATTAAAGGATTTTAATGAATCAATGGATGATTTACATGAAATCATTGATAATCCAGAAAATAAAGTGACTGCAGCTACAAGTACGCAAGTAGAATTCGCAAGTAAAGAGGATGAAGCAGAAAATACATTGAGAGTTGAAATTGATTTTGCAGGTGATGTATTATCTCAACCGCTTAATATTATGTTTATAATGGATCAATCAGGATCTCTCAATATGCTTTCAAATGCTAATCATGTATATACATCACCAGATATGAATCCATTTCATTATTATAAAACACTTGTAAGATTAAAAGTGAAGGATGATATAGCTGGTGAGATTGAAATGGATTATATTTATTATCATAGTCCACAATCTTCGAAAATCACACAGGATTGGGTTAAGTCTAATCCAGTAATAGAAGAGTATTTAAGGAAGTATATTAATGAAAACGGTTTAACTTTAATCGATGGCAAAGAGGTGATTGATGTTGTTTCTGTCAAAGATATGAATTCAAGAACACCTGTATATTCATCATTTACTAATGAAGGATTTGAAAAATATAAACAAGGAGAGGATATTTCAATTAATCTAAGTGATTGTTTTTATCCATCTACTTCTGATAATTCTAAAGATTTATTTGAAGAGGTTAGTACAAGTGTAAATACAGCTTACACTTATTATTCGCCAGAATATTTTGATAACACAAATTTTAGAGTATATACATCAGAATCAGACCCTACCACTATACCTAACTATTCTGAGTATAATGCACAAGAGTATATTGATAATTTAATAAAAAATGATTTGCCATATGATAGAATGTTGGTTTCAAAAATCTTATTTAAAGAGTTGTCAAACATTGTTATTGAAAACAATGGCACAGATATTGCTACAAGTAATAAAATTGGATATGTTCAGTTTGCTGGAAGTATTTATGAGCAAAGAGGGTTATCTGTTGACGCTTTTCCTTCTGAATTTACAAACATTGGTGGCTACTCATCTACAAACTATACATTAGGATTTACAACTGCAAGCACATTAATCACGGATGTTAAAGATCAAGATTTATTAGAAGGCAGAAATGTGAAAAATTTGGTTATATTTGTGTCTGATGGAGCACCTTCCTCTTCGTTTACTACTACAACTGTGAATAATTTTATCAATGCAACAGATGCGATTGTATATTTCGCAGGGATTGATTTAGACCAAACTATATTTAATAAGTATTCAGAAATGATTGCGACAAAAGATTCTAATACAGGAGATCACTTAAGTGCGAATGGAACAGATTTAGCTGGGTTGATGAAAATAACAGAAGATATTAAAAGCTTAATAAATGCAGCTTCTGTAATGAGCGCAACAGTAAATGAAAATTTTGTCTTACGATTAGATGAAGACCACGCAATTGAGTTAACGTATAGAAAAGCAGGAGAGACTGAATCTGAGACAATTCCTATCAAGGATTTACCTACAAATAATAAAAAAATAGAAGTT
>CAYJAB010000023.1:0-12293 GCA_964368305.1 uncultured Erysipelotrichaceae bacterium | reverse complement strand
CATTAAAAATACGCTAATGATAAATATGGATGTACCTATTGATAAAATTACTCCACCTTTTATATAAGAATATACAGCAATTGCAGGTAATAAAAATAATAAAATAGCCGCAAATGCACCGTGTGAAACAGAGTTTCCAATTTCTTCACCAAAACTTAGCTTCACGTTATTTTTCATTGAGTTTAATTTAGTCATACAAATCTCCTTATAAAAAAAAGTATATCATTTTTGAAATTAAAAACATAGAAATATTTTTATGTATAGATATATATTATTTTATTTTAATTTGAAATTATGCTAAAATAATAAGAGGTGGAGGGACGTTATGAAAAATAAACAAAATGTGATTATTGGTCTTTCTATAGGAGTGGTTTCACTTATTGTGTTAATGGTTATTTATACTGTTTTCCAATCACCAACTACAGAAGACCCTGTTAAACCAAATCCTGATTCAGAGATTACAATTGAAACGGAAGATGGAATAAAAATAGACTTAGTAGAATATGAAGTATTTGAAATAGAAGAGTTAAAATTTAAGTTTTTAATTGCTAAATTTAGAGTTAAAAGCGATGAATCTATTCATATAGGATTAGATAATTTCAAAACAAGTGATAATATTGTTTTAGATGATGTGGATTCTTATTTATTTGAACTTGAAAAAAATGGTATGTATGTAGGTGCACAAAATGTAACATTTGAAATTCTATCAAACGAAAATAGTGTGATTGCTAATTTGTTTATTCCAATTGAAGATTTAAATCAAAAATCTGTAGAGTTATTTTATGCTGATGAAAATGAGTATAAGTTTTTCTTTGATTTAACTGTAAATATTAATGAAAATAGAGATGATTTAGGTTATTCACCTGATGATATTATTACAGATGGCAAAAGTTATGAGATGAGCATTAGTAATGTAATTGAAATTACAGGAGAAACATTATATAGAAACACTCAAGTGGAATCATATCCATCTACAGCTGAGTTGTATGCATTTAAAATGAATATCACTTCTTTGACAACAGAAGAGGTTATTATTGAAGAAGCAAAATATATTGTAGATGAAAGTAATTTAGAATTTATCGCATTTTCAATGGAATACGAAAGTGAAAAAAGAGATAATATTTTAGGAAAATCTGTGCAAGAAAATGATGAAGGTTATTTGTTATTTATGACACTTAATCCTCAGCATGAACCAATTACTTATAAAGGAAAAGTTTTACTTAAGTTGAAAGGTATTGAAAACTGGATTGAAGTTAAAGTTGATTTATAGAATAGGAGAGTTTCAATGTATAAAAAGATAAAAATAGTATCTACATTCTTATTATGTGCAATAGGGTTAACAGTCCTATCTTTTAATAGTCCTGTTTCCGCAACATGTACAGGATATGAAGTATTTGATATTAATACAACTGGTGAAAAATTCTCTATTGGATGTTTTACAGATTTTAATCAAGCAAAATCAAAAATGCTAGAATTTAATTATGGTGTTATGACACATCCTGCTTCAAAAAGTCCAGAAAAGATAATTGCAATGACGAATGGAATTGTACAATCTTATCCATATCGCTATATGTCTGGTGAAAAGAATGCTGTTACAATGACAATCACACAATATGCAAGTTCTACTGCAAATGAAAAAACAACTTATGTTGGTGCTCATTATGAAATGACTTATTTTGATACAGTTTCATTTGATCCTGCAACAGGGAATGGACGTGTAAATATTGGCTTAACTGGATTTAATGGATATGTTGATTTACATCAAGTTGACTTAATTCCTATGGTCTATATAGACAATGGTTTATCTTTAATGCTAGGTGGATCTACACCAAATGGATATGAAGATCCATATAAAATGAATGCTCCAAAACATTCTAAATATACTGTAAATAATGATGAAGTTCATTATGTTTCATATTCGCAATACTGCGATATTAAAAGTGCAAATTGCACACCAAATGTAAAAGTAAGTGCAACAATTGGTAAGAAAGCAGATTGGATGGTTAATGGTCAAACATATTATAGTTGGGATTTGGAAAATTTTTATTCTGATTCTAACTATCAAACACATGTTGGAGTGTATTATAATTATTACCAACATCTACCACTAAGAAGTAAAACAAACGTTACTGGAGCACAAATGGATCAATACTTGGCTTCTTTAAATAAGTCTAACTCTATTATGGCAAACAAAGGACAAGTATTTATTGACGCTCAAAACTTATATGGTACAAATGCTTTACTTGTATATGCAATGGCTGCACATGAGTCAGGGTGGGGTACAAGTAGAATTGCACTTGAAAAAAATAATTTATTTGGATGGAATGCAACTGATTCAAATCCTGGGTCTGATGCGAGTATATTCCCATCTGTAGATGCATGCATCAGTGACCATATGGGTGTAAATTTAAGAGGATATTTAGATGTTAATGACTTCAGATTTTTTGGAAGTCATTTAGGTAATAAAGGGAGTGGATTCAATGTTAAGTATGCTTCAGATCCATTTTGGGGATTAAAAATTGCATCAACTGCCTATCAAATTGATAAGTTAAGTAATTTTGTAGATTATAATGCATATCAAATTGGAATTATTGAAGAGTATAATACTGCAATTAAATCTGCAGCAAGTACTTCATCAAGTACATTATTTAATACAGCATATGGTGCAACGTATCAAAAAAATTACACGGCAATTATATTAGAAGATACAAATGGTTGGACAAAAATTCAATCTACAAATGGAATTAGACAAGATGGATCTCTTGTTAAGCATAAAGAGAATAGTGTTATTATGCCAAAAGAATCCTACTTATATGATATTAGTGTAGGATATGTTCAAACTCAAAAAATAAATGTGTTAAATGGAGAAAAAAATACGGAAGGAACAGTTCCTACAGAGGATTTTACTTCATCTATTGATCGTTTTGAATGGGTTGATACTAATTTATTAATTACGGGTCACGCTTATCGTCCTGGTATTTATGTTAATGATTTAAATAAAATTACGCATACATTGGTGTTTGAAAATGAGGAAAATATTAAAACTGAATTTGATTTAAGCACAATGATGGTAGATCAGCAACAAGCGCAGTTTAGTTTATCTGAAGTAAATGTATCTTCACTTGAAAATGGAGTTTATAAAATAATGATTGATACTAAATATTCAGAATTATCTGAATTTAATAATCAGTTATATATCAATGACATACCTGCATCACTTCAAACTAAAAAGTTTGATGGAAGACAATATGAATTTACTATAAAAGATGGATTTGTAGTTTTATCAATTTCTAATATAGTTTCAGATTTAGAGTCATCATTAAGACAAGGATTAGATAAATTTGAATATGTTAAAGATAATACTATTTTAATTGAAGGGTTTGCGTTTATTAGTGGTATGAATGCAAGTGACAATGACGTAATAAAACATGAAATTATTTTAAGTAATACTGATACAAATACACAAGAGGTTTATCCTGCGTTGACATCTGACTATGATATTATTAATTTATATGACGGGTTTACTTATAAGAAGATCAAATATAGTGTAGAAATTGATTTAAACGATTTAGTAGCAGGAAATTATGTTGTAGAACTACAAGTAACAAATAAAGAAGAAGTCTTTAAAAGTACGCTCAAAAGCATTTATTCTACTCTTGTTCCAGCAAATAATACGATAAATGATAATCTTGTAAGAATATTCCAAAATCAGTTCTATAACTATCGATATGAAATAAGTATTGAGAAAACAAGTTTTGATTATTCTTTAGTCAATAAGCCGACAATGAGAAATTCTAGTTTTGGAATTGATAAACTTACATTTGAAAATAATGTTCTTAATTTTGAAGCATTAGGATGGATTTACAATGAAAACTTCACAGACGAAACCATTGTCGAAAGAAATATAGTTTTACTTAATGAAAATGGGGAGCAATTTACTTATCCTACAACAAGTAAAAGTTGTACATTAGATTATACAACTCTTCTTAATTCTTCATTTGATCTTGATAAAATATGTTTTGATGCAAGTGTTGATTTAAGTGGATTACAGACTGGTAGCTACAGAATGTATTTAGAAGTCAAAACAACTAATTATTATGATATATATGAACTTACTGATTTGTATTCAAAAGTGCCTTCAGCAAGTATATATGAAAATAAGAAATATGAATTATTAATTACAGACACTAGATATCGCATTATATTGAATATCACAGATGAAGTTATTGAACCTTAAAAGACAACAAAGTTGTCTTTTTTTAAAATAAAAAAGCTAAGATGTTATCTTAGCTTTTTTATATTCCATAAATATAAACAATAATTTGTGCTTCAAGTGGTACAACTTCATCCATTGCATAATTCATAGATTTAAATACACCGTTGAATCCATGTGGATTATCATCCCCTGATACGACTTCGCATATTACATTGTTGTAGTTTACATTGTTTAATATGCTTTTAACATTTTTGCATCCTTCATCAAAATTATTTGCATTCACTGCAACTTCACTAAATATAGGGATTCTATATGTTGGAGCAGGGCCTTTTGATAGAGTGAGTGTAATCGTAGATCCGTTTTCTACAACAGAACCAGCAGAAATACTTTGTGAAACAACTTTATTTTTTTCAACACTACTATGATTTTCCTCATACTTAATTATCATGTTTAGTCCATCATGCTGTCCATTTACTAGTAATGGAGATTCAGATCCAACATAGTTATTAACAATAAGACTTATTCCTTTAGAAACTTTACAGTCAATTACTTTTCCTGTTACAGTACATGATATAATATTTCCTTTAGTGATTGTAGAGTGTAATTCTTCAGTAGAATTCACTGTCCATCCAGCTTTAAGTGTATTTGCAGATGCAATCGCACTGCTTAGATTTTGATAAGAGCTTCCTGAAGCATATAATGAAGCATCAGGTGTATATTTACCTAACGATCTTATATAAGTAATCGTTGCGTTTTCTGCAACTGTTGAACTATTAGGTGTTTGTTCTACAATAGAATCTTTTGCAATTGTATCACTATAATATGAAGTTTTTTGACTTATTAGCAATTTATTTGTAGTTGCCCAAGTTTGAAGTTCACTTACTGGTTTTCCAGTGAAATTTACTACATCAATTGGTTCTTTACCAAGTGAGACAGTAATATTAATCGTTTTACCAATTACGGTTTCACCTACAACATCCTGTTTAATAATTACTCCTTTGTCTTTATCAGAATACTCTTCAGTTCGTTTTATAGTAAACTCTGCATCATATTTATTCTGTTGAGTAATATAAGCATTAAAATCACTTTCTTGTCTTCCTACATATGAATTTACGGTAGGCTTTCCATAAGATAAAATAACTGTAATTGTTGCACCATCTTGAAGAACTCCTGAATTTGGTGTATTGCTTAAGACAATATCTTTCGCAACAGTATCGCTATATGAATATAGATAAGAAACTTTAACTCTATTTTGGTATTCATTGATCCATGCTGTGACATCTGATTTTGAACTGTTCACGAAACTTTTAGATTGGATTTTTGGCCCCTGAGAATAAGTAATATTAATAGTGCTTCCTGATTTTATTTCTGTACCACTAGAAGGGGACTGCTTTACAAAATCATAACGATCAATCGTTTCGCTAGTTACCCATAGTTCTTTAATAGTAACATTATTAGATTTACCCCAATTTGTTATTTGAGTTTTACTATATGCAGAAAAATCCGGCAATATAATCAATTCATCTGTAGCTTCACCTTCTTTTCCACTTGAAATAGTAAAGACAAGAAGGGTATTGCGTTTTACTGTTGTTTCTTCAGTATTTAATTTAATGAATACATCTTTTTCAATCTCTTCATCAGTTACAAATTCATATGTTACATCTGTCAATAAGTTTTCATCTACAAATGCTTGAATTTCAAACAATGTTTTACCAGTAAAATCAATTAATGTAATCATTTCTTCAGGGTTGATTCCATTAGAAACTGTAAACTTTAGTTCTTCATCACGATTAATGACTTCATCTACTTTAACTTCTTGTTCGATAATGATATCCTTTTCTAAAACATCATTATATTCATATACTAAATCTAATTCAATAGAATTTTCATCTGCCCATGCAGATAATTCTTCTATATTTTTTCCTACCCAATTCTCCATAACTAAGTCTTCTACTTTTGGTGTTGTATTATTATATATAAGGATAATCGCAATTAGTATTGCCACTACTGCAGCGATTGACCCGATAATGAGTGATTGTTTATCTTTCATACTTTACTCCTTTTATCTAAATATTTTAACATATATTTTAATATATTTGTATAGTAATTCACTATAAACAAATTATTGCATAATTTATTATTTGTATGTATGATACTAATACAGGAAAGAGGAAATATATGAATCATTTAATTACACCAATTGCTGCAGAATTAGACATTGAGGCAGTGCAAGTAAATAATACTTTAAAACTATTAGAAGAAGGTAATACAGTGCCTTTTATAGCGCGATATAGAAAAGAAATGACAAAAGGATTAGACGAAGAACAAATTCGGTTTATACAAGAAAAATATGAGTATCAAGTTAATTTAGAGAAAAGAAAAGAAGATGTTAAAAGATTAATTGAAACGCAAGGGAAATTGACAGATGATATTGCAAAAGAGATTGATAATTGTAGTAAACTTTCTGCTGTAGAAGATATTTATAGACCATACCAACAGAAACGTAAAACACGTGCAACAGATGCTGTTGCCAAAGGACTTAAACCGCTTGCAGAGTGGATTTTAACTTTACCTGTTTCAGGAGATTTGAATCATCAAGCATCTCAGTTTTTAAGTGAAGATGTTTCAAGTGTTGAAGATGCTATTCAAGGTGCAAAAGATATCATTGCAGAGATGGCAAGTGATAATGTTAAAATTAGAGATAAGATTAGAACTTCAATATATAATTATGGAAAGATTGTTACTAAAGAAAAGAAAAAACATGAAGATTTAGATCATGTTTATAAAATGTATTATGAATTTAATGAAAGATTATCATCGCTACAACCTCATAGAATAATGGCAATTAACCGTGCTGAAAAAGAGAAAGTTGTAAGTGTATCAATGGATTATGATGAAAACTATTTATATAATTTTGCAATTAGAGCATTTACATTCAATAAAGAATCAATTGTGAATGCAGTGATTGAAGATGCTGTAAAAGATGGATTAAAAAGACTTGCGTTTGCAAGTGTTGAACGAGAAATTAGAAGTGAATTTACAGCAAATGCACATGAAAAATCAATTGATGTCTTTTCATATAATGTTGAACGTTTATTGTGCCAACCTCCTACGCATGTAAATATGATTTTGGGAGTGGATCCTGCATTTAGAACTGGTTGTAAACTTGCGGTAATTGATCAAACAGGTAAAGTACTAAAAATCTCTGTTTTTTATCCTCATCCACCAATTAATAAACCAAAAGAAGCAAAACAAATCTTTTTATCTATTTTAAAAGAGTTCCCAATTGAAATTATTGCAATTGGAAATGGTACAGCAAGTAGAGAAACAGAAAGTTTTATTGCGAATATAATTAAAGAAGAAAATTTAAATGTTGTATATACAATAGTAAGCGAAGCAGGGGCGAGTGTTTATAGTGCAAGTGATTTAGCACGAAAAGAATTCCCTGATTTACAAGTTGAACAAAGATCTGCTGTTTCAATAGCAAGACGTGTACTTGATCCTCTTTCAGAGTTAATTAAAATAGATCCAAAGTCAATTGGAGTAGGTCAATATCAACATGATTTACCAGTAAAACGATTAGAGGAAAGATTAGATTTTGTCGTGAGTAAGACAGTAAATAGAATTGGTGTGGATGTGAATACGGCCAGTGAAGAATTATTAAAAAATATATCAGGAATCACAAAACCAATTTCTTCAGCAATAGTTGAATACAGGAATAAAAATGGAAAGATTACATCTAGAGATGAATTAAAATCTATTAAAAAATTTACAGCAAAATCATTTCAACAAGCTGCAGGGTTTATGCGTATTGTTGATGGAGAAGAAATATTGGATACGACAAGTATCCATCCAGAGAGTTATCCATTAGCATATCAATTAATCAAGCATTATAATATTGAATCAATTGGTTCTAAAGAGTGCATTGCACTGTTGAGTAATTTAAATGTAGATGCACTTGCAAAAGAATTTAACACAGATACATACACAATAGAAGATATTATCGATGCTTTATGCCAACCACAAAGAGATTACCGTGATCAATATGATGGTCCTGTGCTTAAAAAAGATGTTTTATCACTTGAGGATTTAGTGGTAGGTATGGAACTTGAAGGCGTGGTTAGAAATGTAGTCGATTTTGGTGCGTTTATTGATATTGGTCTAAAAAACGATGGACTTGCTCATATTTCAAAATTAGCGAAGACTAAAGTAAAACATCCAAGTGATGTTGTTGCAATTGGAGACATCGTAAAAGTTTGGATTAGTGGTATTGATTTACAACGTAAAAAAGTACAACTTAGTTTAATTGAACTATAATAGTTATTAGGGGGTAGCATGGAAAAATATTTAAGTAAAAAAGTGAAGAAAATTAATCCTTCACCTATTAGACGATTTTTTGATTTAGCTTCAAATGTAGAAGGGGTTGTGTCATTAGGAGTAGGTGAGCCTGACTTTACAACACCTTTAGCGATTAGAGAAAAAGCAATTGAAGCGATTCATCAAGGAAAAACAAAATACACAAGTAATTTAGGAATGATTGAATTAAGAAAAGAGATTAGTTTATATCAAAAAAGAAGATTTAATTTAGACTACAATGCGGAAAATGAAATCCTTGTAACCGCAGGTGCAAGTGAAGGAATTGATTTAGCGATTCGTGCGCTTGTTGATGAAGGAGATGAAGTAATCATTGTAGAACCTTGTTTTGTAAGCTATAAACCGATTATTTCAATGGTGGGTGGAATCACTAAAATTATTGAAGCAAAAGAAGAAGATGCGTTTAAACTAACCTATGATGCATTGAAAAATGCTATTACAACAAAAACAAAATTATTATTTATTAACTTTCCTACAAATCCTACTGGTGGAATAATGACTTATCAAGATTATGAAAAACTAGTTGGATTGATTAAAGAAAGTGGTATTTTAGTTTTATCTGATGAAATTTATGCTGAATTAAATTATGAAGAAGAACATGCATCACTTGCAATGTTTGAGGAGATTAAAGATCAAATTATCGTTATGAATGGTTATTCAAAAGCCTATGCAATGACAGGATGGCGTATGGGATATTTATGTGCACATAAAACTTTAATAGATTATATGTGTCGTATACATCAATATACATCAATGAGTTCATGTACAATAAGTCAATATGCAGCAATTGAAGCGACTAAAAATGGAGACTTATCTTGTGTTGAAATGATGCAATCATTTAAGAAAAGAAGAGATTATATTGTAGAAGGGTTGAACCGTATTGGATTAAAGTGTGCTATGCCTAAGGGCGCGTTTTATGTTTTTCCTTCAGTAAAAAGTACTGGACTTACATCTGAAGAATTTTGTGTACAACTTGTAGAGTCAGAAAAAGTAGCCGTTGTCCCAGGGGAAGGATTTGGTGAATGTGGAGAAGGATTTATACGTATTTCGTATGCTTATAGCATAGAAGAAATTACAGAAGCATTACTGCGAATGGAGCGATTTATTAAAAATTTAACAATATAAAAATATTTTGTTGACAAAACATAAAAAAAATTATAATATATAGCCCTGGGAAACATAATGTTCCCAAATCGTAGTATTCTTCTTTACTTTATTTCCCCCCACTAACAATAAAGTAAAGTTACCCAAATAAAAAAGAATCTACATCATTGAAGGACGCTAACGCGTTCTTTTTTTATATAAAAAAAGATAAATAGTAAATCCTATTTATCTTGTATTAATAAATTACCTTTTAAAAATGCTTATATAGTACTTGTATAGTATTTTCCTTGATAACTATTTCTTCTAACCAATTCTTTTTGAATTTCATTTAATACAATTGTTTTCTTTAGTGTCCATTTTGGAGTGATTAGTTTTTCTTCTTGTGCATCACCAGTTAGCCTTTGAATAATCATATTTGGAGGTAATACTTCAAGTTGATCACAAACAATGGAAACATATTGTTCTAAAGATAAGATGTTAAATGGATTTTTTTTATATTCCTTAGCAATTAAAGCGTCTTCCATAATATGAAGCATATGTATTTTAATTGCATCCACATTTAATCTTGCGACTTCCTTAGCAGTCTGTAACATCATACTTGAATTCTCATCATATAACCCATTTATTATATGAAGGCATATTTTAATATCTGTTTTTTTTAGTTTCTCTACGACCTCTTTTAAAGTTTGATAAGTATGACCTCTATTTGTTTGAAGTGCAGTTTTATCATGTATTGTTTGAAGACCAAGTTCAATCCATATATCGTGATTTGAAGTTAAAGATTGAAAATATGAAATTTTATCATCATCTAAACAATCTGGTCTTGTTGCAAATGCAATTGCTACAAGATCTTTCTTATCTAAAATTGGCTGATAAATCTCTTTTAGTTTATCTAAAGAAGCATATGTATTTGTATATGCTTGAAAATAAGCAATTTTTAATGCATTGGGCCATTTTCTTTCCATTTGCTTACTCGCATCTTCAAATTGTGTATTTAAATCATCTTGATAATTGCCAGCATATTCTCCACTGCCTTCACTACTACAAAAAGAACACCCACCAATGCCACATGTTCCATCTCTATTTGGACATGTAAACCCTGCATCTAATGGAACTTTATAAACTTTTTTTCCATATGTTTTTTTAAGATAATAACTATAGCTATAATATCTTAAATTTGTATCACTATTGTTAAATGGGTTTTGATTCATAACAGTTCCTCTTTATTGAAATATCATAACATACTATTTTATAATCTGTAATTAGTTTAATAAATTTACCATCTATGCTATTATATTTCAAAGGGGAATTTATGAAAAAAAGAAGATTAAAAAAGAGTGTTAAAAGAAATATATTTGTTTTTTTATTATTTATTGTTTGTTTTATTTTGTTGAGTGGTTTACTTACAAAAGAAGAGGATACAGTTCCACTTACTTTATTAACACCTGCAAATGAGATGAAAGATCCTGATGTTGTAACACCATCACTTCCGATGCCGATGATGTCAAATTTTTCAAATCCATATCCAGAAGATTATGAAGTTGAGCTTGTAGAGTCAATTGATGGCTATTTATTTGCAAAGGAATCTGTTGAGTTTTATGAAGATATGATAATGGATGCACGTGCAGAAGGGATTACAATTTATCCTGTAAGTACATATAGAAGCTATGAAAGACAATTAAATAACTACAATAAAAGTATTCAATCAAATATTGATAAAGGTATGAGTAAAGAAGATGCAACACGAAGAACAGAAATGTTTATCGCATATCCTGGTGCAAGTGAACATGGTCTTGGTACAACTGTTGATTTTAATATTACAAATATTGAATTTGAGAATTCTGATGCATTTGATTGGCTACAAGAGAATGCTGTAGATTATGGATTTATATTAAGATATCCTAAAGGAAAAGAAGAAATTACACGTATTACATATGAACCATGGCATTATAGATTTGTAGGACTTGAACATGCTAAAATTATTTGGGATGAGAATCTAACTCTTGAAGAATATATTGATCAATATTATCCAGATCATACTTATTTACCCGTACATTATTACGATGAAAATCCAAGAGATTAGTTGCAATTATAGAAGAATATGATATTATAGATTGGTAGCAAAATATTAGAGTATTAGTTGAAAGATACATATAGAGAGTCGATGGGTGGTGTAAATCGATTGTAATCGCAATGAACTCGCTAATATAATAAGCTGATTATGAGAATAATCCGTATAACTGCGTTAAAGTGTTTAAGTGCATATCAAAATGATTTTGATATGAATAAAGGTGGTACCACGCAAAAGCGTCCTTTGACTAGGCGCTTTTTTTATTTAAGGAGGACTTATGAAACCATACAATCATAAAGAAGTAGAGAAAAAGTGGCAAAAATATTGGCTAGAGAACAAAACATTTAAAACAGATGTTTATGATGATTCAAAACCGAAATATTACTGTTTGGATATGTTCCCATATCCAAGTGGAAATGGATTACATGTTGGACATCCAGAAGGGTATACAGCAACAGATATTCTTTCACGTATGAAAAGAATGCAAGGATTTAATGTGTTACATCCGATGGGATGGGATGCTTTTGG
>CAYJAB010000022.1:0-18013 GCA_964368305.1 uncultured Erysipelotrichaceae bacterium | reverse complement strand
AATCGAAACATCAAATGTTCCTCCTCCTAAGTCATATACTAATACTTTTTGTTCTTTATCTGTTTTATCAATACCAAACGCTAACGCAGCAGCAGTTGGTTCATTAATAATACGTTCTACTTCAAGTCCTGCAATACGCCCTGCATCTTTTGTAGCTTGACGTTGTGAATCGTTAAAGTATGCTGGAACTGTAATTACAGCTTTAGTAACTGGTTCTCCTAAATATGCCTCAGCATATCCTTTAATATACTGAAGAATCATTGCACTAATTTCTTGCGGTGTATATTCTTTTCCTTCTAAAGTAACTTTTTCATTTGATCCCATTAAACGTTTAACAGAAATCGCTGATTCTTTATTTGTTACTACTTGACGCTTTGCAGCATCCCCAACAATTTTTTCACCATTTTTAAATGCTACAACTGAAGGTGTTGTTCTATTTCCTTCTGGATTTGTAATAACGCGGGCTTCATTCCCTTCCATTACTGCAACACATGAATTTGTTGTACCTAAGTCAATACCAATAATTTTGCTCATATTTCTTTCCTCCTATTCGCTCACTTTAACAAGTGACGCTCTCAATATGCGGTCTTTAATTTTATAACCTTTTTGTAGAACTTCTACTACGATGTTCGCATCTTTACCTTCAACCACTTCCATCATAATTGCATGGTGGAAATTTGGGTCAAACGGTTTATCCAATGCATCTATTTCCTCAACACCTTCTTTGTTTAGTGCTGTAAGAATCTGACTGTGAATCATTTCGATTCCTTTTTTATTTGGATCACTTTCATCCATTGTACCAATTGCTCTTTCGAAATTATCAATCGCTGGTAAAATCTCAAGTGCAAAATGCTGTAAACGATATTTATTTGATTGCGCAAAATCTTGCTCCAATCTTTTTTTAGTGTTTTCCGCATCTGCATACGCTTTAAAATATAAATTTTTTGATTCTGCAAGTTGCTGTTCAAGCGTGATAATTTTTTCTTCTAAAATTTCTTCCTTTGTTTTTTCTTCAACAACTTCACACTCTTCAATAACTTCTTCAGTGTTTTCATTCACTTCTTCTTTTATTTCCTTTTCCATCATAGACCTCCCTTTTTATACATTGTTTCAAGACAATCTGCCAAATATTGAATAAGACTTACAACCTTGTTGTATTCCATACGTGATGGACCAACAAGCATTAATTGCGCTTCTTCATTGTTTCCTAATTTAAATGTACTTGAAACAACCGCTACATCATTCAACCAAACAAGTTGAGAACGTTCATCTGTTTTCAAAATCATCTCTGCTTTACCTAGTGAAATATCACGCCATACTTGACTATCTTCCAACATCAACATCAATTTCTTTATTTTTTCAACATCCGCAAATTCTGGTTGATATAGTAAATTATTTTGACCACTATAATATATATTCTCATTTGCTATTTTCATAAATGCACTCATGAAAGCTTGAAATAAAATTTCTGATCTTTCAATACTTGCTTTTAATAATGGTTTTATAGAATGCATTTTCTCAACGACTTCACTAATTACTGTTCCAGTTAATCTTTTATTTAAGATATCAAGACATGTTTGGATATCTTTACTAGAAATTGTCTCAGGAAATTGAAACACGCGATTTTCTGTATGACCACTATCTGTAATAAATACAGCAACTGCACTTGTCTCATCAATCGGAAACACTTGAATGTGTTTTAACCTTTGCGCATGTGCGTCAGGTCCAAGCACAAGTGATGTCATATTTGTCATACTTGATAAAATATCACATGTTTTTCTTATGATATCTTCACTACTTGAAGATTTTTCATCAAAAATCGATTGAACAGCAATTGAGAATTCTTCTTCTATTGTTTTCTCCATCAAATGCTCTACATAAAAGCGATAGCCAGATGTAGATGGAACTCTACCACTTGAAATATGTGTTTTTTCAATTAACCCTAATTCTTCAAGTTGAATCATTTCATTACGAATTGTCGCAGATGAATAAGGCAATCCATATTTCTCCATTAATGTCTTAGAGCCCGCAGGTTCAGCAGTTTGAATAAATTCTTCAACAATCGCTTTAAATATCTCAATTTTTCTTTTTGTAAGCATTTATTCTTCCTCCTTTAGCACTCTAATATCTTGGCTGCTAATATCATATACTATCTTTTTAGCACTGTCAACACTTAAGTGCTAAAAAACACATAAAAAAAAGACTACACTTATGTCTAGTCTTATTTAACAATAAATTTCTTTTTAACATCCTCTATTATTTCTTTAGGAATAAATCCTGTTAAATCCCCATCGTTCATTGCTATTTGTTTTGCAGCAGAGGATGATAAAAATGAATTTTCAGGACGTGTTAGAAAAAACAGTGTCTCTATATCAGGCGCAAGCATCATATTCGCTGTAGCCTGTTGAAGTTCAAAATCATAATCCGTTACCGCACGTACTCCACGAATTAAATATTGTGCATTATATGCTTTAGCAACATTTACCGTTAGCCCACTCCCAACAATCACTTTTACATTTGAAAATTGACTTGTCAGCGTCTTTAACATCGCCTCTCTTTGCAACTCAGTAAAAGTCGCTGTTTTTGCTGGATTTTTCATAATGACTACATACAATTCATCAAAAAGCTTATGAGATCTTTCTATTATATCTAAATGTCCTTTTGTAGGTGGATCAAACGACCCTGGATATACAGCTTTTTTCATATACTCTCCTTTTTATTTTTGTAATATGTAATTTTAGTGATTCCATAAATGGTTTCTTTTGTTTTTGTAAGTAAATCATATGCATCTTCATATGTATCCTCTTTTAAACTCTCACATACAACATCTGCATATTCGTTTAATAAGTCATATTCAACAAGTAATTTTAAAATCTCATCCACTTGTTTTAACTTATAAGGAGGATCAATAAAGACAAAATCAAGTTTTACATTTAATTCTTTCATCTTCTTTAACATAAGCATAGCATCTAATTTAAAGACTTCACATTGATCAGATACTTTTAATATTGATATATTTTCCTTAATAATTTGAACCGCAGGATAATTTACATCAGAAAAATACACTTTATCCAAACCACGCGAGCGTGCTTCAAGTCCAACTGCTCCACTTCCCGCAAATAAATCTAAGCCACATCCCCCATCAAAATAAGGACCAATACGACTGAAAATCGCTTCTTTAATCTTATCTTGTGTTGGACGTGTTTGATCTCCTTGCAATGTTTTTATAACACGTGAGCGAAACTCCCCCGCAATTATCCTCATTGTAATTCTCCTTTATTATATTGACTAATAAGTGCTTGACAAACTCCAACCGCCATCATAAACGCAAACAGTGAAGACCCTCCTGTTGAAATCATCAACAATGGAACACCGGTCAATGGGATTAATCCAGTTACCCCTCCCACATTTAAGAAAAAATGTATTACTAAATAGGATGCTGTTCCAAATAATATCATTTTAGCTGAAGTGCTTTGAATTAATAAAGCATACTTAATCAATCGTTGCACAATAATAAAGCTTCCTAAAACAACGATTGCGAACCCAAACATACCAAGTTCTTCTACAATTATCGCTAAAATAAAATCTGTATCTGCCGCAAATAAATATCCATATTTTTGAATAGATTGTCCAAATCCAATCCCATTTAATCCACCCGTACTAAATGAAACTAATCCATTGATCAATTGATAACCACTCCCATATGGGTTTTCAAACGGATTCAAAGAGGATTCAAATCTTGCAGCCTGATATTCAAATGCTGTAATCTTTTTTACAACATTGATTCCGTCAGGTGAAATAAGATATGCCGCCAAAATAAACAATACAACTGTAATACCAACTCCATAAAACTGAACCTTTTTTAAATTAGGGTTCGAAGAAATAAAGAAGCATATATATCCTAATGCAAACATAACAAGCGCTGTTCCAAAGTCTCTTTGAAGAATTCCAACAATCAGACAGTAAATCATTATAATGCAAAATGGTCTTTTTAGAAGTTCTTTCCAGTTCAGTTTTGTAGAGCTTTTTTCCCCTAAATAAAAAGCCATAACCATTAATATAACAACTTTTGAGAATTCACTTGGCTGAATACTTCCAAACCCAGGAATTACATACCATGCATTCGCACCTGTTGAACTCTCCACAAAAATTGTACCAAATAGTAATACCCCTGTTCCTATTACAATTAACCACATATATTTACGCATCAATCGAAGTGAAAAAAACTTCGCAGCAAATAGCATAATAAAATACCCTATTGAAGCAAGTAGTAGTTTTTTTATCATCTCATTAATTAATGGGTCTAAATTTATACCTGTAGCAATATCATCTCTATTAAAGTCCATTCCTGCACTTAATGCCATCACACTTCCAAACAAAACCATCAATACAACAAACAAATGTAAAATAAAGTCAGATTTACTTGGAAACTTTAAAATTGAAAGAATTTTTTTTATCATAAAATACCTCTATGATTATTTTAACATAATTTAAAGTCAGACAAAATAATAAAAAATCTGAATTCTTTTATGTAAAATACTTTATTTCTTTTCATAATTAGACTAAAATAGATATGAGGTTATAGCAGATGAAAAAAAAATACGTAAAAGTATTACTAGATAATGATCCTATATTAAGAGAAAAGGCTTTAAAAGTCGATTTTCCTCTTACTAACAAAGATAAAAAGATTTTATCAAGTCTTTTAGATTATGTAGTAGACTCACAAGATGAAGAATTACAAAAAAAGTATAATTTAAAACCAGCAGTTGGTTTAGCCGCTCCACAAGTTGGAATTTCTAAACAGTTAATTGCAGTTTGTGTACAAGAAGAAATAAAAGATGAATGGGTTGAATATGTATATGCACTTGCAAATCCAAAAATTATTTCACATTCTGAACAAATTGCATATTTAAAAAATGGAGAAGGATGTTTATCTGTTGAAGATGAACATATTGGGTTTGTCCCAAGATATGCAAGAATAAAAGTAAAAGCTTTTGATTTGATTACAAATGAAGAAATTGTTATTAAAGCAAGTGGTTTTTTATCTGTAGTTTTACAACACGAAATTGACCACTTAAATGGAAAACTATTTTATGACCGCATTAATACAAAGCAACCTTGGCAAGAAATTGCAGGTGCTGAAGTTATTGAATAAATTAAGAGAAGGAGACTAAATGAATAATAAAACAAAACAAACTCCAAAAAAGAAAACAGAAGACAAAAAAGTACAAAAATTAGATAATATGAACAGAGATACAGATACATTAGTATTTGCCCTTGGAGGACTTGGAGAAGTCGGGAAAAATATGTATTGTATAGAACATCAAGATGAAATTATTATTATTGACTGCGGAATTTTATTTCCAGATGAAAAATTACTTGGTGTAGACTATGTTATTCCAGATTATACGTATCTAGTTACAAATGCACACAAAATCAAAGCACTTGTAATTACACATGGACATGAAGACCATATTGGTGGAATTCCTTTTTTGATGCAAAGCATTAAAATTGAAAAAATCTATGCACCTAGATTCGCATGTAGTCTAATTCAAAGAAAATTAGAAGAAAGAAGAAAACTTTCTCAAACCAAACTTGTTCAAATTACAGAAGAATCAAGAATTGAAACAGAACATTTCAGTATTGGATTTTTTAATACAATCCACTCAATTCCAGATTCACTTGGATTAATTATTAATACACCAAATGGTAGAATCGTTAGTACTGGAGACTTTAAGTTTGACTTAACCCCAGTCGGAACAAATTCTGATTATCAAAAAATGGCGTTTTTAGGTCAAGTTGGCGTTACCTTATTAATGAGTGATTCAACAAACTCGTCTGTTGAAGACTTTTCAATAAGTGAGAAAAAAGTAGCCTCAAAAATATTAGCAATTACAAAAAAAGCAAAGGGACGTTTGATTGTCGCAACCTTCGCAAGTAATGTACATCGTGTTCAACAAATTATAGAAGCAGCCGTTGAAAGTGGTCGTAAGATTATTATCTTTGGACGTTCTATGGAAAACGTTGTAGAAATCGGAAGAAAATTAAAACACATCAATATAGGAGATGAACACTTTTTATCTCCAGATCAATTAAATTTTACACCTGCTGATAAAGTATGTATTATCTGTACAGGATCACAAGGCGAACCACTTGCGGCACTTTCACGTATTGCGAATGGTACACACCGTTATATCAAAATCTTCCCAGGAGATACAGTAATTTTCTCTAGTAGCCCAATTCCTGGAAATGCGATGAGCGTTAACAAAACAGTAAACAGTTTAACACGTGCTGGTGCAAATGTTTTAACAAACTCTATTTTATCTTCGCTCCACACAACTGGACATGCATCTGAAGAAGAACAAAAATTAATGTTACAATTAATTAAACCAAAATATTTCATGCCAATGCATGGTGAGTATAAAATGCTAAAAATGCATGCTAATACCGGAATTGAAACAGGTGTTGCAAAAGAAAATGTATTTATATGTGCCAACGGTGATGTTCTTGCATTAAGAAATGGTGAAGTCTTTAAAGCAAACTCTCGTATCCAAACTGATGATATTTATGTAGATGGAAATGATGTTTCAGGATTATCTACAGCTGTGCTTAGAGATCGTAAAATTCTAGCAGACAATGGACTTGTTGCAGTAATCGTAACAATCGATTCTCGATACAACAAAATATTATGTCGCCCAAATATTGTAAGCCGTGGATTCGTATTTATCAAAGAGAGTCATGGATTACTAAAAGAAGCTGAACTTGTAGTTTATGATGCATTACGTAAGAAAATGCAACAAAAAACAACATTTGGAGAGCTAAAGAAATGTGTAAGAAGTTCACTTGAACCATTCTTATACAATAAAACACATAGAAATCCAATTGTAATTCCTGTAATTTTAAATCAAAAAGCAGCTATGATTACAAAAACAAAAGATTCAGAAAAATAATAAAAAGCAACTTTATAAAAGTTGCTTTTTTTATATGATGCCCTATTTCTTTAATAATTTACTTTTTACTTTCAAATATAAGTCAATTCCCGACGCAATAATCATCATAACCCAATAGCAATACACCCATATCACCCATAAATTATTTGTACTTCCGAGGATTGGATCTGTGGTTGTTGTATATGTGAGCACCGCTAACAAAAATGATGCCAAATAACCCAAACTTACAATTAGATTTAACGTCTTGAATTTGAATAAGTGTGAAACTACAATTCCAACCAATCCAAAAATACCTACAATAATCGCAGCATCCGATCTGCCATGAATCTCATTCAATGGTGTAAAATGCAACACAAGTACAGATAATATAAAAAATATGCTTGAAATGTATTTTTTCATAATTTTCTCCCTTTTATATATCATAACATTATTTAGTAAACTACATAAAAAAAATCTCTTGCATAGCAAGAGATTATTTACGTAATCCTAAACGTTTTACTAACTCACGGTAACGGTTAACATCTTTATTTTTTAAGTATGCCATTAAACGTCTACGACGTCCAACCATTTTCATTAATCCGCGAAGTGAATGATAGTCTTTTTTATGTTCTTTTAAGTGAGCAGTTAATACATTGATTTGTTCTGTTAATACAGCAACTTGTACTTCAACGCTACCAGTATCCCCTTCAGTGCGAGCATACTCTAACATAATTTGAGTTTTTCTTTCTTTAGATAACATGTTTATTTCCTCCTTGTTCTAGTCCCATTGAACCGAGTAAAAGGATGAGGTATCCATAAACCCAGTACAAAAGCTTATATATAATATCATACATTACCTTTATATACAATACTATTCCTCTAAATAATCTACTAAAATATCATTTAGCATCAACATACCTTTACTTGTCGTCTTCAAGTAACCATGATCTAAGACAACTAAATTTTCTTGAATTTGTCTTTGTAATACATCCTTGTATTCTAATTCAAAATCAAAATCATATAAAGATTTAATTTTATTTAAATCTATACCTTTCTTTAAACGCAACGACATCATAATATGTTCAAATATTTGATCTTGATTTGATAAATACAATTTTTCTTCAATAAACATCTCATTAAAATAAGTGATGAAATTACTTGTATTTTTATACCTGATTTCATTTTCTTTTCCACTTGCACTTAATCCAATCCCACAAAAATCCTCATAATTCCAATACATTAGATTATGACAAGATTGTTTACCTTGTTTAGAAAAACTACTAACTTCATATTGTATAAACCCATTTTTTTCCAAATGATAAATAGAAGCTAAATACATTTGTGTTTCTAAATCTGATGATACTTGTTTGATGCCTTCTTTATTAAAACGACTATTTTCTTCAATTGTTAAAGAATAAATAGAAACATGCTGAATGTTTAACAGTGCAACATCTTCAATACTTTTAATGACATCCTCTAGTTTTTGATTAGGAAGTCCATACATTAAGTCAACAGAAATATTATCTATCCCAACATTATTTAAAATATCAATACATTTTTTTACATGTTTAAATGTATGCGTGCGTCCTATTTCTTTTAAAAGAAGATCACTTGTAGATTGAAGTCCAATGCTTGCTCGGTTAATTCGATAATTTGACAAAAGAAGTGCCATTTCATCCGTAAGTGTATCTGGATTAATTTCAATTGTATATTCAATAACATTTTTTGAATAAGGTTCAATCATTTTAAATAATCTTTCAAGTTGAAGTAAATTTAATGATGTTGGCGTTCCTCCACCAATATAGATTGTTTCAAATTGATTTGCCTTAATTTGACTGAATTGTTTTTCTAATGCATCTAAGTATGTATTTGAAAGTTTAAGTTGATACTTACAACGAGAAAAATCACAATACCCGCATATTTCCTTACAAAAAGGAATGTGTACATAAAGTGCTTTAGTCATTTTCTTGTATCGGATATCTCTTTTTCACATCCGCAAACTTACTCAAAATAACCTCTTGATAGTCCCATCCATTGTCAATACAAAATGAAATTGCATACATTAAAATGTCTGCAATTTCACTTTTCACAGCTTCCATATTTTTAGGATTTTCATCCCATTGATAACACTCTAGCAATTCTGCAGCTTCAACTACAATTGATTTCACAAGGATTGCATTCGTGTCTGTTTTATCCCAACCTCGACTTTTTCTTAAGTCTTGTATTTGTTTTTCAATCATACAACCTCCATTAGGAAATATTAAAATGATTAGTCGTCTTTAGAAATCTCAGCTAAGACAAAGAATGCTTCTTGTGGTATCTCAACAGACCCTACCGATTTCATTCTCTTTTTCCCTTTTTTCTGCTTTTCTAACAATTTTTTCTTACGAGAAATATCTCCACCATAACATTTAGCTAATACATTTTTTCTTAATGCTTTAATATTTGTTCTTGCGATTATTTTATTGTTAATAGCCGCTTGTACAGGAATTTCAAACTGTTGAGAAGGAATGAGCTCTTTTAATTTAGATGTAATTGCACTTCCTCTTTGATATGCAAAATCACGATGCACAATAATAGATAAAGCATCAATCATTTCTCCATTTAATAAAATATCCATCTTAACAAGATTAGAAGCTTGATATCCATTTAATTCATAATCAAAAGATGCATACCCTTTTGTACAAGATTTAAGTTTGTCAAAGAAATCATATACAATTTCTCCAAGTGGTAAATCATATACTAAAGATTGACGTGATCCATCAATTAATGTCATATCTTTATAAATACCACGTTTTTTCTGGCATAAATCCATTACAGCTCCTACATAATCTTGTGGAACTATGATATTTGCCTGTACATAAGGCTCTTCTAAATGCTTGATCTTTTGAACATCTGGAAGATGCGCTGGATTATCTACTTCTTTCATTGATCCATCTGTTAAGTATACGTGATAAATAACACTTGGTGCAGTTGCAATTAATGTTAAGTTATATTCTCTTTCAAGTCTTTCTTGAATAACATCCATGTGTAATAAACCTAAAAATCCACATCTAAATCCAAATCCCAATGCTTGTGAATTTTCTGCTTCAAATTTTAATGCGGCATCATTTAACTGAAGCTTTTCTAAAGCTTCCCTTAAATCATTATATCGATTACTATCTGTAGGATAAAAACCACAATAAACCATTGAATTCAGTTTACGATATCCAGCAAGCGCTTGTTTTGTAGGATTTTCTGCATGTGTTACAGTATCTCCAACATTGATATCTTTTACAGATTTAATGCTCGCACAAATCCATCCTACCTCACCTGTTGTAAGTTCTGATTTTTTTACTTCTTTTGGCGTACGTACTCCAACTTCCACTACATCATACTCAACACCTGTTTGCATAAAGCGAATTTTATCGCCGATTTTAACGCTACCGTCTAATATACGAACAGATACAATAACACCACGATATGCATCATAAACAGAATCAAATACCAATGCTTTCAATGGTGCATCCGGATTTCCTTTTGGCGGTGGTACTTTCGTTACAACTTCTTCTAAAACCTGACGAATGTTCAATCCACTTTTGGCAGATATTAAAGGTGCATCGCTGGCATAAAGTCCAATTACGTTTTCAATTTCATGAATAACGCGCTCAGGCTCTGCACTTGGTAAATCAATTTTATTGATAACAGGAATAATTTCAAGTTCATTATCTAAAGCCAAATACACATTTGCAAGTGTTTGCGCTTCAATTCCTTGCGCCGCATCCACAACTAAAACAGCACCTTCACATGCTGCAAGTGATCTTGATACCTCATACGTAAAATCGACATGTCCTGGAGTATCAATTAAATGTAAAATATACTCCTGTCCATCTAGTGCTGTGTACTTTAATTGTACAGCGTTTAATTTTATTGTAATACCACGTTCACGTTCAAGTTCAAGTTGATCAAGCATTTGTGCTTGCATCTCTCTTAACTGAACAGTTTCAGTGATTTCTAATATTCTATCCGCTAAAGTAGACTTACCATGGTCTATATGGGCTATGATAGAAAAGTTACGAATATTTTTTTGGTCCATATTAAGTAAACCTCCTTTTTAAGCATAAACATTATACCAAAAACAACGATATAAAAAAAGGCAAACTTGCCTTTTCACTTATAAATTCAAAAAAGAAAAATTAAATTCCTTTAATTATTTTTTTAACATAAGGATAACATAGCATCGCCACAATTGCAGAGGCAATCCCTTGAATACTGTTAACCAAGAATTGAGGAACAAACAAATTGATGTTTGAAGCCAATATTGCATCTACAACACCATATCCAAATGCCATTACTAGTCCAGCAATTAAAAAGACAACTGCAGGACTTTTTATATGTTTTAATCCAAAATAGACAACGTATGCCTCAATCGATTTAATAATTAGTGTAAAAATTGCATATTGTGAATATCCTAAAAAAACATCCGCAAGCGCACTTGATACCCCTCCAATTAAAACAAGCATGGAAGAAGTACTGACACATGCTGAAAACATCATAATCAATGCATCTCCCAAATTTAAATACCCAACCGTAATCGGAACTTTAATATACATTGTACATACTGTAATTAATGATATCATCAATCCCATAATACACATTTTTTTAACATTCATTTTTAAACACCTTTTGAATATAAGCTTTCCCCTGTCCATTAAAAAAATCAACAGCGCTCATTTTAGATTTCCCTTCTACTTGAAGCTGATCAATCAATAATACTTTTTGATCAACTGCAATTGCCATCGCATTGTCAACTAATCCAAGAATTGTTCCATTTTCCTTGTTTGATGTTTCATTTGACTTTCTGATTTTATGAAATTTTATTTTTCTATCTTCAACTAATCCATATGCAACAGGATACGGAATCAAAGCTCTTATATGATCGTAAATCTCTTGATATGACTTATTAAAACATACAAACTCTTCCTCCTTAGAAACATTATAAGAATACGTCACTAAAGATTCATCTTGTTTTTCAAATACAGCCGTTTCATTTAAAATACTAGGTAATGTATCAATAATTAAATCACTTCCACTTTGTGCAAGTTTATCATGTAAATCTCCCATTGTATCTGTATCTTCAATTATGACTTTTGAAACAGAACATACATCCCCTGCATCCATCTTTACAGCCATTCGCATTATAGAAATACCTGACTCTTTTTCACCATACATAATTGCTTTATGAATAGGTGCACCCCCACGATTTTTAGGGAGTAACGATGCATGAATATTTATACATCCTAGTCTTGGTCCATCTAACAATACTTTAGGAACAATTTGTCCATATGCACATGTAATAATTAAATCCGCATTTAAATCAAGAATCTCTTGATACTCTTCTCTAATTTTATTTGGTTGCAAAACTTGAATATTATGCTCAAGTGCCACCTGTTTTACAGGGGTTGGCAATAACTCTCTTTTTCTCCCAACCGGTTTATCAGGCTGGGTAACAACCGCAATCACATCATATCCTTCTTTTATTAATCGCTTTAAAATATGCGTTGCGAATATTGGTGTTCCCATAAATATTATTTTTTCATTCATACTCATCCCTCACTTCATTTGGTATTATATCATAATTTTATTAGGCAACTCAAAACAATATTGACTTAAAGTATCCAAGTGATAGAATTAGATTATATAGTTAAAAGGAGAGAAAAAACTATGGATACAATTGTTTTTGATGTCGTACAAGAATTAGTAGAAGAATGTAAGCAAACACAGCAAGAAAACATAAAAAAAGCTGCTCAATCAATTGCGGACGCTTTAGGATCAGGTGGAATCGTTCAAGCTTTTGGAGCCGGACACTCTAATGCAGGTGCACTTGAGCTTACTCATCGTGCTGGTGGATTCATTCCAACGAAAAACATTAAAGAACCTGCAGGTGGTGCTTATGAAAGCATTGAAGGTGTTGGAACAGCATTTATGAAAAAAGTTGATATTAGAAAAAATGATGTTGTATTTATCATTTCAAATTCTGGTAGAAATCCTTTACCAATTGAAATCGCACTTGGTGCAAAAGAAAAAGGTGCAACAGTAGTTGCAGTAACTGCACTCGAAGCTTCTAAAAAACTTAAATCTAAGCACAGTTGCAATAAAAACTTATATGAAATTGCGGATATTGTATTAGACAATAGAATCGGCGATGGAGATAGTATGATTAATCTTGAAGGACTTGACACTAAAGTATGTGGAATGTCTACAATAACTACTTCATTGCTTCTTCAAGCAGTAACATACGAAGCTGCGAAAATCATCTTAGATAATGGAATTACTCCTCCTATTTATAAATCACAAAATATCGATGGTGGACGTGAATACAATGAACAATTAGAAAAACAATATCACGATCGTCTATATCGTATATAAAAAAAAGCTTCAATGAAGCTTTTTTTAATCAATTTGATTTAAAGTAGACAACACAAATATCAACGGAGAATTATAATAAATCGCTACTTCATTTGTTGAGTAACTTCTTGAATCATCAATATAACTTTTTGAAGGCGGAGTATCATAGTTTACATTATTAGATATAATTCCCTCTTCAAGATTTTCATTCGCTCCTCCAACCAACGCTCCAATTAAATCAGCATTATTTGCTTCTGTAAATCGATGGTGAATATCATCTGGATGATTTTCACCATATCCAGTAATATACGAATGATTTATCGAATTTCGACCCAAAAAGTAATGAACTTGATCATATGCGGCTTCCACATATTTATAATCACCATTTAAAAGATATGCCATCAGCATCATAGACGCTTGATTTGCAGCAACACCATTGCTCCCCCAATGATAAGAAGATAAAGAAGTTAAATACCCTGCATTTTCTGCAACAAAATAATAATCATTTGCGATTTTTACGATTTCATTTGCAACATCTATTCTTCTTCCATCGTTTTCATCCCCATAATATGCATAAATAAAACTTCCATAAAATGCAGGATTG
This sequence comes from uncultured Erysipelotrichaceae bacterium, assembly GCA_964368305.1. Lineage (GTDB taxonomy): Bacteria > Bacillota_I > Bacilli_A > Erysipelotrichales > Erysipelotrichaceae > CAYJAB01. The sequence continues at coordinate 4,093 of CAYJAB010000022.1, read as the reverse complement.
GAATAGTTTACATTATATTCATTAATTAAATCTTTATGAACAAACGCATTATCTAAATATATATCATCTTGAGTCATATACCACATTGCAATTTCCATTAAGTATCGCTCTGTCACATCTTCATGATCGACATAATGTCCACTATCAATTTCTTCAATATCTGGCTGTCCAATAAACCCCTGCTCACCAGTAAGTTTATATGATAAATAGGCAGCATCCTCAAGTCTTTGACTATATGTTGGATCACTTTCTTCAAATATAACAGACCCAATCGCAAAAACTGCACTTGCAAAAGCCATCGATGGTGTGTCCACTTGTAAAGCATATAATTGCTCAAGATCATCTTCAGGAGATACAAAATCAGCAAATTGCTCAGTTACAACTTTAGAATAAATCCCACCATCTGCTCTTTGTATACTAAGTAAATAATCTGTACCAACTTTAATTTCATCTAACAAATCATTCACGCCATTGCCACTTTCCACTATACGTAATTCATCATTAAACTCTTCTTCATTTATCATATAACTCAACATTAAATCCATCATTGTTTTTAATGCGGTGTTTGTAAAACGCCCATAGTCGCCAGCATCATGCCAACCACCATCTGCTAAAATTGTATCGTATGTCCAATAAACCATTGATTCACGATTGTGACATGCTGCATGTGCCATATCTTTATATAATTCTTCTGACAAATCATGTCCGCATCTTTGCGTGGAAATCATTCTTAATGTATCATCCAATAATTGATCATACATATTCTCACCTATTTCAAATTCGTATGAATAATTTCCATTTTGCGCAACAATATAATAAGTTCCTACTTCATCAAAATCACTAAAATCTCCTACACCAACATACTCTTGCGAAAAATAGTCTTCTTTCTTATTCTTTATTGTTCCTCGATATACAAGTTTATCGTCTTCATTATAAATACCAAAATAATCTCCATCATAGTATGTGAACATTGCTTCTTTTTCTTTATTTACTTCATATCCCAGTTGATTAACTTTTACATTTGCATGATTTGCACTAGAACGTACTTGAACATCCGATAATTCAATTGTAAAGTTCTTTAAAGACTCTCCACCAAAATCAACAACAAGTGCACTTGCGTAGCTTGTAACATTCGACTTAAAAGTAAAAGAAACATTTGAATTATTTACTGTTTTATACCCATCATACAAATTCACTGCTGTTTCCTGATTCACAACCCGTATCCTAATATCTTTATCTATCGTTGATGCGATATTAAAAGAAATCGTGTAGTTATGATTTTCAATTAACATTAAACCATTTTTCACAAACGAAATGCTATCCATATTATCCATACTATTATGAACCTGCACACTAAAAACATCAAATGTACTTTCAACATCTGCACTCGCTCCATTTAAAATAATACTGTCATTTGGCGCAAATCCTTCATATTGATTCACAGTATAAGACTGTACGGTATTATCATAAATTAAAAATTCTGACTTATCTTGTTCTATTTTATTTTCATCTTCTTTTTTATTTTCAACTGAGCATCCACTAATTAATAGAGCCAGTATGACACACTTTAATATTTTCTTCATAAATTACCTCATGTTTAAAAGTATACCATATACATATTTATAATGCTTAATTTCACATAAATTCACATATAAAAAACAATACACATATGTATTGCTTTTTACTCTCTTATTTTGATTCAAATCTTTCCTTTAATGTACGATAATAATTCTCAATACTTTTATCTCCTTCATTATCCATAAAGAGGCAATGCGGTAAACTATCTGTAGCTTTGTGTTTATTCACACAACTACAACATCTTCCATGATTCACACAGTTAACTTTTGGGCATGGACAGTTATCCATATTTATACATTTCATTGATTATCTCCTTCCAATAGAAATTGGCTATCTTTATTATACAATGTTTTATATCCAAGTTGAAGAGATAGGTAAACGGATAAACAAACTACTGTAGAAATACTAATCATAATTGCGATTTGATATAAAATTGCGGTTAATGGAGATTCTCCCGATAAAATCTGACCTGTCATCATACCAGGCAAAGAAACAATCCCCATCCCCAACATTGAGTTTATTGTTGGAAGAAGTGCAGTCGCAAACGCATCATTTACAAGAGGTAATAGAATTCTTTTAGGGGTTGCACCTTGATTTAATAAAACTTCCATTTGTAAAGATGCATCTTTATACTTTGAAATAAATGTCTTAACACCTAAGGATACACCTGTCATTGCGTTTCCTAATATCATTCCACTAATTGGAATTGTATATTGAGGATTAAAGAAGCTTTGTTCAGTAATTACAATAATAAAAAATAAGATTACCATAAGTGCAGAAAATGAGATTGAAATCCCAATTATCGTTTGAAACTTCTTATTTAAACCACGGTTTACAGAAAGAACTCTATGGATCGCAAACCCACACATGATTAAAACATAACTTATGATTAAAATCGGAGAAGGATTCTCTAATAAATACATTAATATATATCCTGCAATCACAAGTTGAACCGTCATCCTAACACTTGCGATTAACAATAATTTTGTCTTATCTATTTTACTTACTTTCATTAAAATCGCTACAATTATTAATAATAAATAAATCAAACAAAAATTAAAAAGACTAATAGAAACTGCATTACTCATTTTAATTTCCCCCTTTTAAATGAATCGTATGATCAGAATACTTTTTTACCAACTCTAAATCATGACTTACAACAATCATTGTTTTTTTATGTTTGTACATGTAATCTTTTAAACTATCAAATAAATCATGTGCTAATTCATGATTTAATGCAGATGTAGGTTCATCCAGCATAATAACACTAGAATCTAAAGATAAACATATCGCAAGATACACACGTTGCTTTTGACCTCCTGATAAAATTGAACAATCTTGATTTAAATCAACGTTAATTTTAACCAATGATAAGTATCGAATCATAATATCATCATTTAACTTTAATGAACTATCACAATATTGATGATACATTTCAAAATTTTCTCTAACAGTCATTGCAAATAAGTAAGATGCTTGAGAAATTAATTTAACTTCTTTTCTTAAAGCGATACTTTCATATAAATCAATTGGTTTATCTTTATATAAAATATTACCTGCACTTCTTTGTAATGTCTTATTAAACAATTTTAATAATGTACTTTTCCCACATCCGCTAGGACCACTAATAAAATTCATTTTACACTCTTTAATTTCAATATCTTCATAACAAATAATATCTTTAAATATGAGATTTTTAGTTTTTAACATACTTCCTCCTTGTATATATATTGAAAATATATTATACTATTTACATCAATTACGATTATCGTTATCGATTTTCGATATTAGAATACCACAAGGAGAAATATTATGCAAGATAAAACAACAAAAAAATTATTTAACGGATTTATACAAGTGCATATTTTACATCACGCCAACAAAGAACCTATCTTTGGAACATTTATGATAGAAGAATTAAAACACCATGGATACACGATAAGTCCAGGAACACTCTACCCTATTTTACACCAACTTCACAAAGCAGAGCTTTTGGATTTAGAAAATAAAATTGTAGAAGGTAAAGTAAGAAAGTACTATACAATTACACCAAAAGGAAAAGAAGTATTAATTGAAGCACGCGCTAAGGCAAAAGAACTTGTAGGTGAACTTTGATTCAAATTGTATTAACGATAAAAAAAGCTATCATATGATAGCTTTTCTACTTATTTAGCATAATTGTCAAAATAATTTTGAATATAAATTACAGGTGTACCTTTGTCTCCACTTCCTGAAGTTAAATCACAAAGTGATCCAATTAAATCAGTAAGTCTTCTAGGTGTAGTCCCTTGAGAAACCATATTCCCAACTAAATCAGTTGGTTTACTTTTGATATACTCTTCAATTGCTTTTTTAAGTTCTTCTCCCTTTAAATGAGCGAAGTCGTTATCTGCTAAGTACTTCAATTTAATTTCATTTGGTTGACCTTCAAGACCTTTTGTGTAACCTGGTGATACAATAGGATCTGCAAGTTCCCAAATTTTTCCAACTGGATCTTTAAATGCACCGTCGCCAT
>CAYJAB010000021.1:3432-19494 GCA_964368305.1 uncultured Erysipelotrichaceae bacterium | reverse complement strand
ATTATACTACTATTCTTGCCCTTTTGCACGCTTTTTTTTGTGTTTTTTTGAAATTCGCTTTTAACCCTTATTTAAAGCATTAATCATATACTTTTTATAATGTTCATTAATCTCATCAACATTAAATGGACTTAATTCCTTTGATACCAATAACTTAATATCTTCAATTTCTTTTCTAAGTATTACCTCTATCTCTGAAGGGTACTCCATCTTCCTGCTATGTTTTTTAAATTCATCTTCATCTAGAATATCTAAACTTTTATCAGGGTATACTTTAACATCTAAGTCGTAGTCAATATTTTTTAATGCCTCTCCATCATAAATGCTTGGAGTCGCCAAATTACAATAATAGTAAATCCCACTTTTTCGAATCATCGCAATCACATTGAACCATCTATCAGGATAGAAAAAACAAATAGCAGGTTCTCTTGTAATCCAACGTCTGCCATCCGCTTCGATTACCCATGCTTTATCCGTAATTACAACCGTCCTTTTTTCACTCACCTCAAGTACAACTGCTTTAGACCAAGTTCTATGTAAAGACTTATCATGCTTATAGCTTTGTATTATGATTTCTTGAAATTGTTTCAACATACTATCACCTCTTATTCAGCTTACCTATTATATAATAATTCATCTATATTCTCAAATTAATTTATTAAGCGATTCTTCTATATATAATGTATAATATATAATATTGAAAGGAGTTATTATGAGCAAAACAAAAAATTACAGTTTATGCCTAAAGCAAGCAGAAGCCATTTTGGATTCTTCCCTTCCAAACATTAGCTTATATTCAAATCTGAGTGCACTATTATTTGAAACATTGGAACACGTTAATTGGGTGGGGTTCTACTTATATATAGATGACGCTTTATACTTAGGACCTTTTCAAGGAAAAGTTGCTTGCACAAAAATTGAATTAAACAAAGGTGTATGTGGCACAAGCGCCTATGAAAGAAAAACAATATTAGTTGATAATGTACATAAGTTTGCAGGACACATTGCATGTGATGGCGCAAGCAATAGTGAAATTGTTGTACCAATTATAAAAGAAGATGCTTTAATTGGCGTATTAGATGTCGATTCTTACAACTTAAATCAATTCGACTTAGAAGATCAAACTTTTTTAGAATCTATTGTTAAAATTTTAATCACAGCACTTAAATAAAAAAACGTTCACTTTATATGAACGTTTTTTTATTTACTTGTTTCAAAATAATCCACTGCATAATCCACAGCAGTATTCATCTTAAAAAACTTACATTGAGCTTCCCCAATTTTTAAAATAGATACAAGATTATTTTGTTCTAATTTATTTCCAATATCAACAAAAGATGTAGAATCCAATTCAATATCCAAATATTTTTTCCAAACACGCGCTCCATTTAATTCAACAGCAGCCCCTTGAAGAATAATCGGACGTATATCGCTTCGGTATTCCGCTAAGTGTAAGGCAGTACAATTATCATAATCTACACCAAGTAAAAGCACATATCCTTTCAACTCATACAGTCTTGCTAGCGGTGATTCTTCTCCTAATCCAAAATGAAGTGATTGTCTATTACATAAAAGTTTTGCATACTTACCCCATGCAGCCAAAGCTACAGTTGGATGATTTGAATATACAACACCATCTCTTCTTCTAAAATTATTGGCAATTGCTCCCATTTTCCTTAACTCAGATTCCTTTTTATGATAAGGGGGCATATGTAGTCTAACTTCTTTTTGTAGTTCATGTGCAATTGGAGGATTTTGCCAATAACTCGGTTCTGAATTATCACCCGTTTGCATCGGCATTAATACTGTCCCTTCATATGAAACAACTTCAAGCAATGCATCAACAACCGCTTGTGCTCCACCACATACATAACCAAATGATTTCAAAGAGGAATGAACTTCAATTGTCATCCCTTTTTCTATCCCCATCATTTTAAAGTGTTTTACTAAATCCTCTTTTGTTAAGATTTTTTCAAGTAGATTATTCTGTTGCATATCCATTTTCAAACAAGAAATCTTTTAAAGCGCGATATTCAATAATCCCAACTTTGCGATCTAAAGTTTCTTTTCCATCTAAAATAAATGTAACTGGAACATTTTCAATTCCTTTTAAATATTCTTCACCTAAAAGCTCTATCATCTCTTCACTTTCATTATCAAGCTCTACATAATAGAAATCTGTATCATAATTTTTAATATACTCTTCAATCACAGATTTATAAGTAGCGCATGACCCACATGTAGACAGTCCTAGATAAACAACAAACTCATCTCCATTATCCATTTTATCCATTAAATCTGAAACACTTATTGTATAGTAAGTTCCTAGTGTCTCTTCTTTTGGTGTACATCCAACCAAGAGTAAGAGAATCATTAAAATTAATAATATTCTTTTCATATATACCTCCACTTAATTTGTGTGTGCGATTTTACTTGCGGCACTTGCGGCAATTGCCCCAACAATGTCATCTAAAAATGTATGACACATTTCTTGATTATGATCATTTAGCTTCGCAATGATTCCTGGTTTCACTTTGTCTATATATCCATAATTTGTCAAAGCAATTGAACCATACAAATTACATATACCATATGCCAACACCTCATCTATTCCAAATAGTCCAGCATCTTTACTAATGATTTCAGTTAACTGTTTATCTATCATCGTATTTTTTTCAGCTTGTTTATCAAGTTCAATAGCAACTAAAATCGCATGTTGCACTTCTCTTTTGCTTATAACACTTTCTACTGCAGATTCCGCTTCTTCTTCGCGTAAGTTTAAAATGTATTGTTTTTGTAAAAATAATACACAATCTACAATATCAGACATCGCTACACCGCGTTCATTTAATAACGCTACACATTTATCATACATATTATTGTTTTCCTTTTAATTCACAAATCTCTTTCGCCACTTTAGATCCCACTCTTGCATTATTGTATACAAGTTCAATATTCGCCTCTAAACTTTTTCCTGCTGTCGCCTCTTTAATCGCCTTTAATAAGAATGGTGTAGAGTCTTTTCCACTTACATTTGCAGCCTTCATATCTAACAACGCTCTTTCTATATATTCATTAATATATTCATTTTCTAATGCATACTCTTTTGGTATAGGATTAGAAACAACAACTCCACCGTCTAAACCTAACTCTCTTTTCGCAACTACTGCTTTTGCAATATCCAGTGTGCTATCCATTTTATAATCAAGTTTCAATCCACTTGTTACTGAATAAAATGCTGCTAGTTCATCTGTTTTATATCCAAGTACTGGAACACCATACGTTTCAAGATATTCTAAAGTAAGCGGCAAATCTAAAATCGCTTTTGCACCCGCACAAATTACCGTCACATTTGTGTTCGCTAATTCTTGAAGGTCAGCTGAAATATCATATGTTTCTTGCGCACCGCGATGCACACCACCAATTCCTCCAGTTACAAATACTTCAATATCTGCCATTGCAGCCAAAATCATTGTTGTAGCAACAGTTGTTGCTCCCCATTCTTTTTTTGCAATAATTACTGGTAAATCTCTTCTACTAACCTTTGCAATACCGCCACGACTTCCAAATTGTTCAATCTCTTGAGGAGTCATTCCAATAATACCAACTCCATCAATAATACCAATCGTTGCTGGCACAACTCCATTTTCACGAATAATCGCTTCTACATTTAACGCCGTTTCAACGTTTTGTGGATATGGCATACCGTGGGAAATAATTGTTGACTCAAGTGCAACAACTGGTCTGTTTTCTTTAATTGCTAAAGCTACTTCTGGATTAATTTTAATTAACATAGATTTTCTCCTTTAAATTTGATCATGTTTTTTTGTTTTAATATATTTTCTTTGCTGATTTTCGGACATACCGTATCAACACTAGAAATCGTTATCATCGATGCACTTATCGCATACACCACTCTACTATAGAAATCCATATTTTCTTTTTTTGAATCAATATAGGCTCCTAAAAAACTATCACCTGCGCCTGTTGCATTTACAATCGGTAAATATGGATGCGTTATATGTAAATACTCTTTTGAATTTGTCGCAATAACACCCTCTTTTCCAAGTGTCACTATAACCTCTTTACATCCTTTATCCACAAAATAGTTTAAAATATTAACATAGTCTTCAGGTCCATTTATCTTTATACCACTTATTATTTCAGCCTCTAATTTATTTGGCTTTATCATATAAATTTTACTAATGTGCTCTTTAATTTTCATTGCTTTTGCTGCACTAATAGGATCACAGTATACTTTTGCATTTACTTTACTTAAAAAATAAGAAATCGTCTCTTGATTTAAATTTGTATCTAACACAACAATATCGTCTTCATTTATTTCGTTAACAACTTTATGTAAGTAATCATCAGATAGTAAATCTAAAATTTTCATATCTGCAATCGCAACTAGCATATCTTGATCGCTATCCAAAATCGCAAGATAGGTACTTGTTCCATATTCGTCAGTTCTTATAGTGTAGTCCATATTCATATTTAATAAAAGACAATCCTCATACATCTTCTTTCCATAAACATCATTTCCAATCGCAGAAACAAATACAACTTCATTTTTATTATTTATCCTGCAAATATTTTCAGCGATATTACGTGCAACTCCACCATAGGAATATACAATATCACCTGGGTTAGAGTCTTTCATTTTAACTTTAGTTTCAGGAATACCATGAATATCAATATTAGCTCCACCTATAATATAAATTTTACTCAAACAACCACCTCATTTACTCATACATTATAGCATTTTACCTTTATACAATATAGTACTATTTTCATGAATAAAAAAGAGTTTCTAATTCATAATTAAAAACTCTTTATATTTATTAATCTTCAGATATTCTTCTATTTTCCTTCGCAGATAAAATCACTTTATCCGCAATAGGGGTCGGTGCTGGCTCATATCTTGAGAATTCAATATAATATTCTCCACGCCCTTGCGTCATTGATCTTAATTCTGTAGCATATTTTTGCATTTCAGCCATCGGCACTTCTGCTTCGATTTTTTGTGTTGCATCACCCAATAAATCTACACCCATGATCATACCTCGACGTTTATTAAAATCACCAATAATCGTCCCTGTATATTCTTCAGGAATCAGCACATTACAAGTTCCTATTGGTTCAAGTATGATAGGCTTTGCTTTTGCGATTCCATTTTTATATGCAAGTTTCGCAGCAGATTCAAACGCAATTTCTTTAGAATCTACATCATGATAAGATCCATCATAAAGTGTAGCTTTAACCCCTACCATTTTAAATCCAGCTAACACGCCATGCTCCATAGATTTTCTCAATCCATTTTCAACCGCCGGGAAGTATTGTCTTGGAACTGAACCACCAAATACTCTTTCTTCAAATACCATTTCTTCGCAATCACATGGCTCAAATTCAACCCAACAATGACCGTATTGTCCAGCACCACCAGATTGTTTTTTATGTTTTCCTTCTGCTTGAACTTTTGAACAAATCGTTTCACGATATTGAACTGTAGGTTCTGTCACATCCACTTCAACTTTATATTTTGATTTTAATTTACTAATTAACACCTCAATATGTTGTTCACCTACGCCTGATAAAATTGTCTCTTCCGTTTCACTGTTTCTAAATACATTACATGATAAATCTTCTTCCATTAATTTTTGTAAAGATTCAGAAAGTTTATATTCATCATTTTTACTTTTTGGCCACAGTGCTTTTTGCAACATAGGTTTTGGGAATGAAATTTCTTTATGTATAACTGGTTTGTCTTTTGTAGCCAATGTATTATTTGTTTGCGTGTGTTGCAGTTTAACAATCGCGCCTAAATCCCCTGTAAATAATTTACCTACAGCAACTTGATATTTTCCTTTCATAATGAAAATTTGAGATATTTTTTCTACTTTATCTTTTTGTACATTAAACACAGTTGAATCACTTGATAAAACACCCGACATCACTTTTACAAATGAAATTCTTCCAACAAATGGATCGATGATTGTTTTATAAACTAAAGCAGACACCGCTTCTTTTTCATTTGTTGCTAATAATATTTTTTCATTATCCATCACTGCTTCTACTGTATTTTTTTCAGCATAGCTTGGGAAAAATTCAATAATCAAATCAAGCAATCTTTCAATACCAACTTGATGTATAGCACTACCACAGTAAACAGGTCTGATATCTCCATTTCTTACACCAGCCATAAGCCCTTTAGCGATTTCTTCTTGTGTAAATTCTTCTTCAGAGAAATATTTTTCCATCAACTGTTCATCTTCCATTGCAACAGTTTCTGCGATTTCATTATAATATGCATCTACAAGTTCAACCATGTCCGCTGGAACTTCTTTCGCATTTTCACGATCTGTAATATACCATGCTTTTTTCTTTAAAATATTTACACTTCCAACTACTACATTATTTTCAATAATCGGAACTTCAAAAGGAAATACCGTTTTACCAAATTTTTCTCTTAAACTACGATACGTATCATCAAATGATGCATTTTCTTCATCTATTTTATTAATAAAGAAAATAGTTGGTAATTTTCTTTCCACTACTTTTTTAAATGCTTTTTCAGTTTGCGCTTGAATCCCCTCTTTTGCACCAACGACAATTAATGCGTTATCCGCAACATCAAGGGCCGCCTCCATTTCACCTACATAATCTAAATACCCCGGTGCATCTATGAAGTTAATTTTACAATCCTTCCATTCAACAGGTGCAACTGCAGTATAAATTGATAAACCTCTTTTAACTTCTTCCGTATCATAATCGAGCGTTAATGTTCCATCCGCAGCATTCCCCATTCGCTCGATACTTTTTGTAAAATATAAAATAGACTCTACTGTAGTCGTCTTTCCCGACCCACTATGTCCAACTAAACAAATATTTCTGACTTTATCCGCTAAATAATCTTTCATTATATGTTCCCCCTATTTAAGATATTGCTTTAAATCACCAAAGCAATGTTCACGCACATAGTGAATTGCTTTATTACCTTCATTATCTAACAACTCTTTATCAGCGCCTTTATCTAGTAAATACTTAACCAACTCGACATACCCTGAATAACTTGCACGCATAAGCGCTGTACATCCATTTACATCTTTGGCATTAATATCTGCACCTTTGTCCATAAGTGCATCAATTACATCTGTTCTAAACGCTAAACAAGCTTCCATTAAAGCTGTTCTTCCTGCTTCATCTTGTACATTCACATCTGCATTTGACGCAATTAATAACTCTACAGTTTGTGTTTGCCCCAAAAATGATGCACGCATTAAAGCCGTTCTACCTTTATTATCTTTTGCATTTACATCTGCACTTGCATCAATTAATAGTTTAACAATTTCTGTATGCCCTTTTTTTGCAGCACCCATTATTGCTGTTTTATTATTTGAGTCTACCATATTTGTATCTGCGCCATTTTCTATTAAGTACTTAACAATATCATAATGTCCTCTTTTTGCACTTCTCATCAAAGGTGTTCTTCCATCCCCATTTTGTACATTTACATCTGCACCACCATTTAGTGCACCTTTTACTTGTAACAAGTCATCTCTAGCAGCTGCATCATATAGCACTTTGTTTGTTTGATTCATATCGTTTCCTCCTTATTTAGATCATCAAACATTTTAAGTAATAAAAAAGACGGCATTCGCATACCATCTTAAAAATTACATAAATTGTCTACATCCACAAAAGACATAGCAAGGCTACTTACAATCACACTATCTTTTGAGTATATTAAAACTCTGCTCATAGCCATCACCTCTTTCTATTTATCTTTTGCTTCAACTTCTATATAACTATATTTTACCCTTAAATTATAAATATTCAAGACTTTTTTGACTAAAAGACAATATTTTTGAAATCGGTTACATTTTTATGAAAATAGTTTACTTTTTCATAAAAAAAGTAAACAAAAGTTTACTTTTACGCCATATGCCTTTTAATAATTAATGAGACGATTTCACTAGCTAAGTGTGGATCTTCATTACAAACAATAAATTTATAATTCCCAATTAATTCCATTTCCTTGTTGGCCTTTGCAAGCCTTTGTTGGACAATCTCCTCAGCCTCTGTTCTTCTTCCTCTTATTCTTCTTTCAAGCTCTTCTAAACTTGGCGGAACAATGAAAATTGTAACAGCATCTGGGCATTTTTTTGTAACTTGCTCTGCTCCTTGTACCTCAATTTCCAAAACAACATTTTTTCCTTCGTTGCGTAATTTCTCTACATACGCAAGTGGAGTGCCATAAAAGTTACCGACAAACTCCGCATATTCTAATAATTCATCGTTTTCAATTGCACGAAGAAACTCTTCTTTTGTAACAAAGAAGTAGTGTACTCCATCTTCTTCACCAACACGTGGCTGACGTGTTGTCATAGAAATTGAATACGCTAAATTTAAGTCTTGATTTTGTGTAAAAATCTCTCTAACTGTACCCTTACCTACCCCTGATGGTCCACTTAGAATAATTAGTTGCCCTTTTTTCATGTTTATCTCCTTTCATATAGTTTACATATACAACTATTGATTGTCAATTGTGTTATAATATAAAAACGAAAGTTGGTGGAAATTATGGCAATTGACGGTATTGTACTTCAAAAAATAACAAAACAATTAGATAAAATTGTTTATAGTAAAATTAATAAAATTTATCAGGTTTCACAAACAGAAATCTTATTAAATATTAAACCTAAAAATGCACCTAAAGTTGCATTGTTTATTTCATGTCATTCTGTGTTTAATCGTATTCAAATTACAAACAAGCATTATGAAACACCTTATGAACCAAGTCATTTTACAATGCTTCTTAGAAAACATTTGGAAAACGGAACAATTACAAGCATTAGACAAGGGAATCTAGATCGCTATTTAGTTATTGAAATTTTAAGCAGTAATGAGATTGGAGATAAAGTTGTTAAATATTTATATGTAGAATTAATGGGAAAATATGCGAATGTCATTTTAGTAGATGAGCATCACAAGATACTAGATGCACTAAAAAGAATCCCTCCATTTCAAAATACAAAAAGAACAATACAACCAGGTGCTTTTTATACATCTATTGAAAATCAAAACAAACTAAATCCATTTGAAACAACGGTTTTTGATGAATCACTCTCTTTACTTGAACAGTTTTCTGGTTTTTCACCATTATTAAGTAAAGAAGTAAGTTATCGAATTGCGAATAATCAATCATTTAAAGAAATAATGAAGTTAATAGAAGATTCCGATTCTCTTTATATTAGCGAAAATACAAAACAAAGTGAATATCACGTGATACCTTTAACACATATTTCAAATAGTCACGCTCAATATCCGTTATTTGAGGGATTTGATGAATTATATTATCGCATTGAAGAAAAAGAACGTATTCGTCAACAAACTGGAGACTTATATAAATTTGTAAACAGAGAATTAAAGAAAAACGCAAACAAACTCCCTAAACTAAATCAATCATTACAAGAAGCGATCGATTGTGAAAAATGGCATATCTATGGCGATTTACTTTATGCATATATGCATAAAGTTGAAAAAGGACAAACCACGGTTAGTCTTCCAAGTTTTGAAAACGGTGAAGATATTGTTATCCCACTTGACGAAAAACTCAGTCCAAAACAAAACGCAAAAAAATGCTTTCAGAAATATCAAAAAGGAAAAAAAGGACAAATCCACATTCTTGAGCAAATTGAAAAATGCGAAAGAGAGATTGAGTACTTTACCGCAATATCACAACAACTTGATTTAGCAAACTTCCAAGATGCTAAAGAAATCAAAGAAGAACTAGAAAATAACGGATACTTAAAAAAACACATCCATAAAAATGCAAAACAGAAAAAGAAAAAACAAGAATATAATTTCATTACAGTAGAGTTTAATGATGATACAACAATATACATTGGGAAAAACAATCTACAAAACGACTATTTAACATGGAAACATAGTAGAAAAAGCGATTATTGGTTTCATGCTGAAGGATATCATGGGGCACATGTTTTATTAACATGCGATACACCAAATGAAGAAATGATACGCGCATGTGCTATGTTTGCAGCATATTTTAGTAAAGCTAAAGATTCTAGTAGCATCGCAGTCTCTTATACTCAGGTTAAAAATTTAAAAAGAGTTCCGCGTTCAAATCCAGGATTTGTAAGTATGACCTCATATAAGACAATCTATATTGATATTAACTTAGAAACAATTAATCATTACATAAAAAAATAAAAAGAAGCAATGCTTCTTTTTTTCTAATACGTTCTATAATAAATAAATTCCATTTTTACTACATAATTCAATTGTCTCTTTTGACCAATAAGATGCTTGCACCTCTCCAATATGTGCTTTTTGAAGCAATAACATACATAATCTTGATTGTCCAATTCCACCACCAATTGTCAGTGGTAGTTTCCCTTTTACTAAATTAGAATGATATTTATATTCAAGACGATTTAAATTGTTTGTCTTTTCAAGTTGTTGAACAAGTGATTTCTCATCAACTCTTATCCCCATTGAAGAAATTTCAAATGATATGTCTAATATAGGGTTATAAATAATAATATCTCCATTTAATTGCCAATCATCATAATCAGGTGCTCTTGAATCATGAGAGTCACCATTGGACAGCGCATCCCCTATTTTACTTATAAACACAGTATGGTATTTACGTGCAATTTCATGTTCTCTTTCTTTACTTGATAAAGTAGGATACATGTCATATAAATCTTGTGAATCAATAAATGTAATATTTTCTTCTATAAAAGGTTTTAACTGTTTAAATTTCTCACATAGTTTTTTCTCAGTATCTATTAAAGCTTTAATAATACATCTTACCGTATATTTCAAATACTCTTCTGTACGGTCACTTTGAGATATCACCTTTTCCCAATCCCATTGATCCACATAAATAGAGTGAATATTATCTAATACTTCATCTCTTCTTATTGCATTCATATCCGTATATAGACCTTTATTTAATTCAAACCCATATTTCTGTAGCGCCATTCTTTTCCACTTCGCTAAAGAATGCACGATTTCTACATCTTCATTTGTCTCTAATACATCAAATTTAACAGAACGTTCAACACCACTTAATGTGTCGTTTAGGCCACTTTTTGCTCTAACAAAAAGCGGAGCAGAAACACGCATCAACTCTAAGTTCTCTGCAAGTTTTCTTTCAAATGTGTCTTTTATCAATTTAATTGCCACTTGTGTATCAATTAAGCTCAAAGTAGATTGATATCCCTTTGGTATATTTAACTTATCTAATCCCATACATCCTCCTAATATCCTAAATGCTCTTTTACTAAAATAACCTTAATACGATTTTTTTCATGTGACCTTGCAATTCTTACAAAAGAAGAACAAATCCTCTTTGGACTTTTACAATCCATACAACTTCCTGTGACTACACATGGTGTCTCACGATTTAAACGCAAACAATTGGCAGGCGCAGCAATTTCCTGTAATCTTTTTTCCGCAGCCTCCATATCTTTTACAACTTTATTATACCCCGCAACAACAATCACATTACTAGGACCATAAATCATTGCAGCAACGCGATTGCCATTTCCATCTATATTATAAAGTTGTCCATCTTCCGTAATGGCATTAGAGCTTGTAATATAATAATCACACTCAAACGCTTTTCTAAAAACTTCTTTCGCATCTATTGAACTATCATATCTATCATAATATACAATATCTTTATTTTTCAAAGTATCTAATATAGAAAGTTCACTTAATGTTACCGAACCCCCTACCGTACATGAACTCTTATCAACAATTAGTGTATCAATTAAATGATTGACTTCATCTTTTTCTACGATATAAACTTCAAATTGATTATTTTCCAATGCTTTTTTTGTTTTCTCTAATTTAATATCAATTAACTGTTTTAGTTTTAAGTCCATATTTTCTCCTTTAGCTATACCAATTTATATTTATTTATAATATCATAGTATAGTATAAATAAAAAGTGAGGAAACATTATGTTTACAAAAAAGACAGCAGATACTACACCAATTAATGATAATGTTTTTCCTGTTGTATCAAAAGCAATGCAGGCAATTAAACAACATGGCAAAGATAATGTAATAAATGCAAGTATAGGGGCTTTATTTGATGAGAATGAAGAACTTGTTGCATATAATAGTGTATTTGGTTCTTATAACTCCATTTCAAATAAAGTAAAGGCTGCATACGCCTCTTCTTTTTCAGGAAATGAAAACTACAAGTCTGCCTACTACAATTGGATTATTGGCAATAGATTAGATAAACTTTCTTCAAAAGTAATTGCAACAATGGGTGGAACAGGTGCAGTTGCTTGTGCATTTATGAATTTACTAGATGAAAAACAAACAGTTATTCTACCAGATATTGCTTGGGGTTCTTATTTCTTAATGGCAAAACAAAACAATCTAAACTATACTACCTACGATGTCTTTGATTTTGAATCCTTTAAAAATGCGTGTTTAACAACAATTAACAATCAAGACAAACTTGTTGTTGTCATAAATGATCCCGCACATAATCCTACTGGATATTCAATGTTAAAACAACAATGGAAACAAGTGATTGATTTCATAAATGAATGTAGCACTAAAGTTCCTTGCGTAATTGTAAATGATGTTGCTTATATCGATTATCTATATCAACCTGAACATACAAAACAATATATTGATACATTCAATGACATCTCTGATCAAGTGATGATTATAATGGCTGTCTCTACGAGTAAGACATTAACATCCTATGGATTAAGATGTGGTGCAGCCATTATTCTTGCACAAAATGAAGACTCTACAACAGAAGTCGAAAATGTATTTGAAAAAACCGCACGTGCAGTTTGGAGTAATATTCCAAATGCCGCAATGGAAAATCTCGTCGAAGTATTTTCAACACATAAAGAAAGCTATTTAGCAGAAAAACAAATTTATGTTGACCTTTTAAAACAAAGAAGCGACTTATTTTTAAATGAGGCTAAGCAATGTGGATTAATCCATTATCCTTACCACGATGGATTCTTTATCACAATAAAAATCACTGATTTGAATTTGTGTGATCAATACCATCAAACACTTATGAACAATAATATTTTTACAGTTAAAGTAAACAAAGGAATTCGTGTTGCAATTTGTAGTGTTAATCTAGCACACTTAAAAGGTTTAGCCTTTAAAATGAAACAAATACTAGACTCTATTCAATAATAAAAAAACAGAAATAAACCTTTAGGAATATTTCTGTTTTATTTTTACATACCTTTTATAACAAATTGCCTCTCTATATAATCCACTTCAAGTTTTGCTTTGTAACCAAGATTATTTTCAATAATATTTTTCGCAACTAATGTTTCGATGTTTCGTTGAATAAAACGTTTCATAGGACGTGCTCCATATACAGGATCCACACCTTCTTTTAAAATTGCATCAAACACATTTTGTGTAAAACTACACTCAATCCCTTGTTTTTCAAGTCTTGTGTTTAAATTATTTAAAAATTTAAGTGCGATTTTGTGTAGTGTTGCATCATTTAATCCATTGAAAATAACAATATCATCAATACGATTTATAAATTCAGGTTTAAAGAAATTTTTAATAGCTTCCTCATACATTTTTTGTTTGACTAAGATGTCATTTTCAAATGCAAACTCACTTCCCAAGTTGCTTGTCATAATGACAATTGTATTTTTAAAATCAACAACTTTTCCTTTACTATCTGTAATTCTACCATCATCTAAAATCTGCAATAAAATATTAAATACATCTGGGTGTGCTTTTTCAATCTCATCCAATAAAACAATTGAATATGGTTTTCTTCTTACCGCTTCAGTTAGTTGTCCACCCTCTTCATAACCAACATAACCAGGAGGCGCACCTATTAATCTGGATACACTAAATTTTTCCATATACTCACTCATATCAATTCGTACAATTTGCTCTTCACTATCAAATAAGTTATATGCCAGTGTTTTCGCTACTTCTGTTTTCCCAACACCCGTTGGCCCTAAAAATAGAAATGAACCGATCGGCTTATTCTCATCTTGAATATTTGCTTTTGAACGTAAAATAGCCTCACTTACAAGTTTAAGTGCATGATCTTGTCCCATAACACGACTTGCCATATGTTCTTCAAGTGCTAACAATTTTACTCTTTCAGTTGACATTAATTTACTGACATCAATTTTTGTCCACTTCGCAACAATTTTTGCTATCATTTCCTCATCTACTATTTCTTGGATTAAGTCACTTTCTGACTTATTAGAATGCGCATCTGATATCGCTTGTTCTAAAAAAGGAATCGTTTGATACTGTAATTTTGCAGCATCTTCATATCTTGTTTCATTTATTGCCTTTTCAAGATCTAATTTAGCTTGTTCTAGTTTTTCCTTACTCTCTTTACTTTGTTGAAGTTTATTTTTTTCTGTTTCCCATTTATGATATAAGATTTCTTTTTCTTCTTTCAAATCAACTAATTCTTTTTTTATTTCATCAAGATGAATTTTTGTTTTTTCATCTTTTTCCTTTTTAAGAGCCATTTCTTCGATTTCAAGTTGCATAATTCTGTGCATTAATTCATCAAGTTTTTGAGGCATACTATCCATTTGTACACGCAGTGCTGCACATGCTTCATCAATTAAGTCAATTGCTTTATCAGGTAAAAATCTTCCTTGAATATATCGACTACTTAATTTAGCAGCTGCAATAATTGCACCATCTAAAATTTGAACACCATGATGTGCTTCAAATCGATCCTTTAATCCTCTAATAATTGAAACTGTATCTTCAATAGAAGGTTCAGATACATCTATTTTTTGAAATCTTCTTTCAAGTGCAGCATCTTTTTCAATATACATACGATACTCATCGTACGTCGTTGATCCAATGCATCTTAATTCACCACGCGCTAACATTGGTTTTAAAAGATTTGCGGCATCCATTGCGCCTTCTGTTTTTCCTGCACCTACCAAATTATGAATCTCATCTATAAATAGAATGATTTCACCACTTGCGTCTTTCACTTCTTTTAAAATCGCTTTTAGTCTTTCTTCAAATTCACCACGATACTTTGCCCCTGCTATTAAAGAGCCTAAATCTAGTTCAATTAGTTTTTTTTCTTTTAAACTGCTTGGAATGTCATTTTTCATGATTCTCCATGCAATTCCTTCTACAATAGCTGTTTTTCCAACACCAGGTTCTCCAATAAGAATAGGATTATTTTTTGTCTTCCTAGATAAAATTTGAATAACTCTTCTAATCTCTTCATCTCTTCCAATAACTGGATCGATTTTATTGTTTTTTACATCTTCTACTAAATCTCTACCATACTTTTCTAACACATTCACTTGGTTTTCATCTTTTGCATCTATCATTTGATTTCCTCCTTTGCATTTTTTTACTACATCTTCAATTTGTCCTCTATTTAATTGAAAATGATCTCTTATCTTTTTAGAAATTTCACTATTATTTAACAAACACTCTTGAAATACATAGAGTCCAGATAAATATGTATCATCCTTTTTAATCTGATATGCAGTTTCTAAAGTACTAATCAGTACATGATCCATTTTTATATCAGACGCATCACTTTTTGCCTGTCTTTGTACTTGTTGTATTGCAAGGTCTAATATAAATGCTTTATCTAACTTGAGCATTGTGCAACATTGATCACATAAGTCATCCTGCATAAATGCATATAAAACATGATTTGTTGTAATCATAGTATTTTTTTCATTTTTTGCATAAACGACAGCATTATTTAAAATAAATTGTAATTTTTCACTAAATAAATTTAAATCCATCTTCTCCTCCTTAGCACTTACGATATTAGAGTGCTAAAATGTTTTTTTAAGAAAAGTAAGACTAAGTCTTACTTAAATGTTTTTTTGAATCTATCAAACACTGATTCTTTCCCTTGATAGTTTTTTATTTTCTCATAAAGTTCTTTTTCTTCTTTAGAGACTTTTGTTGGAACCTCAAGTTTTACTTCTACATATTGATCTCCAACTGATGTTCCATGAAGGTCTTTAACACCTTTTCCTTTTAATCTAAACTTTGT
>CAYJAB010000021.1:637-3422 GCA_964368305.1 uncultured Erysipelotrichaceae bacterium | reverse complement strand
GACAATTCAACATCACCATAGACTGTTGGGACATCAATTTTACAACCGATTGTAGCATCAATCGTACTGATAGGTACTGTAATATAAATGCTTCTTCCATCTCTTTCAAAGAATTTATGTCGTGCAACTACAATTTCAATATATAAATCACCATTTGGACCTCCATTAGAACCACGCTCACCTTTTCCAGATACACGTAATTGTTGTCCTGATTGAATTCCTGCTGGGATTTTTAAATCTACATTTACACGTTTATGTTGATATCCTTTTCCATGACATTTTTTACATTTATTTATAACTTTCTTTCCAGATCCATTACATTCTGGACAAACTGCTTGTTGTTGGAAAACACCAAATGGAGTTCTTTGTTGAGTAACTACAGTACCTGAACCATTACAAGTCGTACAAACTTTTACATCATCTTTTGAGTTTGCGCCACTTCCCATACATTCACTACATTGTTCATCTACATCCACTTTAATTGATTCTGTTTTTCCAAAAATAGCATCGATAAATTCGACACGCATTTGCATAAAACGGTCTTGTCCTTTTCTTGGACCTGTACTTCTTCTTTGTGTATGGCCACCAAAGCCACCTCCAAAGAAAGAGCTAAAGATATCTCCCATGTCTGAGAAATCTCCTGCGCCATTAAATCCTCCAGCGTTATTCATTCCCGCATGACCAAATTGATCATACGTCGCTTTTTTCTGAGGATCACTTAATGTTTCATATGCTTCATTAATTTCTTTAAATTTTGCTTCAGCATCTGATTCTTTGTTTACATCTGGGTGATATTTTTTTGCTAATTTTCTATAAGCCTTTTTTATATCTGCATCAGACGCTCCTTTTGAAACTTCTAATACTTCATAATAATCTCTTTTTGCCATGCTTTCATTTCCTTTTTCTCTACTTAACTAAAACTTGAAACGAATCCATCGATAGACCGTCACTAATTCTAATTCTTGGTAACATTAATTTATTCATACCAGGTTTTATTCTACCATTTTTTGTCGTAAATGCTAGTTTATAATTTGCATCCTCTAAAACTTTCATTGCATTTTCGTCAAAATCTCCAAACGGATATACAAATACAAAAGCATCATTGATAACTTCTTGACTTTTCAATACATCTGCTAAGGCTGTTTCATAATCCACACATAAAAGTCTTCCGCCACGGCCTTTGTTACAACCGCCACCTCTGTGCATATCATGAGAGTGAGACTGTAAATCCATTTGTCCCCACTGTCTCATATTTCTAAAGTTTTCAGGAAGCCAATCGCCATAGTAGGACGTAATTAAATATAATGATGCTGGAATACTACGTTGATACATTTCGTTGTAAGCAAGCGCCTCCACAGATGGATCTCCATCGTCAATTGTAATTGCTACACTATTTTCTGGTATTTTTATTTCTTGATCCATATACTCATTTACTTGTTTCATTGTTAAAACAGCGTAATTATTTTCAACTAAATAATCTAATTGTTGTTTAAATGTCTCAATATTTAACCAATTTGCATCCTTTTTAGAAGACACATTTGGATCATAGAAGAAATGATACATCAATACTGGTAAATCATTTGCATATTCAATATTTGTATCATATGTAACAAATGAGTCGATATCATTATTTGAAATGCGTACAAACTGATCATTAAAATAAACATATACAGAATCTTCTGTTTTACGATACACCTCATATTCATTAGCGGTATTCATTTCAATACTTAAATCAGCTTTATGCATCGTATACATTTCATTCGTTTTAATCTTGATACCAAATGGTGTATATGCTTCATATACCATATTTAAATCAGCTTCAAAAACTTCATCATACTTCACATAATACTCTGTATTTAAGATATTAAAATATCCATTTTCAAATGCATCATCTTTCTTAACTTTTATTCGACCTTGCATTACTTTACCAATAACTTCTTGTGTACTCGAATAAATATTTGATTCATCCGCTTGAACAATATCAAAAAAATATGTATTGTAATCTATTTCAATCTTTTCTTCTTTTGATGCGCAACTAGCAAGAAAGCATAGTGATAAACACACTATGACTTTTCTTACAAGCTTTAACACTTTATTTGACATTATTCTTTTTCAGTAAAATCTGCATCTACAACATTGTCATCACTATTACCTGATGGCTCTGCTTGTTGACCACTTGCATCTTGTTGTTTATACATTTCTTGAGACATTTGTTGAGCAGCTTGCTCTAATGCTTCAAGCTTAACTTTTAAATCATCATAGTTATTTTCATCAAGTGCTTTTTGAAGTTCTTCTTTTAATTTTGTAACTTCTGCTTTTTGTTCATCACTTACTTTTGCTTCTTCATTATTTAATGTTTCATCAATTTGGTGAATGAATTGTTCAGCTTTATTTCTTAACTCAATTTCTTCGCGACGTTTTTCATCATCTGCTTTATTTTCTTCTGCTTCTCTTACCATACGATCAATTTCATCTTGACTTAATCCTGAAGAGTTTTGAATTGTAATAGATTGTTTTTTATTTGTTCCTTTATCTAGCGCAGATACATGAACAATCCCATTTACGTCAATATCGAATGTTACTTCAATTTGTGGAATACCACGACGTGCTGGTGCAATACCATCTAGTTTGAAATTCCCTAAAGTTTTATTATCATGTGCCATTGGTCTTTCACCTTGAAGTACATGAATATCTACTGCAGGTTGGTTATCAGCTGCTGTAGAGAATACTTGTGATTTACTTGTAGGAATTGTTGTATTTCTTGTAATCAATGTAGTCATTACTC
>CAYJAB010000021.1:0-627 GCA_964368305.1 uncultured Erysipelotrichaceae bacterium | reverse complement strand
TAATGATAATGGTGTAACATCCAATAACAATACATCTTTTACATCTCCAGAAATAACCCCACCTTGAATCGCTGCTCCAAGCGCAACAACTTCATCTGGATTTACAGAATGGTTTGGTTCTTTTCCTAATTCACTTTTTACAGCTTCTTGTACTGCTAAAATACGAGTTGAACCACCTACCATTAATACTTGGTGAATATCATTTTTAGTAAGACCTGCATCTTGCAGAGCTTGTCTAACTGGTTTAATTGTACGATCTACTAAATCTTTTGTCATTTGATCAAATTTCGCACGTGTTAATGTCATTTCAAAGTGCACTGGACCATTTGGACCTGCAGAGATAAATGGTAATGAAATTTGTGTTTGCACCATTGAAGATAAATCTTTTTTCGCTTTTTCAGCAGATTCTTTCATTCTTTGTAATGCCATACGATCTGTTCTAATATCAAATCCATTTTCTTGTTTGAATAAATCAGCCATATGTTCAACGATAATATTATCGAAGTCATCTCCACCTAATTTGTTATCTCCTGCAGTAGATAATACTTCGAAAGTACCATCTGCTAAATCTAGAATCGAAACATCGAATGTTCCTCCTCCTAAGTCATATACTAATACTTTTTGTTC
>CAYJAB010000020.1:0-21196 GCA_964368305.1 uncultured Erysipelotrichaceae bacterium | reverse complement strand
CCTGGAGATGTATATATTACAATCATCAAATCACCTCTTTCTCTTATTATATAAGGTCTGTCAAGAAAATAAAAGTACTAAGTCTCATATGTATACAATTTGATTGACTAACCCTCTAATACTCGGTAAAATAACAATGGATATTAAAGGGGGCATTTTATGTCAAATAATCAAAAACAATTACCGGAGCGTAAGTTTGGTTTAATTACCTCAGTTGCGATGATCGTTGGAATCGTTATCGGTTCTGGGATTTTCTTCAAAACACCAGAAATTATTCGTCTTACAGCTGGAAATATTACAATGGGTGTGCTTGTATTTGCACTTGGAGCATTTGGAATTATCTTTGGGGGACTTACAATCTCCGAATATACACAAAGAGATGAATCAGTAGGTGGGATTATTAGTTATTGTGAAATGGCTTGGGGAAAAACTGTCGGCTACATCGCTGGATGGTTTCAAGTTATGTTTTACTACCCAGCGTTAACTGCAATCGTTACGTGGGTAGGCGCACAGTATACATGCGCTTTATTTGGATTACCAAATTTACTTGTAAATGGAGAATTTGGATGGGAAGTATGGGCAGTTACATTTGCGTATCTTGTATTCTTCTTTATCTTTAATTCAATTAGTACAAAAACAGCTGGAAAATTCCAAGTTGTCTCAATGTATGTAAAACTTGCTGCTCTTATCATTTTAGGAGTAGGTGGATTATTATTTGGAAATCCAGTGGAGGCTATTACATCTGCAAATCATTACGCAGTTACATCTGCCGGTTTATTTGCAGGGATCTTATCTGTAGCATTCTCATATGATGGATGGGTAATTTCGTTGTCAGTTGCACATGAAATTAAAGATTCAAAAAGGAATCTTCCAAAAGCATTGGTGTTAGCACCTCTTGTTATTACTGGAATATACTTACTCTATTTTGTAGGTGTTTCTACATTTGTTGGATCAGAAACAATTCTTGCAGGAACCGATCCACTTCAAGTAATCTCGACAGCATTATTTGGAGAGATGGGAATGAAAATTGTACTTGTATTTGTTGTAATTTCAATTCTTGGAACAATCAACGGATTAACACTTGGATATATTAGACTTCCTTACTCACTTGCTGTAAGAGAAGAAATTCCTATGCACAGTAAATTATCAAAAATTCATCCAAAATACGATATTCCACTGGTAAGTTCTGCATTTGCATTTGTTATTACACTTGCATGGTTAGTCTTACATTTCTTATCACTGGATGGTGCAATCTTATATGATCTTACAATCTTTGAAGGGCTTGCGGTTGACAGTCTTCCAATTGTACTTACCTATTTCTTCTATGTGTTATTGTACATGGGTATTATGTTCAAAGATGCTGGAAATATTGGCTTTATTAGAAAATATGTTTTCCCAACACTTGCAACAATTGGTGCATCATTAATTATTTATGGTGGATTTACATCTCCTAAATTTAATGTCTATATGATCATTTGTTTAGTAGGAATTGTAGCTGGACTATTGATTCGTCCGAAAAAAAGTGTAAAATAGTTATATAAACAATGAAAAAATGAAGTAATTTTATTAAACCTTTTAAAGAGAGATAAAGTAGGGTGTAATTTATCAAAGGCAATAAAATGAATTGGGATTTTGGAGTTAAGATAGGCATCAGTCTATTTTCGGTTATACCGTTATCATAAAAGTGGCTTTTAGCAAGTCGGGTGGTACCACGTTTACAGCGTCCCTACATTATATTAGGGGCGCTTTTTATTTATCAAAAAGGAGAATTTATGAAAAAAATGCTAAGTGGCATTAAGCCAACAGGACAATTAACACTAGGAAATTACATCGGAGCACTTCGCAATTTTGTGAACTATCAAGACGAATATGAAATGTTTGTCTTTGTCGCAAATTTACACTGTATTACTGTATACAATGATCCAAAAGAATTAAAGAAAAACTTAAAGGATACCGTTGCATTATATTTGGCATGCGGGCTTGATCCAAAAAAATCAACAATCTTTTTACAATCAGATGTTTTACAACATGCACAACTTGGATTTATTTTGACATGTAATACATATTTAGGTGAACTAAATCGTATGACACAATTTAAAGATAAAATGCAAAAACAAGAAAGTGGTGTTACAGCCGGTCTTTATACGTATCCTACGCTAATGGCAGCCGATATTTTAATGTATGATGCGGATTATGTTCCAGTAGGAGATGATCAAAAACAACATGTTGAGCTTGCACGTGACATTTGCGAAAGATTCAACAACAAATATGGAGAGACATTTGTACTTCCAAAACCATTGATCGCTAAAGTAGGTGCAAGAATCATGTCTTTACAAGATCCAACTAAAAAGATGAGTAAATCAGATGAAACAAATAAAGGGTGTGTTTACTTATTAGATGAATTAACTGTAGCACGTAAAAAAATCATGTCGGCAGTAACGGATTCTGTAGGTGTCGTTAATTACGATGTAGAAAACCAACCTGGTGTTTCAAATCTGCTAACAATTATGTCTTCTTTATCAAATGAGCCTATTGAATCTATTGTTAAACGATATGAAGGAAAAGGATATGGAGACTTTAAAAAAGAAGTTGCGGATGTTGTATGCAATCAACTTTCAATTATTCAAGAGAATTATAAAAACGTCATAAATAGTAGTTTATTAGAAGAAGTCCTTCAAGAAGGATATGAAAAAGCATCACGTATTGCTTATAAAAAATTAAACAAGGTGCAACGCAAAATCGGTTTAGAAATATTTAAGAAATAGGAGCTTTTATGAAAGTCACTGGTATTATTGTAGAATACAATCCATTTCACAACGGTCATATTCACCACATCAATGAAACTAAAAAAATCACCAACTGTGATATTTTAATTGCGGTGATGTCAGGACATTTTGTACAGCGTGGCGAAGTTGCAATGATTGATAAATGGCAAAGAGTTCAATCAGCATTAGACCATGGTGTTGATATTGTCATTGAACTTCCAACCATTTATACGCTTCAACAAGCTTCTTTATTTGCACAAGGTAGTGTTTTAAGTTTAGATCTTATGAAAGTTGACAGCATCTGTTTTGGAAGCGAATCTAATAATTTAGATGAATTAAAAGAAATTGCAGAGTTAAGTATCAATGTGAATCATCTCAAAGAAAACTTAAGGTCTGGAATGGGATTTCCAAAAGCATATGGCTTATTATCAGGAAGTTTTTATGCGAATGATATTTTAGGCATTGCATATTTAAAAGCACTTCAAAACACACATATCAAACCTTATTGCATACAACGTACAAATCATTACCATGATACAAACTTAGATGACTATATCGCAAGTGCAACGGCTATTCGCAAAGGTATATTATCGAATGAAGATGTTTCAAAGTATACACCCATGTCGAATCATTTGATGCAATCTTTTGTGAATGAAAATCGTTTATATTATCCAATGATTCGTCATTTATTGACAACACTTTCAAAACAATACTTATCTACCCTATTTCTAATGGATGAAGGGATAGAAAGCCATTTAAAAAAGATGGCAATTCGACACAGCACATATGATGATTTTATTAATAACGCTGTTACACGCCGTTATACAAAGTCTAAAATACAACGTACACTCATGCACCTATTAATGCAAAATACAAAAAGTGAAGTAAATGCACTCTCTAAGTTAAATCATGTTCGATTACTGGGATTTAATACAAAAGGAAGAGAATACTTAAAGACACTTAAAAAAGATGAATCATTAACGATTGTAAGTAGTTTTAGTCAACTTCCAAAAGATTATAAATCGATTGAAGAAAAGGCATTTCATACTTACACTGCTTTGATGGATATTAAAAAACAAAATACACTTTCAAAAAGAGAATTAAAAGAACCGATTATAAATAAATAAAAGCAAGTCAGTGACTTGCTTTTTAAATACTTAAATCCTCTTTAATTTTTGTAGTAGATACCCCTTCTGTTCTTGGAAGATAAATGACCTCACAAAATTCTTTTAACTCATCGAATTTTCCTAACCAATCATCTCCAATTACAAATGCATCCACTTCATACTTAACAATATCCTTTGGTTTTTGATCCCAATGCGATTCAGGTATAACCAAATCTACATAACGAATCGCTTCTACCATTGCTTTTCTTTCTTCAAAACTATGATACGCTTTCTTACCCTTAAATTCATTAATTTCATCTGTGCTAATTGCAACAATTAAATAATCACCTTGCTGTTTCGCTCTTTTTAATAAATTAATATGACCTACATGCAATAAATCATACGTTCCATACGTAATAATTCTTCTCATATTAGTCTTGCTTTACATTATGATAAATTTGCTGCACATCTTCACATGCTTCAAGTAATGTCATCAAACGATCAAACAATACTTTAGAGTCATCCGAAGTTAATGTAATATACTCTTGAGGTAACATTGTTGTTTCTAAAACATCAAATTCTACTTCCCCAAGTAATCCTTCTACTGCATCTTTTGCTTTATATAAATCAGAAGGATCTACATATATCGTCATAACACCTTCTTCAACTTCAAGGTCACTTACCTCACATTCACCCATGATTAAAGCATCTAACATTGCTTCTTCATCCTCGTATTTAAAAGATAATAAACCAACTTGATCATAAAGGTGAGATACACATCCATTTACACCCATTTTTGATTTTGATTTTGTAAAGCTACTTCTAACTTCACTTACTGTACGATTTAAATTATCCGTTAAACAGTCTACGATAATCGTACTTGCATCTGGTCCAAATCCTTCATAGCGTACAGCATCATATGATTCATCTGTACCGCCTTTTGCTTTTTCAACTGCTCTTTTTATTACATCTGCAGGCACTTGATTTGCCTTTGCTTTTTCAATCATTCTTTTTAATCCAACATTCATCTCTGGATCTGGCACTCCTGCTTTAGCTGCAATGTAAATTTCTTTTCCAAAACGAGAATAAATCTTCGCTTTAGCCGCTGATGTTTTTAACATCGATGCTTTTCTGACTTCAAATGCACGTCCCATTTTAATACCACCTTTTATTTTTTCTCAAATATTATAACAAGTCTTTATTAAAAAATAAAGTATTGCCAATTAACCTTCTCTATAGATTGCACCTAACTCATTTTTAAGTGCTTCTAAAATTCTTGTATGTTCTGGTTGAATATCTTTATCTGTCAATGTTTTTTCCATTGATTGATATACAATATTTACACCCATTGATTTTTGATTATCCGCAATGTTTTTTCCTTTATAAACATCGAAAATTTCAATATTTACTACAAGCTTTCCACCCACTTTTTTAATTATAGAAACGACTTTCTCCGCAGTAATTTCATCATTTAAGATAACCGCGACATCATAACTCACACTTGGATATTTCGCAAATGGTGTATATTTTACTTTAGAAGGTTTATTCGCATAAAGTACACTTAGATTTAACTCAGCAAGCACACATTTTTCTACATAATAATTTCCTTCAATTTTAGGATGAATCACCCCAAATACACCTAATAGTTCTCTACCAATGTACACTTCAGCACTTTGGTTTGGATGAAATACAACTCTATTTGTATTATTCTCTTTAATAAAAATACGTTTTTCATCAAATCCTAATTGTTCTAAAAGTTCTAAAATACGCCCTTTCATTACATAGAAATCATTTACATTCACTGTTTTTAACCAACGACTTAAAACCGCTTTATGGCTAAGAGCAAGTGATAATCTTTCTTGCATTACACCGTCGTTGTTGTAGATGCTTGCGATTTCAAATAATCCCCAGCTATCGATAGAGCGTGCTTGGTTATATCCGACTGCATCTAAAATACTCGGTGTAATTGATGTTCTAAAATATCTTCTTTCTTCACTAAGTGGATTAGCAAGCTCTACAGGCTGACCAACACTCATAACACTTAAGTCGATGTGTTTTTTAGAAACCAATGAATACGTCATTGCTTCCGCAAATCCAAATCCATTTAATATATTTTTAATTACATAACGTTCTTTTTCATTTTTTGCTAATTTACCAATTGTAGATGGCATATAAGGAAGTGTACTTGGTACATTTTCAAATCCTAATAAACGAATCACTTCTTCACTTAGATCAACTTGTGCTTCAATATCTGTACGATAAGATGGAATTACAACTGAAATAGAGTCTCCATTTACTGTTGGATTGAAATCCAAACGTTTAAATACATCTATTACTACTTCTAAATCAAATGAAGTTGCTAAACGGTTATTTAAATAAGCAAGTGTTGTTTCTACAACTCTTGGCTTATAATTTAAAGTATCATATACCGCTGTTTTTTCAATATCACTCGCATCCGCAAGTTCAACTAATAAAGAAACTGCACGGTCCATCGCTTTGTAAGGTGCCAGAGGTTCAATCCCTTTTTGGAAATGTAAAGATGCTTCCGTTTGAAGGTTTAAATTTCTAGCAGTATTTCTAATACTTACATGATTAAAGATTGCAGCCTCGATAATTAATCCACGACTTGTATCTAAAATTTTACTATCTTCGCCACCCATTACACCTGCTATACCAACTGGTTTTTGATTTGACATAATCATTAAGTCTTTTTCATGAATTTCATATTCATTTTCATCAAGTGCTAAATATGGCCCTGTATAATCTTCAACAACAGTAATTTCCTTTGTTTTGATTGAATCAATATCATAGAAATGAAGTGGTTGACCCGTTTCTAACATTACAAAGTTACTAATATCTACAACGTTATTAATTGATTTAACACCATTTGCCAATAGTGCATCTTTTAACCATTTTGGTGATTCTTTAATTGTAATTTGATTGATTACTTTCCCTAAAAATACTGGACAGTTTTCTGTTGTACTTCCCACTTTTAAATCTGTTTCTTTTCCAAGTTCAATTGTATTTTCAACTGTTGGTAAATTTACAGTACGATTTAAAATGGCACCTACTTCTTTTGCAACATTATACAATGCTAAACAATCATTACGGTTTGGTGTAAGTGATATATCATAGATAACATCGTCTAATCCAAGGTATGCAAGTGCATCTGCTCCGATTGGTGCATCGTTTGATAAAACCTCAATTCCCTTAACTTGCTCTTCTGCTAAGTGTTTTTTATCTACTCCAAGCTCAGCTAAGCTACAAATCATTCCATTTGATTCTACTCCACGAATTTTACCAGCTAATATTGTAATTTCTGGCAATTTTGCACCTACTTTTGCAACGATAACTTTTTGTCCTTTATCTACATTAGGTGCACCACATACAATTTGCAGTACTTCCTCTTTTACATCCACTTCCACAATGTTTAAATGGTCGCTATCAGGATGTGCTGTTTTTGTAAGTACGTGACCTACTACAAGATTTGTACCTGAAGCAAGTTGCTCTATACCTTCTACTTCAAGACCTGCAAACGTCAAAGAATCCACTAAACTTTTTGGATCAACTTTGTTTAAGTCTACATATTGTTTTAATAAATTATAACTTAATTTCATTTTCTTGCCTCCAATTACTCAAACCTTTTAAACATATCTAAGAAACGAATATCATTGATATAGAAGTTTCTAATGTCATCAATTCCATACTTTAACATCGCTACACGTTCCATCCCAATCCCAAATGCAAATCCACTATACTTTGTACTGTCAATTCCAGCCATTTCTAAAACCTTAGGATGTACCATTCCACTACCTAAAACTTCAATCCATCCACTCCCTTTACAAATACTACATCCACTTCCCCCACAACTAAAACATGAAACATCTACTTCCATACTTGGTTCTGTAAATTGGAAATAACTTGGACGAAGACGAATCGTACGTTTTTCTCCAAACATTCTTTTTGCGATTAACTCAAGTGTTCCTTTTAAATCTCCTAATGTAATATTTTCAGCAACAACTAACCCTTCAAGTTGCATAAATTGATGAGAGTGTGTCGCATCATCATCATCTCTACGGTATGTTTTTCCAGGACAAATAACTTTAATTGGTAAGTTACTTGCTTCATTTTCAAGTGTTCTTGTTTGGATTGCTGTTGTATGTGTTCTTAATAATCTTTCCACATCCACAAAAAATGTATCTTGCATATCACGTGCAGGATGTCCTTGCGGAATATTTGCACGTTCAAAGTTATATAAATCCAGTTCAACTTCTGGTCCTTCTACAACACTATATCCTTGTGAAACAAATAAATCTTCCATCTCTTGTAAGACATATGTTAATGGATGAAGATTTCTATTTGTTGATTTTACCCCTGGTAAACTAATATCAATTTTTTCATCTTCTAATCTTTTTTCAATTTCTTTTTCAGTCATTTCAACCATTTTCTCTGAAACAAGTGTCTCAAAGAAATTTTTTAACTCATTTACTGACTTTCCAAATAATGGTCTTTCTTCTGCAGAAACATTTTTCATTTCTGACATTAACCCTTGAATTGCACCTTTTTTTCCTAGAAATTCAATACGGATTTTCTCCAAATCTTCCATTTTTTCTACTTTTTCTAACAATTCTAATCCTTTTTTCTTTAATTCTTCAAATTTACTCATAATATTTCCTTTCTAAAATAAAAAAAGCACCGTTCAGAAACGAACTAGCGCGATACCATCCTGATTTACTTCTATAAATAAAAGTACTCTTAATACGGTAACGACGTACTACGGAGGGGATTAACCTCATTCATAGGTGAATTCTATTAGTTATCTATAAAGCAACTTACAGCCACGGTTACTTCTCTCTTAATAAATAATGTCCTAATATACTAGTCCTAATCAACATTTTCTACAATATTATACCCAAAAACAACTATGATTACAACCTATTTTTCCAATCATTAAAGCAGAATTTACGCATTCTCTTATCAATAGCACCCTCAAATTCTAATTTAGATTTGTGAAGTCATAAAAAAAGAACTCTTAATTTCTTAAGAGTTCTAAAAGACTATTTTCTATTTTTAATTGCAGCTTGCGCAGCAGCCAATCTAGCGATTGGAACTAAGAATGGTGAACAAGAAATATAGTTGAATCCGATTGCATCTAAGAATTGGATTGTTGCTGGATCAGCTGAATGCTCTCCACAAATACCAATTTTTAAATCTGGACGAACTGATCTTCCACGTTCAACACCAATTTTAACTAATTCTCCAACACCTTCAATATCGATTTTTTGGAATGGATCGAATTCTAACATTTGTTGAGAATAGTAATCATTTAAGAATTTACCAGCATCATCACGAGAGAATCCGTAAGTTAATTGTGTTAAATCGTTTGTTCCGAAAGAGAAGAATGTTGATTTTTCAGCAATTTCTCCTGCTTTTAAACAAGAACGAGGTGTTTCCATACAAGTACCAATTTTATAGTTAACTGAAACATCACTATTTTTTAAGATACGTTGTGCAGTTTCTTCCATATAATCATAGATTACATTGAATTCTTTTTTAATATTTACAAGTGGTACCATTAATTCAACTTTAACATCATGTCCAGTTTCTTTTTTAACATTAATAGCAGCTTGAATAATTGCTTCTGTTTGCATTTTAGCAAGTCTTGGATAAGATACTGCTAAACGACATCCACGGTGACCCATCATAGGATTTTGTTCATGTAAAGATACAACTGTATCTACGATTGTTTGAACATCTACCCCTAATTCTGCAGCCATTTCCGCTTGTGTTTCAGGCGTTTTTGGTAAGAATTCATGAAGAGGTGGATCTAAGTAACGAATTGTTACTGGTAAATCTTTAGTAACTTTAAAGATCTCTTCGAAGTTTTCTTGGTGAAGAGGTAACATTTTATCAAATGCAACATCTCTTTCAGCTTCTGTTTTCGCAAGAATCATCTCACGAATTGCTTTAATTCTTGTTTTTTCAAACCACATATGTTCAGTTCTAACAAGACCAATCCCTTGAGCACCAAACTCTACGATACCTTGGTGTGCATCCGCAGCAGTATCACCATTAATCATTACACCTAAGTTACGTACTTCGTCTGCCCAAGTCATGAAGCGTTCAAACTCACCAGAAATTGTAGCAGGAACAGTTTTGATTTGAACACCATATACATTTCCTGAAGTACCATCTAATGAAATATAATCTCCACGATTAAATTGAGAACCATTTGCAATGAAGTATCCATTTTCTTCATCAATTTTAAGTTCAGTTACACCAGCAACACAGCATGTTCCCATACCACGCGCTACTACTGCAGCATGAGATGTCATCCCACCACGTGCAGTTAAGATACCTTCAGATACATGCATACCTTCAATATCTTCAGGAGAAGTTTCAAGACGAACTAAGATAACTTTTTCTCCTTTTTGTGTATATTCTAATGCTTCAGTAGCATCAAATACAACTTTACCACATGCAGCCCCTGGAGATGCAGGAAGACCACTTGCGATTACTTTTGCATTTTTCAATTCAGTATTATCAAATTGTGGATGTAATAAAGCGTCTAATTGTTTAGGATCAACCATCATTAACGCTTGTTCTTTTGTAACTAAACCTTCATCAACCATATCACAAGCAACTTTTAAAGCAGCAGAAGCTGTTCTTTTTCCGTTACGTGTTTGAAGCATATACAATTTTTCATTTTCAATTGTAAACTCCATATCTTGCATATCTTTGTAATGTTTTTCTAAACGATCACAAATCTCAACGAATTGATCATATGCAGCAGGCATTACTTCTTTTAATTTATCAATTGTTTGAGGTGTTCTAATTCCAGCAACAACGTCTTCACCTTGTGCATTCATTAAGAACTCTCCAAATAAAGCTCTTTCTCCTGTAGCTGGATTTCTTGTGAACGCAACACCTGTTCCACAATCATCTCCCATATTACCAAATACCATTTCTTGAACATTTACTGCAGTTCCCCAAGTGCTTGGAATATCGTTCATTTTACGATAGAAAATTGCTCTTTCATTGTTCCATGATCTAAATACAGCTTCTACAGCTTTTTCCAATTGTGCAAATGGTTCAGTTGGGAAGTCTTCATTTAAGTTTTCACGATAGAAAGCTTTAAATTGAACTACCATTTCTTTTAAATCACTTGCATCTAAATCAGTGTCTAATTCAACACCTTTTTTCTCTTTTAATTCGTCAATAATTACTTCAAAACGACTTTTTGGAAGTTCCATTACAACATCCGCAAACATTTGAATAAAACGACGATATGAATCATATGCAAAACGTTCATTTCCGCTTTTTCTAGCTAATGTTTCAACAACTTCATCATTAATCCCTAAATTTAAAATTGTATCCATCATCCCCGGCATACTTGCACGAGAACCACTACGTACTGATACTAATAATGGATTTGAAGCATCACCAAATTTTTTCCCTGTAACTGCTTCAAGTTTTGCAACGTGCTCTTTCACTTCTTCGATTAAAGCTTTTGAAACTTTTTGTCCTTCTTCAAAGTAAAGATTACATGCTTCTGTACTAATCACAAATCCTTGTGGTACAGGTAAACCCATATTTGTCATCTCTGCTAAATTCGCGCCTTTGCCCCCAAGGACTTCACGCATAGATCCGTTTCCTTCACTAAACTGATAAACATACTTTTGACTCATAGTTTCCTCCTGTTTTTAGTTTAACATTATAATTATAACAAGAATATTTATAATGTACAGTATGAACTTAATAATGTAAACGATACCAATCCCGTTTTTTATAAAGAAAAAAAGACAAATGTCTACTAATTGATTTTTAGTAAAAAAATTGTCTCTCCTTGATTCATTGTAACAAGCTTTCTTTGGATACGTGGATGATTAAACTGTTTTCTCACATACTGCTGAAGTGTTTGTCCAGCAATATATCCATGTATGATTTGCAGTTCCATAACTGATCTTTCTAAAGTATCGATTTCCCGTGTTAGAAACTCCTTTGTCTCAAGTACGGTTAAACCATGTATATCTACCCTTTTTACTGTCGCCATATTTATCCCTCTTTATCAAATATCATACCACAAAATATCATGATAATCCATTTCTGTCCTTGTAAAAATATGCTATAATACCCCTATTGGAGGGATGTTATGACATACCAATTTATTAAACAAGTACCACAAGAAGAGTACGATGCATTTTTACACAATCATCCCTTATCTCATCCATTTCAAGAAATGGCTTGGGCAAAGGTAAAGAAGGAGTGGAAACCTTTATATGTAGGCGTAAAAGAAAACAACACACTTTGTGCTGTTTCACTTGTACTAATTCGTCCTTTACCATTTAATTTTTCTTTGTTTTATCTACCAAGAGGTCCTATTTTAGACTATAAAAATAAAGCACTGATTGATTTCTTTTTTTCAAATCTAAAAAAGATCGCAAAACAATACAATGCAATTTCAATTAAATTTGATCCAAATATCTTATATACGACTTATTCATTTAAAGATAAAAATGAAACTAATCACACATACCATACAGATGTAATTGAAACATTAAAATCTTTAAACTATAAATATGCAGGACTTACAAAAAATATGCATGCAACCATACAACCTCGTTTTCAAGCTGCATTGTATTATAATCCTGAATGGAATAATCAAATTCCAAACAAAGTAAAAAAGGCAATTAATAAAGCAATCAACAAAGGTGTAGAAATTGAACATATTCAAGTAGATAAGCTTGAACTTTTTTCTAGCATTATGGGGTATACAGAACATCGAAAAAACGTTTCACTAAGAAACAAGGACTATTATGAAAGATTACTAACGGCATATCCAGATGATTTTTTCTGTATTATTACAAAACTCAATCAAAAACAAATGCTCGAAAACACAATAAAAGCAATTAAGAAAATAGAAGATGATATTCAAGAAAAAAATATTGTTGCACAATCAAGACTTACAAAACTCAATGAGCAAATTTCAAGTCTTACAAAAGAAAAAAATCGATTAATCGATAATATTGAAAGTGATGGAGATATTGTTTATTTAAGTTGTCTTTTATGTATCAAAAACAATCAAATCGCTGAGTTTTTATATGCTGGATTAAATGAACGATATAAATTTTATAACGCACCTTATTATGCATACAATGAAGCGATTAAATGGAGTAATTCTCATAAATGCATTAAATCAAACTTTGGTGGAATTGAAGGCACAATTAACGATGGATTATCTGAGTTTAAAGGATACTTTGAAGGAAACATTGAAGAATACATCGGTGAGTTTGATGTCGTAGTTAACCCATTTGTTTATCCAATATTCACAAAAGGACTGCCTTATATGAAAAAAATACTTAAGAAATTGAAAGGAAGAAAATAATGGAATTCATTACAAATTTAAATAGACAAGAGTTTGATTCATTTTGTTTAAATTCAAAACTCAATCATTATACTAAAACTTCCTTATTTGGAGCATTTAAAGAAAAAGAAGGATTTAAATATCATTTAGTAGGTGTAAAAGACAATGACAAATTAATCGCAACTGCACTTCTTCAAATTAAATCTATTCCTTATTTAGCATCTAATTTCGCTTATGTAAGTTACGGATATAATTTAGATTTCTCAAATTTAGCACTTTTTTCTTTTTTCAATCAAAACCTAGTAAACTATGCTAAGAGCTTAAATGCTTGTTTTTTAAGGATCGATCCAAATATTCCTCGTATTGAACATACAAAAGATGGAAAAATAAAAGAGGATGGATTTAATCATGAATTCGTGACTGATTTGTTAAAGAAAGATGGATTTATTCATCTAGGATATAATTATGGATATAGTGGAAACTGGCTTTCACGCTATACTTATGAATTAAATCTAGAAGAGGATCTTTCAAAAATACAAAAGAACATTAAAAGATTTTCAATCTATACAAAGAAAAATCAAATGCGTGATTTATCTGTTGTTGAAACAGGTAAAGAAGGTTTAGAAGTTTTATATCAAGGAGAACTTGCTTTAGCAAGCTCACTAAAATTCAAGCCAAAACCTTTAACCTATTTTAATGACCTATATGATGCATTTTATCCACATGTACGCGTGTTTGTAGCACAAAGTAATCTATCTGTTGCTTATCAAAATTTAGTAAATGAAATCGATCAATTACAAAAGCAAGCAGAAACCGCTAAAGAATCTAAGCAAAAGGAAATTAACGCCTCTATTGAAAGTCTTATTAAAGAAAAAAATGAAATGGAAAAAGAAGGTTTCCCAAATAAAGGATTAACACCTTTAGGTGCTAAGTTAATTATTCAACTAAATAAACATGTTTTTAATGTAAATATGTACACGTTTAAAATTCTTCCAAACTTTAGAGTTGCTTTTGCACTTCATAGCAAAGCAATTGAGGAATGTAAAAAAGCAGATGCTTACTATTATAACTTTGAAGGTATTTCAGGGTCACTTGATCCTAAAGATCAATATTATGGTATGTTTGATTTTAAACGTAGCTTCGGTGGAGATTTCATTGAATACTTAGGAGAATTCGACTATCCCATTTCCCCTTTAAAATACAAGTCTTATCGAAAAATAGACCCTTTTAAAAGAAGAGTACAACGAAAACTATATACGATGTTTGGAAAGGAAAAGTAATATGAACTTTATTAATAATATTCCAATTACTGAATTTGATGCGTTTGTCATTTCACATCCATATAGTCATTACATGAAAACATCTGCTTGGGGGTTTTATAAACAAGAAACTGAAAATATGATTCCTCATTTTGTTGGTTTAAAACAAAAAAATCAACTCCAAGCAACTGCTCTTATCCTCCAAAAGAAAATAGGACCTTTCTCTTATTTTTACATTCCCTGGGGAATGTGTGTTGAATATACAAATATTTCACTTACAACAACATTCTTAAAGGAAATAAAAAAATATGTACGTACTTTCAATAGTATCTTTTTAAGAATTGATTTAAATGTAAAACGCAATAATCACAAATTAAATGGAGAAATCATTGATGATGGATTTAATCAAGAGTATGTAACTGAATACTTTAAAGAAAATGGATTCAAACATAAAGGATACGGATATGCATACAATGGAAGTTGGGTAAACCGATTTACATTAATCAAAGATTTAAGTGAACCTTTAGATCAACTTGTAACTAAGATGGATCGCAATAAAAAAATATTGTATAAAACATATGAAGAAAAAGGCATTGAGACAAAACAAGGTTCTATTAATGATTTACATTATGTAAGTGAATTTGAAAAACAGCTTACTAAAACACAAGGATTTAAACCTAAAAGCATAGCTTTTTTTAATACTTTATTTGAACATTTAAAACCTTATATTCAACTTTATATAACAACACTTCATACTAAACAATATATTAAATTTATCGAGACTCAACTTAATAGTAAAAATATTCAAAATGATCCAAAAGCGATCCTCGCTAAAGAAAATGAACTAATAAAGGCAAAACAGCTCAATCAACAGTATGGTGATTCAATTGTGCTTGCTGTAGGAGTATTTGTAAAACTTAATGATAAATCATGGGATTTATATACTTATAATAATAAAAACTTTGCCTATTTAAGATCTCCTGATATTCTTCATTTAAATGTAATGCAAAAAATGCAAGAACAAGGCGTTACATCATACGACTTTGTTGGGTTTTCTGGAGAAACTAAAGAAAGCGATCCTTACTATGGACTATACGTCTTTAAAAGTAAGTTTTTACCTGAATATACCGAATACTTAGGTGAATTTGACGATATTATTCAACCAGGTCTATACAAGTTGTATATCAAATCTTTAAAACAAATTAAGCGTGTAAAAAGAAAATACTTTGCACTTAAATACAAAAAAATCAGTAATTAAGAATAAACTGATTTTTTTTATTTCTATTAATTATAAATAAGCGCTGCCCACATTTTTCCATCATATCCATATGCAACTTTGTAATCTCCATCTAATAACATTATCTTATTATGTCCAGCAGAATTCGACCACCATTCAATTTTATCTGAAATAGTTGAACCTGAATATGTTAATATTTCATATGCAATATTATAATCTACACCAAAGTCATCTAACGCTGTTTTATAAGATTGACCACTTGGTCTTGTATGTGATGTGTAATCAACCGCTTCACTTGCACGCACAGATGCAGCTGATAAAGCACTATCCCCTGCTAAAGTAAACGCAGACAACCCATGACTTGCACGATATGCATTCATTTCATTCAACATTGCTTCTATTGTGTTTGAGTCGTTATAAACTGTTTTAGCTACATACTTCTCTTCAACATTTACTGTCAGTGTTTTCACTGCTTCATTCATGGAAGGATCTATTGACTTATAGGTTACATAATAGACTCCTGCAACTGTCGTATCTACATTTGACTCTGTTTTTACTTGCTTATCAAACATATAATCGTAATCAGAAACAGATGAAATATAATCTGTCGCATCAAAGCTCGCACCATTTTTTAAAGTAAGAGATTCTCTTTTCAGTTCTAATACAGGTGCTGTTGTATCTACAAGATTAATTAAAATATCTTCTTGTAAAATCATATGACTTTTAATTTCACTTCCTACATTTAAAGACTCCACTTCAACAATCACCGATATTTTTTGTTGACCTAATTTAGCAATGTCAAACCCTTCAACTGTTACAACGCTGTTTTCTAAATCAAACTCAGACACTTCTGCATCTTCACTTACTTTATAAAAGACACTATTTTCTAAAACATACTGTTTAATCTCTTCACTCATACTTGCATTACCAAGTTCAATATCTAAAACAGTTTTGGTTTCATCTTGTGCCAATACATAATTTAACGACATAAAAATAAAGACAATACTAATTATTACAAAATATATACTTTTTCTTAATACC
Organism: uncultured Erysipelotrichaceae bacterium; assembly: GCA_964368305.1. GTDB lineage: Bacteria > Bacillota_I > Bacilli_A > Erysipelotrichales > Erysipelotrichaceae > CAYJAB01. Next base: position 4,424 of record CAYJAB010000020.1, on the reverse strand, counting down.
ACATCAATACCCTCCACACATGTTTAATATTCTACCTTTTTTCACATAAAAAATCAAACACTCATCTAAATCACTTAATCCACAACATTAAAAAAAGCCTTTTATAAAAGGCTTTTATATTTTATAAACACATTATTTCACACATTTTAAATAAGAAATCGCATAATTTAAATGTGCATATACCCCTTTGATTAATACTGATTCATCGATATCATGATGACAATTATGTAAATCAGAAGTAATACCTTTATCCTCATTGTTTGTAGACAAAAACATTAAACATCCTGTTGTTTGATCAATATAATCCGCAAACGACTCTGTCGACATCCAAACCGATTCCTCAATAATATCTTCACTCAACTCTTCTAGTGCTTCTTTTAAAATCTTAATACACTTTTCATCATTAATTACTGGAAGTCCTAAATTAGAGAAATACACATATTCAACTTTGCATGTATAAAGTTCACCCAATGTATGCACCATTTTCTCAAATTCTTCTTTAAATACGGTTGCTTCTTTTACATCAAAAAAACGTGCCGTTCCCCCAAATTCAAGTTCGTCCATTACTGCATTCATTTGACTACCACTTTTTACATATGCAATCGATGCAGTAAATGGCTTAAACGGATCCACAAATCGCATTCTTAATGTCTCAAACTGAGTATAAATTGCATTAAAACATCCGATAGGATTCACAAGTAAATCAGGACGAGAACCATGCCCGCCTTGTCCAATCAACTTAATATGAAAAACTAAATTTCCTGCCATTAAAGGACCTGATTGAACTTGTAGTTTTCCTGTTTTATGAAAAGGTGAAGTATGAATCGCAAAACAAGAGTCAATTTTTAAATCATGTTCATTAAAATAATCAAAAAACTTACTTACATTATTACTTGCCTCTTCCCCCTGTTCAAATAAGACAATGACACGTCCTTCGATTTTAGAAATATTCTTAACTAAAATTTTTGAAGCAACAAGAAGCATCGCCGTATGCGCATCGTGACCACACGCATGCATCACTCCTTCATTTTTTGAAACAGTCTCTTTTTTTATCTGACACCCATTTACAAGACTTTCTACAATTTCAAGTGCATCGATATCCGCTCTTAGCAAAACCGTTTTATCACTATTTCCATTTGAAATAATACCAATGACCCCTGCGCCTTGTACGACAATAGGTTCAATGCCACATTCACTTAAGTATTTTTTTATAAACGCAAGTGTTTCAAACTCCACATTACTTAACTCTGGATATTGATGTAAATGACGTCTTAATGCAATGACTTCATCTTGATAGTGTTGGATTTCATTAAATTTAAACATTTTTACTTGTACTCCCAAACCCACCTGTACGCACTTCACATACTTCATCATCGACTGTATAACCATACTCTAAAAAGATCCCTTGCATAAATCCTGTCAGTTCTTTTAATTCAATTGTTTTATTTTCATTTGTGTCATTTGTGATTTTTGCGAAAATATGACCTTCGTTTTCAGCAAAGTAATAATCACTATCAATAATCCCTACTGTATTATTTAATTGAAGACGGTATTTAAACCCTAATCCACTTCTAGGGTAAAGTTTTAAGACCCAATCAGTTGAAATCTTACAACGTATTCCTGTTGGAATTAATGCAGATTCATTAGGATTTAACGTTACTGTATATGGCATAAAAAAATCATACCCTGCACTTCCTTTGGTCGCTCTTTTTGGAAGAAGAATTTGATTATAAATTTTTTCTTTAAGCATTTCATCAACGCTATTTCCCATACCTAATTTAAATTGTTCTAAACTTACTTTTTCAAATTGTGCTACTTTTTTCATAATACACCTCGCCTTTATTATATCAAACATCTTTATAAAATAAAAAGAGGATTTTTATCCTCTATTCTATGTCTTCAATCAGTTGTGCATCGATTTCACTGGTGCATCTATAATTTGTAACCAAATCGCTTATTCGATGAAAACTCGCCTTAACTCCCTTACTGTCTGCACGGTAATTAATACTTCTATTATCTTTTAATCCAAGATCTTTCGCTTGTTGATTACTGTCTATATTAGCACCTAAGAAAATAAACTCCCATCCCTGTTCTTGTTTATTTGTAATCATACGATTAATTTGAGAAAGCGAATACTCCTTACTTGCATTTTCTGCACCATCTGTTGTAATAATAAAAATGACTTTACTATCCTTTGATACTTTCTTCATGTTCGCAATTGTCTTTCCAATTGCATCATACAGTGCTGTTGTTCCTCTAACACAATATGTATCCTCATCTAATGGCTTCACTTCAAGTATTGGCGTATGCTTTTGTATCATTTCATACGCATCATCAAACAATACAGTAGTCACAAAAGCATCTGAATTTAACTGTTTTTGTGACTTCAACATTGCATTGTATCCACCAATTGTATCAGATTCAAGACCTGACATAGAACCACTTTTATCTAATATAAATACGACTTCTGTTTTCATAACTATTCTCTCCTTTGCATATGCAAAGTTTACCAAATCTATATTATGAATGGTCGCCTATTAAGCGACTAAATCGTTTCTTTACAAATTTATTCTTTGCTTGTTTTCTTTAGTTCATTTCTATAACTAGTAGAAAACCCAATAGAAATAACCAATGGGATCAGTGAAAACCCAGCACTTACATTTCCATCGTTTGATATTACATAAAGTGCACCCATAATTGTTAATGCAGCAAACACTAAACTTAAAACCTTATAAATTTTTAATTTCATACATTCACCTCTTTTTTATTATACCCTAAATTAGTAAACATATCTTTTATTAGTTGGCTTTTTCCTTTTCTTGATTTATTCTTTCTATTGATTTATACTATAGTTAGCAACAACTAACTATAGTGTGTAATATTTTATTTAGGGGGAATCATATGACATTTTATCAAGATTTTTGTAGCAATTATCCAATACAAACAATAACAATCCAACAAAAAGAGTTTACTTATCGACATTTTGAAAATAAAGATGCAAAACACACTGTTGTTCTTTTAGTGGGAGGTTTAGGTCTTTCAGATTTATTTTATGAACACTTTATTAAACTATCAAAAAATTTCTCAGTTGTCACATTTGATTACTCATATAATTTTTCAAATGTTGAAAGTTTAATTGATGCAATCTACTTTCTTATAAAGTCATTAGATAAAAAATGTTGGTTTATAGGTCAATCACTTGGTGGATTTATCGCGCAATTGATTGCAATAAAATATCCTCAAATTACCAAAGGACTGGTCTTGTCAAACACAGGTTCTTTCTATGAAAACTTAAGCGAGACAGCATATGAATCTTTAATGGCAATGATTAAAAAATCACATAAATCAAAGCAATTACTTAAACTTATTCCTTTTTCTATTTTTAAGAAAATAATTTCCACTAAAATAATGAAAACACACGCTAATAATTTTGATGAAGAATCAAAAAGCAAACTTAAAGCACTTTGCGAAATTATGGAAAAAACACTTACGAAAAAGTATGAACTTCATATGATTGATTTACTAATAGATATGCAAAATCATTTAGGTTGTAATTCACATCAGTTTGAGTATCTAAATAAAAATATATTATTAATTTTATCAGATGATGATCAAACATTTCATCCAGAAGTGAAAGAGGCACTATCTATTGTAATGCCAAACGCATCTGTAGTTAAGAATTTAGATGATGGACATTTGGCATTAATTGTTAACTGTGATGCATATATAAACCTTGTTACTTCTTTTATTTTAGATTATGAGGGTGCACAAAATGAATCAAAATAGACGTGTTCTTATCAACAATGTATCTCATAGTCTTTCAATAAGTTATGAAGATTTAAACAATCCTCTTTTACTTTGCATCCATGGTGGACCTGCTCAAGCAGAAAGTGCTTATATTTCCTCATATCAAAAAGAACTTGAAAAACACTTTATTATAGTACGACATGACCAAAGAGGCGCAGGACTTACTGGATGGAAAAACGTAAAAGAAAATACTCTCACCATAAAAGAATTTGTCCAAGATACTTTAAAAGTTACCGAGTACTTACTTAAACAATATAACAAGCAAAAAGTATTTATAATGGGACATTCATGGGGAAGTATACTTGCCTCCTTATCTGTAAAAGAAAAACCAAATTTTTACTATGCTTATATTGGTGTTAGTCAAGTTGTAGATTATATCCAGGCGATGGACATTGGACTTCAAACTATGAAAAAAAGCGCATTAATAAACAATGATACACAACTACTAAAACTGTTAGAAAAATGCGGTACTCCGCCTTATTCTAAAAAAGAATTTGCAACGTATCAAAAGTGCATAAAAAAAATGAATGGTTTTATTTATACACCTCTAGAATTTAAAATAAATAAATCGATATTTAATAATATTTCTTATTCTTTTATTGATAAATTATTATATT
>CAYJAB010000019.1:0-22133 GCA_964368305.1 uncultured Erysipelotrichaceae bacterium | reverse complement strand
TTGGCACGCCCGACAGGACTTGAACCTGCAACCTTTTGAATCGGAATCAAATACGCTATCCAATTGCGCCACGGGCGTATTGAATAGTTATTATATAAATAACTGTAAAATAAAATACAAGAATACTAAGATTCCAAGTACGATACGGTAATATCCAAATGCTTTAAAATCATTTTTCTGAATATACTTCATTAAGAATTTAATCGCAAAAATAGAAACCACAAATGCTACAAGTGAACCTATAGTTAAAGTCATTATTTCATTTGAAGTAAACACAAATCCTACTTCCATAATATACTTTACAACTTTTAAAAAACTTGCACCTGCCATCACTGGAATTGCTAAGAAAAATGAAAACTCAGCTGCAATCGTTCTTGAAAGACCAATAACCATTGCACCAAGTATTGTAGAACCCGAACGGGATGTTCCAGGTATTAAAGCCAATACTTGAAATATTCCAATCGTAAATGCTTCTTTATATGTAATATCACTTAACTTTACAACAGATGGGTGTGATCTTTTATTTCTATTTTCAAATACGATAAATAACACACCATAAATTATTAACATAAGTGCTACAACTACATAATTATAAAACAACGTATCAATAATATCATCAAACAACAATCCAATAATCATTGCTGGAATAATCGCTACAATTACTTTGGACCATAGACGGATTGTCTCTTTTCTTTCTGTTACACTTTTTCTTAGTGAAAAAGGATTTAACTTATGGAAATAAATTGTCACAACCGCTAGTATTGAACCAAGTTGAATTACTACAAAAAACATCTCTTTAAACTCTGGAGTGATATTTAATTTAATAAACTCATCTAATAAAATCATATGCCCTGTACTACTAATTGGCAGCCATTCTGTAATCCCTTGTACGATCCCAAGAACGACAATTTTTATAAGTTCTAAAATATCCATAATTCACTCTCCTATATGTCATCTTATTTTAACATATATTTAAGTAAATCACACAATTAATAAGAGTAAATCCTATTTTTAATATTCTCCATTTTTTTATCTAAATCAGCACTTGCTTGTGCACATTCTTTCAAGTCTTGAATAATTTCCTGTTCAATTTCATAAGGAATATCTTTCTTATAATGTACTTTATGATCTAAGCTTGCCCAAAAATCCATGGCAATTGTTCTTAATTGAATTTCTACTTTCATCCATCTTTTTTCATTGTGTAAAAAGATTGGCACTTCTACAATCAAATGCAAACTTCGATATCCATTTTCCTTTGGATTTTTAATATAATCTTTTTTAGTAATTAAACGAATATCATCTTGTTGTAAGATATAATCCGCAATTAAATAAATTTCTTCTACAAAAGAGGCAATTACACGTACACCTGCAATATCCTCAATATTTTCTTCTAATGACTCTACATTATACGCGACATTCAGCCTTGCTGCTTTTTCCATTATTCCAGCAGGTGACTTTAATCTTGATTTTATACTTTCAATTGGGTTGCGATCATGATCTAAAGAAAACTCTTCATTTAAAACGTTTAGTTTTGTTTCAATCTCCATCATTGCACATTTGTACATTGACATTAATTCACGAAAAGGTCTTAAATTTACATCCAATAAATTTTGAATTTCCCTTTTATTTAAATGTTCAAATAACTGCTCATTTGTTTCTATTTTCATATTTTCACCTCATATAATTCTATTTTATTATACATTGAATTCATTGATTATACCTTGAAATTTTTTAATATTTAAATAAAAAAAGAACTCTTTACAGAGTTCTTAGCGCTACGCGCTTTAATTTCGAATGGTGGGGATGAAGGGACTTGACCCCTTACGATGTTACCATCAACGGATTTTAAGTCCGTTGCGTCTGCCTATTCCGCCACATCCCCATTTGGAGGTTCCTATCAGATTTGAACTGATGATCACAGAGTTGCAGTCTATTGCCTTACCACTTGGCTAAGGAACCGTATTTACTGCGCTTTATTATTATATAAGAAAGATGCTTAAATTGCAACTATTTTTTTATATTTTTTAATAATTTTTTTAAAGCACAATGAATGAATAAAGAAGATGAATTATTTATTAAATCATCTTCTTTATTTTACAATTATAGCTTATAGTTTTCAATAAATGTTTTGTTATAAAAATCTTTCTCATCTTGACAGTCATACACCTTAACACCCTCAATAAAAGTTGCTACTGTATGATACAAATCATCAATTACGACAAAATCCGCATCCTTATTAATTTGTATGCTTCCTTTATTAATAAAGTCACCATATTTCTTTGTTGGATTATAACTTGAAAACTTTAAAACTTCCTCCAGTGGAATATGCAGTTTTTCAACTAAATTAGAAATACCTACCATAACAGGTAGTCCACTTCCTGATAATCTTCCAGTTGTACTTAATATTAAACCATCCTCTGTTACTTCAATTAGTTTTCGATCTGATTGTTCATTGTCATTCATTCCTTTATACATGCCAGCAGGAAGTCCTGCATAATGGACATTATCAGAAATCATAATAATCTTATCATGGTCTTTAACTTTTAAAATCAATTCAATCATCGGTAGACTCACATGATGTCCATCACATATAATTTCACATGTCATTTCATCACGAAGTAAACTTGCACCTACAATTCCGATATCACGATGATGTAACCCCGTCATTACATTACATAAATGCGTTGCAACACTAACCCCTAAATCAATTGCTTCATTTGCCTGCTTATAGTCTGCGTTACTATGATAAATCGCTACATTCACATTCTCGCTTAAAAAATACTCAATTGCTTTATGTGCATTTTTAACTTCTGGTGCAATCCCAATGAGTTTTAAAAGATGATTTGAATCCTCTACCATTTGTTTTGCTACATCTAAATCAACTTCTGGATATCCAGTATTGACTCCTTTTTCACCTACTCTTGAACCCCATGGCCCTTCAGAATGTATTCCAATAATGCGCGCTCCACTATAAACAGTAGGATAAATCTTCGCAATCGCCTTCATACTTGAAAGAGAAGATGTCGTTAATAAGATACTTGTAACACCAACAGAAGTTAATCCTCTTAAATAGTTTAATATATCTTTTTCTTCAATTTCTTCATTTGGCATAAATCCTAATTTATATCCAAATCCACCATGATTATGTGTGTCAAAAATCCCTGGTATGATGCGATGATTTTCATAGGAAACATCCACTGTCCCCTCATATGTTTCATAAAAATCTACTATTTTCTTACCCTCTATTTTCAAATACCCTGATTTGCATTCTTCTTCAAAATAAATTTTCTTACAATAGATGATCATAATTATTCCTCCACTTCTATTATTATACAATTCACATAAAAAAAGAATATCTAAAATAGATATTCTTAAATTATTTTATTCTCCGATTTTAACTTTAATCCAAAGATCAGCTAATTTTTGAATTAATACTTTATTGTAAGTAAATACTTCATCACTTGCTCCATCAATTCTTGGAAGATACGCTTCATTTTCAAAGTAATCTCCTTCTTCAGAAGATAAGAAATCTAATGCTTCTTGATTTGTGCTTGCATACCCTACATAAGAAGAGTTATTTACGCTTGTTTCATATTCTAACATATAGTTGATATATTCATTTGCTAAAGCAGGACAAGATGCATTTGCAGGAATTGCCATAGCATCACTCCATAAGTTTGTTCCTTCTTCTGGTGCATAGAAAGACATATTTTCATTTTCAGATAAAATATAAGCAGCATCTCCACTATACATAATACCGATTTCTTTCTCTCCATAAATTAAACCATCGATTGCTTCATCCGTAACAAACGCAGGTTCAATTGTATTCACCATTTCTTGTAACCAAGCATATGCTTCATTAATTTCTTCTTCATTTTCAGTATTCATAGAATACCCTAAAGCTTTAAACGCAACCATAAATCCATCTCTTTCACTATCATAGAAATAAGATCTTCCTTTAATAGATTCATCATGGAAAATATTGTATCCTAATTCTTCAACTAATTCAGGATCAATTGTTGTATGATCATATACAATCCCAACTGTTCCCCAGAAATATGGAATAGAATATGCGTTTTCTTCATCATAAGGTAATCCTTTTAAACTTGGTACTAAATTGTCAAAATTTGTAATCACATCTCTATCTAAAGGCAATAATAAATCTTCATTAATTAATCTTTCAATTGTATATTCAGAAGGAATAATCACATCATATTTACTTCCACCAACTAATTTTGTATACATCTCTTCATTTGATGAGAATAATGAATAATTTATACGTACATTATACGCATCTTCAAAATCTGAATTTACAGTTTCTCCAATATACTCTCCCCAGTTGTATACATTTAATGTATCACACCCATACTCTTCCATAGGATCTACATCACTTGTACTTGGTGCACTTGAACATCCTACTAAAGATACAAATAAAACACTACATAAAACCAATTTAAATAATTTTTTCATTAAACAGAAACCTCCTCTTTCTTTTCTTTTAACATCGGTACTACATTTACCACAATTAATACTACTGTAATCAACACAACCATAATTGTAGACATTGCATTGATACTTGGATTGATTCGTTTATACATCGTATAAACATAAATCGAGATATTGTTTACACCAGGGCCTGTCGTAAAGAAAGAAATGACAAAGTCATCAAACGACATCGTAAATGCAATAAGAGCCCCTGATACAATACCAGGCATAATTTCAGGTACAATGACCTTAGTTAAAGCCTGAAATGGAGTCGCCCCCAAATCAAGCGCAGCCTCAGCTAAATTGTTATCTAAGCGTCTTAGTTTTGGCATAACACTTAAGATAACATACGGAATACAAAACGCTATATGCGCTAATAATAACGTCATAAACCCTGTTTCAATGTTTAAAGATGTAAACAACAACATTAAACCAATTGCTGTTACAATCTCAGGATTCATAACCGGTAAGTTATTCACTTGTAAAATCAATTCTCTAAATAATTTTTTAGATTTAGAAAGACCAATTGCTGTAAGTACTCCTACAATTGTACTGACAACTGTCGCAATTACCGCTATCACAACTGTATAATAAATCGCCTCCATCATCGTACGATCATTAAACATTTTTTCATACCACTGAAATGAAAATCCAGTAAAATTCGTTAAGCTTTTCGAATCATTAAATGAAAAGATAACTACATAAATAATCGGCAAATATAAGAATGCCATCATCGCAAATAAATAAATATTTGGAAAGAGTTTCGCTAATTTTTTCATTAGTTTTCCTCCTTAGGTTCAGTATCAATCTTATTCGTTAACCACATACTTGCCATAATAATTAAAGCCATAATCAATGAAATCGCACTACCAAAGTTCCAATTTCCTAAAGATACAAAATATGTTTCAATTAAATTTCCAATTAAGACGTATTCTCCTCCACCCAAAAGCTTAGGAATAAAGAAACTTGAAACAGCTGGTAAGAATACCAATGTGATCCCTGAGATTACACCAGGAATTGAAAGTGGTAAGACAACCCGTAAAAATGTTTGAAGCTTATTTGCACCTAAATCATAACTTGCTTGAACTAAATTTTGATCTAGTTTTGCAAGAGATGTATATATTTGCAAAATCATAAATGGAATAAAGTTATACACCATCCCAATAAAGACTTTTGCCTCACTATCTAAATCTGTTGACATTAAAATACCACGCCATGCATATGTTCTAACCAGCATATTAATCCACATTGGAAGTGTAATTACTAAAACCATAATTTTTTGATTACGACTACTCAATTTAGACATAAAGTATGCTGTAGGATACCCAATTAAGATACAAATCACAGTTGTGATAAATGCAATTCTTAAAGATCTAGCAAGCACTCCTGGAAACACACTATCTGAGAAGAAACGCGTAAAGTTTTCAAGTGTAAACTGTAGTGTCAATACACTATTTCCCTCTTTTGTAAAAGCATAAAATAATATTAATAACATTGGAGCGACAATAAATACCGCTATCCACGCAACATAAGGTTGGACTAGTTTAGAAAATGACTTCATACTAGTACATTCCTATTTTACTCATTACATGTAGATCTTGAGGATCAAAATCCAAATCTACTTTCGTTTTCTCTTGTTGGAAATCTGTTGTATGAATTTTAAACACACGCCCTATTGTAGAGAATGTAATTGGATATGTGCCTTCTTTTACATCTTCTGGATCAAAATCATATTTTACATCAACGATTTCTACAACTGAATCATCTTCCAAATCCCATGCTTGTGCATTCGCCCATTTTTTAAGATCTGTTGTAAGTGACATACTTTCATGTAACTCATCTGCTGTTTTAAAGAAGTCATATGCCGCAATCCCAATTTGATTTTTATCATCTTCAAATACTTCAGGATTTACAACATTTACTTTTATTGTGATTGTTGTCCCATTGCTTGTCGCAAATGTTACAGGATATACCCCTTTTTTCGCTTGAATATCATAATCAACTTTTGTCAAAGATACAAACTCATCCGCTTTATCCCATGCTTGTGCATTTGCACGCGCTATGACTTCAGCATCCGATAATTTTTCTACATCTTCTAAATCCATAATAAAATCATTCGCAGAGATTTTTTCATTTGCCTCTTCATTGAATCTATCATGATTTGCTAAAATCGTCATATTAACAGTACGCGATGTACCACTTACTGTCTCAACCATGATTTCATAATGAACACCTTTAAATAAAACTGATTTTACTTCACCTTGTAAAATTCCTTTACCTGGTTTTACAATATCAATATCCTCTGGTCTTATTACGATATCAACTGGTTCATTTATTTTAAATCCAAAATCCACGCATTCATATGTTTTATCATCAAACATTACTTTATAATCTTCTAACATCACACCATCAATAATATTACTTTCCCCAATAAATTTTGCGACAAAGTCATTTTCCGGTTCATTATAAATATCTGTAGGTGATCCAATTTGCTGAATTTCTCCATCTTTCATAACTACAATTTTATCAGACATCGTTAAAGCTTCTTCTTGATCGTGCGTTACAAAGATAAATGTAATACCCACTTCTTGTTGAATTTTTTTAAGTTCATGTTGCATTTCTTTTCTTAATTTAGAATCAAGTGCCCCTAAAGGTTCATCAAGTAATAAAACTTTTGGCTCATTTACAAGTGCTCTTGCAATCGCAACACGTTGTTGTTGACCACCTGATAAAAGTGTAACATTACGTTTTGCATAACCTTCAAGATTTACAAGTGACAACATTCTATTTACTTTTTGTTCAATAATATCATTGCTTACTTTTTTAATTTTCAAACCAAATGCAATATTATCATATACGTTCATATGTGGAAATAATGCATATTTTTGAAATACTGTATTTAAGTCTCTTTTATAAGCTGGAAGTTTTGAAATATCTTTTCCATCAAAATAAACTTTACCTTCTGTTTGATCTAAAAATCCCCCTAAGATTCTTAAAAGTGTTGTTTTACCACATCCCGAAGGACCGAGTAATGTTACAAACTCATTTTCATAAATATTTAAGTTAATTCCTTTTAAAACTAAAGTATTATCAAACTCTTTTACAATACTTTCAAATTTAATTAATTCACGCATCCTTATTTCCTCCTATTAAAATATCGGTGGTGTACAAATCCACAAAACTTTAGCTACTTGAGAAAAATGATTATACAAATAATGCTCATTTGTTCCCTTTATATAAAACGTCTGACCCTTTTTCACGACGAATTCTTTATCACCATCGACCAATGTTACTCTCCCTGCAAGTACATAGCCGAATTCTTCACCTTCATGTGGTGAAATCTCATTTGATTTACCACCTGGTTTTAATTCTAATACAATTGGTTCCATTTCATTTTTTTGCGCATTTGGGACAATCCAATGAATTGAACTATCTTCTTTTTCATCCACAAAATAATCTTCATCGGTAAACACAATCTTTTCCTCAACTTCTTCTTGGAAAAATTTCGCAAGTGTCATACCCAATGCTTCTACAATATCATTTAAAGTTGAAATTGAAGGAGATGTTAAATCTCTTTCTAATTGACTTAAAAATCCTTTTGTAAGTTCGCATCGACTTGCAAGCTCTTCAAGTGTTAAATGATTTTTCGTTCTTAACTGTTTAATACGTTGACCAATTTCCATATGAACCTCCTGTGTTTAGTATTACTAAACTTTAAAGTGTTGTTTAGTAAACCATAATTTATTATACACTTAACTTTTCAAAATGCAATAGTTTGTTAACAAAAAGTTTAGTAAAACCAAACTTTTTTATTTTTGCAAAAAAAAAGATTGAACTTTCGTTCAATCTCTACTTATTTTACTTCATTAATTAGGCTTTCCAACATTGGTTTAGATTGGAATCCAACAGCTTTTTTTACAACTTCCCCATCTTTAAATAAAATTAAAGTTGGAATAGACATTACTCCATATTCCGCTGCAATTGCATTTTCAGCATCTACATCTACTTTCGCAAATGCAAGTTTATCTCCATGTTCTTGACTTAACTCTTCAAACACAGGAGCAATCATCTTACAAGGCCCACACCAATCTGCATAAAAATCAATTAATGCATACCCAGATTTAATTGTTTCCTTAAACTCATTACTATTTAATACTTTCATATTTTCCTCCTTGTTTTTCTTATTATATCATACTATTTATGATTTACTAAAAATATGCTTTTTCACTGCATATGCAATTCCATTGTCATTATTACTTTTCGTTACAAAGCATGCTTTCTCTTTTACTGTCTCCATCGCATTTTCCATCGCAATTGGATATTTCACAACTTCAAACATAGAAAGATCATTCTCACCATCCCCAAATACCATAATTTCATCTGGAGAGATTCCATATTGTTTTGCTAATGTTAAAATTGCATTTCCTTTTGAAATTCCATAAGGGCTTACTTCAATCCATCTTGGCGATGTTTTCGCAAATGTATACTTCCCATCAAAATGTGCTACTAACTTTGAATACACTTGCTCAATGACTTCTGGTTCATGTGTAATCACCATTTTATTCGCATTACATATAATTTCTTCTACTGTTTGAATATAATGAATTTGCTCATACCCTTTTCTTTGATCAACAATTAAATAAAAAGTCCCTGCAGTATATGGAACATCGTCTTCAATATTATGCAGTTTACGATACTCTTTTTTAAGTTGCATCACAGATTCTGGAATATAATCATGGATAATACTATCTTGTACTGCCATGATTTCTACATCAAACTGCTTTGCATAGTTAAATATTTCATGCATTTCTTCTGGAATAAATTGTCTAATATAGCGTGTTTTCATATTAGAAACATCTGTAATCGCTGCACCATTTACACAAATAAAGTTTCCTTCATATTCATCCATCTTTAACTCAAGTCCATATTTAGTCAATGTACGATAGCTTCTTCCACTTGCTAAAACTAATCTAATTCCTTTTTTTTCTGCATCAATTAATACTTCTTTTGTCTCTGGTAGGATTTCTTGATTCACATTAAGAAGTGTTCCATCCATATCCATTACAATCATCTTTATATTCATACTTTTTCTCCTATAGAAAAGGATGATTAAATCATCCTAAAGTTTACTTGCTGCTGCTTTATCAATAACGGCAACTACGTCATCATGATTTTGAAGAATCGTACATGGCCAATCAACTGTAACTTCACCATTGATTAATGCACAAATTGCATCCGCTTTATTTTCTCCAGAGGCTACAAGTAAAATTTTCTTACTTCTCATAATAGAAGCAATTCCCATTGATATTGCATGCGTAGGTACTTGATTAATATCATTATCAAAGAAACGCGCATTGTCTTTTCTTGTTTTTTCTTGAAGAGTAACTGTATGTGTTAGTGAATCAAAAGATTCTCCTGGTTCATTAAATCCAATATGTCCATTGCTACCAACTCCTAAAAGTTGTACATCTAAAGTATAGTTTCTCATTTCAGTTTCATAACGTACTGCTTCTTCTTCGATATCCGTAGCATTTCCCATTGGGATATGAATATTTTCAGGATTAATATCAATATGATCAAACAAATTCTCATGCATAAATGTAAAATAAGATTCTTTATGCCCGACAGGTAATCCTAAATACTCATCTAAATTGAAAGTCACTACATTTTTATAGCTTGTATTGTTCTCTTTATGATCTTCTACCATTCTTTTATAAAGACCAATTGGACTTGAACCAGTTGCTAATCCTAAAACTGGATTTTCTGATCCTGTTACGATTTCTTTCATAACTTTGAAAGCTTCATCACTTACTTGCTCATAATTATCAACAACTATTAATTTAATCATACTAAATTCTCCTTTTTCAATATTGATTTTTTTTAAATGTGTAATTAAAACACAACAATAGAATAACTCGTTAAGTACGAGTGATTCCCCTCTATTATACGACATGCATCTCTTTTTTCAAATGGTAAATCTTCCATAATTCCTTTATTTTTCATCATCCAAGGTTCAAGACATACAAAAGGTGCCTTCAAAGGTTTCCAAATCGCAAAAATAGGATATCCTACACAACTTACTCTTACTCCATGTTGAGCATCACTTAACTCTACATAAGATACATCCATATTTTCATATATCAATGTCGGGTCTTTTTCAAATAAATCATCACTCAATTTTATTTCATCGATCAAATCTAAATCAACGCCATATCCAATCCCTTTTAGTTTAACCTTAGGTTTAAACTTAATTGAATAGTCTTCTAAAGTTTGATTTTCAAATAACGGACATTTAAATGCAGGATGCAATCCAAAATTAAACGGCATATTTACCGAACCTAGATTTTCAATAAGATAAGATATATTTACTTTTTGTCCAATTAATTCATATGTTACACTCATTTTAAAATCAAAAGGATAACTCAATTTTGATTGTTCATTGCTTTTAAAACTTAAAGTTATTTTATCCTCTTGTAGATTTTCAAGCTTAAACATGGCACTTCTCATAATTCCATGATTGTCCATTGTGTATTCACTCTCATTAAAATGATACTTCTTATTATAAGAACTTCCTATTACAGGAAATAAAATTGGACTGTGATATGCCCATGATGCAGGATTTGCATCATGCATATACTCAATATCCAACTCTTTATCGTAAATACTTGTAATCTCAGCACCTTTTAAACTACACGTCACACATATTTTTTTATTTTCTATTTTCATTTAATGCACATCCTTTTGGAATTCTTAGTGAAATCGCACTTTCTAATACATTCATATCAATTACGGTTTCAACTGTAGTTTCTCCATCACATCCAAATATTACTTCATCTTTAAATTTCATTTGAATATTTTTACCTCTTAAAAATGTTAACTCCTTAATATCCATATGCTTTCCAAAATAATATTTAGGAAGCAGCCCCATTAATTTAAGTGGATTTCCAATATATTCAATAATAATGACATCAATTAATCCATCTTGTAGTGATGCTAATGGAGCAGGCTTAAATCCTCCTCCATAATATTGACCATTCATCATTGTAATTAAAAGCCCATCTCCTTTAGATACACTTCCATCTACTACTGCTTCATATTCAATCTTTTTAGGTTTAAACAACATAATGAGTGCAAAAATGATATAAGCAAACGGTCTAGGAATATGATATTTTTTTGCATATTTATTCATCATTTCGCCGACATCTGCATCAATACCCATATTTGCAGAATTAAGTGTCTTTCTTCCGTTAGCAACCATTACATCTACTCTAATTTCAACCCCTTCGATTGTTTGTACTAATATCTCACTTGGTTTTTGTTTAAAGTCCAACATACGATAAAAATCATTTCCTGTACCTGATGGAATAACTGCCATAGAAACGTTTTCATTCAATCCATTTAACACATCATTCGCCGTACCATCACCACCAACAGCGTACAAACAAACATTATCTCTCTCTGTATACTCCTGTGCAATCAATGTAGCATGATGTGGATATTCACTAATTCTAATTTCATAATTGTCTTGATGTTTAAAATAATCTTTAATCACATCAATTAAATCTTCTGATTTACCCTCTCCTGAAATCGGGTTAATAATAAATACGTGTTTAAGCATCTTTTTCCTCTATCATCTTTAAATCTACAAACGTGTGGTAAATTCCACACTCTACATTACTTTTCGCAATGTAATCTGCATATGCTTTCACTTCATCATGTGCATTTCCCATTGCAACGCCAATCCCTGCTTGAATAATCATAGACTCATCATTATAACTATCCCCAAACGCAATAGATTGTGAAATATCTAACCCTAATAATTCACACACTTTAGCTACTGCAGAACCTTTATTTGTATTCTCTGCAGTTATTTCATTTGCAGATTTTAAAGTCAATGCATGTGAGTTTGGTGCAAGGCTTGCGACTTTTAAATACTCACTTTTTTCACTTGTATAAAACAAAATATTAATCAATGGTTGATTTTCATATGGTTTTGGAGTTGGACACATCCCATATAAAAATTGAAATAACTCTTCAATTTTTGTTGGATGGATAGAACCAAAATGACCTTGTCCATCTACACTACTCCAACGATATGTATATTTATTTTCTTCTAAATATGAAATTACACGACTTGCATCTTCTTGATCAATAGTTTTTGTATAAATAACTTCATCATGATAGCGAATATGTGATCCCCCACCACATACAATACCATCCATAAGTTCTACTAAATTTAAAGGAACATTTACACACTCCTCTGGTGTACGACTTGTATTAATAAATAATTTCACACCTTTTTCTTTTAATTTTTTCATTGCATATAAATCTAATTCATTACATGACTTTATTTGATTTACATAAGAAGTCCCATCTATATCAAAAAAACAAACTTTAATATTACTTGCATCTAATTTTCCCATAAGATTCTCCTTTAAGTACGTTTGAATTGTACCATACTTTACTAAAAATACCTATATTTACATAAAGAAAAAAGCCCTTTAGGGCTTATTTCATTGGTTTCGCTTTACAATACGTTTGAACAACCTCATAGTTGTAATCTAAGATACATAAATCCGCATCATATCCTACTTGTATCTTTCCTTTTCGATCATCTACATTTAATAATCTAGCAGGGTTAATTGTCGCCATATTAATTGCATATTCAATAGGCAATAACGCTTTTTCAACTACATCTTTAATTCCATTATTAAATTTAAATGTACCACCTGCTAAAGTTGTTGTTCCAGCAAGATATGCTGAACCATTTTCAGCAACTTCAATTTCAGATCCACCTAAGAAATACTTACCAGGTTCACACCCTTTAGCACAAAGTGCATCATCAATCATAATTGCATAATCTTTCCCTTTAGAAGTTACAAATACATTCACTGCATTCCAATCTACATGATTTCCATCACAAATGATTTCTCCAAATGTATTGCGAAGTCTCATCGCAGCACCCACCATTGCTGGCTGTCTGTGATTAAACCCTGACATTCCATTAAATACATGTGTCATAGAAGTACATCCGTTTGCTACAGCCATTACAGCTTCATCATAAGTTGCACCAGAGTGTCCCATCGATACAACTACACCATGTGTAGATGCATAACGTGTTAAAGCATGATCTACATCATTTTCACAAGCCATCGTAATTAACTTAATCATTCCTTTTGCTGCTTTTTGATATTCTTTAAATTCTTCTACATCCGCAACTTTAATAAATTGTTCAGGTTGCGCACCTTTATTTTTAACATTTAAGTAAGGTCCTTCAAAATGAATCCCTAAAATCTCAGCACCTTCATATCCTTCTTCACATACTTTTGCAACATTTGCTACCGCTTTTGTTAACACTTCTTTTGATTGTGTAACCGTTGTAGGACAAAATGCTGTAATACCTTCTTGAGTTAATCCTTTTGTCCATGTACGAACACCTTCTTGTGTTGCGTCATTTGTATCAAACCCATATGCTCCATGACAATGGATATCAATCATTCCTGGAATAATTTTATCCTCATTATAGTCAACATCCACACTTTTTGTGTTATATGGATAAATCGCTACAATTTTTCCATCCTGCATCTCAATTTGAGCAGGTGAGAACTGACTTGAAATCCAAACATTTTTACTTTGTATAATCATTAGTATTTCCTCCGATATTATTCATGATTAGTATACTACTTTTTCTTATATTGTGAACTATTTCCGCTTCTTTTTTTCTGATTATTGAACTTTCCACTATGTGGCTTAACTAAACAACGTTCTTTAAATCCAATAAGGTCCTCTCGTTTAGCTTGTTTCAGTGCTTCACAAACTAAATATTGATTTTGTGGATAACTATATTGCATTAAAACTCTTTGTGCTGTTTTTTCCTTTACTGTTTTTGCTACATAGACAGGTTGCATTGTAAATGGATCAATTCCTGTATAATACATACATGTTGCTGCAGTAGCTGGTGTTGGATAAAAATCCTGAACTTGTTGCGGTGTATGTCTTATTTTCTTTAAATATTCCGCAAGTTCTACAGCACTTGATAAATCACATCCTGGATGTGAACTCATCAAATATGGAACCAAATATTGATTCATATTAAATTGACGATTTTTTTCTTCATATTTTCTAACGAATTCTTCATAAAGCCCTCTTCTTGGCTTTCTCATTTTATCTAGCGCTTTATCACTAATATGCTCAGGAGCTACTTTTAGCTGACCGCTAATATGATACTTCACAAGTTCATCAAAAAATGTTTCATCTTTATCATACATTAAGTAATCATAACGAAGTCCACTTCTAACAAATACTTTCTTTACCTTAGGGATTTTTCTTAACTCACGTAATACCTCTAAATAGTCTTTATGGTCAACGATTAGATTACGACATGGTTTAGGCCATAAACAATCCTTATTTGAACATGCACCATGCTCAAGTTGTTTATGACAACTTGGTTGATAAAAGTTTGCGCTTGGTCCACCTACATCATGTATATACCCTTTAAAATCTTTCTCTTGAGAAATTTTAATTCCCTCCTGCACGATAGACTCTTTACTACGTGATGTGATTACACGTCCCTGATGGGCTGTGATCGCACAAAACGAACATGATCCAAAACATCCACGATTCGCAATAATACTAAATTTAACTTCTTCAATTGCTGGGACATATTTATACATTGGATGATATGTACGCATATAAGGAAGTCCATATGCATCATCCATTTCTTGGCGCGTTAAAGGAAATGCGGGTTGATTTACAACTACTTTCCAACTTCCATAATCTTCAATTAAAATTCTAGATTGAATCGCATCTTGATTATGATATTGAATTTTAAAACTCTCGGCATACTTCTCTTTATTTTTACTAATTTCTAAAAAAGTAGGGAGCATTGTATAATCAGAAACTGAATCAATATTTTTTGTACGATATGCAGTTCCTCTTATATATGTAATATCTTTAACCTCTAATCCACTATCCATTGCTTCCGCAACTTCAATAATTGTATTTTCAGACATACCAAACATTAATAAATCTGCTTGTGTATCAATTAAAATAGAACTTCTTACTTTATCATCCCAATAATCATAATGTGCAAGTCTTCTTAAAGAAGCTTCTACCCCACCAATCAAAACAGGGACATTAGGAAATAAACGTCGAATCATTTGTGTATATACAATCACTGCACGATCTGGTCTTTTCCCCATTTCTCCATTATCTGTATAATAGTCCTTATCGCGACGTCTTCTGCTTACTGTATAGTGATTTACCATTGAATCAATATTCCCAGAACTTACTAGAAATCCAAGTCTTGGTGCAGGAAATTCTAGAAAATCCTCATCTGTCTTCCAATTTGGTTGTGCAATCACACACACTTTAAACCCATGTGCTTCAAGTGTTCTTGTAATAATTGCTGCACCAAAAGACGGATGATCAATATAAGCATCTCCGCATACATAAGTAAAATCTGGTTGTTGCCAACCACGCTCTAACATTTCATTTTTATTTACTGGTAAAAAACTCATAGATTACCTCTCTTCTTTTATTATACCATACACATAAAAAAGCCTTTCGGCTTTTTTATACGATTATTTCACCTTCTACACTTCCAGAAATACCAGCAGCATTTCCTTCATCTGTATCAATATGCATTGCTGCACTAAAATCATCTCTAACTCTTACTATAACATCACCATATGTTGTAGTTCTTTCAGGTGTTTCAATTTTTACTTGAACGATTTGTTTATCAGAAACATTAAATTCCTTAGCATCTTCTGTTGTCATATGAATATGACGTTTTGCACAAATCACACCTTTTTCTATTTCAACTTCTCCACAAGGTCCTACAATCTTGCATCCGCTTGTTTCATCAATCATTCCTGATTCACGCACTTTAGCTACAACTCCGATTGTTCTTGCATCAGTAAGCGATAACTCAATTTGAGTATCCGGACGCACAGGACCTAAAATAGTCATCTTTAATGACCCTTTTGGACCAACAACTTCTACCTTTTCTTCTGCCGCATATTGTCCAGGTTGAGACAACATTTTACGTACTGTCAACTGATGGCCTTCACCAAATAATATTTCTAAATGTTCTTTTGAAATATGTAGATGACGAGCCGAGATTTCTACTAATATTTTTTTCATTTTATTACCTCATTTACATTATACTCAACATTTGTGAATTTTCAATCATTTTAATTTTTTATACCTTTTTTATTCATATACATTTTAAATCCAATCATAGATACTATTGTAAGTATAGAAACAATCCCACCTATATTTAAGTATGGATTAGAATATTTAAACTCGATTGTATTTTCACCTTTATCTAATTTGATTTTTATTAACTCATCTAACCAAACTTCAGGACTTATTTTATTTCCATTTAAATACACATGCATATTATCAATATTCGCAATAGATAAATATAAATATTCATCTTCTTGTGAATATGTCTCTATTTTATTTTCAGTTATTGTATAGTCATCGCTTGTCACATTTTTAACTAATTTTAAATCTTCCATATCCATTGAATATAAATGAAAACTGTCATATGCATTTACTGTACTCCAACGCTCAATTCTAACTTCATTTTCTTTATCTGCTTTTCCTAAATATGATAGCATCTGATTATTTGATCCATCAAAATAATCAATATTTTTACTATTTAGATAAACTGTTCCATATAGATTCAAATTAGCATTTTTAAACTCAATAAAAATAAGATCTTCTTCATTTACAGAATTTAATTGTAGATAATAATCAATACCACTTGTATTTAAACTATTTTCATCACTTGAAGAATCATATATGATTTCATATTCTATTTCATGCAAGATATCTTTATCAATTAATGCATTGCTTAAGGCATTTTGATTTTCAAATATTGATTCAGTCAATTTGAAATCAATATTTTTTTTGCTTTTAAACACAATAGGAACTGCATTCTCATTTATGCTTGTAAGATTATTTACCTTACTATATGGGCTAGGTATCGGTTTAATTGAATCATCGATCATTGTATACTTAACACCAAACATACTATCAATAAATGGATTAATGTTTGAATAAACATTTGCCCAAGTCCATGTACCATACCCTAGTTTTCTCATCATTTCTGTTATATCACGATTATAAGTAGAGCTATAACTTGTAAATGATTGATAATCAAAATACATTGATTCATTTGAAAATTCTATATTTTGATGTTTTGGTCGTACAAATGTTTTTTCTGTTCTATATAGTTGCTCTTTCACAAGATTTTCTTCCACTTTTTGATCATATTCAGTCAAATTAGAATCATCTAAATAATATGGGATAGATGTATGATATGTGATAATAGTATTCGCAAACAATTCCACTACTATCAAAAGCAACACCATTTTTTTATAATTTTGAATCAAACAGATAACAGCAAATATAAATACCAAAACATTTACAACAATAACTTTATCTGAAAAAATATAAACCAATTGATTACTTGTAAAAAAATATATAGCAGGAATAATTAACAATATAATAAAGGAGTAACTTTTTTGCATATTATGATACACATCATAAGCAATCGAGATAAATAAAAATCCAAAGCAAAATATAAACCTAAATGGATATCCTGCGGGTGCTTGAAATAGATGCCATACACTATAAAAGAATTCTATAAATAAACAAGATCCCATAACAACTAAACTAAAAACATATACAGATTTTGTAAAAAATGTCATCTTTTTATTAAATATCAATGACAGTGTAAATACAAATGCAGTTATCCCTAAAAACAAAAGTGGGTATAAATTGTACATGTTCGCATTTGAATACCCCATAAAAAACATAGATAACGTATTGATAATTGTATTAAAGTCAAATCCTAAATCTGTAAATACATAGGTGCTTGCCCCTATTCTATTACTAAAAACTGATACAGCTGTTGGAAGAAGTACAACTGCAATAGCCAAAATACCTACCACAACTAATCCAATATATTTTAGAAGTAGAAATAAAGACTCCTTCACTTTTATTTTTTGATTCTTCAGTGCAAATTGATATAACAAATAAAACCCAGAAAACAAAATTACCATATAACCACTATAAAAATTACTGAACATTATAAATGCTACAGCAAATATAATTTTAAATTGACTTTTCCCTTCAATAAACTCATTAATTAAAGCTAACAAAATAGGTAATAAAATAACACTATCCATCCACATAATTGTCTCAGAATAAATCAAATTATACCCTGTCAATCCATATAAGGATGAAAATATCACCATACTTAACTCATCTTTATGATAATGTTTTGATAAGTAATAATACATTCCTACACTTGCAATACTAATTTTCAAAATTATTAAAAGACTGACATAATCAGCCATAGATAAAAAATCTGTCCATGCATAAACAGTCAATGTAATCAAAGTAATTGGACTTGATAAATAGTACATAAACAGTGGTAGAAAATCATATCCCATACTAATGTTTGTGGAATATAAAATATTAAACTGATTATTGTCAATTCCATTTGCAATATACTGCATGAAATCAATATACTGAATGCCCATATCTGCTGCTAACAATGCAACATCTCCAAATGGTGTAATTCCATTTATGTAAAATGCAATCAACATTATAACCATAGTTAGCATAAAAGAATACAAATAATATAATTTTTTCATTTTTTCCCACCTATACATAAATATAAAATTCTCTACAAACTATGCACTCTTTTTTAATGATTTTAATAAATTAATAATACGAACTATTAAATTACGATAAGATTTATAGGATATATAATATATAATCGTAAATAAACAAAGCACAGTAATACCAAGAACTATACAGCCCATTAAAAACTCCAAAAATCCTGAAGATGTAAAAGGCAAATACATTTGCCATACTACATATGCTAAAACACCAACACTAACTGCTACTAAAACCCTCGACAAAATCATTTTATAATAACGAAGTGGATTTAGATTGAATACTTTTTTATATACTAAGATCGGATTATATAAGAAATCTACAACCCAGTTTGTTACAAGGTTTGCACAAAGCACCCCAACAACACCTAACTTTTGAATCAATAAAATAGACAATGTAATTTTAGTGGCAACACTCAAATATGCATTTTTTTGTGCATCTTTAAACAAACCATTTACATCTCTTGTAATTATAATCGGCTCTCTTTGTGTTAAATAATAAATGTTTAGTGCAAATAAAAGCGATGCGATTGGAGGAAGTAAATAAGAAGCATCTCCAATCCAATATACGACAAACTGATCCATTACTACAAAAACACACACTGCAATAATAGATGCAATATAACTAGCTAAATTAAAATATTCAGTAAAGATTGCATATGCATCTTTTTCTTTATCATTAAATAAATTCCCAAAACTATTTATAGGCGACGTAATTGCACTATTTATAATACGTACAACCGTTTCATATAAATAACTATATGCTCCATAAATACTAACTTGTGTTAATCCTAAAAACCCTGATATGACAAGATTATCTGTATTATTATTCGCGATTGTCGCTAGCCTAAAAACAGAAGTATATTTTGCGTTTTGAACAAACTCTTTTTTCTCGATTACATTTGGTTTTTCCTTTAACCATGGATATGCTTTTAACGCAACATTTCTTGCGATTAAATTCGCAGTAAACACTTGCACCCCTTCGATAATAAATACCCAAATAAAAGGCAACCTTAAATAAATCACTGTGATCATTAATATCATTCTTATAATAGACACTACTTGAATCCAAATACTAATCTTATATTCTTTTTGATCGGCAATGATTACAAAGTTTGGTCCCATTAAAAAATAAGACAATCCAAATGGTAAACACGAGATTAAAAATAAGATCATTGTAAGCCCATAATTTACAGGTGAATCCACATAAATCGGTACAATAAATGAAGTTACAAAACTCAATCCTAAAATACACCATCCAGTGATTTTAAAGATTTTTCTAGCACCATGATAAATTGACTTTACCTTTTCATAATTTTTACTTGCAAGATGTGTAAATAAAAGTTGTCTAAATGCTAAAGAGAAAGATAACTCAAAAATATTTAGATAGGCAATAATTTGAGTAAATACCAATTGTAGTCCATTGATCTCACTACCATATGCTTCTACAAATAAACGCACCTTCAAAAAGCCTAATAAAGGAATTATTAGACTACTAATTACATTTACTAAAAAATTGTAAAAAGATGCTTTTGTTCTCATGTTAATCTCTCTTTAATAAATACTTTCTATATAATATCATACTAAACTTATTCATAGTAAGTAAAAATACTTTATTTTTCTTACCTAGAGTATCCAAATACGGATTTTTTTTCCACTTCGGAAAATATGCATCCATTTTTTTTGTACTCATTTCATAATACATTTTATAACGGTCTGTTTTCAACATCCTCATAAAATCATATAACATCAAATGCTTTATAAACAAAAATTCTAACTCATCATAAAACAATTCAACTTTATCTTCCTGTTTAAAATTTTGATAAACACTCTCTAATACTATATAGATATCTTTTAGTTTAGGATTATCATACGCTGCCATAATTGAAGTTGTGCGTTGTCGATAGTAATAAAGAATCTCATCCACATATCCAATCTTATCCGTATATAACGCCATTTTTGTAGTTACTGGGATATCTTCAAACCAAAGTCCCTCTGGATATTGAAAATGATTGTTTTTAAAAAAGTCTAAACGATAAATTTTATTCCACGCATATTGAGGAGCAAGTAAAAGATTATGACGTGCACCTTTAGGTGAAATAGTTGAAAAACCATCTAATGAAAAATTACGTTTATGGTCTTCCCAAAAAAACAAAAGACCTGCGCATACAACATCTAACATTTCTTGATCTGCTATACAAATCATCTTCTCATATGCATCTTCTTTCAAATAATCATCGGAATCTAGAAATGTAACATATTGAGCATCTGCATATTTTAATCCAAAATTTCTTGCACTCGAAAGTCCACCATTTTCTTTATTCACATAGCGAATTTTATCTGGATATTTTTTTTGGTAGTCCTTTAATATTTCTTCACTAGAATCTGTACTTCCATCATTTACCGCAATTATTTCCATATCTTTTAATGTTTGTGCTAAAAGTGAATCTAAACATTGTTTCAAATATGTTTCTACGTTATATACTGGAACGATAACACTTAACTTCATTTTATAATTTTCCAATCATATCTTTGTACACCGATTTTGAAAATGGTGTAAATAAAGCACGGTCTTTTAGTGCTTCTATACTTGAAGTTTTCGCATATTTTAAATACATAGAAAGAATTGCACTTTTGTTTTGTTTTAATAATTCAAACAACTTATAAACATTCCATGCTTTTTCTTCTTTTAAACTTGTTGCACCATCAATGCGACGAATATAATAAAAAATAAATTTAAATGATTCAAACATACGATAATAAAACATATCCGATACTGATGTTACACACTTAGAATCATTTATAATTTGTGTAAACACAAGCACATGATCATCGATAACTTTTGGTTTTATATCTGTCATTGTATTTCCAACACGATCCACCAAATAATACGCACATGCAAATGAAGTGTAACTCACTTTTTTTGCTCTTAACAAGCAATGATAGAAAAGC
>CAYJAB010000018.1:16727-24334 GCA_964368305.1 uncultured Erysipelotrichaceae bacterium | reverse complement strand
CAGATGAAGATTTACAGGCTATGCAAGGCTTAGAAATGCCGGCAGAGAGAACAATCCAAGACTACCGCTCCACTTACAATGATATTCGTGATTGGCTTCGTCAGCAAAAAGAAGGCAAGGAAAAAGAAGAGTCAAAAATTGACTGGGACGATGTTGTCTTTGAGGTAGATTTACTTAAATCCCAAGAAATTAACCTTGACTATATTCTTGAGCTTATTTTTGATAAAAACAAAAAGCGACAGGACAAAACAAGTCTTCTAGAAGATGTTCGTAGGCTTATTCGCTCCAGTGCAGGAAATAGAGCAAAAGAAAGTTTGGTGGTGGACTTCATTAACCAAAACGACCTTGATAAATTCGAAGATAAAGCAAATATTATAGATGCATTTTTCAAATATGCTCAACAGGAGCAAGTTCGTGAAGCAGAAGAGTTAATTAGAGTAGAAGGACTAAATTATGATAAGGCAAAGCGTTATATCATGTCATCATTAAAGCGTGAATATGCAACAGAGAATGGGACAGAACTAAATGCTGTATTACCTAAAATGAGTCCGCTTAATCCAAAATATTTAACATTGAAGCAAAATGTATATCAGAAAATATCAGCGTTTGTAGATAAATATAAAGGTGTAGGTGGTATTTTGTAGAAAAATAGAATGGTACTAGTTTAAACAACAATAATCAAGTATAATATTGTGTTTTAAAATGCTCAAAATAGGGAGGTATATTTATGGAATACATTATTATTTTCTTATCAATTATATTTTTAGTATACTTAAATCGTGATTTGATAAAAAATAGAAATATAAAACTGAAACATTCAATAAGTGTATTACTTATAATTGTATCTGTGTATCTAGTAATATATATAGTATCAAAATTAACAGCATATCCTAACAACGAACTTGTTGGTACCCAAGATGGCTGGCTAGCGTTTACTGGAGGGATAATAGGCTCAATAGTTACAATGTCAGGTATCATTATTACCATCAAATACCAAGAAACTAGGGAACGGAAAAAAGTAATTTATGAAAGTTGTCCAAATCTATATGCAAAAGATAGGCCAAATGAGTCACTTTTTTTTGAATTATCTCAGCATATAGGAAAGGCACCTATATCCGTATTTTATGATATAGAATTAGAAGTAAAATGTGCGAGCAATACGGTTGCAACAGATATATCTTTTTTAGGGTATGATGTAAAAGTTTCAAAAATAGTGGACGATAATCATTATATGGGCCGGACATTTGGGATTAAACAAATAGGAAATGTAGCATATAAAGATGATAGTATTAAATTAGATATACCAGCAAATATAGAATATCCATTTTATCAACCTATACCTATTCTTGATAGGTTTAGTTCAACTATAATTTTCTATGTTTATTTTAGATACAAAAATTTATTGGGCACAGAGTATATTTTGAAAACAGAGGTTAGTACTGAAATACTGTTTTATAATTCAATATATACTGAGGATGGAAAAATTAAAAGTGGGGATTGTAATATTTCTGTATCAAGAAACAAATATAAATTATGTTATGAAGATGAAGTTGGAAATATAGGCTATAAATCACATTGTAATATAAAAAATTATACTGTCATAGATAAAGAAGAACAGAAAAAAATCATAGAGCTGGATTATATCCACAGTAGTTAAAATAGATATTTCAAATGATTAGTAATAAAGTATCAAGAATTTCATAAAACTAATTCTGTAGAAATAAGGAGGGATTGAAATGAAGCAAGCACAGGATGTTTATAAAATAATATGGGATATGACGTCTAAACTTCATGGAAAAGTAGATGTGAGTGAATATAAAAACTATATTCTTCCGTTTATGTTCTATCGTTATTTATCAGAGTATCAAGATAAGTATTTAACAGAAAATGGGCTTGAAGGTTTTTACACTGAAACAAATACAGATACAATAGATGAATGTTTACAAGTAATAACTACTAATATTGGATATGCAATTAACCCAGAATTCACATGGACTGCTATCATTGATAAAATTGATAAACGTCAAATAGTGCCAAGTGATATCAAAGAAATGCTTGAAGGTTTCAGAATGAATGCTGTAAGAAATGCATCTTCAATTGCTGATTTTAAAAGTCTCTTTCATGAAGTTGTTTTAGGAGATAATAGATTCGATGTAAGATTTACAGCATTAATAGATGTAATCAAATCAATCGATAGATTCAATTATAAAGATGAAAATGGAAGAGATATATCAGAAGATATTTACGAACTTTTAATTTTTCATTTAGCGAAGTTAAGCGGAAGGACAAGTAGCTCGTATTATACACCTCCTGAAGTGAGTCAAATATTAGCGAAAATTGTTACAAATGATGTGGATACACAAAGAAAGCATTTTAAAGTATACGATCCAACAATGGGATCTGGTTCTTTACTTCTAACAGTACAAAAAGAATTTTCAAGTCGTTCAATAGATGGAAATGTAGATTTGTATGGTCAAGAGTTGAATGCAGTTATATATAACTTAGCTAAAATGAATATAATCATGCATAAAGTACAATATCATAATATGCATTTAAGAAGAGGGGATACATTAGATTTAGACTGGCCATTTATTGAAAAGGATGGAGTACAAACACCTAGAAAATTCGATGCGGTAGTCGCAAATCCGCCATATTCAATAAAGTGGAATACAAAAGAAATAAAACGTAAAGAAGATAATAGGTTTAAGAATTATGCAATTGCACCATCATCAAGGGCAGACTATGCTTTTATTTTGCATAGTCTACACCATTTAGATGACAATGGAACAATGGCTATTGTTTTCCCACACGGAGTATTATTTAGAGAAGCTTCAGAGGGGAAAATACGTAAGAAGTTGATTGAGGAAAATCTACTGGACGCTGTAATAAGTCTTCCGAATAATTTACTTTATGAAACATCAATTCAAACATGTATCCTAGTATTTAAAGGGTGTAAGGCACGTAAAACAAACGATGTTTTGTTTATTGATGCATCAAATGAATTTGCGAAAAGTAGAACAGTAAATATACTTACTAAAGAGCATATTGATAAAATTATAGATGCTTACTCAAATAGAGTAAACATTAAGAAATACGCTTATGTCGCATCATTGGACGAGATTAAATTAAATGATTTTAAACTTAATATCTCAAGATATATGGATACATTTGAAGAAGAAATTGAATCATAATTTGAAAATAGTTCAGATGTAACTACAACTTAAGTGTGATTAAATGAGAAAGAACAGAATATTCTCAATAGATTAAAAGGATATAATATGAAAATAAAAAAAGATGAACCATTGCCGTATAACACAATATACGATTATCATGAATGTTTAGCAAAATTATTGTTGGAAAAATATGTATTTCATAAATCAGGATATTTAAGTATTGCAGATAAACCAGATCTATATAATATGGAAGATAGTATAGGGATAGAGGTTGCACAAGCTATCAATGAAAGGCAACAAGAAGCTGAGAGATTATATTCATTGTTATTTTACAAGAGTAAAGAAAAACAGAAAAAAATGATAGCACAAATTGAGAAATGTGGATGTAAATTAACAGATTTTAGTATGACAGGAATATCAGATGCAAATAATTATAATAGGGTTAATGAGAGAATTATAAAAAAAATAGAAAAAATAGAAAAGGGAATTTATGCAAAATATAATACTCAATGTATATTTCTATTTTCAGATATACTTGCTAACAAAAAAATGCTAAGTGATGAATTAGAATACTTAAAATCACTAAAGCAAAATAAAGTGAAATTTATTTTTATTAATTTCGCAAATTATATCTATACATTTGACCTTGAAAAAAATGAATATAATGAGATTAAAATAAGTGATGAAGATAAAAAAATTATACCTGATGCAGCGCGAGAAATGGTCGAACTTAAAGAGTGTGAGAAAGACAATAGTAATTAAGAATAATTTTAATATATCGTTAAATATAATAGCTAATCTTATCTACAAAATGCACACTATTAGGCAATAACTCTAAAATAGTTTATAATATACATAGACGAAACATAAAGTCGGGGGGCTTAGTATGAATTATTCATTTATTGCATTACTGCTTTATTTTGGAGTATTGTTGTTTGCTGTGATGAAAGAAAAGAAAAATGAGAATGTTTTGGATTATTTCTTTGCAGGAAGAACATTGCCTTTTTGGGCACTTTCTATAACATTTATTGCTTCTTGGTGGGGTGCGGGTTCCGCAATCTCTACTGCAGATTTAGCATATGATGATGGAATAGGTGCTTTTTGGTATTATGGTGTTCCTGTATTAATTTCTACATTTTTAATGATTTTGTTTTCTAAGTGGATTCGAAACATTGGGTTTTTAACACAAGGTGAAATGATGAAAGAAAGATATGATACGCGTACTGCGAAATCACTTGCGGTATTGATCTTCTTGTTTATGACATTTTCTGCCGCAACACAAATGGTAGGTGTTGGAGATTTCTTTGGACAATATATGGGACTTGATTATGAAGTTGCAGTTTTATTGGGGACGAGTATTGTAGTAATTTATTCATGGTTTGGTGGATTTAGAGGGGTTGTACTTACAGATATTATCCAGTTTGTATTACTTTTGATTTCTGCAGTTTTAGTATTTGGAGTTGCATGGTCTGTATCAGGTGGTATAGACAATATTGCACAAGTCGCAACCCAAACAGGAAAAACAGATTTCTTAGATGTGTCTGCAGGTGCAGTTAAGTATTTACCTTATGTTATTACATTTGGATGTTCATGGATGATTCAGGCAAATGTATGGCAAAGAATTTCTGCAACTAAAAATAAAAAAGATGCGAAGAAAATGGCAGTTATGAGTTTTATTGCATATATTCCTTTGTATTTGATTGTAGTGCTTACAGGAATGGCCGCAATTGTACTGTATGATACAATTCCGGATGGTGGGGTTATATCTGCGATTGTAGTGGATCATATGACTCCATTTGTGGGGGCAATTGTATTTGTAGGGATCTCTGCTGCGATTATGTCGACAATGGATTCTTTAATTAATACGGCGGCTATGACTTTGTCGATTGATTTAGGATCTAAAGATGTATCGGAATCTAAGAAATTAGCATATTCTAAAAAGGCAACACTTCTTGTAACGGGGATTGCTTTAGTGATTTCATTGTTGATTCGTGATATTTTAGAAATCTCTTGGATTGCATCTGATATTATTACAACTGGGGCATTTGTACCGCTTGTGGCAGGGTTTTTATGGAAAAGAGGGAATAGGTATGGGGCATTTTATTCTATTGTGACGGGTGCTGTATATAGCTTTTATAACCTATTGATTTCTAACTTTGGGTTTGACTTTTTACCAAGATTTTGGGAGTCTGGTTCTGCACTTCAAGTAATACTGGGCGTTATATTATCGCTTATTGTATATGTAGGGGTAAGTTTATGTACACCTGCAGAAAATGAAAAGGCAATGGCGTTTATGAATAAGGCAAAAGGATAGTAAAAGGTTCTTCTGAAAAGAAGAACCTTTTTTGTGTTAAATTAATTCTAAGAAAAATAGTATTCCACTTAGTGTATCTGCATGTGAGCTTGTTTGGTTATATTGAATAAGCTGTACAAGTTCTTTTTGTGTCGTTGAGTGTATTATCTTATAAAGAACCTCACTAAATTCATCTTTTATAGCACATTCAATTAAAGTAGAACTAATTGCGTTTGTTTCATATAGTTCGTGGATAAGTGTCTGTTTAAGTGCTTCACTTACTTGAATAGAAAAATTTGTATTTAGGTATTTTGTAATAAATAAAAGCCCAATAATAAAATCATCCCCAGAAGGGGTTAAGCCTTCTCCTAAACCGACAAGTTTTACGACATGTCTTTGTATATCAGAAATATTTTTATTTAGTATAGCCATCTTTAAATCATCTAATATCGTCTTTGCATATTTAGAAGTCGGTGAATTTTCCCAAAGCGTACCGTTTGGTAATACTATATCTTCAAATCCTTTGTTTGGTAAAATAGATGACAACGCGGATTGGTAAAGTGGATATATGTTTTGTGGCTCTATTTGAACGCGTGGTTGTGCTTGGATATTTAAATCCAAAACAGATTCAGAAATATGAAACACAGTATCATGTATTATAATTTTGTTTTCTAAGAGTTGTACGGAGTCATTCATTCTTACTTGTAAGTTCTTAAATTGTTGGGCTGTGCAATCTGTAAGTAAAGAAATAGGTGTCATTAAAGTATCTTTTGTTTGTAAGATAAAAATATGGTCAAATGTCGCAAGATAAATTGCATTTGGAAATACAGATAATACATTGGCTTTTGTTTCATTTAAAATCAAGTTTTTTATATAAGATGATGATTGAATAATAGTATGCATAATAGTCCTCTTTTCATATTAATCTAAGTACTATTTTAATCTATTTTCATGCATTATAAAAGGAATGTTTACACATTCCTTTGAGTTATCTTAAAATAATATTCGAATTAAGTATTAAAGTACTATAAAGTACAAGTACATCTTTATTTGTAAAATCCACATACTGATCAAGCAAAGAACTTGAGAAATAACGCATATCAATTAAAGTAACAGTTTTATAACTCTCTAAGAAAAGAGGTGCGATAGAACTACCATAAGAATCTCTAAAAATAATGAGTTCTTTATCTGTTTTTGCATATGGACTTGTGATGGTTGTAAGACCTGTTGCACCAGATAAGAATAGATTATAACTATCTTCTGAATCAAACTTTTCTAAGTCATACACTTCTTTAAAATCAGGATCTTCAAAGTTATTTACGATCGCATGATTTGTATAGTTACTTTCTAAATACACAAGTGAGTCAGCAGGCATATTAAGTGCAAATTGACCTTGTAAGACACCATTGAAATTCTCTATTGTATAAGGTGTATACTCAGAAAGTGTAAGTGGTGTAAAGTCCATCTCTTTCGCAAAAATATCCATTACATTAAATAATTGATCTTGTGACCAATGTGTATCGGTTTTATAGAAACTCTCTAAGTTTAACCTATCAAAAATATCAATATATTTCGCATCTATTACTTGGCTTGAAAATAAGTCCGCGACTTCTTTTGCGTTTGTATTTAAATAAGAAGAATCAGAATAATAGTTTTTATCAGGAATCACACTTACATAATAATTGTTAATATTTCCTTGTAGTAGCTGTGTATAGACATCATTTGTCTTTTGGGCAAATCGTTCAATATTATCATATCTAATTGGGTAGTCCATTTTAAAAATATAATCGTTTATTGTATATAACCCAGAAATATCTTTTTGATTAAGTATATCTAATCTAAATAAGGCATGAGATGTTCTAAATTCATTTCTAAGTGGAAATTGATCTGTTGCATACTCTTCAAATTCTTCAGTCCACTCTCCATCAAAGATGGATTCTACTGTAGGTAAAGTAAACTGTGTTAAATTCCTTTTTTCTTCATTTGAAAACAATTGATCAGGTGTGATAAAGGTTAAGATAAAGAAAGAAAAAATAAACACAATAAATACATATCCTTTTATATTTTGTTTCATTAGAATCTAAAGTACAAAAATGGATTAAAAGATCCTTCTACTAAAAATGCAGTTGAGATAATCAACA
>CAYJAB010000018.1:0-16627 GCA_964368305.1 uncultured Erysipelotrichaceae bacterium | reverse complement strand
ATTACAAAGAAAATCAAATAAAGATGGCTTATAAATGCAGGTAATGTGTCTAATAGTTTTTTAAGAAACTGTTTTTCAAGTAGTAAAAATAATGCAAAGTAAAGACCCCATAAAATAAAGTTATAAGAAGCACCATGCCAAAGTCCTGTCAAAAACCATACGACAAATATATTAAAAACCCATCTTAAAAAAGAAACACGATTTCCACCAAGTGGGATGTATACATAATCTCTAAACCAAGACCCTAAACTCATATGCCATCTTCTCCAAAATTCTGTAATACTTTTGGAGATATATGGATAATTAAAGTTTTCTGGAAAATCAAATCCAAATATCTTACCAAGTCCGATTGCCATATCACTGTATCCACTAAAATCAAAATAGATTTGAAGAGAATAAGCAATGGCCATTGCCCAAGTAAAGACAACAGAGACTTGTTGAGACTGTTGATAAATACTTACAAACTCACCTAATAGATTTGCGATTAAAACTTTTTTCGCAAGTCCTATCGTAAATCTAAATGCGCCTTGCGAAAAATATCCCATCGTATGGACTCTTTCTGTTAACTGTTTTCCAATCACAGAGTATCGTACAATCGGTCCTGCAATTAATTGAGGAAAAAGTGTAACATACGTCCCAAACGCAATAATATCTCTTTGTGGCTCTATTTTAGAGCGATAAACATCTATTGTATAAGACATCGTTTGGAATGTATAAAAAGAAATTCCAATTGGAAGTCCAAGCTTTAATAAGTCAAAAGATGTATTAAACAATAGATTAATATTTTCAATTAAAAAATCTGAATACTTAAAAAATCCTAATAAACCTAAATTAATAATAATACTAGATGTGACAACTATTTTCGCTTTACGATCTTGATTTAATTTTTTATATTTTTCAACAAGTATCCCATGCGTAAAATCCACAACTGTAGAAAAAATCATAAGGACTACATAAACAGGTTCGCCCCACGCATAAAAAATGAGTGAGGCGATAAATAATATTAAATTTTTAGCCTTATTAGGCATTATAAAATAAACAAGTATCGTTATTGGCAGAAAATAGTATAGAAACGGTATTCCTGAAAATAACATAATTGAACACTATTCTACTACAGTGTTAAATGCTGTAATGAAAGCGTCAGCTTGATCTGACATAACATAGAATACTAAGTTTCCATTTGAAGTTGCGATAACTTGATCTTCTTCAACTCCAACACAGATCCATTTTCTAGGATTCAATGTTTCTTGTAATCCTTCTGCTAAAGCAGTAGCTTCTTCTGCAGTTTCAGTTACAAACATCCCAAGAGAAAATGCAATAGAACCATTCATTGATTCACGAACAATTCCATTTTCAAATGTATAATCTGGACTTCCTAAATGAAACTCTTTCATTTCATCTGTAACAGTATTAGAGAATGTATACTCTTTAACCATTTCTTCAAAAGATGCATCTTCATATACAACAGTATCTACAACAGATTGTAAATACTCCTCAACCATAGTAGCATCCCATGTTTTTTCATCTTGTGCAGGTGTTGAACATCCAACAAGTGTTAATCCTAATACAACTGCAAATAATACAATAATTTTTTTCATAATTAATAAATCCTTTCTGAAGTGTAATACTTACTTACAAAAGTTAGATGCACACAACAACTTGTTTTGTTGGAAATTATTAAAAATTTTTATTTTTAATTATGTAAATCCAATTCATCTAACTCTTTGTGGCCACTTTCTTCATTTTTTATCTCCCAATGGATTAAGAATGTTAATGCAGCACGCAATACAATAATACTTCCTACTAAAATAATTTCTTCAAATTCACGTACAACAACAGTACGTAAAATTTCACTTCCAAGTTTGAATTCAAGACCTGTTGCCATGCCTTTCGCTAATTTTAAACGTACTTGTGGATCTCTTTTTATATAGTTATAAAATCCTACAAGACCAGCTGCGATTAATACACCAACCCCGATAAATTCAAATAATAAAATTGAATAATCAATAATTAATGCTAAAAAATGATGTAAAGTATCTACCATAAAATTTCCCTAGACTACCGAATAATAATCAATAATCATATCCCTTCTTAACTATTGATTATTGTATCAAAAAAAACCTATAAATAAAATAGGTTTGTTAATAAATGCAAAAATTATACTTTTTCTTCTATTTCTTCTTCAATGATAAATTCAGGTATAAATTTACCATTTGTAATCTCAGTAATTGTTTTAATTAAACTATCCTCATTTGAAATATAAGTATAGATAACTTTTTCATCATATACTTTGTCTAAAATCGTTGTTTCTTTTAATGTAAATTCAATACGATTGATATACTCATATGAAAAAGATAAACGATATTTCTTAATTAGAATACGATGAAAAAGTTGAGCGTTTTCTAAAGCTTCACTAACACTTTTACTATAAGCACGCACAAGTCCACCTGTTCCAAGCAAGATACCTCCAAAATATCTCACAACAACTGCTCCTATTTTTTCCATATTTTGTTTTCTTAAAACCTCAAGCATCGGAAGTCCTGCAGTCAAAGAAGGTTCTCCATCATCACTTGATCTTTGAATATCTTTATTTAAGATAAAAGCTTGGCAATGATGATTTGCTTTTGGGTGTAATTTTTTAACTTGTTTTACATAGTCTTTATAGTCTTGTTCAGATTCAATTCTTACAAGATAACAAATAAAACGTGACTTTTGAATGACCAATTCATGGATGTGTTCTTTTTGAATACGATACATAGAATACCTCTTTTTAACATTATACTTTAAATATACACAAAAAGGGTATAAAATAAGTTAGAAAGGCAACCTAATGGTTGTTTGACATTCAAAGTAATCAAAGATATAATAACATGGTGTTATCGGAGGGAATTAAATGAAAAAAACATTAATCGTAACAGATTCAACGTCTTCATTATCTTGGGAAGATGCAGAAAAATTAGGTATTGAGATTATTCCTTTGTCAGTAATTGTTGACGGAAAAGAATATAAAGATGTAATAGAAATTTCAGGACAAAAGTTACTTGAAGAAATTGAAAGTGGTAAAGTACCAACGACTTCTCAACCAAACCTTGGATATATTCAAGAAAGAATGGAAGCTTGGAAAAAAGAAAACTATGATCAAATCATTATCTTCACGATTTCAAGTAAACTTTCAGGAACGCATCAAGCATATCATTTCTGTAAAAATGCTGTAGAACTTGAAAATGTATATATCGTAGACACTGGTAGTTTATGTGCTGTATTAAGTGAAACTGCAATTAAAGCAAACCAACTTGCGAAAGAAGGATTAAGTGCTGAAGAAATCATTGAACAAACAAAACATATTTATGAAAAATCAGATACTTATATTTATCCAGGTACATTAGAGCAATTAAAAAGAGGTGGACGTTTAAATCCAGCAGTTGCTACAGTAGGAGCTTTATTAAAAATTAAAGTATTATTGAGCTTAGAAGGATTTGGAAATGCAATCGAAAAACATTCTGTGCACCGTACAGAAAAGAAACTTGTTCAAACTATCTTTGATGATCTTAAAAAGAAAAATATCAATGGAGAAGAATATGATATTTTCGTTGCAAGTGTAGGTGCTTCAGAAGTTATGCAAACACTAAAAGCAAAAATCAAGGAAGAATATCCAACTGCAAGAATTATTGAGGAAGTATTGCCTGCAGTACTTGTAGCACATACAGGAAATAATACTATTGGACTTCAATACGTAAAAAAATAAAACAAATAAAAAACATGAAAGAAATTTCATGTTTTTTTATATCGATAAGAGTTTTTTAACAACGTTTAATGTACGTGTAGAGGCAGTTGTCTTTAAATGCTTTTCAAAAAAAGCATTGGATAAAACTGTAGTTTGATAAACTTCATAATAAATAAAAACAAAGTTTTTATATATCACAAAGGAATCATTTTTTATATCTATTTTTGATATCTTTTCAACTAAAGTTGAATCTGGTATCTCTTTTAAAAATACAACGGCAGCATTTTTATCCTCTTTACAATAAGACATCGCATCTTTAAGTTGCTCAATAGAAAAGACAATCACTTTAATGTCCAACAAGAAATGTTCCATTATTAGGGTATGTAGAATTTCTTCATCATTACCCAATGCATCAAACAGTACATTTCCAGTATTCAGATATGTCTTAACGTTACAATACCCATAGTTTAATAAAACATCGATAAGTTCAGACATCTTTATTTTATTGTGTTTGCCAAGGTTAATGGCGCGCAAAAATGCAATAGACTTCACTAAACACCAAACATGTCTTCGCCTTTAAACACACGACGATATCGAACTGCAATGATTGAAATTAAAACACCAATTGCGACAATACATACCCACATTAACATAACCGCATCCCAACCAGAAGATTGAGAAAGTGCACCGATAAAATAACTTGCACATGCTGAAGCAATATAGCTGCAGAAATTTACAGTTCCAGTAATCGTTGCGGTTTTTCCAAAGTTTTGAAACAACATTGGAAACATCGACATGATTAAAGAGTTTGCGCCTAACATTGCGGATGTAGAACATGCTAAGAATAAAATGGTTAGCACGAAAGATACATTTTTAAACAAGTAAAGTAAAACTAAGAACAATAAGACAATTGTAAACATCCAAGTTGTACTTAAGATAATACTTTTTGTACGTTTATGTATTCCCATAGAGAATACAACTCCACTCATATTCACAAGTGGTAAGACGATTGAAGTTAAAATAGATATTATCGCATCTAATTGGTAATATTCAACTAAAAAAGTAGGAACCCATAAAGATACACTGTCTTTGATAATCCCACATACCATTGCTACAAGACAGACAAGTACTAAAATAACATAATGATTGTGGTTCATTTTATCAAAGCTTGCAGCTTTTTTACTTTCAGCATGTTGAGATACATATTCTTGTTCAATAGAGTTGTTTACATTGAATTTCCAAATTAATGAACTAATGAGTACACATACACCAGCCGCAAAAAATGCCATACGCCAGTTTGTAAAAGAAAGGACAGTCGCAGTTAATAAAAAAGAAGCGATTGTTCCTGCAGGAACAGAGAATATGATATGTGTAGCAGCATATAATCGATCTTGTCCTTTTAAATATTTAGAAAATAAACTTATCAAAGGAGACCAAATCATAGATAAACAAAACCCATTCACAAGCCATATTACATTTACAAAATAGACATTTGTAACAAAAGCCATTGCGAAATTACTAAAAGAGGATAAAAATAATCCATAAAATATCATCGATCGATTGCTTAATCTATCTCCTAAAAAACCATTGATCAATTGACCAATTGCATAAGAGAAGAAAAACATCGTCCCACCCAGTCCAAGTAAAGACTTGTCCCATCCTGTATCTAATATGATTTCAGGAAGTGCAGCTGAATATGTACTTCTTCCAATATAGGCACTAAAATAGGCGAAAAACCCAAATGCAAATAATAATTTTGCTTTTTTGTTTGTCATAAAATATCCCCGTTTAATTTATAAAATAAAAAAAGAAGTCATTGCTTCCACTAAAAAAGAAGCATTGCTCCCCACAAATGTAATTATATCACAAAAAAAAAATAAATATAAGACTTTGAAAAATTAATAAAGAGTATATTATATAAGTATAAAAGGAATAGATGACAAAATCTTAACTAAGAAAAAGGAGGATAAATGTCATGAAAAAGGTTCTACTAGAATTTTAAACCGCTTCCTGATCAAAGTAACAGTGTTGGTTGAGGAAGCCTAAAAAAAAAAGAAAAAGGTTTTAAAAAGAAAGTGTTTTCTGTAAGAGGACAGACCAATGGACAAACAAAAATAAAAAAGTGATTTAAAAGTATAATGATTAACGTAAGGTATGCTTTCCCATTAGATTGGAATATGAATACAATACTAGAATAATTTTATAACTATTTAAATCAAACTTTCTGAAAATTGAATGATTTAGGTAGGAAAATCTTTCCCAAAAGAGATAAATTATGGAATACTTAACATATATATTTGATTGTTTATAGTTATATAGGCGAAAAATAAATAAAGTTTAGATTTAGTTTATCATACCGACGTAAATCAAAAAAATAGTTTAAATCAAACCTAACTCACAAAGGTTGCGTCTATGATGAAAAGTAGAGAACCAAAGCTTAATAGAGGTGTGTTAGTTAAAACAAGAAAAGTATTAAAATAACAATTAATAGAATTAACGAAATGGTGAAGGAAACTTCATCATTTCTTTTGTTTTCATAAATCCCTAGTGTATAATAAATATATATAAACATATTAAGTGGAGGGAATATGAAAAAATACATTTTAACAATAGATCAAGGAACTACAAGTAGCCGTGCAATTATCTTTGATCATGATAAAAACATTGTCAGTGTAGCGCAAAAAGAATTCAAACAATATTTTCAAAAACCAGGATGGGTAGAACACGATGCACATGAAATCTATTTAAGTGTGCTTTCAGTAATGAGTGAAGCATTAAACTATGGTGAAATTAAACCATCTCAAATTTCTGCCATTGGAATTACAAATCAAAGAGAAACAACTGTAATTTGGGATAAGAAAACAGGGATTCCGATTTATAAAGCGATTGTGTGGCAATCAAGACAATCGGATACTATTGTCGAAAAACACAAAGATAAAAGACAAATGATTAAAGATAAAACAGGACTTGAAATAGATGCCTATTTCTCTGCAACAAAAATTAGGTGGATTTTTGATAATGTAGAAGGTGCATATGAAAAAGCAATAAATAATGAATTGCTTTTTGGAACAATTGATACTTGGTTGCTTTGGAAACTCACAGATGGAAAAACACATGCGACAGATGTAAGCAATGCATCAAGAACGATGCTATATAATATCAATACATTAAAGTGGGATGAAGAGTTATTAGAACTATTTGACATTCCAAGCTGTATTTTACCTGAAGTATGTCCAACCTCTTACAACTTTGGAACAACAGCACCATATCATTTCTTCAATCATGAAGTTCCTATTATGGCTTTGGTAGGAGACCAACAAGCTGCATTATTTGGGCAATGTTGTTTCGAGAAAGGACAAGTAAAAATGACATATGGGACAGGTGGATTTTTATTGATGAATACAGGAGACGAAATTGTAAAATCAAAAAATGGACTTGTCAGTACAATTGCATGGAAAATAGAGGATCAAGTACAATATGCGAGTGAAGGATCAATCTTTGTATCTGGAAGTTTAATGCAATGGCTACGCGATGGTATTAAAATCATCGATGATGTTAAATATACATCTGATATGGCATACAGTGTTGAAGATACAAATGGAGTTGTCATTGTACCTGCCTTTGTAGGACTTGGTGCACCGTATTGGAATGATGAATGCTATGGCAGTATTTTTGGCTTGACACGTGGTACTACAAAAAATCATATTGTAAGAGCTGCACTTGAAGCAATCGCTTATCAAACAAAAGATTTATTAGATGCATTAAATAAAGATTTTGATGTGGATATTACAAGTCTAAGAGTGGATGGTGGTGCAATTAAAAATGAGTTTTTAATGCAATTTCAAAGTGATCTTTTAAATATAAGCATTGAAAAAATCCATACAAATGAAACAACAGCACTGGGTGCTGCCTACCTTGCAGGTTTAAAAAGTGGTTTTTGGCAGAAAGAAGATCTTGTTCCAACAGTCAAAAAACGCTATAATCCAAGCAATAATTGTGAAAAAATGATGAAATTGTATAAAAAATGGCAATTAGCTATTGAAGTTACACAAAAATTCAAGTAAAACTAAAGTATAGATAAAGAAGATATATACACAATATGATCATTTGATCATTGTGATAAGCGAGGGCAAGATACTCGAGTTGGCCTTTCTCATTAGGTCATTCCTTTCTCTTCTCTTGTCCTCGCTAATAGAAAAAAAACAGTAATTATTTCAATTGCTGTTTTTTTATACATCATTTAATACAATTCATCTTTTATAAAATCTAATATTAACTTACACGCAACTTTACCATTTATATCATCTTCAAGTAATCTGTGTTTTCCATCTTGAAGATAGACAAGTGATTTTTGTTGGATAGAAAGGCGAGTGAAGTATTGTTTAGAAACTTCAGGGGAGATGACTTCATCTTCTGTACCACATAGAAATAGTGTTGGACATGTTATATGGTCAATACTGTTTTTTAGATTGTTCACAACTTCCATAAAGATTGGATAGAAAGATTCAGGAAGTGATTCATATTTTTCATCTTCTTCTGTTTTTGTGTTATCAAGTACACTTCTAAAAGTTGTAAGTGTGAAATATTCAAATGCTGGAGCAACTAAGATAAGTTTCTTTACATTAAATGCAGTAGCGATGTAACTTGCGATAACACCACCCATTGAAAAACCTAATACATAAACGTCTCTATTTTCTTTAATATAAGGTTCCACTGCATTTTTTGCATTAGATACCCATAAAGACCAACTGTTGTTTTCAACTTCCTCATTGAATAAAGAAGGGACAACAACATCAAAAGGTTGATTG
Organism: uncultured Erysipelotrichaceae bacterium; assembly: GCA_964368305.1. Classification (GTDB taxonomy): domain Bacteria; phylum Bacillota_I; class Bacilli_A; order Erysipelotrichales; family Erysipelotrichaceae; genus CAYJAB01. The sequence goes on along the minus strand of CAYJAB010000018.1, from coordinate 8,095 downwards.
GATAAAAATGATTTAAGATAATTCATTTCATCTGTTTTTCTTTTTCCAAATCCATGGATTAGTATAAAAACAGGTTTCTTTTTAAATAACATAAAGTATCCTCCTAACTTTATTATATAAAATTATACAATAAAAAAGAAGAATTCATATGAATTCTTCTTTTGTCTTATCTAATAATTGTACCGTTTGGTAAGTTAAGTGTAGCTACAACTTCAAGTGTATCTTGATCTTCACCACATAAAATCATACCATATGATTCAACTCCGCGAATCTTAGCCGGTTTTAAGTTACATACAACAATTACTTTTTTACCTACAAATTCTTCAGGAGAAATAAAATCCGCAATACTACTTACAACTTGTCTTGTTTCGTATCCAATATCAATTTGAGAAACGAGTAAACGGTTTGCGTTTTCATGTTTTTTGCTTGAAATAACGGTTCCTGTTACCATTTGTACTTTATCAAAATCGGAAATTGTAATTTCATCTTTTAATTCAAGTTTTGGTTTTGGTGGATTTAATTCCGCTTCAATTTTTTCGAGTGTTTCTTTAACATCTAAACGTGCAAATAAGATTTCAGGCTTTTCAGTTACTGTTAGATTTTCTTCTAAATTTCCAAAAGTTAAGATAGATTCATAGGTACGTACAGTGGTTTTTAATTGATCTAAAATCCTTACAGACGTTTCAGGGATAAATGGTTCAAGTAAGATTGCACTTATACGAATACATTCTGTTAAGTTATATAAGACTGTTTTTAAGACAGGATGACTAGCTTCATCTTTAGCCAATGCCCAAGGCATTGTTTCATCAATGTATTTATTAGATCTTCTAAGTAAATCTAATATAGCATCAATTGCATCAGAAACGCGTAGTTCATTCATGTATTTTTCTACATTCAATGGTGTATCTTTCGCAAGTTGAATAAGTTCATTGTCAAACTCAGTTGTCGCATCTGTTTTTTCTACAAGCCCATTAAAGTATTTATTTGACATTGAAATCGTTCTATTCACAAGATTTCCAAGGATGTTTGCTAAATCTGTATTAACGCGTTCAATCATTATTTCCCAGGTAATAGTTCCATCTTGGGCAAATGGCATTTCATGCAGTACATAGTATCTAACAGCATCTACACCAAAGTATTTAACTAAGTCTTCTGCATAAATCGCATTTCCTTTTGATTTACTCATTTTGCCATCTCCAACAAGAAGCCATGGATGACCAAATACTTGTTTTGGAAGTTCGATATCTAATGCCATCAACATAATCGGCCAATATAAAGTATGGAATCTTAAAATATCTTTACCAATCAAATGCACATCTGCAGGCCAATATTTTTTATAAAGTTCACCATGATTTCCATCCATATCAAATCCAATTCCTGTAATGTAGTTACTAAGTGCGTCAATCCATACATAGACAACATGTTTTGGGTCAAAATCTACTGGAACTCCCCATTTGAATGAAGTTCTTGAAACACATAAGTCTTGAAGCCCTGGTTTTAAGAAGTTGTTGATCATTTCATTTTTTCTAGATTCTGGTTGAATGAAATTAGGATTTTCTTCAATATGTTTCATTAAACGATCTTGGTATTTACTTAGTTTAAAGAAATAAGACTCTTCTTTTGCTTTTGAAACCTCAGCGCCACAATCAGGGCATTTGCCATCTTTCAATTGTGTTTCTGTAAAGAATGATTCACAAGGTGTACAATACATTCCTTCATATTCGCTTTTATAAATATCTCCTTGATCATGTAATTTTTTAAAGATTTTTTGGACTTGTGCTTTATGATAAGGATCTGTTGTACGTACAAAATTATCATAAGATGTATTCATTAAATCAAAATTTTCCTTGATTCTTCCTGCAACTTCATCCACAAAATCCTGACAAGACAATCCTGCTGCATTTGCTTTCTCTTCAATTTTTTGACCATGTTCATCTGTTCCTGTTTGGAAATAAACATCGTACCCTGCAAGACGTTTATAACGAGCAATACTATCTGTAAGAACAATCTCATATGTATTTCCAATATGAGGTCTTCCTGATGTATATGCGATTGCAGTTGTAATATAATATTTTTCTTTGTTCATAATTTGCCTCCTAAAATATAAAAACTCTCTACCCCATAGGGACGAGAGTTTATCATCGTGGTACCACCCTAATTCATGATAAAATTTCTTTTATCATCTTAGTGACTAAATAGTCTGCTTGTAACGTAAGCTTACGTTCTTACTTAGAAAGCTCCAGAATCATGTTCAATAAAATTCAATATAAGTTTACACCAACCACTTACTCTCTATAAAATCACTTTATTTACTCTTTCTTTCATCGCTATGTGTGTATCATACAAATAAGTTTTAAACTTGTCAATAAAAACTAAGACAATCCATGATATTGCTTATAAATATCATTTTTAGAAATACCCAATTCTTTAGAAACACGTTTAATCGCATCATTTGGTTTAATGCCTTCATTAATATAATGATTAATCTTTTCTACAATATTCGTATAATCAATCGCATGTACAAACTCTTCTGTACATCCTTCAATGACTAAAACCATTTCACCTTTAAGATCGTCGCTGATCTCTAATATTTCCTCAATTGTTCCACGAATAAATTCTTCATATTTTTTTGTAAGCTCACGCGCTACACAAATACGTCGATTTCCTAAAACATCTAAACACTTTTGAAGTGTCTTTGAAAGACGATGGGGTGCTTCATAAAACACCAAAGTATGTCTTAAGTTTTTATACTCTTGAAGTTGTCTGACACTTTCTGTTTGATTTGTATCTAAAAATCCAATAAATGTAACAGGTTGTGCAGAAATACCCGATGCTACAAGCGCATTTAACATTGCGTTTGCACCAGAGATGGGCACAACATTAAATCCTGCAGTAATCACAAGTTCCACTACACTTTGTCCTGGATCTGAGAATAAAGGATATCCAGCATCACTGACAAGTGCTACATTTTTACCACCGCTCAGTAAATTTAAAAGTCCAACTGCACTTTCTCTTTCATTGTGTTGGTGATGAGAAATAAGTTTTGTATGAATATCAAACTTAGAAAGAAGTTTGAGTGTTGTTCTTGTATCTTCTGCAGCAATAACATCCACTTCATTTAAAACTTCAATGGCACGTGGTGTCATTTCACCTAAGTTTCCAATGGGTGTTGCGACAAGGTATAGTGTTGGAAGTTCGTTATTAAAACTTGATTGTCTTTTCATATTATTTTTTTTCTGTAGGTGTAGATTCACCTTTATTAAATTCTTTTAAAGCTTCTTTAATAGGTAAGAATAAAACTTCTTCCTTATTTTCAATTTTAGCTTGTTGCGTAATCACATTCACACTTGAAAGACGATACATTTTTCCATTGTATTTAATTTGCGTATTCATTTTAGGAATTCCTGTACGCAATTCTTTATATACCTCATCTTCATATTTTAGACAACACATTAGCTTTCCACATTGTCCAGATAGTTTTTGGATATTTAAAGCAAGCATTTGATTTTTTGCCATATTGATAGATACAACATCAAATCCGTCTAAGAATCTTGAACAGCATGTTTCCATACCACACACTCCAAGACCGCCTACAATTTTCGCTTTATCGCGTGGCCCAATTTGACGTAGTTCAATACGGCATTTTAAAACACTCGCAAGTTCTTTTAACAACTCTCTAAAATCTACACGGTCATCTGCTACATAAATAAAGATGACTTTACTGCGGTCTAGTGTATATTCTGCACTAATTAAATTCATATCTAGCTTTAGTTTTTCTACTGCAGCAGTACATGTTTTTAAAGCATCTTTTGATAAAGTTTTATTATATTCATGATCATCTAAGTCTTTTCTTGTCGCTTTTCTTAATATTGGTTTTAATGGATTGTTTAGTTTGATTGTACTTGTCTCACGTACATCACTAATGACTTCACCAAGTTCAAGACCACGTATTGTCTCCATTACCGCAAAGTCTCCATATTCTACAATCTTTTCTTTAAGTCCAAAAAAGTATGCTTTTTTTGTACCTTTAAATCGAATAGAAACATAGTAAGGATAATTTACAATCACTTCTTGTTTTTTCTCTTCCATTAATTTTCCTCCTTAATCTTATATATAATCTGATCTAGTAATAAAGATATATTCAATGATTTATAAATCTTATCTTGTCCTTCTAAAAGTATAAGTAAGATTTTATTTGTATCATAATTTTTTTCAATAACTAAATCAAGGTGTTTATTCCACCAAGTATCTTTACATTCACGAATTTTAATTGTGTCTTTTATAAATAAAATATAAAGCTCAAAGAAGTATCTAACAACTTCCATATTTTCCGACTTCTCTTTTTTCTTTGTGAATCCATTTATTTGAAGCATCGTTAGTGCAAAGTCTAAATCAAATAGACTATTTTCAATATACTCCATAAATAAAGTACGTGCACTTTGATAGGCATTGCTAGAAGCAATATTTACAATTTCTTGTATGTCTTGAACAAAATGACTAAGTGCATAACTATCAAATTCATCCAATTCTTGTTTGATCGCAAGATCATAACATTCTTTAACTGTAATTGATTTAAAATTAATCACTTGGCATCTTGAAACAATAGTTGGAAGCATATTGTCTATTTTATCCGTTAAAAAGATAGCAGTTGTTTTTGAACCAGAGGGTTCTTCTAAAAATTTTAAGATACTATTTAAAGCACTTGTAGATGAGTTATCCGCATGGTTAAGTATATAAACTTTTTGATTAAACTTTTCAAGGCCTGTTTTATTAAACTCTTTTTGAATAGCCAATACATCTTCTTTTTTAATAGACTGATCAGATCCATCTAAATAAATTAAATCCGCATAGTTTCCTGATAAAACACGCTTACAATCATCACATACAGTACATGCCATTCCATCATCTTTTTGACAAATCAAAGATTGTACAACAAACAAAGCTGTTTCTTTTTTAGGTGTTCCTTTATTTCCGCAAAATAAATAAGCATGCGCAAATTTATGATTTAAAAATGCATTTTTTAAAGTTTGAAAAACAACAGGCTGTTTAAGCTTTAATGTTTCACTATTCATGAGAATCTAATAACCCTTTAATGTACGCATAACTTAGGTCAGTAATCTCTTGTATAGATAAAGACGCATCTATGATATGCATTCTATCTTTATATTTTTCAAGTACAAGTTCATACCCTTTCGCAACTAAAGTGTGAAAAGATAAATCTTCTTGATCTAAACGGTCTTTAAATGTACGTGTGGAAATACGATCTAACCCGTCTTTCGCATCTAGTTTTAAAAAGATTGTTGCATCAGGGAAATGCCCCTCAATCGCAAATTCATTAATTGCATAAACACTATCAATTCCAATTTGACGTCCAACGCCTTGATAAGCTAAAGAACTATCAATAAATCGATCACATACAACCACTTGTCCTTTTTCTAAAGCAGGTAAAACTTTTTCAACTAAATGTTGTCTTCTGCTTGCGGCATAAAGTAAAGCTTCTGTTTTTTTATCCATCGCTGTATTTTTTGGATCTAAAATCACACTGCGAATTTGTTCCGCAATATCGATTCCTCCAGGTTCTCTTGTATAGACAGCATCAATGCCGTTTTCAATTAATTTATGGTATACCGCCTGGGAAATCGTCGTCTTTCCGCTTCCATCTGGGCCTTCAAATGTAATAAATAATGGTTTCATAGTCACTCTCACCTTCCAAATTATTATAACATAAATATGATATAATAGTATCTATGATATAATATTCACGAAAAGGGAATTACAATGGAAAATAAATTTATAGTTTATAAAAAAATATTCACATCAACGTTTCAAATAAGTGCGTTTACATTTGGGGGAGGCTATGTCATCATACCTCTTTTAAAAAAGAAATTTGTGGATGAACTAAATTGGATTGAAGAAGATGAAATGTTGAATCTTGCAGCAATTGCACAAGCATCTCCTGGTGCTGTTGCGGTTAATGGATCTATTATGGTCGGATATCATATTGCAGGTGCAATGGGCGCATTTATTGCGATTATTGGGACGATTTTACCACCGATGATCATTATCTCGTTAATTTCATTGGCGTATGAAGCATTTAGAGACCATGTTGTCGTAAATGCGGTATTAAAAGGAATGCAAGCGGGGGTAGCGGCAGTTGTAGTAGATGTTGTTTTACATCTTGCAAGTGGTGTTTTAAAACTAAGAGATTGGGTTTCAAACAGTGTCATGATTTTATCATTTATTGCAGTCTATTTTTTACAGATAAATGTAATGTATATTATATTATTTAGTGGATTAATTGGTGCACTTCGTATTGTCTTTTTAGAGGAAAAAAGAAAAAGGGAGGCACAATAATGTTATACTTAGAACTTTTTTGGGCTTTTTTCCAAATTGGAATATTTAGTGTTGGAGGGGGAATGGCATCTATGCCACTTCTTCAATATCAATTAATAGAAGTAAATCAGTGGTTAACAATGACAGAGTTTACTGACTTAGTGACAATTGCACAAATGACACCAGGACCTATTGCAGTTAATTCAGCTACCTTTGTTGGAATAAAAATCGCAGGGGTGTCTGGAATGCTTGTGGCAACGATAGGATGTTTATTGCCATCTTGTTTTATTTTGTTTGGACTTTCTTGGGCATATAAACGATTTAGAAATTTGATAGTGATTCAAGGTGTATTAAATGGATTAAGATCAGCAGTTGTAGCACTGATCGGATCAGCAGCAATCATGTTATTTACAACCGCTATCTTTAAAAGTGGTGCATTGTCATTGAATGTATCGGATGTAGATATGATTTCTGTAATCTTATTTATTGGGGCAATGATTGCCCTTAGAAAAACAAAAATAGACCCAATCTTAATTATGTTAGGATCGGGTGTTATTGGTGCAGTACTTTACTTAGTTGTAGAGTATGCAGGGAATATAATTTAGGTTTACTAAAGGTTGTTTTTATTTGGTGAATCCAAATAGAAGATTAAAATAAATGGTGAAAAGATGAGGAATACTGTACAAAATTAAAATGCAGGAGGATTTAACATGCAAATAATGTTAATTTTATTAATACCATTTGCAATAATAGGTATAAGATTAACACTAATTAATAGTACTCTAAAAAATACCTCTTATGAAATTGCAAGCGGAAATAATTTATGGAAAATCGCATTTGATAAAGGGATTTATGGTGAATTTTCAACTTATTGCATTTTAGAAAAATGTGGAGAAAACAGAATATTGTGCAACACATTTCTTAAAAATTCTGCGGGGAGAACAACAGAAATAGATTTGATATCTATTAATACAAGTGGCATTTTTGTATGTGAATCAAAAAATTATAGTGGTTGGATTTTTGGTGATGAAAAAAATAAAAATTGGACTCAATCATTGCAAAAAAATCTAAAAAATAGTTTTTATAATCCTATATTGCAAAATAAAGGGCATATCAAAGCTATTGATAATTTTCTAAAAAATGAATATTCAGATAAGTTCTTATCATACATAATTTTTAGCAGTAGATGTGAACTTAAAAAAATAACAGTTACAACAAAAAATGTAAGAGTACTTAAGCTGAATGAATTTTCAAATCAACTAAACACAGATAAATTAAATCATAGAAATAGATTAACTATTGAGCAAGTTGATAAAATATATTATGCATTAAAAAAACATAGTTTAGTTAGTGATGATCGTAAACAACGGCATATTGAAAATATGAAGAGTAGAGTATTTTAACATATATATTTACAAGTTTGATAATTGACTTTATCCTATATGTGACAACAATAAATCATTTATGTTCATACATAAATCTGAGTTAGGCAGTAAGCGTTTTGAAGTCTAAAAGAAAATAATGATAGTCAATCCAGTATAATCAAGAAATTGTAGATGATGTTAATAATTACATATTAGTAAAAAGTGTAATATAAAATTAGTACATTAAATTATGAAGTCTTGCAAATACTATATGTATATTGATATTATATTATAAGAAAATTTTGATAATCTTTATATATTGATTTTGTGTTGGTTAAAGATTATTTATATTAGTTTTAGGAGGTTGTTATGAAACGAAAATACTCACAAGAAGAAGT
>CAYJAB010000017.1:0-26404 GCA_964368305.1 uncultured Erysipelotrichaceae bacterium | reverse complement strand
CTTATATAATAAGAGAAAGAGGTGATTTGATGATTGTAATATATACATCTCCAGGATGTGCTTCTTGTAGAAAAGTGAAGCAGTGGCTGAAAGAGAGAGATTTAAAATTTATTGAAAAAAATATTTTTTCTGTCATATTAGATGAAAAAGAAATTAAGCATTTATTTTTAAGAAGTGAAAATGGTACAGATGATTTGATTAGTAAAAGATCGAAAATCATATTAGAAAATAAAATTGATGTAGAAGATATGAAGATGAATGATTTAATTCAGTTTGTAAGACAAAATCCATCTGTTCTTAGAAGACCCATTATCATCGATGAAAAGAATTTGCTTGTTGGGTATGATGAAGAAGAAATTGATGTGTTTGTTCCATCACAACTTAGAAAAATTGCAGAGGATGCTTGTAATCCAGTTTGCCCAAACTATTTTGGATGTGGCAGTTTAAGAGAAGAGATTCGATAAATAGGTATAATAAAAATCAAGCTATTAGCTTGATTTTTTGATTCTTGAAATGTATTAGAAAATTATTTAATGACAATTTCATCTTGCTCTTCTAAATAAATAATTTCATTATCATCTACAACAATGCCTCGCTTATCTAAAACATAATGCGTAAACTGTCTAGTAAGTGAATAAAGAAGTGCAGTAGTAGGAACACTGATTAGCATTCCAAATATTCCAAATAATCCTCCAAATACAACGATGGATAATAATACCCATATTCCTGGAAGTCCAACGGAATTACCCACAACTCTTGGATAAATAACATTTCCTTCGAATTGTTGAAGAAGTTGAAAGAAAATGATAAACCATAGTGATTGAATTGGATCAATCGCAAACAGTAAAACAGCTCCAAATATCATTCCTAAGATTGCACCAAACATAGGTACAATACTAAATACACCGATCACAGTACTGATTAATAATGCATAAGGCATATTTAATAGAGTCATACATACATAGTACAATACGGATAAAATTAATGCTTCTGTAAGTTGTCCACTAATAAAGCCTGAATATATTTTATTTGCTTCAGAAAAGATTTCCATCATTTTAAGTGTGATATCTTTTGGAAGTGCAGCAACGATGATTTTTTTAAATTGTCTTATAAATGTTTCTTTACTTGAAAGTAAATATAAACTTAACATAAATCCCATAAACCATGTCGCAAGCTCTGATGCAATTCCAATTGTATTATTAAATAATCCTGTAAGATTGTTCGCCACAAGATTTGTCATCTCTCTTACAAAATCTTGCCATTCAGCAGATGAGAAGAAAGAAAGTGAAATAGGTTCAATATAATCTCGTAAAAAATCATTTTCTTTAATTACATCATTTATATATTCAATAATATCAGTTACATAGCCTTGTAAGTTTGTAAATAAAGTATATAAACTATCTAAAAGCTGAGGAATGATAATAACACTTAGTAAAAATAAGATGATAATGGAAAATAAAACAGTTAATGTTAATGAGATAGTTCTAATGTGTTTTATGTTTCCGACTCTTTTAATTAGAATGCATTCGATTCTTTTAAGGAGTTGGTTTAAAACAAACGCAATTCCAATCGCTAAAAAGAAAGGTTTTAATAATGCAAACAAACGGGTCAATGATCCAGTAAAGTTTGAAATATTAACTAGCAAGAATGTTAATATGATTCCATAGGTAATTGCAATTAATAACGGAAGTAAACGCACAATGGCTTCTCTTTTAATTTTCATATATAATCCCCTCCATATACTATAGTATAGTATGTTTATATAAAAAATGCTTTATATAATTGCTATTTTTATTTATTTTTTTATGAATTAGTGTAAAATTGTAACGAAGAGGTAAGTTTTATGAAAATATTAGTTGGATTATCAGGTGGTGTAGATTCTGCAGTAGCAGCTTATTTACTTAAACAACAAGGACATGATGTGACTTGTGCTTTTATGCGTAATTGGGATAGCACTGCAAATAATGATATATTAGGAAACCCTACGCTTGCGATGGATATGTGTCCACAAGAGGTAGATTATTATGATGCACTTAGTGTAGCGAATAAATTAGGATTAGAGCTTTTAAGAGTAGATTTTGTTAAGGAGTATTGGGACAATGTATTTGAACGTTTTTTAGTTGAATATAAAAAAGGAAGAACACCTAATCCGGATATTTTATGTAATAAATATATTAAGTTTAATGCATTTGTAGAGTTTGCTAAAAGTAAAGGATTTGATTGGGTTGCGACAGGGCATTATGCGAGTGTTAAACATACCTCAACACAAAGTTATTTAATGCGTGCAAAAGATCAAAATAAAGACCAAACTTATTTCTTATCACAACTTCCTTATGAAGCGTTGAAAATGACATTGTTTCCATTAGGAGAAATTAGTAAAGATGAAGTTCGAAAAATTGCCCTTGAACAAGATTTAGCTGTGGCTACAAAAAAAGATTCTACAGGGATTTGTTTTATTGGTGAAAGAAACTTTAAACAATTCTTACAAAATTATCTTCCAAGTAAATCTGGGGAAATTGTGGATATTGCATCTAAAAAAGTTGTTGGAAAACATGAAGGTGTTTTATATTATACGATTGGACAAAGAAAAGGTCTTGCGATTGGCGGAGATTTAGGTCCATGGTTTGTAATCGGAAAAGATGTAGAAAAAAATATATTGTATGTTGCGAATGTGACAAGTGCAGAGTGGTTAAACTCTAATAAATGTATTGTAAGCCAAGTGAATTGGTTTGTACCAAACACGTTTAAACGTAAAGCATGTACTGCAAAATTCCGTTATCGTCAAAAAGACCATGCGGTAGAATTTTTTGTAAATGAGGATGGGACATTGACTGTTTTATATCCACAAAAAGTAGGATCTGTTACACCAGGACAGGAAGCTGTTTTTTATGATGGAGACATTGTTTTAGGTGGTGGTGTAATTGATTATGTATATTTAGATGAAGTCTCACTTGAGGAAAGGTTAGGTTTATAAGTTGAAACATTATGAATATCCGGTGATTATTACAAAAGATCGCCAAGAATATAAAGCAAGTACGTATCTTGCGAAGGTAGCATCTCCTTTAAGAAGAAAAGATGTACAAATCTTATTGGTAAATTATTTTTTAGGATACATCTTAGTTTATCCAATTTTGTTTAGTTTAATAATGGATTTAATGCCACTTTCTTATGATGCGAAAGTGAACGCTATGGAAATGTTGACATATGGAGTTACAATGATTGTTGCAGTGCATTATGGGATGCCATTACTAAAAGAATCGTATTATGCACTTAAAGGGAATTTAAAAAATACATTTAAGAAAATTGGTATTGGGATGTGTTGTATATATGGTATGAATTTTGTATTAAATATCATTGCGATTACATTAAGTGGGATGGAAACATCAAACAATCAAGCGGCAATTGTTGATCAAATTGGATCAAGTCCGTTTAAAACAATTTTCTTGGCGGTGATTTTTGCGCCAATTGTAGAAGAGTTGGTATTTAGAGGTGCAATTTTTAGACATTTAAGATTGAAAAAAGGATTTTTATTTGCACTTTTAGTCAGTATTGTATTGTTTGGAGGACTTCATGTTTTTCAATCGGTATTAATAGGAGAGTTTAATGATTTATTTTTTATTTTTACATATATGTCAATGGCAATGGTAATGTGTTTTGTATATGAAAAAACAGGAAATATTTATGCGCCAATTTTCCTGCATGTAATAAATAATGGTATTTCAGTTTTCCTTATCATGATTACAAGTGCATTGGGGGGATAACTGTGCAAGAAAATCAAATAACGATACAAGGGAAGTTTATTAGAAAGATATATCACAATCAACAGACGAAATTTACAGTAAGTAAGTTTCGTCTTTACGAATTAGTGGAAAAAGAAATAATCGTAACTGGGTTAATGTCTGACTTACCGAAAGATGTTTTATTTGATTTAGATGGATTTTATGTAGAACATGAGAAATATGGGATGCAGTTTAAAGTGTTATCGTATCGTAAAGTACTTCCTACTGACAATAATTCATTGATACGCTATTTATCGGGTCCTTTATTTTCAGGGATAGGGACTAAATTAGCGACTGCGATTGTGGAGAAGTTTGGGGAAGATTCTATTAAATTAATCAAAGAGAATCCAGATGTGTTAGATGATTTACAGATGATGACTTTAAAGAAAAAAGAAGCGATTATCAAAGGAATCAATAATGTGGATGATATTGATGAATCTATTCAATTTTTTTCTACACATGGGCTTGGGATACGTAATATTGCTAAAATACAAAGAATATATGGAAAAGATGCCTTATTATTAATTAAAGAAAATCCATATCGATTGATTGAAGAAGTAGATGGAATTGGATTTGCAACTGCAGATAAGCTTGCGATGAAAATGGGATATGAACTTGATCATCCAAATCGACTAAGTGCGATTATTTTAAGTAGTGTACTTGATAAATGCTTAAGACGTGGGGATAGTTATTATGACTATGAAACATTTTTAATGGAGTCTAATAAAGAGTTAAGTGAGTATGAGGTTTTGGTTGATGATTTAATTATGGATTTAAGAAAAAGACGATTGGTTATAGTTGAAGAAAATAGAATTTACCACCATAGTCAATATGACGCAGAAGAAGGCGTATGTAGTTATTTAAGTCAATTTCCAAACATGAAAATAGAAGAAATAAAAGATTTGGAATTGTCAAACTATTTAGATCATATTCAAAATCATTTTCAAATTGAATACGATGAAAAACAAATTCAAGCAATTGAAACATTTTTTAAACAAGATCTTATGATATTAACAGGTGGTCCAGGGACAGGTAAGACAACAGTGGTTCAAGGAATGGTGTCTATGTTTAGGCAAATTTTTCCAAATTATACAGTTGCATTGTGTGCACCAACAGGACGTGCTGCAAAACGTTTAAGTGAATTGACAGATACACCTGCATTCACAATTCATAGTTTATTGAAATGGGATTTAGAAACCAATACATTTGGTTATAATCACGAGAACCCAGTAGCTCTTGATTTACTTGTGATTGATGAGTTTTCAATGGTGGATCCATGGCTTTTTTATCAGTTATGTAAAGCAGGGGCAAATATTAAGAAAATTGTGATGATTGGAGATGAAGATCAGCTTCCAAGTGTTTCAAGTGGAAGTCTGCTTAGAGATTTAATTGATTCCAATTGTTTCCCACTTGTACGATTGGAAAAAATATTCAGACAAAAAGAGGGAAGTGATGTAATCACTTTGGCGCATCAGATTAAAAATGGACAGTATGATATTTTAAATCAATCAGATGCGAAGGATGTATTATTTATTGATTGTGATCCATACCATATAAATGAGGGTGTTTTAAAACTTGTAGAGAATGCGATAAGTAAAGGATATGGAATTGAAGAAATACAAGTGTTGGCGCCTAAATACAATGGCGTTGTAGGGATTGACCGATTGAATCATACTTTACAAAAAGCGTGTAACCCAAGCGATTCTATGAAAAGGCAAATACAAATAGGATATAAGACATTTAGAGAAAATGATAAGATTTTACAATTAAAAAATCAACCAGATGATGATGTATATAATGGGGATATTGGAATATTAGAAGAGATTCATTTTAAAAATACATTTGATTATACTAGAGATACTTTAGTTGTGAATTTTGATGGGAATTATGTAGAATATACAAAAGAGAACTTTCAAAATATTACACATGCCTATTGTATTTCTATTCATAAATCACAAGGGAGTGAATATCCGATTGTAATTATGCCAATGGTAAGTGAATATTCATTTATGCTGCAAAGAAGATTGATTTATACAGCGATTACACGTGCTCGAAAATCATTGGTTATTATTGGAGAAAAAGCGTATTTTGAAAAAGGGATTTCCATTCAAGAAAAACACATTAGAAAGACAACACTTAAGGAAAGAATATTAAATCATCCTGCATTTAAATAAAATAGTTGTGGGAGTTTTGGTATTATGGTATAATCTTTGCGAAGTAAAACAATGAAAAAGATGAGTAAATAACGGATTGAAATTAGAGACAAAACGGGTGGTGAAAGTTTTGCAAGCAAGTTATTGAAGCTACTTTGAAGTGGAGGAAAACCCTCTCGTATCCTGCGTTAAAGGATTAAGATGCATGGTAGAAATACTTTGAATCAGGATGGTACCGCGTAATGATTACGTTCCTGTATAGGGGCGTTTTTTTATTTATTGGAGGAAAAGATATGAAACAATTAACAGGTAATCAAGTTAGACAATTATTTTTGGATTATTTTAAAAGTAAAGGACATATGGTTGAACCAAGTGCATCACTTGTTCCAATTAATGACCCGACTTTACTATGGATAAATTCAGGAGTTGCAGCATTAAAAAAATATTTTGATGGTTCAATTAAACCATCAAGCAATCGTATTACAAATGCGCAAAAGAGTATTCGTACAAATGATATTGAAAATGTAGGAAAGACAGCACGTCATCATACTTTTTTTGAGATGTTGGGAAATTTTTCTATTGGAGATTATTTTAAAGAGGATGCGATTTTATTTGCATGGGAGTTTTTAACTAGTGCAGATTATATCGGATTTGAAAAAAATAAAATGTATGTAACTGTTCATCCGGATGACATTGAAGCATATACAATTTGGACGACGAAAACAGATATTGATCCAGCGCATATCTTAAAAACATATGATAATTATTGGCAAATAGGAGAAGGTCCTTGTGGTCCAAATAGTGAAATTTTCTATGATAGAGGAAATAAGTATGATCCTGAAAATTTAGGTGAAAAATTGTTTTTTGATGAATTAGAAAATGATCGCTATATTGAGGTATGGAATGTTGTATTCTCTCAATATGATGGAAAAGAAGGTGTAGAGCGTAAAGATTATAAAGAACTTCCTCAAAAGAATATAGATACAGGGATGGGTCTTGAAAGACTTGTATGTATTATGCAAGATGGTGAAACAAATTTTGATACAGATTTATTTATGCCAATTATTGATGAAATTTCTAAATATTCAACTTACAAATATGAAGGCGAATATAAAATGGCTTACCGTGTTATTTGTGATCATATTCGTACTGTAACATTCGCTATTAGTGATGGTGCATTATTCTCAAATGAAGGGCGTGGATATGTTTTAAGACGTATTTTAAGACGCGCTGTGCGTTATGGAATTAAACTTGGTATTAAAGGGTCATTTATGTATAAACTTGTGGATACTGTAGTCTCTTCAATGAATGTATTCTATCCATATTTAAATGAAAAAGCGGCTTATGTGAGTAAGCTTGTGAAAATAGAAGAAGAAAGATTTCATTCTACGTTGTCAGATGGAGAAAAATTATTAAAAGAAGTTTTAGCACAAGCAAAAGATAAAACATTAGAAGGAAGTGTTGTCTTTAAATTATATGATACATATGGATTCCCATTTGAATTAACATCAGAAATCGCAAGTGAATCAGGATATACAGTGGATGAAGTTGGATTTAAAGCAGAGATGGAAAAACAAAGAGAAAGAGCACGTAATGCGCGTGAAGAAATGGAATCGATGACAAGTCAATCGATTGACTTAATGAACTTTACAAAAGAAAGTACTTTTGTAGGATATGATGTTTTACAAGTAGAATCTGCGAAAGTTATTGGACTATTTAAAAATGGTGTTTCAGTAGAGATATTAGAAGATGAAGGTGAAGTTATCTTTGATCAAACTCCTTTCTATGCAGAAAGTGGAGGACAAATTGCGGATAGCGGGACAATCGAAAATGCATCATTAAAAATACGTGTCATAGATGTGAAAAAAGCACCACAAAAACAACCACTTCATAAAATTGTAGTGGAAAGTGGAGTGATTTCATTAAATGATATATGTGCACTAAAAGTTGATGCGATCCGTCGTGGGCGTATTAAATCAAATCACTCGGCAGTACATTTACTCCAAAGTGCACTAAGAGCTGTACTTGGGGATCAAATTGGACAAGCAGGGTCATTTGTAAGTGAAGAATATGCTAGATTTGACTTTACGCATTTTGAGAAAGTATCGTTTGAGCAATTAAGAGAAGTAGAAAAATTAGTTAACAAATCAATTTTTGATCAACATTGTGTAAATACAGAAATCATGAATATTGAGGATGCAAAAAAAAGTGCAGCAATCGCATTGTTTGATGAGAAGTATGAAAGTGATGTTCGTGTTGTTTCAATGGGTGATGTCTCAATTGAACTTTGTGGAGGAACACACGTATCAAATACACAGGAAATTGGTGTGTTTAAAATTGTAAGTGAAGAATCAATCGGAAGTGGTGTACGTCGTATTACTTTTGTGACAAAAGCAAAGGCATATGAAGATTTCTTGGTGTATGAAGATACACTAAGAAGTATGGCAGCTTCTTTAAATTTAGTTGGGATTTCTAATCTTGAAGCAAAACTTGCAGGACTGCTTGAAGAAAAAGACCGTTTACAACAAAAATTAAGCCAACAATCTGCGAAGTTATTAACCGCAAATGCAGATGAATTATTGCAGGATAAAGTGCTAGTAGACAATGGATTAAATATCATTTGTAAGGTGATGGAAGATCTTGATGGTGCTGCACTAAAAACAATTATTGATCGATTGAAAACAAAGATGGAAGATGGAGTTGTATTTTTAGCAAGTAAGCAACAAGACAAACTCGTATTTGTTGTATATTGTAGTAAAAAAGCAAATGAACTAGGATTTAAAGCAGGCCAAATTGCGAAAGAAGCTGCAGTTATTACGGCTGGAAATGGTGGCGGAAGAGATGATGTCGCACAATCTGGTGGTAAAGATGTAAGTAAACTTGATGATGCAATGCAGCTGGTTAAAACAAAACTTGGATTAATGCTTTAATTTTTTCCTTGCATAAGTTAAAATATATAAAAGGGGGATTATTTATGTCAAAAAATACTGAAACGCTTTCGTTTAAATCAGACGAAGCTATAAAAGATAATATTAGACAAGTAGTACGATTAACGAAAGAAGCCTTGGATGAACGTGGATATAACGCGGTAAATCAATTAGCAGGGTATTTAATTTCAAATGACCCTGCATATATTTCTTCGCATAAAAATGCAAGAAGTGTAATACAATCAGTAGAAAGATATGAAATCATTGAGGAATTGGTGCGTTTCTATTTGGAAAATGAAAAATGAGAGCAATTGGACTAGATCTAGGAAGTAAAACAGTTGGAGTAGCACTATCTGATTTAATGAGAATGATTGCACAGCCAAAAACAACGATTCGGTTTGAGTCGGATGATTATGAAACTGCAATTGCAGAAGTTGTGAAAATCATTAAAGAAAATGATGTGACGACAATTGTTTTAGGACTGCCTAAACATATGAATGGAGATATTGGTGAACGTGCACAAATATCTTTGGATTTTGGAAAAAAATTAGAAGAGTTATTGAATATGGAAGTCATCTATTGGGATGAAAGATTAACAACAGCTGCAGCGAATCGTATTTTATTGCAGGCAGATGTTTCAAGAAAAAACAGAAAGAAAGTAATTGATCAAATGGCGGCAGTGCAAATACTGCAAGGATATCTTGATCGAAGTTAGGAGAAAAAATGGAAAACAGTACTTTATTTGTAGTTGATGAATCAGGGAAAGAAAAAGAGATGGAAATCCTTTTCACTTTCGCAGATGAAGAAAAAGGAAAGCAATATGTATTATATGTGGATCCACAAAGTGATACAGGAGAAGTGTTTGTATCTTCTTATACAGATGAAGGGGAGTTAAATCCTGTAGAATCTGAAGAAGAATGGGCAATGGTTGAAGAAGTATTTGGAGCATACGTTGATGAGCAAGAAAAGGAAGATTAATCGCTTTGCGATAGTCTTCTTTATTATTGGAATCATATCAGGAATATGTTTATTTTTATTTGTTTCCTATTCAAGTAATTTAGAAGCAGTGAATCAAAAAAATTCAGATGTGATTTTCACGATTAAACAAGGAGATTCTTCGGAAGTAATTTTAGAAAACTTAGAAAACAAAGGATTAATTCAGGATGCATTTTATGCAGAGCTTTATTTGAAATTTAATAGTGAATTAAGTGATTTTAAAGCTGGGAATTATAGTTTAAATGACAGTATGAATGTGAATGAAATTCTTACTAGATTGAATGATTCTAAAAATGCAGTGAATGATGATGTTTTAATAACGATCCCAGAAGGTACATGGGCGAAAAATATTGCAGCAATTTTTGAAAATAAATTAGGAATTGATCAAAATGAGCTACTTGATTTATGGAATGATGATTCATATTTAGAAACTTTAATCGATGAATATGAATTTTTAACAGATGATATTTTAAATGATGATTTAAATGTAAAACTGGAAGGATATTTATTTCCAGAAACATATTATTTTGCAAGTGGTAGTTCTGCAAAACAAGCTACAAAAAAATTATTAGACCAAACTGAAAAAATATACAATAAATATATCGATGATTTTAACAGTAGTGAATATTCAGTACACGAATTATTTACGCTTGCATCTATTACACAGTTTGAATCAGGACAATCGGCAGATAATAAAATTATCTCTGGTGTATGGTTTAATCGTTTAGAGCAAGGGATGCCTTTACAATCAAGTGTAACAATTTGTTATGCTTTATATGATTATGATCATTGGTTAGATTGTGAAGTAAACCCAGATATAGAATCCCCTTTTAATACATATAAGTATAGTGGAATTCCAATAGGACCTATTGCGAATCCTGGAGAAGATGCGATTTTATCCGTTGTGCAAGCTGTAGATACAGATTATTTGTATTTCATGGCTGATGTATATGGAGATGGTACAGTGTATTATGCTGAAACATATGCAGAGCATTTAGAAAATGTTAATAAATACTTAAGATAAAGGAGATATACATGAAAAAGTCAGTTATTATCGGGATTGCAGGTGGGAGTTGTTCAGGTAAAACATCTATTGCAAAGAGATTATATAAGACCTTTTTAGAAACAAATTCGGTTGTGATTATTCGTCAAGACGATTATTATAAAGATCAATCTAATTTAACGATTCAAGAAAGAGAAAAAACAAATTATGATCATCCATTGGCGTTTGATACGGATCTTTTAATTTCAGATTTAGAGAAGTTGATTAATGGTGAGACGATTAATAAGCCCGTGTATGATTTTGTGAATCACACACGAAGTAGTGTATCAGAGGAAATAGCGCCATGTGATGTAATTATATTAGAAGGACTATTTGCACTAGAAAATGAAGAGATTAGATCTAAGATGGATATTAAATTGTATGTAAAAACAGCAGCAGACTTACGTTTTATTCGAAGACTAAAACGTGATGTGGTTGAACGTGGTCGTACGATGGAATCAATCATTGAACAATACATTACAACAGTTCGTGTAATGCACGATTTATTTATTCATCCAACACAAAGATATGCGGATGTGATTATACCTGAAGGTGGTAAAAACGAAGTTGCGATTGATTTACTAACAACAAAAATTAGTAGCATCATTAAGAAAAATATGATATAGTACATTAAGTTAAAAAAGAGGAGTGAACAATATGGCTCAAGAAAAAGTATTAGTAACCCAACAAGGTTTAGAAGAATTAAAAAAGGAACAAGATAATTTAATTCATCATGTGCGTCTTGAAGTAATTGAAGAGTTAAAAGCTGCACGTGCACAAGGGGATTTATCAGAAAATGCAGATTATGATGCTGCACGTGATCGCCAAGCTAAAGTAGAGGCAAGAATTAGAGAACTTGAAGTGATGTTACAAAACATCGAAATTATTGAAGAAAATAAAGGAACAGCGAAAGTTGTTAAACTTGGAACAACTGTAAAAATTCTTGATATGGAAGACAATACAGAAGAAACATATCGTATTGTTGGTTCAGTTGAAGCAGATCCATTAAATGGAAGTCTTTCTAATGTTACACCACTTGCGGTAGCGATGTTAGAGAAAAAAGTAGGAGATGTGTGTTTAGTTTCAGTTGATAATCCTTACCAAATTAAAATTTTAGATATTAAATAAGACTCATATAAATGAGTCTTTTTTTTAGGATTCAAATCTGTTGTATAGAATAATATTAATAGGTGATCCTATGAAAAAAATACTATACACATGCATAATTCTATTTATATTCACAAGTATTCCTATTTCGAAATTTGAAGTGATTACATCACAACATGATATCACAGTTCAAATACAAGGTGCAGTCAAGTATCCTGGTGAATATACATTGGTTGCTTCAAGTAATATTGGGGATTTGTTTGAAAGAGCAGTGGTGTTAGATCTTGCACAAGTGAGTCAGTTTAATTTGAAAAGAACACTCAGACACCAAGAAGTAATTCATGTTGCATATAAAAAAGAGGAAGATTTAATTTCAATTAACGATGCCTTGATGAATGAGCTTATCAAGATTCCTGAAGTTGGAGAAAGCACAGCGATGGCGATTGTAGAGTATCGTATTAAACATGGTCCATTTATTAATTTAGAAGATTTGATGAATGTGCGTGGAATTAAAGAAAAAAAGTTTAAAAAAATGCTTCCTTATATTCGATTATGAAACACCGTTTACTTTTAGTAGCGATCGGTTGTATGTTGCTTGTGTTAATAGAGCCATTTATTTTTAAGGTTGCATTTCTGATTTTATATAGTCTATTTTTACTGTTTAAATATAATGATAAATATGTGGTGTTACTTATTTTTATAATGTGCTTTATTTTAATACGCACATTCCATGACAGTTCAGTGTTAAAAGGAAATACGGCGGTTGTATATGAAGTGCGTGAAAATTACACTGTTTTAAAAGTGGATAGTCAATATGTAATTACATATGACTTAAAAGATGTCTATAAAGAAGATAGGATTGTGTTTGAAGGTGAGTTTTTGAAATTGTCTAATTCATATAGTTTCCATGGATTTTCATTTGTGGATTATTTAAAAGAGAAAAGAATATATTATGAATTAGATATAGAGTCTTATACCGTGAAAAGTGCGAAAATCACAATAAACAATGCGCTTCATCATCGAATCAATCAAATAGAAAACCAAATCACACAATCATTTTTATTGGGATTTTTTTTAAATCTAGATGATACGTTTACGGTGCATCAATTTCTTAAATCAAGTGGGATGTATTTTTCATTACTCATATTTTTGATGCATCGTATCTTACAAATAAAGCTAAATGAAAAACTTGCTATGATACTTATTCAAATTGTAACCATTTTTTTAGGATTTTACTTTCAAGAAATTTTTGTAATGACACGTATATTTTTTAAAAATGTATTTTTAAAAATAGAAGATAAGAAGGATCGCTTAGGTGCACTTATATTAGTGTTATTATGCATCCATCCAAATAGTATTTATTCATTGGCTTTTATTTTCCCAATTGGACTTAGAATGATTCAGATTTTTAAATATAACCATAGAAAAATAGATAGAATATTTTTTATTGCGATGATTCAATCATATTATTTTTATAAAGTTCAAATCTTTTCTTTATTGGGGTTTTCTTTTATCAGAGTTCTCTTTTTTATAGGATATGTATTATGTATAATAAGACTTATTATTCCTATTGATTATATTTTAAATATTTGGATTGTCTTATTGAGTGAATTATCACTTTTTTTAGATCATTTCACAATGTATGGAAAAATACCTTTAATTGGAATTGGATTATTTTGTATGATTTTCTTTTTTAATAAAAAGATAGATAAATATAAGGAAAGTGCAATTGTAGTGTTTATATGGTTCATTACATTTTATAAACTTTTATTAAATCCATTTCATCGCATTATGTATTTAAATGTAGGTCAAGCAGATACTTCTATTATTCTAAAGCCTTTTTCAAATAAAGTAATTATGATTGATACTGGATCTAAATATAGTTTAAGAAACATAGAGTCTTATTTGAATGCGATGGGAATTCGGGAAATTGAATATTTGATTATTACCCATATGGATAAAGATCATAGTGAAAATATGGATATTCTACAAAAGATGTATATAGTAGGGGAGGTAATAAATTCAAAATCAATGATTAAGGAAATAGATTCTTTTGATTTTTATTTAAAGGATACATTATATGAAGATGAAAATGACGATAGTATTATCATGGATTATAAAGTGTACGATCACCATTTTTTATTTTTAGGGGATATCTCTTCTAATGTAGAAAGAGAATTTCTAAAAGAGTTTAATGAGAAAGTGGATTTATTAAAGTTAGCACATCATGGGAGTAATACAAGCAGTTCATACCAACTTTTGGAGACTTTAAGGCCAAAGATTGCACTGATTAGTGCAGGAATAAACAATATGTACAATCATCCAAGCAGTGAGGTTGTCAAAAGACTGCATCAATATAAAATATCATATTATACATCGATGGATAGTGGGGATATTTTAGTAATGATTTTTAAGAATCTATATTTTATAATTACAAGTAATCATGAATTTGTTATAATGATATAGGTGATAAAATGAATTATTTTTTGCATGGTAGTGAGTCTTACTTATTAAAGAAAAAGCTTGAATTTCTCATATTGGATTCTGTTATTGAAAAAGATGAATTTAATACGATTTTTTATGATGGCTCAAGCAATAAATTTAGTATTTATCAGTTTATTGACGATGCAAATACAATTCCTTTTTTAACAGATAAAAAAGTAGTGGTTGTGACAAATCCGTCATTTTTAACGACAAGTCAGTTAAATGATGCGGAGTTTGAACTTTTGAGTAATTATTTGAACACTTCAAATGAAGGATGCGATGTGATTTTTTGTGTAGATGGAGAAAAGATGGATTCTAGAAAAAAAACGTATAAGCTTCTTCAAAAAACATGTCGTACTTTTGAATTCAAA
The DNA here is from genome assembly GCA_964368305.1 of uncultured Erysipelotrichaceae bacterium. Classification (GTDB taxonomy): domain Bacteria; phylum Bacillota_I; class Bacilli_A; order Erysipelotrichales; family Erysipelotrichaceae; genus CAYJAB01. Next base: position 11,545 of record CAYJAB010000017.1, on the reverse strand, counting down.
CAATTGTCGTTAAATGAATTTGAATCTTTTGTGTTAGATGATATTAAAGAACATCATTTAAATATATCAAGACAAAACCAAAGGGTACTTTTAAACAGATTGTCAAATAATATATTAAGATGGAAAAATGAGTTAGATAAATTGGTATTAGTAGAAGGAGAGCTTACAGAAGATTTGATTGAAAAACTTGTAATCAAACCGTTAGAGGATGATGTTTTTACTCTTGTGAATGATGTGATTGATAAGAAAGTTGCGCGTGCTTATCAAACTTATAAAGATCTATTAGTATCAAATCATGATCCAATTTATCTTGTAGCATTGATTGCTGGACAATTAAGACTAATGTATCAATGTCGTGTACTGGCGAATTATGGTAAATCAGAAAGTGAGATTACATCTGAACTTGCGGTTCATCCATTTAGAGTAAAAAAAGCATTAGAAGCAACAAGAAGAAAAAATACAGACGAATTATTACAATTACTTGCGCAACTTGCAAGTATTGATCAAGATATTAAAAGTGGTAAGGCAGATAAATATATTAGTTTTGAAAGGTTTTTACTTGAGGGGGTAAAATAGTGGAGTCAATTAAAGAACTTTATAAAATAGGACCTGGTCCAAGTAGTAGTCATACACTTGCGCCTAGAAGTGCATGTATGTATTTTAAAGAACGATATACCGATGCGGTCTTATTTGAAGTCGACCTTTATGGCTCACTTTCTTTAACAGGAAAGGGACATCACACAGATCAAATCGTTCAACAAGTGTTCAGTCCAAAACAATGTATTGTTAATTTTAAATTAGATTGGGTACATGATTTTGAGAATGGTCTGATTATTAAAGGATATGATTATAAAAATGAAATCATAGCGCATTGGACTGTATTTTCACTAGGTGGTGGAACGATCAAAGTCTTAGAAGAAGATTTAGATCTTCAAAGATCAGTTTATCCACAAAGTAACTTTGAAGAGGTTAAGGAATATTGCCGTACACACCAAATTAGTTTGGATCAGTATGTATTTAAATACGAACCTGATTTAAAAGTATACTTAAATAAAGTAATAAGCCAAATGCTACAAACTGTTAAAATTGGACTTGAAACATCTGGAATTTTGCCAGGTCCTTTAAAACTTAAAAGAGTTGCGAAAGAGCTGCTTATTCAAGCGCAATCAATTGAAGATGAAGATGAAAAAAATCAATTGTTACTATGTGCATACGCTTATGGTGCTACGGAAGAAAATGCTGCAGGTGGTATCTGTACGACCGCACCAACGTTGGGCGCAAGTGGGATTATTGCTTCACTTGTATATTATTATTACCATAATGTTGGAATATCACGTGATAAACTTTGTAATGCACTTGCGGTGGCGGGTGTGTTTGGAAATATTATTAAACAAAATGCTACGATTAGTGGAGCGGTAGGAGGATGTCAGGCGGAGATTGGAAGTGCCTGTTCAATGGGAAGCGCAATGGTATCGTACTTATATGATTCCCCATTAAAAGTGATTGAAACAGCAGCTGAAATGGGGATGGAACATCACTTAGGATTAACATGTGATCCAGTTGGTGGATATGTTATGATTCCATGTATTGAGAGAAATGCAGTTGGGACACTACGCTGTATTAATAGTGCAAAATTAGCAAAACACTTATCTAAAGTAAAACAAAACATTGTAAGTTTTGACAATGTTGTAAATACGATGAATTATACAGGTAAAAAATTGGCTATTGAATTAAAAGAGACCTCTCTTGGAGGACTTGCCACAGAAATTAAAGTTTAGATAAAATAAAAAGTAGATGCTATGCATCTACTTTTATCATTTCACTTAGATTTATTTAATTAAGCAGAAATTTTATTGATTGCTGTTGCTAAACGAGCTTTTTGACGGTTAGCATAGTTTTTATGGTGAATTCCACTAGATACAGCTTTGTCTAATTTAGAGTTCGCTGCATTGAATGCAATTTTAGCTGCTTCAATATCATTCGCTTCTACTGCTTTAATTACACTTTTGATTGCTGATTTTAAAGCTGATTTTTCACTTGAAACTACTGCGTTTCTTTTTAAGTTCGTAATTGAACGTTTCATTTGTGATTTGATTTGTGGCATGATGTACCTCCTATTTATTTTTCCTATGAAATTATATCAAAGCAAAACTAAAAAAGCAAATATAATCCGTAAAATACAATATTTTGTTAGTTAATTAGGCTATTATAAGGTAAAATAAGAATATATAAAGTGAAATGGGGCGATTGTAATGGATAATATTAAATTAATTGCGACGGATTTAGATCGTACATATATAAAAAAAATGTTTACAGATGATGTTAGTGAGTATGCGTGTGAGGTGTTAGAAAAAGTATTGGATAAAGGACTTTATTTTATACCTTGCTCAGCAAGATCGATTAAGATAATGCCAAAGCAGTTAAAGGAAAATCATAGAATTGAGTATTATATTACTGGAAATGGCAGTGCTGTTTACTATCGTGATCAAATATTGTTTTCAAATCATCTTACATGTGAAAAAACAATTGAAATTTTAAATGCCGCAAAAGCACAGAATATTCATTGGACGCTTTCAATTGATGGTATCTATTATAGTAATCGTCAAATTTTAAATGATGTAGATAAGCTGAATATAAGTGAAAGCTATTTAAAAGTTTTACATGATACACGTGTATTTATTGATGATTATCTTGAAGTTGTTAAACCGGGTGTATGCGTTGAAAAATTACATTTTATAACGTATCAAGGAAATGGTAAAAAAGAGTTGCATGAAGCATTTGAGGGGATTGAAGGTATACTTGTAACAGAATCAAGTATTAATAATGTAGAAGTCCTGCATTATTGTGCAGGAAAAGGTGCTGCACTTTTGCAATTAATGGAATACTTAAATATTAACAAAGACGAAGCGATTGCTTTTGGAGACAATGAAAATGATAAGTCAATGTTTATGGTTGTATCACATCGTTGTGCAGTGGAAAATGCAACTGAAGGATTAAAAGAAATTGCGAATTTAAGGTGTGAATCACATGAACTTGATGGAGTATCAGAGTTTATTGAAAAGTATATTTTATAAAATAAAAAAAGGGGGCGCTTATGGAGGTTTTAATCTTAATTCTTAAACAGACACAATTAATGGAAGACCTGTTACAGTCACTTGTAGAGGTAGGCGTTAAAGGTGGTACCATTGTAGAAGCAAAGGGAATGGCAACTGTCTTAACAAATCTGGAAGATATACCTCTTCTTTCTGTATTTAGTGAAATGATAGAAGATGTTGAAAATTATACAGAAAATCCAAAGGTGTTGTTTTTTGTAATTGAATCTGAAAAAAGGGATGAAATTACAAATCATATTAAAAGTATTATTGGGGATTTAAAATCACCAAATAGTGGGATTATGTTTACTTTGCCGATTAATTATTTGGATGGATATAAAAAGGAGAAATTATGAAATTTAGCGAATTAGCATTGAAAAGAAAAAGCTGTAGAAAATATACAGCTCAAAAAGTAGAAAAAGAAGTGATTATTGACTTGATTAAAACGATGCAAACAAGTCCTTCCGCATGTAACTCACAACCTTATAAGTGTGTAGTTACACAAGATGAAATGGCATTTTCAATTCATAAGGCAATTATGAATCCACTTTTGCCTATCAATCGTTTTACAAAAGATGTAAGTACATTTGTAGTAGTATGTGAAACCCCTGCAAAATTAATGAGAGGGCTTAATGATCAACAAAAATACGCACAAATGGATTTAGGGATTGCTGTCTCAACATTTTGTTATGCGGCTGCAGATGTAGGATTAGCAACATGTATTATCGGATCGTTTAATGAAGAGAAAGTAAAAGAGCTTTTAAATATTCCAGAGGAAATTAAAGTGCGATTAATTATATCATTAGGATATGCAGATAATGAAGAACGTGTGGTTAAAAATAGAAAACAGTTGGAAGATGTAGTATCTTTTAACTGTTGGTAGTTTATAAATTATTTCTGATTTTTTCAAACCAGTTTTGATATTCTTGTGCATGAATTGAATTTTTTAAATAGACAAAATGTAATTTACGATAAGAAGAAAATTCTTTCATCTTAATTTCATGGAGTCTATTTTTTTTGATGTCGTCATTAACAACCATTTTATAAAAGAAGGAAATCCCTAAATCTTCTGCGACCAATTCTTTAATTGTATAGATATTCCCAATTTCTAAAGTTTGTCTAAAGTTGTCTAAACTTAAATAGTTTTGATTTAAAATGCTTTCAAGTACCGCGCGCGATCCTGATCCATTTTCGCGAACTACGATATTATAATTGATTAGATCTTCCATCTTATATTCTCCTTTAGCTAAAGGGGAGTTTGCTGCACATACAGGAATATATTTTTCTTCTTTTAATACAAATGAATCAAACTCTGTTTGATTAAAATAGCCTTCAATCATCGCAAATTGAAGCTCACCTGTTTTTATTTTCTTTAAAAGTGAGTCTGTATTGTCCACAAGCATTGTTAAAGAAAGACTTTGTTTTTCCTTTAGTATTTTTTTTAATACAGTTGGCATTAAAAATTCGCCTACAGAAAGTGTTGCACCAAATGTTAAATGATATTGTTCATCTTCAGATACAATGAGGTTTTTTACAAATTGAGTTGAATCTGCTTGTAAAGTTTGGACATATTGATATAAAGATTTCCCATTTTCCGTAAGTTCTAATTTTTTATTTTGATATTTGAATAAAGAGAATTTATATTGTTTCTCTAAAAATTGAATGTGTTGCGTAACAGCAGGTTGAGTAAGTTTTAACTGTTCTGCAGCTTTTGTATAACTACGCGTTTTGCATAAAGTAAGAAAAGTTAAATGTCTGTAATCTAGCATAATGTCTCCTTTGATAATAAAAGTTTATAATAATATAATAAACTATAATTTGAATTTATCAATACATTATGAGAAAATAAGATGAAAAATAGGAGAGTATATGAAAAAATATTTATCGGGGATTTTACTTACAATTTTGATTGCAGTGATCGCAAATTATATTAGTGGACTGGTTCCATACCACTTAATAAGTGGAAGTGTATTCGCATTATTACTAGGAATGCTTTTACATCCAATTGTAGAAAAAAATCCAACATTTAAAAATGGGATTGTTTTTGTTTCAAAGAAAATATTGAAGTTTTCAATTATATTACTTGGGTTAACTTTAAGTTTTTCACAAGTGTTTAGCGTAGGGAAATACAGTATTATTGTTATGTGTTTTACACTGTTCGCAGCGTTTGGGGGTGGATATCTTGTAGGAAAATTATTTAAAATGGACTGGAAATTATCTGGACTGATCTCTGCGGGGACAGGGATTTGTGGTGGAAGTGCAATCGCTGCCATTGCGCCAACGATTGACGCAAAAGATAAAGATATTGCATATGCAATTTCTGCTACATTTATTTTTGATATTGTAATGGTTATTTTATTTCCTATTATGGGACGTTATTTTGGAATGAGTGATATGGGATATGGTTTATGGGCAGGGACTGCTGTAAATGACACTTCATCTGTTGTAGCTGCGGGATATGCGTTTTCAGATGCGGCAGGTGCATATTCTGTTATTGTTAAGCTGACGCGTACATTGTCTATTATTCCAACAGTGCTTTGTTTCTCTTATATTAATGAACGTCTTAACCAAAAGAAATTAAGTCAAACAAAAAAAGCACCTATTAATCTAAAAAAGATTTTTCCTTTTTTTATCATTGGGTTTTTATTAATGGTTACAGTTAAAAGTACAGGTATCATATCAGATGCATTTAGTCTTCAAGTAGGAGAGTTTAGTAAATTTTTGATGGTTATGGCACTTGGGGCAATTGGATTGAAAACAAACTTTAAAGAGGTTTCTCAATCTGGATTTAAACCAATGTTACATGGATTTATTATATCTACGCTTGTTGTTATAGTTTCATTTGTAGTACAAATGTTTTTAGGTCAAGTTTAGATCGAAATAGGTTAATATAAAAAAGAAAAATCACGAATATGATTTTCTTTTTTTATTCGTTGCATTGTGGTTGTATGATTTCATATCTGTCTTTATGATTTTTTTCTCCCCAATGGCACATCATTTCTAATATTGGAAAGAGTGTTTCACCTTTTGGTGTGATTGAATATTCTACACGTGGTGGGATTTCACTATACGCAGTACGGTTTATTAATCCATCTGCCTGAAGTTCTCTTAATTGATTTGTAAGTGTTTTTTGTGAGATTTGGGTTATCTCATTCATCAACTGTTTAAATCGTTTAGGTCCATCTTCTATAAGTGAGTACAAAATAATAGGTTTACATTTTCCACCGATCATTTTTAGTGTGACTTCAATTTCTGAGTTAACTTGTATTTTTTCCATTTGTTACCTTTTTTTCCCTTACTGTCAAGTAGGTGCCTTATTGACCTAGTTAATAATTCAAAATATAATAAAATTAATTATTATAGTATTTTATACTGTAATAGAGAGAAAGTCAATTTGACAAAGGAGATACAATGAAAAAATTAGTCGTAATTACAGGAGCAAGTTCTGGTTTTGGAAAAGCAATGGCATTGGCATTTAATAAAGCAGGATATCCATTATTATTAATTGCACGTAGAATTGAAAAAGTGCAAGCACTAAATCTTGAAAATGCAATGTGTGAAAAAGTAGATGTAACAGATAAAGAAGCATTTGAAAAGGCAGTTAGAAAAGCAGAGGCAGTTTATGGTAAAACAGATTTAATTGTAAATAATGCGGGTGTAATGTTACTAGGGAACTTAGAAAATCAAGATGTAAAGGAATGGCAAACTATGATGGATGTAAATGTTATGGGTGTTATGAACGGTATGCAAATTGTAATGAATGATATGAAAGAACGTCAATGTGGAACAATCATAAATTTAGCTTCGATTGCTGGTGTAAAACCATTTGGGAATCATGCAGCATATTGTGCAACAAAATACGGTGTTGTAGGATTGTCAGAAGTTGCAAGAGGAGAAATGGCGCCATATAATGTGCGTGTTATTAGAATATGCCCAGGTGCTGTGGATACTGAACTTTTGAGTCATACTACAAGTGATGAAATTAAAAAAGGATATATTGGATGGAAAGAGTCAGTAGGAGTAGGTGCAATTACACCAGAGGATGTTGCTCAAACAATTAAGTTTGCTTATGAACTACCTCAGGGAGTAAATGTTAGAGAAATTCAAATTGCTGATACAAAACAAGATGCTTAAAGTATAAAAAAATGAAATTAACATTTCATTTTTTTTAATATGGTGCAGCTGTTAAGACTCCGCTATCGACTGGTATTTCTACTCCTGAAATTGCTTTCGCAACATCACTTGCTAAAAATACACACGTTTGCGCGATATCATCTGCTTCTGGAACTGATTGAATCGCAGCTTTGTCTAAAAATCTATTGTAGCCATCAGGCCAGTCTGTTTTTAATGTTGGTCGATTTATAAGACCTGGAGCAACCGCATTAACTCGAATGCCGTATTTTCCGAGTTCCGCAGCACTCGAAAGTGTGAAGGAATAAACAGCTGCCTTTGATGCGGCGTAATGTGAATGACCATAAGAAGGTTTGAAGGAATCTATTGTAGTAATGTTTACAATACTTCCTTTTATTTTATTTTTAATCATCTTTTTTGCTACAAGTTGTGTACAATAAAATACTGAATTTAAGTTCACATTCATCATGTATTGCCATTGAGATATACTCATATCTAATAGTTCACATGTTGGATAAATCCCAGCATTATTAATTAATATATCGATAGGCTCAAGATTTGAAATTGCGTTTGATAGCTGAGTGAAATCTGAAACGTCTACACTTGCATAGGAGTGGATGTTTTCTTTTTCTAATTGTTCTATTAAAGTTGTGTCAATCGATAAATCAAAGACAGTAACTTTTGCATTTTGTGCAACAAAGTTTTTTGCGATTGCAAGTCCTAACCCTTTAGCTCCACCTGTTACTAGAACATGTTTGTTTTGTAAGTTGTAATTCATTTGTTACTCTCCTTTGTTAAGATAAAATCTTCTTGTACATATGCAGGTAGACTAATTGCATAAAACGATACAGCTGTAGGGCATGGTAAAATTTCATGCACTTCATTTTTTTCGATGTAGATAGTATCTCCTTTTTTAGCAATGACTTTTTTATCGTCTATAATCATTGTGCATTCTCCCTCAATAAAAATATAAATTTCAATTGATTTTTGATGAAAATGAGGAAGTACGATCCCATCTTTTTCAAGCTGAGTTAGTGCAATACTTAAATCATGGTTTTCTATATAAGCGGTATGTCCAATAACTTCTGCTAGTGCAGAGTGTGTACTTGTGTTTGTATAAAAGGTTAAATTTTCTGTCTGTGCGTGTTTCATAGTATCTCCATCTGTTTTATTAAAATATGCTATAATAGGATTATCTCAAAGATTGATTGATATTACAATATGAATTAATCTAATAACAGGAAGGAGCGCTTATGAAGAAAAATATTGATTATGAGAAAATAATATCTAGGTTTGTCTTTTTTACACTTGTGATTTCTATTGTGTTTTTGGTTATTAGAATTGCTGCAGCACCTACAGTAAATATAGAAGGGTTAGAGAATGTTCGTGTAAAAGGAGATTATGTATTAATGTTATCGCAATGTATTTTAGGAGTAGTTGCGATGTTGCTTCCAGGTCTTTTCCAAAAGAAATTGGATATCATTATTCCGCATAATATGTTGATTCTATATGCAATCTTCTTATATTGCGCAATCTTTTTAGGGGAAGTTAGAAGTTATTATTATGATGTACCACATTGGGACACGATCTTGCATGGATTTAGTGGGGCGATGATGGGGGCGCTTGGGTTTTCATTTATTACACTTCTTAATAATGAGGAAAAGATTCCAGTTACATTAAGTCCATTATTTGTCGCTTTATTCACATTTTCTTTTGCGATTACACTAGGTGTTGTTTGGGAAATATATGAATTTACATTTGACGGTGTTTTAGGTTTGAATATGCAAAAATTTATGTTAGAAGATGGAACGCAATTAATTGGTCGTGAGGCTTTATCTGACACAATGAAAGATTTAATTGTAGATAGTATAGGCGCATTTATAATGTCACTGATTGGTTATATTTCACTAAAATATAAAAAAGGATGGATAGATGGCCTTCAAATATTGAAAAAGAAAAATAAAAAAGGATAAAATATTAAATGCTGCTATGACTTTAGCGGCATTTTTAAATGATAAGTGCTATAATATTATGGACGAGGTGATAAAGATGGCGAATAAGAAAAGTAATAGAAAAGCAGTTGTAATTGCATTGGTTGGATTTATGCTATTGAGTGTTGTAGCAGGATTTATACTTGTAGTTATTGATTTACTATAAAAGAAAAGGAGGAAAATCATGAAAATAGGATTTATTGGAACAGGTGTTATGGGGAAAAGTATGGCTATGCATCTTCTAAATGCAAATAATGAAATGCATATTTATAACCGTACAAAATCAAAAGCAGAAGACTTAATTGCAAAAGGTGCAATTTGGCATGATTCTGTAAAGGAAATCGCAGAGTGTGAAATTATTATGACGATGCTTGGATATCCACATGATGTAGAAGATATTTATTTTAATGAAGATTACGGATTATTAAAAAATGCGAAAAAAGGTACGCTGTTGATTGATTATACAACATCAACTCCTACACTTGCAGAGAAAATTGCAAAAAAAGCAGAAGGAGTAGGATGTTTGGCATTAGATGCTCCAGTATCAGGTGGAGACATTGGTGCTCAAAATGCATTGTTAACAATTATGTGTGGTGGAACACAAGAAGCATTTGATCGTGCATATCCATACTTGTCTATTGTAGGTAAAAATGTAATTCTTCAAGGAATTGCAGGATGTGGTCAACATACAAAAATGTGCAATCAAATTGCGATTGCTTCAGGAATGTTAGGCGTATGTGAGTCAATTGCATATGCTAAAAAAGCGAAGTTAGATCCAGCGCGTGTATTAGATAGTATTGGAAAAGGTGCAGCAAGCAGTTTCTCATTAAATACATACACACCAAGAATTATCAAAGGGGACTATAATCCAGGATTTTATATTAAACACTTCATTAAGGATATGAAAATTGCGATTGATGAAGCACATAAATTAGGTCTTGAACTTCCAGGTCTTGAACTTGCGCATACATTGTATTTAAAACTTGAGGATGAAAAATTCCAAGAATTAGGTTCTCAAGCGTTAATGTTCTATTATTTGAAAGAAGAATAAAATATGAAAAAACTCATACTATTATTGTGGGGGCTAATTGTAATGAGTGGGTGTGTAGAAAAACAAGCTGAATATATAGAAGATCCTATTTTACCTAAAGTGGAAACGTATGAAACGAGTTTATTTATGGTAGGGGATGCTCTTTTACACACACGGTTTGTATATGATAATCAGTTAAAAGACAAGTCTTTTGACTTTTTAGAAACATTTCAATACATAAAGCCGTATATAAAACAACACGACTTAGCATTTTATAATCAAGAAACCATCTTAGGTGGAACAGAATTTGGTATTTCAGGATATCCACGTTTTAATTCTCCACAAGAGTTTGGAGATAATATGATTGAGCTTGGATTTAATATCGTTAGTTTAGCAAACAATCACACTTTAGATCGTGGTGAAAAGCCATTACAAAGTGCGTTGGAGTTTTGGGGAAGTAAAGATGTAGTAACTGCAGGAAGTTATGAAAGTTACGATGCACAAAATGCGATTAACATTTGTGAAAGCAATGGTATTACGTATGCGTTTTTAGCATATACAGATAGTACAAATGGAATTCCGCATATTAAAGATAAAACGCATTATGTAAATATATATGATGAAGATACAGTGAAAAAAGATATTGAAAAGTATCAAGATCTTGTAGATATTGTAATTGTATCGATTCATTATGGTGCTGAATATGTCCATCAACCAAATAAAAGACAAGTCGAAATTGCAGAGTATTTAGCAAGTTTAGATGTGGATATTGTAATTGGACATCATCCACATGTTGTACAACCTATAACTTATATTGATGATACATTGGTTATTTACTCTTTAGGAAATTTCATAAGCGGACAAGTTGGACTTGAAAAAAGAATTGGTTTAATGGTTTCTGTAGAGATTGAAAAAACAGTTGTCGATAAAAAAGTAGAATCTGTTGAACTAAAAGATGTAGAGTATGATTTGTTTTATAATGAGTATAAGGAAGATTTTACGGATTATATGTTGTATCCTTTTAAAATGTTAAATAATGAAATTTTAAATAATTATGAAAGTATCTATATTGAGTATCAGGATATTGTGAAAAATATGGATAATTCTATAAAATTAGGGATAGATTAAATGAAAAAAATATGGCATACATAAATATTTAAAAAAAACATTAAAATAATAAAAATATTATTGATTTTTTTAAATGATTTTGGTATTATGTATAAGCACTGTTAAATGTCAGTGAAATATGCGCCCATAGCTCAACTGGATAGAGCGTTTGACTACGGATCAAAAGGTTGCGG
>CAYJAB010000016.1:0-27953 GCA_964368305.1 uncultured Erysipelotrichaceae bacterium | reverse complement strand
AATATTAGTTAATAAAAAGTAGAATATACAACTATATTAGATAGTAGTTATATTTCTACTTTTTTTTATACGCTCTATGACTAGGAAAGAATTACGTGAATTATTTTAAATCTAGCGTAGAATGAAAAAATAGTGTTTTTATTTCTATCTATATCTTAGTTGAAATGGAAATAATGTGTAATAAATTTTGTATCTTTGATGGATGAAAAACAGAATTACAGCGTAATAAAAATGAATTGATAAAACAATATAAGAAGATAGGGGTTGTACTACTTACATTATTTATATTGTTAATTTAGTGTATATGATAGAAAAGAAAATCTTCTTTTAATTCAAAAATTGAAACTTGAAACATCTGATTGACGAATAGATCTTGTAGAGTTACATTTGGAACACTTTACATGGTTGTATTGTCAGTAGTTATAACGATTATTGGTTGTATTGTATTTGTTAGAAAAGATATTAGAAATTAATGAAGAAGTGTGAACAATCACACTTCTTTATTTTTGAGTAATAATTGCATTTTAAAAGGGGATGTGATAAAATCTCATCAGTTAGTTTTTGCTAACTTTCGTGAGGGAATATGATAAATAAAAAGTTAATTAAAATTGTTCCAGATGCAATGGGACATATAAAAAGGAATGTGATTTCTCAAATAATAGGACTTTTTTCTAATATTATTTTAATGTTAACAATTAGTCTTTTTTTAAGTCGAATCATTTCAAATTCTATTGTAATAAATGAATTTTTTAGTTTTATAGGCACAATGCTAATCTGTATAATAATTAAGGTTACAATGGTTTATATTGCTAGTAAAAACAGTTATTTGGCCTCAAAATCTGTCAAATCTGTTTTAAGAACAATGATATATGATAAAGTTGTAAGATTGAAAAGCAAATATACAAATAAAGTGTCTTCAGCACAGCTTTTACAAATGTCTATAGAAGGCGTTGAACAGTTAGAAACATATTTTTCTAATTTTTTACCACAGTTTTTCTATTCTATGATTTCACCTTTTATATTATTTATTGTTGTATCTTTTATCAATTTAAAAGTGGCGATTATATTATTTATATGTGTGCCTATGATACCAATCTCAATTGTAGTCGTGCAAAAGTTTGCGAAAAAACTATTGGCAAAATATTGGGGAGAATATCTTGGACTCGCTGACAATTTTCTTGAGAATTTACAAGGGTTAAATACATTAAAAATATATTCAGCGGATGAATATAAACATATACAAATGAATAAACAGGCAGAAAGATTTAGGGTTGTAACCATGAAGGTATTATCGATGCAGTTAAACTCTATAATAGTTATGGATATTGTTGCCTATGGAGGTGCTGCACTTGGAATTATTTTTGCACTCATGGAATTTTCTGCTGGAACAATTACAACATTTGGTATGTTCTCTATTATGTTTTTAAGTGCTGATTTCTTTTTACCACTTCGTATTTTAGGAAGTTTCTTTCATATTGCAATGAATGGGATTGCAGCAAGCAAAAAAATATTTACTTTGCTTGAAATGCAGGAGAATGAAGAAAAAACTAATAGTGTACATGGTTCTACTATTCAGTTAAATGATGTGTCTTTTTCATATGAAGATAAAAAAGTGTTAGATAAAATTCAGATGGAAGTGAATGAAAATGAATTTGTTTCTATTGTAGGAAAAAGTGGTTGTGGAAAATCAACGATTGCATCGATCCTAATGGGGATAAATGAAGGTTATCAAGGAAATATAACGATAGGAAATCAAGAATTAAATCAAATAAGTTCAAAGAATTTATTAAATAAAGCTACACTTGTTTCCGCAAATAGTTATATCTTTAAAGGGACGGTTAAAGAAAATTTATTAATGGCAAACAAAACTGCAACGGATGAAATGCTGTGGAGTGTTTTAGATTCTGTTAATTTGAAAGAGTTTTTGCAAACTGAGAATGGTTTGGATACAAAACTAATGGAGAAAGGGAGTAATTTTTCAGGTGGGCAATGTCAAAGACTTGCAATAGCAAGAGCACTTTTGCATGATAGTGAAATTTATATTTTTGATGAAGCAACAAGTAATATTGATGCAGAAAGTGAAAATGATATCATGGATTTAATACATGGTCTTGTAAGAAAGAAAACAGTGATATTGATTTCTCATCGTTTAGCAAATGTTGTGAAATCAGATAAAATTTATGTGCTGAAAGATGGATTTATTATTGAAGAGGGTAAACATGAATCGCTAATTGCGTTGAATGGATATTACTATGAACTTTATAATACACAAGTGAGTTTAGAAAATGTAAAGGAGCAAGACAATGAAAAATAGATCAACATTGAATGTTATGTATAGATTAATTGGACTTGTAAAGCCTCTATCATTTGTTATGAGTATTGCGATTATTATGGGATGTCTTGGCTATTTCTGTGCGACATTTATAACTGTGTTTGCGGGATATGCTGTTTTAGATTTGATTTCAAATGGTTCAAGTTTGAACATGTTTATAATGATCATAGGATGTATTGCCATAATGCGTGGTATTTTACATTATATTGAACAATATTGTAATCATTATATTGCATTTAAGCTTTTAGCATTAATCAGAGATAAAGTGTTTCATGCCTTGAGAAGACTTGCGCCAGCTAAATTGGATACAAAGGATAAAGGGAATTTAGTATCAATTATTACATCAGATATTGAATTATTAGAAGTGTTTTATGCACATACTGTTTCTCCAATTTGTATCGCAATCATAACTTCTTCATTTATTATCTGTTTAATTGGAAGGTATAGTATCGTTTTAGGTGCAATAGCATTATTCGCGCATTTTACAATTGGTGTTTTGATTCCGATTATTGTTTCAAAAAAGAGTAAGTCAATTGGTGAAAACTATAGAGAAAAAAATGGGGAGTTAAATTCTTATTTTTTGGATAGTTTAAGAGGATTAAAAGAAATATTACAATACAATCATGTAAAAGAGCGTAAGTCTAATTTTGATAGTTTATCTTTAAAGATGGAAGCGTCTAATAAAGAAATAAAAGATTATATGGGAAAGACAATGTCTCTAACTAATTTAATGATTTTATCTTTTTCAATCGTGATGTTGTTTACTTCAAGTGCACTGTATTTAAATCAGTCTATTGAACTTGAAGCAGTTATAATACCGACAATCCTATTGATTTCATCATTTGGGGCAGTGACTTCTATTTCTAATTTAGGAGTAGGTTTATCTCAAACAATTGCAAGTGGAAATAGAGTTCTTGATATTTTAGATGAAACTGCAATTGTTGAAGAAAAAGTGAATGGGGTTGATGTAGACTTTGAAGGTGCAAACTTTAATGAAGTTTCATTCTCCTATGGAAATGAGGATATTTTAAATCAATTCTCAATGACAATTTCTAAAAATGAGATTTTAGGAATTAGTGGAAAATCAGGATGTGGAAAATCAACACTGTTGAAGTTATTGATGCGATATTGGGATACAAAAAGTGGAGAGGTATTGATTTCAAATAGGAATATTAAGGAAATTAATACGAAAAGTTTACGAAGCATTGAAAGTTTAGTAATGCAACAAACCCATATCTTCCATGATACAATTATAGAAAATATTAAGATTGCAAAATTAGATGCTACACATGAAGAGGTAGTAAAAGCTTCTAAAAAGGCATCTATACATGATTTTATATGTAGTTTACCCAATGGATATCAAACCCAGGTTGGTGAGCTTGGGGATACTATTTCAGGTGGTGAAATGCAAAGAATAGGACTTGCACGTGCATTTTTATGTGAAGCTGATTTAATCTTGTTAGATGAACCGACAAGCAATCTTGATAGTTTAAATGAAGCAATTATTTTAAAATCATTAAAAGAAACTAAAAATAAAACACTTGTTTTGGTTTCTCATAGAACTTCAACAATGAAAATAGCAAATAGAGTAGTTAATATGGAAGCGACACGTAAAAGCTAATGATGAAACTTGAAACGGGAAAAGAAGTTGTTGAAAAAATGATTAAAATTTATTGCAAAAAAAACCATCATAGAAAGATGTTGTGTAACAAGTGTAGAGAAGTGTTAGAATATGCACATTTGAAAAGTGAAAAATGTCCTTTTAAAAAGACAAAGACATTTTGTTCAAATTGTAGTGTGCATTGTTATAAAGATGATATGAAAAATAAAATACGCGAGATTATGCGATTTTCTGGTCCTAGTATGATTTTTTATCATCCTGTGCTAACGATCAAACATCTCATCTTGAGTAAAAGAAAGGGAACAGCATGAGTGTAAAGAGAATATTTTATTTGTGTTTAGGGTGTATTGGTTTAGTTTTAGGAGCAATTGGAGCAGTCGTTCCATTATTGCCTGCTTTTCCATTTTTACTTCTGGCAGCATTTGGATTTGGCCGCAGTAGTGAAAAACTAGATACTTGGTTTAAACAAACAGAACTGTATAAGAATAATTTAGAGAGTTATGTTTCAGGACAAGGGATGACTGTTAAGACGAAAATAAAAATAATGATTATGGTGACAATTTTGATGTCTATTGGTTATATAATGATGGATGCTGTTCCTATGGGACAAATGATTTTATCAGGTGTTTGGTTGTTTCATATTTTATATTTTTCTTTTATAGTTAAAACATTAAAAACAATTGAGTAATGTATCAATAAAAAGATGTCATTTATGACATCTTTTTATTATATTAAATTTGATTTTATTTTTTAGTATGTAAAATTTCTCTAATCACTTGATGGTCATACATTAAGTTTTTTAGCTGTTCACTTTCATTAATTGTGATAGATTGTTTACTAAAGTATATGTCTGCTTTATTGAAAATTCTTTTTGCATCAAATGTTAAGCTAGGTTTTTTATTTGTAATTTTATATCTAAAATATAAGAAGATAATTGCATATACACTTTCAAAACAAGAAGATTCTATCCAAAAATCAACTGTATTGAATTTTGGATTGTATTGTTGAAGTAATTTTTCAATTAGAATAAGTCCATCTTGACTTGATTGATAAATATCGACAAAAGTATAATCAAACTTTGATAAGAAATTGTGATTAAAATACTTAAATGCATCGCCTTGTATAATCTCTATTTTTATATTTGTATTAAATTGTGGAAGAATATCCTTTTTAAACATATTGATAACTGAGCTGGATTGTTCAATTACAGTAATACTTTTAACTTTTGGGTTGAGTGTAGACATGTAAATAAAATATCCAATCCCTAGTCCAAATGTAAGTACATGACCATGTGCTTTTTTTGCAAAAGGATCAATTGTATTTGCCTCGGAAGGTACATCCATCATCCAAACATCACTGTTTTGTCTTAAAACGACGGCTTTGTAAGGTTTATCGATCGCTCTAAGTCTCATCCAATCCTTTAGTTCACGATTTGGATCTTGCAAAATAGAGTCAGTATTGAATAAATAGTCTGCATCAATCATTTCTTCTTGGTATTGAAACTCATCTGATTGAATACGATCAAGTCGTATATTTTTATGGTAAGGTGTATTTAAAAAATCATCTGTTGAAATATATAAGCTTGGATAATCGCCTTCATCACATTGAAATTCAAAAAAACCTGCTTTTCTCATTTTTCTTTGCGTTGAGATCATATTTGTTGGGCTTATTTTCAATCCAACAAATTGATTCATTTCAGAATTCTGTATGTTATTTAAGCAGCGATGCATAAATGTTTGTATATCTTGATTTTTATTGATTTTCATAAGAGACTCCTTATATATGTTTGTATAGTATACCATAAACCTAGAGTTTGACTCAAATGCATAGATATGGTATTGTGATAAAAAAGGGGGACTTATGATTTATATTTACAATGCAGGAGCTTTATTTAGCGCAGCTGATATTAAACAAAGACGTTATGAAGGCGAGTGTTTTAGTGAAGCTTTAAAAGCGTACAAGGGCGATTATTTTATTGCGAATCCTATTGATTTACCATTTGATAATACAAGAGTATTAACATCAAAAGAAATATTTATGGAAGACTATAAACATGTGAATGCTGCAAATGTATTTTTCTTTGATCTAGCTGGAAATGATACTGGAACAATGGTAGAACTTGGAAATGCGATAGAAAAGAAAATGAATGGAAAAGATTTAAAAATTTATCCGATTTTTAGTGATTTGAGAATGACAAGAAACGATGCAAGTAAAACCGAATCTTGTTTGGGATTTAATTCTTATGTTGTAGGGTGCTTAACTGCGAATAATATTAATATATTTTATAGTTTTGAAGATGCTTTAAAACAATTTAAAAAGGATTTTAATTTACAGTAAAGGAGAAATGTATGTGTACTGCAATTACTTGGTTAAATAAGGATTTTTATTTTGGTAGGAATATGGATATTGGATATTCATTCAATGAAGAGGTTGTAATTACGCCTAGAAATTATGTACTAACCTATAAAAAGGAAGAAAAGATGTCTACTCATTATGCAATGATTGGAATGGCATATGTTACAAGTGATTATCCTCTGTATGCAGAGGCAATGAACGAAAAAGGTTTATGTATTGCAGGACTTAATTTCCCAGGCTATGCACATTATCATGAAGCAATTAAAGAAGGGGCTTTAAATCTTACACCATACGAGATTATTCCTTATTTTTTAGGGAAGTGTAAATCTGTAGATGAAGTGATTGAGCATACAAAAAAGCTTCATATTGTCGCGATTCTGTTTCAACCGACACTACCACTTGCGACACTGCATTGGATGGTTTCTGATAAAGATAAATCTATTGTAATTGAATCTACAAAAGAAGGCTTAAAAATACATGAAAATCCAGTTGGTGTAATGACGAATAATCCTACGTTTGATTGGCATTTGACAAATCTTTCAAACTATTTAAGCTGTGATTCTAAAGATAAAACAAACACTATAACTAATTTAATGGATGTACAGCCATTAGGGCATGGTGTAGGAGGTCTTGGACTGCCAGGTGATTCATCTACGACATCGCGTTTTATTAGAGCGGTATTTGTGAAGAGTCATTCAAAATGTAGTCCTGTTGAGTCAAGTAATTTATCACAATTTTTCCACATTCTAGACAATGTAGCAGTTGCACGTGGAGCAGCACAACTACAAACAGGAGGGTATGATTATACAACGTACACAAGTTGTATGAATGCTACAAAATTAATTTATTATTATAGAACTTATTTTAATAGTCAAATATGCGGAGTTAAATTAGATGAAGTGCATTTAGATAAAAATCATCTTATAAGCTTTGAATTAGTAAACACACAACAGGTTTACTTTCATAAAAAATAAAAAGAAAAACCAATGAATATCATTGGTTTTATTTTTTAAACTTCAATATTTTTTCGCTTTAGCTTTTTATCTATATGATCTTTGAGCAATGTATAAATGAAAGCAAACAGTGGAACGCCTAAGAACATTCCTAATACTCCAAATAAACCACCTCCGACAATAATCGCGAACATAATCCATAAACTTGGTAAATTAAGTGAGTTTCCTAAAATGTATGGTCCTAAAATATTTCCATCAAATTGTTGTAATGCTAATATAAATAAACAGAACCAAACAACATAAATAGGATCTACAATTAATAATATGAAGATTCCAGGAACTGCTCCAATAAATGGACCAAATACAGGAATCATATTTGTGATACCAACAATAACACTTATTAATAAAGCGTAAGGCAGTGATAACAAATTCATACCAATAAAACAAATAATACCGATGATTGTAGAATCGATTGCTTTACCAATTATAAAACTAGAGAAAATAGTAGATGACAACTGACTTGCTTCCATCAGTGAGTTGGCTGTTTTTAATGGAACAAATGCATAAATAACTTTTCTTGCTTGACGATGAAATCTCTCGTTATCAAGTAGTAAATAAACTGCAATCGCAAGAGCTACAAAAGTATTGATGATATTAGATGATAAAGTGATTGAAAAATCAAATAATTTAGGAATGAAATCAGTAATTTGTGTACCTATAAATGCAATAAACTGATCAATGTATTGTGTTAAGTAATTTACAAACTCAGGATCAAACACATCAGAGTTAATTAAATTATCAAGAAATGCCGTTAGCTCAACAGAATATGCAGATGCATTATCATATAGTCCTTTAAGCGATAGTCCGATTTGTGGCAAGATTGTTGCGAAAAATGCATATAAACATGTAAACATTACAATAAAAGCAACAATTGTTGAAAGTAGGCGAATGAATCTTTTTGGACAATGTATTTTTTCTAAAAAAACATCCACTTTAAATACCAAAGGTTTTAATAAGAAAGCAAGTGCAAATCCCAATATAAATGGCATTAAAATAGAGATTGTTAGATTTAAATAATCCATAAGTATAGTTGCATTTTTAATAATATAATAAAATGATATTAAAACAATTCCTGTTATGATTAAGGAGATTGTATTTTGTTTTGTGTTTTCATCAATTTTAAATTTCATATAATTTACCTCATTATATAGTTTATCATATTTTACATTTGTTTGATATTTTAATCATTCATTTATGAAAAAAAACAATAATGTGTTAAAATAATGAATGAAAAAGGAAGTGTAAATATGAAAATAGGATTTATTTCATTAGGATGTAGTAAAAATCTTGTAGATAGTGAAAAATTGATGGGTATTTTAAAGGAAAATAATCATGAAATTGTTTCAAAAGCGGCGGATGCAGAGGCTATCTTTATTAATACATGTGGTTTTATTAATCCAGCAAAAGAAGAAGCGATAGATACCATTTTAGAAATGGCAGAATATAAAAATGGAAACTGTAAAAAATTAATTGTGACAGGGTGTTTTGCGAAGAGATATAAACAGGAGTTAATTGAATCAATGCCAGAGGTAGATGTATTTATTGGGGTTGACGAATATGATCGTTTTACTGAAATTGTTTCTGAAGTTTTAGAAACTGAAATAAAAGGAACTTATGGAAAAACGGACCGTGTTATTTCTACAAAGCCTTGGATGGCGTATTTAAAAATAGCAGAAGGATGTAGTAATTGTTGCACCTACTGTGCGATTCCTCTTATACGTGGAGAGTATCGTTCATTTGATATGAATGATGTATTAGATGAAGCAAACCGTTTAGCAAGTTATGGAGTAAAGGAACTTGTATTGATTGCGCAAGATACGACACGCTATGGTATGGATACACATCAAAAAAGAATGCTGATTCCACTATTAGAAGAGTTAAATAAAATTGAAGGATTTCATTGGATAAGAATTTTATATATGTATCCTGATGAAATAGATGAAGAGTTAATAATTGAAATGAAGAAATTGGATAAAGTTATTCCATATTTTGATATACCTGTTCAACATGCAACGGATAAAATGTTGAAATTAATGAATAGAAGAGGTTCTGTTGAAAGTATTTTAAACTTAACAAAGTTTATTAGAAAACATTATCCATATTCTGTACTTCGTACAACAATGATTGTGGGATTCCCTCAAGAAACGCAAGAGGATTTTGATGCTATGGTTGAATTTGTAAAAGAGGTTAAATGGGATCGTTTAGGTGCATTTACATATTCGAAAGAAGAAGATACACCTGCATATGATATGGAAAGTGATATTACAGAAGAAGAAAAAGAAAAAAGACTTAAAGCATTAATGGATGTTCAAGAAAAAATTGCACATCAAAATAGTTGTGATTTAATTGGACATACTTTAGAAGTTTTAATTGAATCAAAAAGTGCAATTTCAAATTCATATAAAGGGAGAAGTATTTATTCAGCCCCAGATGGAATTGATGGCGTTGTCTTTGTTAAATCTGACACTGAGATAGAGTTAGGAACTTTTGTCAATGTAAAAATTGATAAAGCGCAAGATCATGATTTGTATGGTAAGGTAATCTAAATGATTAAACTTATTAAAGACAAGTTTTTAAATAAAAGATTTTTATCATTTGGATTTATTGGATTGTTTAATACAGCACTTTCTTTACTATTTTATAATTTGTTTATTATATTAAATGTAAGTGTTGCACTATCAAGTTTATTAGGGGATGGAGGATCAATGATCTTTTCATACTTCTTAAATATGAAGTTTACATATAATCAAAAACCAACATTAAAAACATTTATTTCGTTTCCATTAAGCTATATACCGGGTATTATTGTGAATATGATTATCACTGTATTGTTTGTGGATGTATTTGGATCTCCTGAAGAATATGCAAAACTGTTCTCAATTCCAATTACAGTACCACTTAATTTCTTGGTGATGTCATTGATTGTTAAAAAAGCAAGTAAAGAATAATAAGTAGCATACTGTAAAAAAGTTGATGCATCATTTAATGAAGTATCAACTTTTTATATGTATTTATATATCTCGACTGTCCCAGTCATTTGGGACATTTAAGTAAAATGCAGGATGAAAGCAAGCATGATAATCAGGTTCATTTTTGTATTCATGCAACAAATAGGCTTTCATTAAGTCTAGTGTATCGAACTCATAAAATTTAAACGTATGTATAATTTCGGAATAATACCCATCTTTTACAGCAGGTCCTCCATATCCACAAGGCGTGTGAGAACCATCATCTGGCACAAAACACCACCAACAAAAACCAGCTATCTTAATATCTAATTTTGAGACATCATCTATAAAATTCTCAATATTTTGATAGGGGCATATACATTCCAAATAACCCTTTCCTACAACGGTTACATTATATTTTAAGATTAGACTGTCTAATTTTTTCTTTGTTTGTGAACTCATTTTATAATACCAACTTTCATACTAAATTTTAAATAAATAGGTATGTTTTAAAAACAAACCATTTACATCATTTTTTAAAAGATAGTTTTATTATATTTTACAATAAGATCAATAGCAATATTAACTTATGAGGAAGTGAAACATTATGTATAGTGTAAAAGAAATTAAATATATAATAAAAACACAATCTACAGATTGTGTTTTATATCTAATATTGGCGAAGGACATGAGATTCGAACTCACGGAAGCTTGCACTTCGCCACCTTTCCAAGATGGTGCCTTAAACCGCTCGGCCAATCCTTCATATGGATTATTATACAAAAAATATCTATAAAGTCAAAAGATAATTATATTTACATTTCCAACCAAATAAGATAAAATAATATATGCGCCGCTGTGATGAAATTGGTAGACGTAGTGGATTCAAAATCCACCGGTAGTGATACCGTGCCGGTTCGAGTCCGGCCAGCGGCACCATCTATTAACTTAGAGTAAACATTTGTTTACTCTTTTTTTTAAAGGAGAGTTGCATGATTCAATGGATAATAACCTATTTAATTATAATTAATCTTGTAACATTTGTTTTGTTTGGATTAGATAAATATTTTGCAATAAAACAAATACAGAGAATTCCTATAAATGCACTTTTGATTTGTGCTATGTTAGGAGGATCTTTTTTAGCATTTATTGCAATGCAAGTCTTCAGACACAAAACTAAACAAGCAATTTTTGTTTATCTCATTCCAATTTTCATTATATGCCATTGTTTAATTTTGTATACTCTTCAGTAGTGCTTTTTTTTAAAAAGGGTTTGAAGTTACTGTGATAAAATACAGTGCCCGCACAGATGATTATGTTGAAAAATGTGTACTTTATATTCCAACAAATATGGTAGATTATAAAATATTCAAAGATAGAATTGCTATGAGTGAGCAGGAGGTTAGGCAGAAGGTTTATTTATTGAATAAAAATTTAGTTAATTAAGGAGAATGATATGCCACTAATAATAGTTAGAGATGACATAACCAAAATGAAAGTGGATGCTATTGTAAACGCAGCGAATAAGTCCTTGCGTGGTGGTAGTGGTGTTGACGGGGAGATACACAAAGCAGCGGGATTTGATTTACTTAGAGAGTGTATAACTTTAAATGGATGCGAAACAGGAAACTCAAAAATCACAAAAGGCTATAAACTTCCATGCAAATATGTAATCCATACTGTAGGACCAGTTTGGACAGGAGGAGAAAAAAACGAAGAGAGACTTCTTAGAAGTTGTTATAGTACAGCATTAAATCTTGCTGTTCAAAATGGGGTAAAAAGTATAGCTTTTCCTTTAATTTCTACAGGAGCATATAAGTTTCCAAAAGAGAAATCTTTTGAAATTGCCACTGATACAATTGAAAAGTTTTTACTTGAACATGATATGACAGTATATATTGTTGTCTATGATAGTAAATCTTTTAGTATTTCAAAAGAGATGTATAATAATGTTTCCCAATACATTGATGACAATTATGTAGATAAAAGTGCTGCAAGATATGCTTATAACATATTGGAGGAAGCGGATTATAGTCTGGAAGAAGTTAATGCGCTTTATGATGTGCAAGTCTGCGAATTACCTAAAGTCTCTCGCTCGCTTGATGATATTTTGACTGAAGTTGATGATACTTTCTCACAGCGACTTCTAAAGTTAATTGACATCAAAGGGAAGACAGATGTAGAAATTTATAAAAAAGCCAATATAGACCGAAAATTGTTCTCGAAAATTAGAAGTAATCAAGATTACAAGCCAAGTAAATCAACTGTGCTCGCTTTTTGTCTTGCGCTCGAGCTAAATCTTGATGAAACAAAAGATTTGCTTATGACAGCAGGGTTTGCCTTATCAAGAAGTAGTAAATTTGACCTCATTATAGAATATTCTATAAGCAATGCAATTTATAATATTTTTGAAGTTAACGAAACCTTGTTTGCTTTTGAACAAAACACATTAGGTATGTGACTTCCAATCCACTAACTAATTTAAAATGTGTTCAATTGTTTAGTTTTATGTGCGTTTATCTAATAGTATTGACAATGTGCGCACTTTATACTATAAATATTAGTGGAAACTGCGCCAGTGGTGGAATGGCAGACACGCACGCTTGAGGGGCGTGTGAGGCAACTCATGCAAGTTCAAGTCTTGTCTGGCGCACCATAAAAAAATACATCAAATGATGTTTTTTTTTTATTTTTCTTTTATTTATTCACATAGATTTCACAGTTAACATTTATACTATGTGTAAGAAATATATATTTCTTAATTTTTTCATTCACTCCTGAAATGAATAATGTTTATACTTTAGTATAAACGCATCCACAAAGAAAATCTTGGAAACAAGATTTTTTTGTTTGTCCAATAAAAAAAAGGGCAATGCCCTTTAAAAATTAATCTTCGTCGCCTGACATTGCTGACATAAATACTCTTACATCAACGATTCCTTCTTGTCCTGTTGCTATTAATGACTCAGCTTGTTCATGTTCTGATAAGATAGCAGTTAATACCATTGGGAAATTCATTCCAGATACAATTGTATATTTTGGATCAGCTGCATATTTTAAGAATGCTGTGTTACAAGGTGAACCACCAAATAAGTCTGCAAATACAAGTACACTATCATATTTTGCTAAGTCAGCGTCTAGTGCATCAAGTTTTGCTGAGAATTCATCTGGTCCATCACTTGGTTCAAGACATGCAGCATATACATTTGAAACATCTCCAGCAATCATTTTCAATGATCCTTTAAGTGCTTGTGCAAATTCTCCGTGACTAATTAATAATATTCCTCTCATGTTGTAATACCTCCGATTTCATATCTATATTAACATAGATTGATTATGAATAAAATAAAAAAATAACAAATGATTTGTGATTGTTTATAATGTTTAATCATATTGTGTTTTAATAATAAAAATGATAATCTAATATAGTATGAAAGAGGATAAAATATGAAAAAAAATGAAGAGATGAAGCATTTTGGTATTGCTACTTTTGTAGGGAGTGAACATGTTTCATTGAATGAAATAGAAAAATATGAAGTATCTGTCTTAGGGGTTCCAAATGATATGGGGGCAACCTATCGATTAGGAATGCGACATGCACCACGTGCTGTAAGAGAACATTCAATGTGGAAGAAAATAGATGGTATGGAATGTTACGATTATGATAATCGTAAAGTTGTAAAAACCAATGATTTAAATATTTGTGATTTAGGTGATCTAAATGTATACAATGGAGATCAAGAGGCAACATTAAATGAGTTAATTCGTGTGGCGAGTGAAATGACAAAACATACATTTCCAGTCATGATAGGTGGAGATCATTCTATTACATACGGTGGATTTATTGGTGTAAAAAAAGGTGGAAACTTTAAAAAGTTAGGATTGATTCAATTTGATGCACATAATGATACTGAACCGGATGCTCCATTTATGCCACGTATATACCATGCGAACCAGTTTACTAAATTGATTACAGAAGGTCATTTAGATGGTAATCATATGATAGCGATAGGGCTTAGAGGTATCGTAGATAGAGTTTGGAATGATTTTGCAGTAGAGAAGGGAATCACAACAATTACATCAAATGAGTTTAATAGAAGTGAACCTGAGGATGTTTTAAGCATGATTAAAGAACAATTGAAAGAGTGTGATGGAATTTATGTTACATTTGATATGGATTCACTTGAAGCTGCATACAGTGAAGGTGTAGGTACACCTAAATACAATGGGCTAAAAATCATGAAAGTTTTAGAAGTTTTAAGAGGATTGAATCAATTAAATGTAGTTGCGTTTGATGAAGTTGAATTGAATCCGCTTCAAGATGCGAGTGGTATCACAAGTTTTATTGCATGGGAGATATTGTATAATTTCTTAGCAATTGGATTAAATAAAGATAATTTAGCAAATAGACTAAACAAATAAAAAAACTCAGTATTGAGTTTTTTTTATCTTTTCACATAAGTTAAATCCACAAATCCATTATAAGATTTTGTCGAAATAAGTTTTAATTTTTTCTCAACATTAGATGTAGAAAATAAACGAATACCATCTCCAAGTAAATAAGGAACAATTGTAATAATGTATTCATCTATTAAATCTAAATCATGGAATTGTTGAATGATCGATGCACCACCACATAACCAAATGTTTTTACCCTCACTAGATTTAAGTGTATGTGCAAGTTGAGATACACTTTGATTGGTAAATGTGATTTCGTTTTTATCTTTTAAGTCTTTTCTTGTCATAATATAGCTGTGTTTTCCTTGATAAGGCCACACATCAACAGAGAGTTCATTTACAATTTGGTCATATGTTTTAAAACCTAAAACAACTGTATCAATTGTATCGATAAAATCATTATAACTTCCGAAATTTTCGGGATCAGAACCATCTCCCTTCAACCAATCTCCAATTTTACTTTCTTTTGTTGCAATATAACCATCTAGTGTCATTGCAATATATGCTATAATTTTTCTCATAGTTTCCTCCTTGGTTTGTTATTTATATTTTAACACGATTATAAATAAATATTGTATTTACTTAAAAAAAAGACAAAAGGTAGTTAGCTTTTGTCTTTTTTTAAGTTTTTTATTTTTGGTGTACAAATTATCCTAGTACAACTTCTTTGATGCCTTCTACTTCATCTAAAATGATTGCTTCTATTCCAAATTTTAATGTTTCATCAAGTGACATACAATCAACACATGCACCAATCATTCTAATTGTAACAACATCATCTTCTAGTTTAATAAATTCTACATCTCCACCATCTCTTTGAATGTATGGTCTGATTTTTTCTAATGTAGCAATAACTTGTTCTTGTTTATTCATAATTTTTCCTTTACCTATAAAATAAAATATAATACATAGTATACAACTAAAGTAATCAAAGAGCCAACTACAATGCCCCCGAATACTTCAACCCATCTATGACCTAAAACTGTTTTAACTTTTTCAAAGTAAACAGGATTATCTAATTTCACATTTGTTAATTCTTGAACATCTTTAACTAATTGCTGTGTTATCTCAATATTTTTCCCTGCGTAATAACGTACATTTGCTGCATCATATATTACGATTAGTGAGATAAAAAATGTCACTACAAACAGTGTTGAAGAGAAATTCTCTAATATACCAATAGATAACGTTAACGCTGTTACAGTAGAAGTGTGAGAACTTGGAAATCCACCACTTTCAACAATTAAAGTGGGAACCCATTGGTCTTTTCTAAAGTAATGTAATAGTGGTTTTAATATTTGCGCAATTATATTTGAAAATAATGCTGCGAAAAATGGAAATAAAAAGTTCATAGTAATCCCCCTTGATTTATTATACCACAAAGTAAAAAAGTTTATGCTATAATTATTATAAATGGAGGGATGATATGGAATACACACCTGGAATGGTCATTAAAGGTAAAGTAACAGGTTTACAACCATACGGTGCCTTTGTGAGTTTTGATGATCAAACAACTGGTTTAATACATATTTCAGAAATGAGCAATGGATTTGTAAAAGATGTTTTTAAAGTAGTGCAAGTAAATGAAGAAGTTACGGTAAAAGTAATAGATGTTGAACAACATGAAAATTCTAATTATCTTCGCTTATCTTTAAAAGCGGTTGAAAAAAATCCAGTTAGAAAACATCGTAGAATGAGTCAAATTAAACAGTTAAAAAAATTAAAAATAGGATTTAAAACATTAGAAGAGAATTTACCAATTTGGATACAGCAAGCAATGGGGGAAATAAATCATGATTAAATTAGATTTAAGTTTTGCGAATTTAAAGGAAAATGTTTTAGAATATCAAGAGAAAGTAAATCTTGCACATAAACAGTTGCATGAAAAAACAGGACTTGGTAATGATTATGTTGGTTGGGTAGATTGGCCAAATACATATGATAAAGATGAATTTGAAAGAATTAAAAAAGTAGTGCATGAGATTCAAAAGGATTGTGAAGTATTTTTAGTATGTGGTATTGGTGGGTCCTATCTTGGCGCGCGTGCAGCAATTGAAATGATTAATGGGTTATATGCGAATAAAAATATAGAGATTATATTTATTGGAAATACATTCTCATCTACTTATATCTCGCAAGTGTTAGAGTATATTAAAGATAAAAGTGTTTATTTAAATGTGATTAGTAAGTCAGGTACAACTACAGAAACAGCGATGGCGTTTAGAATGTTGAAGCAGTATCTTGAGGAAAAGTATGGAGTGGATGCTTGTAAAAAAAGAATTATTGCTACAACAGATGCGCAAAAAGGAACACTAAAAGATATTGCAAATAAAATGGGATATGAAACATTTACGATTCCGAGTGATATTGGTGGAAGATTTTCTGTAATCACTGCAGTAGGGCTTTTACCAATTGCAGTAGCTTCAATTGATATTGATGCACTCATGCAAGGAAGTTATGATGCGATGTGTGATTTTAATACACCAGATTTAGAAAAAAACACAGCATATCAATATGCTGTAGCAAGAAGAATATTAGAAAATCAAGGATATACTGCGGAAATGTTAGTTTCGTATGAACTACAAATGAGTATGGTAGCTGAATGGTGGAAACAACTATTTGGGGAATCTGAAGGAAAAGGCGGATTGGGAATTTTACCAACCAGTGCAATTTTCTCAACAGATCTTCATTCAGTTGGACAATTTGTTCAAGATGGAAGAAAATGTTTATTTGAAACACTTTTAACAATTGAAAATCCAACATTGGACCAAACGTTTCCAAATGATGCTGAGAATTTAGATAATTTGAATTATTTAAGTGGGAAATCATTGGATTGGGTAAATAAAATGGCGTGCAAAGGTACACTTTTAGCACACCATCAAGATGGGAATGTACCAAACATTATTTTAACACTTCCAAATATGTCTGCGTATAGTTTTGGATATATGGTGTATTTCTTCTTTAAAGCGATTGCAATGACGGTTTATTTAATTGATGTCAATCCATTTAATCAACCGGGCGTTGAGGTGTATAAAAAGAATATGTTTACTTTATTAGGTAAGAAATAACAAAGAAAGAGCAATGATGATTGCTCTTTTTTTAAAAGTTAGATTCTGAAAATGGTCTGATGACAAGATCGTGCATATTCGCTTCTTCAGGTAGTTGAATGCAGTTTAAAATTGCAAGTGCAACCGTTTCTGGTTTTAGATAAGTAGGGTTTTCAACTGATCTAAAGCTGGTGTTAATACCACCTGGATAAACACCTGTTACTTTAATATGGTCAAGTCTTGCTTCTTTACATAGTATTTTACTAAAAGATTCCATTGCGTTTTTACTTGCTGTATAAGCAGAAGCATTTTCATTTGAGTATAAACAACAAGAACTTAATACATTGATAATATGACCTGATTTTCTTTGTTTCATTTGTGGATAAATTCCTTGTATTAAAGAAAGGTGGCTATAGCAATTTAATTGCATCATATAGTGTAGTTGATCTATATCTACATCAATAACTTTATCTTTCTTTATATTTGCTCCAGCGTTGTTAATTAATACATCAATTTGTATATTTTTTAAAAGAAGTGTTTGTATAAAATGAGTAATACTAGAATTTTCTAGTAAATCAAAACAAGTATAATAAATAACTTTTTTTGAATCAATCTCATTTATAAGTTGATTCATTTTAGTTTGGTTTCTCCCGCAAAGAATTAAATTATACTCCTCATTTTGTGAAAGTAATTGTGTAAGCGCTTTTCCTAAACCGTCGGTTGCTCCGGTAATTAATATGTTTTTCATGGGTTATCTCCTTGTTAAATACACTATAGCGTATAAATGGGAATTCGTTAATGAAAAATGAATATTTTTTTTGTGAAAATATTAATTAAATGACTTTTCAAAATTGAATTTATGCTATACTATGTATGAATGAATAAATGTCATATTCAGGAAGGTAGGTAAATTAATGTCATTTCTAAAAGGACCTATGAGAATCCATTTAAATGGACATAAGGAGTTGACTGCTCATAAGGAAGTATTGAGTATACAACCAACACAGAAGGTTTATATTCCTTTAATATGTGGGTTAAATCCAATTGAGGTTTTAGTAAAACCAGGGGATAAGGTAAAAATTGGGACAGTTGTCGCAATGAGAAACGATAACATGAAAGTTCCATTATTTTCTAGTGTATCAGGGGAAGTTGTTTCAAAAGAGGTGTTTATGTGTACACACTTAAAACCAGCTGAGCATTTAGTAATTGAAAATGATATGAAAAATGAAGTTGAACTATTACCGCAAATTGATTATGAAAATGCGGATAAACAAACTTTAATTGATTATACAATGAACGCAGGAATTGTAGGGTGTGGGGGAGCAGGTTTCCCAACTTATATAAAATATAAGTTTGCCCCTGCAGTACATACGATTTTAATTAATGCAGTTGAATGTGAACCATTTATTACTGCAGACTATAAAGAGATTGAAGTAAATACAGATCTTTTATTAGTAGGATGTAAAGCAATGCTAAAAATGGCAGATGCGAATAAAGTAAAAATCGCAATTAAAAAGACAAAAACAGAAATGATTGCGAAATTGAAAGAAGTGTTTAAAAATGAAGGAAATGTAGAAATTGTTGCGGTTCCAGATGTTTATCCAATGGGATGGGAAAGAACAGTTATTTATGAAGTGTTTAAAAAACGTTATGATAAACTTCCAGGGGAAATTGGAGTTATTGTAAATAATGCAACAACTGCAATCGCTTTAGGAAATGCTTTAGTAAATCAAATGCCAATTGTTAATAAAATAGTGACAGTAAGTGGGGATGCGGTTGCAAGTCCACAAAATGTCTCTGTCGCAGTTGGGACTAAAGTAAAAGATATTATTGCGCAATGTGGTGGATACA
This sequence comes from uncultured Erysipelotrichaceae bacterium, assembly GCA_964368305.1. Taxonomy (GTDB): domain Bacteria; phylum Bacillota_I; class Bacilli_A; order Erysipelotrichales; family Erysipelotrichaceae; genus CAYJAB01. The sequence goes on along the minus strand of CAYJAB010000016.1, from coordinate 8,328 downwards.
CAGTTGAGGATGGTTTATTAATTGCAGGCGGTCCAATGATGGGAAAAACAATTACAAATGATGAGTTTGTAATTACTCCATATACAAATGCAATTACTGTTTTAAAAGCTGATCCTATTGAGGATGTTGCTTGTCTTCGTTGTGGAAGATGTAGTGATTATTGCCCAGCAGGTCTTCAACCAGTACGTATTAATAATGCGGAAAAAGTTAAAGATATAAATCGATTAGAAAAACTAGGTGTAAATTCATGTATTGAATGTGGATTATGTACTTATGTTTGCCCTTCTAAGTTAAATGTAACTGAAGGTATAAGAAAAGCGAAACGTTATATGTCGTTGAGCGTGAAGAAATAGGAGAGCGCTGATATGAAAAAAACATTTAGAGTAAGTCCTAATTATCGTCAAGCCCAAAGTACGAAAAATATTATGATGCAACTAGGATTTGGTTTACTAGCTGTGTTTGCATTTTCATTATTTTATTATTTTACTGAATATGGTACTGACTTTGGATTGAAAATTATAGGATTAATGGCAGTATCACTTGTTGTGAGTTATATGAGTGAAGGATTATTTGCGTGGATGACAAAACGCAATGTAAAAGAACATTTTAATGCATCGTTTCCTTATATTACGCCAATGATTTTAACATTAACATGTACAGTAAGTACGACTTATTATGCAGTGGCGGTTTCAACAATATTTGCGGTTGTAGTTGCGAAGTTATTGTTTGGTGGATTTGGACAAAATATCTTTAATCCAGCTGCAGTGGGTCGTGCTGTAATCTTCGCAAGTTTTGCAGGGTCTGTTTCTGTTGATCTTGTTACATCAGCAACACCAGTTACTGAGATTGCGAGTAAAGGATGGCTATTAACAAGTCAAACAAGTATTGATGCGTTATTATCCCAATTTGGTGGATTATCTAATCTGTTTATTGGAATGTATCCTGGTGCAATTGGAGAAACAAGTTCACTTGTAATTTTAGTGGTAGGTATTTACCTTGCGATTAGAAAAGTAATTGATTGGAAAGTACCAGTTGTTTATATTGCTTCAATTTTTGTATTTACATATACAATCGCGATGGTACATGATGTTGGGTTATGGTATCCAATGTATCATATATTAACGGGTGGAGTTATGTTTGGAGCTGTATTTATGTTAACAGATCCTGTAACAAATCCAACATCAAGTTCTGGACGTATTGTATTTGCGGTAGGTGCTGCAACATTGACTGTTTTAATTCGTATTGCAGCTAATTTACCTGAGGGTGTAGTATTCTCAATCTTAATTATGAATATGTTGACGCCATTAATTGAAAGAATGATGGATGGTGTACAAATTAAAAGAGATAAAATATACTTTGGTATTTTTGTAGCTATTGCATTTTTAGGGTTCTCATTTACGATGTTAACGGGAACTTTATTAGAAGAAGTTGATCAAAGTGTAGATAGTTCGGAAGACACAATATTATTTGATAAAAAGGTCGCGATGAATGATGCATCTGTTGATCTTTATTCAACAGAAATACTTGAGGTTATATCTGAGGGGCCAGTTAAAACATATCTTGTAAGTGTGGCAGGATATGGAATGGTGAATTCAGATCATCCTGATAAATATAATCCAAATCAAGTTGAGGTTATTGTCAATGTGGATGAAAGAAAAATTGTAGCGGTGGATATGAAAGTATTCAGTGATACAGTTGGTATTGGTGATCTTGTCGTGAATGAAGATTATTATGAAGTGTTTAAAGGTCTTTCTATTGATGATTTAAGCGTTGAAGTAGATACTGTAAATAGTGCGACATTTACAAGTAAATCTTTCATTAGTGCCGTAGTTGCTGCGATAAATGCAGCGAATGAGTAGGAGGTATAAAATGAAAAGAATAATATATTTAGCTTTCTTTTTAGCAATCGTTAGTGCTGTTGCAGGTGGATTATTAGGGTTTGTTTATGAAGGAACGTATGAACAAATCGAAGAAAATAAACTTGCTTCTGAAAAAGTCAACTTGATTGCGATTTTCCCAGATGCAGAGTTTAAACAAATTGAATATACAGATGAAGAAAATATTGTTGAAAAAGTATTTGAAGCAGGAAATGATAGATATGTTTATAAAATGAACATCTTTGGATATCAAGGTGTTAATACATTTATGATTGGATTTGATGCGAATAATACGATTGTTGGATATTCAGTTATTACCTTTAATGATACTCCAGGATTTGGGGATAAAATCATGCAAGAGGATTTCATTAATCAAGTTATCGGGACAGAATTCGATCAAAATATTGATACAATAAGTGGAGCAACTGTTTCAAGTACTGCAATTGTAAATGCAATTGATCATGCGAAGAAAGTGCATGCAGAGATTACAGGGACAAAATACAATGAAGCAAACGATATTCCAGAATTTAAACCAGATGTAACGCTTGATAAACCTGTGAAGTTAAATAGTGAAGAGGTTTCTCGATACCAAGGAGAAATTAAAAATATCACTGTTGAAAACAATGTTACAAGTTATCATATTCTTGTGGATGGCTATGGAATAATGGATTCTTATCATCCTGAAAACTATGAACGAAATGAAGTTGAAGTGAAAATTTCAAATGGTGAAGTTGTATCTGTAGAGTTTATTGTATTTAGCGATACATTAGGAATAGGTGATTTTGCGTTAAATCAATCATTCTACGATACATTTAGCGGGCTAAGTATTCATGACTTAAATCAAGAAGTAGATTCTGTAAATGGAGCTACATATACAAGTAGATCGCTTATGAGTGCCGTTGCAATTGCTATGCAAGATGCTAGTAATTTAGGAGGTCAAGATGAGTAAATTAGATAATTTTAAAGCAGGATTTATCCGCGAAAATCCAGTATTTGGATTATATCTTGGGTTATGTTCAGCATTGGCTGTATCTACCTCATTAAATAATTCTATAGGTATGGGAATTGCGGTTATCGCTGTATTAATTGGGTCAAATGTGATTATCAGTTTAATGAGAAAGATTATTCCAAATGAGATCCGTATTCCTGTTTATATCGTTGTTATTGCAGCACTTGTAAAAAGTGTTGAGTTAATTATTAAAGCATATTCTCCAGCAATCGATGTTGCACTTGGTGTTTTTATTCCATTGATTGTGGTTAACTGTATCATCCTAGGAAGAGCAGAAGCGTTCGCAAGTAAAAACAATGTCCTTGATTCAGCAATAGATGCATTGGGGATGGGGTTAGGATATACGTTTGGGATTGTATTAATTTCTGCAATTAGACAAATCTTCTCAACAGGCGTACTGAATATGACAAATTCTGTTACAGGAGAACCACTATTTGAAATTCGTTTAATTCCAGAGGAATATGTTATTTCATTATTTAGTCAGCCAATGGGTGCATTTGTTACATTTGCGGTATTAGCTGCAGCATTAGTTGCGTTTAACAATCGCGGTAAGAAAGGAGTTAAATAATTATGGAGTTGTTAACATTATTCTTATCGGCGATATTAATTAATAATATCGTACTTACTAAATTCTTAGGAATGTGTCCAATGATGGGTGTTAGTAGAAAACTAAGTTCTGCCGTTGGAATGAGTGCAGCGGTTGCATTTGTTATTATTGGAGCGAGTGTTATTACATATGCTTTATATTATTTAGTACTTTTCCCACTAGATATTGTATATATGGATTTATTAACATTTATTTTAGTAATCGCATCTTTTGTTCAATTAACAGAGATGTTAGTAAAAAAATTCTCACCAAGTTTATATAAATCTTTAGGGATTTATTTGCCTCTAATCACGACAAACTGTGCTGTACTTTATGTAGCATTAGATAATATCTCAAAAGGGTATAATATAACAGAAATGTTAGTTAATTCAATCGCAGTTCCTGTTGGATTTGGTATGGTATTAATTATTTTCTCTACAATCAGAGAAAGACTTGATACAAGTAATGTTCCTGCAAGTTTTAAAGGGAATCCAATCGCATTAATTGTGGCCGCAATTATGGCGTTGGCATTTACAGGATTGACAGGGTTAGTATAATGTCAATAGTGTATGGAATTATTTTTATTGTTTCATTATCGGCATTATATGCAGGGTTATATTATGTTAATCATAAAACACCTGTGCCAAGTGGATGTGAAGATTTAAAATCTGAATGTAATGGTTGTAGTATTGCGTCTTGTGGTAATCACCCAAGCAAGCAATATTAAAGGAGAAAATTATGGAAAAAGCTATCGTCGTAATGTTAGTTATGGGATTAATTTTGGGTGCTGTTTTAGCGATTGCCTCAATTGTATTCTATGTTAAAGAAGATGAAAGGGTAGAAGGTGTAATTGCTAGACTACCTGGATTCAACTGTGGTGGATGTGGATATCCAGGATGTAGTGGATATGCAGCTGCTTTAGTTGAAAAAAATGTAAATACGGTTTCTATGTGTAAGCCATGTAAGCCAGAAGTAAGACAAGAAATTGCAGATTATCTTGCACAAACGCCTGGTCCAGATGGAGAAACTATTAGCGTAACAGCATAATCTAAAAGCGATAAATGAAAATTTATCGCTTTTTTTATTTATGAATATAAATTTAGGTAACTATGTTTTTTATATTGTATTAAATAGTGAGGTGATAAAGTGAAGGGAGCAATTTTATCTTTTGCTTTGATGATTATGTTGCTTGCGATATTCATTGCATTTTCTTGGTACATAAAGTATGAAGATTTAAGAAGCACAACTTCATCTGCGTTAAAGCATTCTATTTCATATACAATTAATCATCTAATTCATGAAGAGGAGGTTACAAGCTACAAAGCAATGGAAGTATTTTTATCTACGATTAACCCGATGCTACATGCAGGATATACATATGATATCAGTTTAATGGGATATTACAAAGAACCATTACTACTTCGGTTTAAAATTGAAATCATAGATGAAAATGGATTTATTAAAAACAATATTATTTTGGAAGAAACGATGATAGAGGAGCATATTTATGAAGAATAAAAAGAAATTGATTGGATTTGTATCAATTATTATGTTATGTACACTAAACTACATTGTATTTCAAATTATGTTAGAACATACAATTGATCTTGTAGAGGTAAGTGTAGTAAAAGAAACACTTTATCCACGTGACAAAATTGAAAAAGAGGATTTAATGACAATTGAAGTACCACGCCTTTATGTACATGATGGAATTTATACAAGTGAAAGTGATGTGATTGGTAAATATTTGGATATTCAATCTACATTACCAAAAGGAAGTTTTTTATATAAAGAAATTCTATTTAATGAAGAAGACTTACCAGATTATCCTGCAATGTTATTAAAGGATGAGCAAGTTGCTTATTCTTTATCTACTGATTTAAAAGAAATGGCAGGAAATACAATTGTTGTAGGACAAAAAGTGGATATTTATGTGTCGATTGCAATACGAAACGAAAAACCTGTTGTGGATTATTTATTAAAAGGAGTCAGAGTTGTCGGTGTCAAAGATCGAAAAGGATTGGATTTAAAAAATCCAGAAAGCACAAAAATTCCTTATGTAGTTGTTTTAGCGATTGATGAGATGTATATTCCGTATATGGAAAGCGCACAAGAAGTTGGTGAAATTTCCTTAATGGCAATTGCTACAAATTATGATGACAACTATGATTGTGAATTAAATGAAGAATCTAAAGTGATTCCATATATTGCGTATGATGAATGAATTTGATTATGGTGTATTAACACCTTATATAAAAGATGTAAATATTACCGATATTAATTTTAATGGTAGAGAACTGTGGGTAGATCATTTAGTAAAAGGAAGATATCGTATTAAAGATTTTACGGATATACATTTTATGGAGCAACTATGTTATAAACTTGCGAATCATACAAACTTACCGTTTAATGCATCTTTTCCTGTTGTTGAAAGTGAAACGTCACAAATGAGAATTAGTATTGTACACAACAGTATTGCTAGAAGTGGAAACAGTATTTCAATAAGAAAAACACCTGCGATAATTCGATTAAATGATGAAATGTTACTACAAACAAAGTATGCGAATAAAGCAATACTGAATTTTTTAAAACTATGTGTAGAAAACCATGCGAATGTGATGGTTAGTGGTTTACCAGGAAGTGGAAAGACAGAACTTGTAAAGTATCTATCTAATTATATCTTGCCACATGAAAGAGTTATTACAATAGAAGATAGTTTAGAAATTCAATATGCAGTGATTCATCCTTCAAAGGATAGTGTCATGATGAAAGTAAATGAACATTTCAACTATGAAACAGCAATAAAAACATGCCTTAGACAAAGACCAAACTGGATTTTAGTTTCTGAGGTTAGAAGTCATGAAGTTGTGCAATTGTTGCAGTCTGTATCTACAGGCGCAAAATTATTAAGTACAATTCATTCGGATAAAGCATCTTCTATTCCTAAAAGGATTTTACATATGTTTCCAGGTGTTGAATTAACAAACAAGACATTGTTACATATGATACATGAAGTAATAGATATTGGAATACATGTTGAATCGGTAGTGAGTACAAAAGGGATTCAAAGATACATTAAAGAAATATGTTACTTTACGGTGGATGAGATGTCCAACATGATTGTAGAAACAATCTATCATAAAGACAAAAAAAGAGCATTAGAAATACCATTAGAACTGAAAGAAAAATGGAAAATAAAAAAGAAAGAAGATGATAAAAAATGATATTTTATGCAATTTTGATTTGTATCTATATTTTATTTATTTTTAATATTGATAGAAAATGGATGAGATATCACAGTTTAAATTTAAGGAGTTTTAATTTGTTGAAGAAGAATATTCAATTTATGGGATTTAAGTATTCCTTTAAGCAACACTTATTAACATTATTGTCGTATATATTTACTTTAATTATTTCTTGTTTATTTTTTTCACTAAACATTGAGCTTATTTTACTTTTGGTTTTAGTGTTGATTTTAAGTGTTCCACTTTTAGTGATGTGGCAATTCCAATTTAATGCATATGAGAGAGAATTTCATTATTTAACATCTTATCTACAACAATTTATTGCGATATTTAAATATCAACCAAAAATACTTTATGCATTGATAGAAACTGAAAAAATATTGAATTATCATCTAAAAGAAGTTGTCTTATTGGCGATTGATGAAATTCAAAATAAAGGGGATGTAGAAAAAGGGTTGCGTATTATTCAAAATCATTATCCTCATTTTATCGTTTTTAATTTACATACTTTAGCAAGTGCGGTTGAACTTTATGGTGCAGATACATATTATGAGGGACTAAATTTAATTCAAGATGATATTGATGATTGGATTGAAGATATCTTTGATTATAAACAAAAAGGAATTGAATTGAAAAACAAGATTGTATTAATGTGTGGTATGTCTGTTTTAATCGCATATCTTGCGAAACAAATGTTGCTTGAAATTGAATTAACCACTTCAACTGTTTTATATCAAGAAAGTATATTTTTATTTTTTATGATTATTATTACTACAATAGTGATGGCGCATCGTATTTATCAAAAAAGATGGATAGAAAAGAGTGAAGAAATATGTTTTATTTCTTAATTATGCTTGTACTTCTTTTAATATCAATCTATTTGGATCACTATATTTTTGATTATATTAATAGATATTTTATTGAAAAAGAAGTCTATCAAATAGAAAAAATACTAGAAGATTTTCATAGCGAAAGTTGGCAATTAAAACGTTTAAAGAGTTGTAGAAATATATTATTTTTATTGCTTTTGTGGCCAATTGTATCATTTGACTTTATGTACATCGTGGTTATTGTAGCGTTATGTGTATTTGTATATAAAATGAAATTTTTAAAAATCAAACAAAAAAAGGAAGCTGCTGTCAAACAAATTCATTTTCAGTTTCCAATATGGTTAAGACAAATACAAGTTCTGCTTCAAAATAATACGGTTGTAAAGGCAATTGATTTATCAATTGTACATGCACCCCAACTTATGAAAAAAGACCTTATTTTATTAAGTGAGGATGTAAAAAATAAACCAATCGAGATGAGCAGTTATACAAATTTTCTTCAACAATATGAACTATTGGAAATACAAAGGGCAATGAAATTAATTTACCGTTACAACACAATAGGAAAAGAGGATTCTTATCATCAATTAAATAGAATGATTCAAACAACTACAAAATGGTTAAGAAGTATAAGGCAAGAAAGTAAGAAAACAGAGTTATTGGCATTTCAATGGTGGGGAATATTTCCATTGTTTGGAGTCACAATTGTATTTTTGATGATTATGACATCTATTATCACAAGTTTTTTTGGAGAGGGGGTGAGTCTATGAAAGCTTTCTTT
>CAYJAB010000015.1:0-29793 GCA_964368305.1 uncultured Erysipelotrichaceae bacterium | reverse complement strand
TTTGTTTTTATATTTTAATATTTTTAATTTTATTATTCTTTAATTTATATTAAAAAATAAACTGATTAAAAAACAGATCTTAATCGCAACGGTGTTATCGATTTGTATTGTTTTATTTTTTACAGGAGTAAGTTATTACTTTAATTTAAATACAGTTGAGCAGTTAAATGACTTAATGAAAATACAGTTAGGTGTTGTGACTTTATTAATAGTATCTGGAATTTGTTTAATATATAAATACAACTGGATTATTTATGTAATTGTACTTGATGTGCTGGTTTGTTTTATTGTATTTATGCATTATAATACACTGCTTGATACAACATCATTTTTACCAGAATATACAAATAATGAAACATATGAATTAGATGATTCTGATTTTTATCGTATTAGCCACGATAGTTATGATTATTGGCCAAGTAATAATGCTTTTGCGAAAAATATACCTGGAGTTTCATTTTATAGTTCACTTTATAATTATGAAATGGAAGCGTATTTAGCTCGTTTCAAAACAACATGGTCTATGCCAAACAGACAAGGACAGGATTTAGCATACAACTTACTGTCAGTAAAGTATTGGGTAACAAAAACCTATGAACATGAACCACCATATGGATATGAATTATCTTTTGAAAAAGATGGACTATTTTTCTATGAAAATAAATATTTTACAGAGCTTGGAAAAGTATATACGAAAACAATTCATTCAGATACAATATTACAACTTCCGTATTTAACGCAAGATATTATAATGCAAGATTATATGGTTTTAGACTCAAGTACAAATACAGCGTATGAAAGTACAATTCCATTAGAATTGGTGAATTCTTATCAATTTGAGAATGAAATCTCTTTTTATGATAGTATTTGGGCTACAGGATTGGTGTTTGAAAATACAAATGCGAATGATTTAGATATTTCATTATATTATAATGGGACGCTACTAAAAACATACTCTTATTATGGACAGTCTTATATTATTCTTCCACTGCACGAAAATTATTATGTAAGCGATGTAGTTATAAAAAATAAAAGCAGTCACTTAGCGGACATAAATTATTATCATTTAGATATGAGTTTTATTGCAGAGAATTATAAGACAAATGAAACAGTGTTTACAGATGTAAAACACAAAAGCAATCTTATAGAAGCAAATCTAGACTTATCAGAAAAAGGATATGTATATTTAAGCATACCTTATGATAAAGGATGGACGCTTAGTGTAAATGAAGAAACGATTGATTATGAAAAAGCAAATTTAGGGTTTATAGGATTTGAACTTGAAGTGGGGTCATATGAAATCAAACTGAGCTATACAATTCCTTATTTAAAGCAAGGGATGATATTATCGATAGTAGGTTTTATGATATTCGGTGTGATAATTTTAGGTGAAAGAAATTTAAGTAAAAAGAAACAAAGGATAGAAGGTTTAAAAAATGAAAAATAAATTATTTAATAACACTATTTTGTTTATACTATTAACGATAGTATGTAGTAGTATTCTTCTTCCTCATCTTATTACCGATACTCCTTTTTTACTTGGATATGATGTAAAAAATCAATATTATCAATTTTATGAATTGCTTGTAACAGCATTTCAAGAAGGCAATTTATTTTACCATTTTACTCAATTTTTAGGGAATGATTTTTATTCATCACGTTTATTTTTAAACTATGATGTATTTGACTATATATTTGCTTTTTTGAATGTAGATTATTTTACTGCAGCTACATTAGGGTTTTATTTTAGATGTTTAGTAGGTGGGTTTAGTTTTTATTATTTTGCGCATAATTTTAATAAAAATAATAACATAAACATACTTTGGTCAATATTTTATGTATTTAGCTCTTGGGCTTTATTTAATTTGAAAGATAATTTTTTCTTTTCGTTTTATTGTTTTTTACCGCTTTATTTTATTGGGATAGAACATTATTTTAAAAGTAATAAAAAAGTTTTGTTTATTGTAATGACTGCATATTTAGCAGTTGATAATTATTATTTATTTTATACAGTTGCCTTCTTTACCGTCATCTATTTTTTATATAGATATTATTCAATTCATAATAATTATATTGGAGTGGTTCAATCTGCACTTAGACTTATTGCGTATTTTATAATAGGTGTTTGTATAAGTGGATTTAGTTTAATTCCAAGTATTCTACATATTATTCAAAGTGATCGTATAGGGGACACTACAAATCTAATAATGTATGATTCAATAAAAGTGTACCTACAAGTCTTTACTTCATTATTTAACTTTACATCTATATTTGGAAATCAAAATGCAGGTTTGATTTATAATTTAGATCTTGATAATACGATTATTTGGGTGAACTTTATGTCAAGTCTTATAGTGTCAATTCTATTGATTCAAACATTAGTTGATCATAAATACTCTAAGAAAAAAGAGACAAGATTATTGATGTTTATTTTGATTGTTTTTTCTTTAATACCATTATTTTCAAGTGTGGTACATGGTATGAGTGCACCAAATTATCGCTGGACATTTTTTGTTATATTCTTTTCTTTGATAGTGACTTTACAATATACAGATGAAAAAGATATGAAAATCGAAAGTAGATTGATTAAGTGGATAAGTGCATTTTCAGGAATAATGTTAATTATTTATCTATTTGGATTTAGTTTTGGGTTAGTGTTTTCAAAATATGAACAATTAGTATGCATAGTCACAATTTTCATGATAATGATATATACAGTCTTACTTTTTAAAAATAAAATTCGGTCTATTTTTATTTTAAGTTTTATAGAAATAATTGTTGTAAGTTATTTAAGTGTGTTTGGAAATAGTAATTTTAGGAATATTGACATGAATACATGGAATCGTTATGAATCTATTTTAGGAAATAAAAATGAGTTAAATAGTGTTTTGAATTCTTACTCCAATGATACAGAGTTTTATCGTGTTTATTTAAATCATGAATCAACTGCCTGGTCTATTAGTTTAAATACAAATCTATTGTATAATATACAGTCTGTTTCAGGATATGACTCATCTTATTCTCCATCAATAGATAAATTAGATGTATTTTCAAATTTTAGATGGGATCTAGACTGGATGATGCAGATTACAGATAAAAATTTACTAGAGTATTTAAATGTAAAGTATGCAATTGTAGCAAACGAGAATCAATTGCCAAGTGAGACATATACTTATGTGGGGGATTATAAAGGACTGTATATTTATGAAAATAATGAGTATTTCAATTTAGGAATGTGTACAGATAAAGTAATCACATATGAAAGTGTAGAAAATTCAACTGACATATTAAACTATATTGTTGTGGATGAAGAAGACTATGATGAAATAAAATCTTATATAACACCTAATTATGATAAGTATGGTCTTGATTATGTTTATCAATACGATAACAGAATTAGTGCTGAGACAAATATGGATGAAAAAGGGTTTGTAGCAACATCAATTCCATATAATAAGGGATTTAAGGTTGTTGTGAACGGTCAAGAAATAAAAACATATGAAGTAAATGGAGGCTTTATTGGATTTGCGCTTGAAAAAGGCTATAATTTAGTAGATATCTATTTTTTACCATATGGATTAAAAGCAGGGGGAATCATCAGTTTTGTTGGTGTTACAATTTTATTGGGAATATTATTTGTTGAAAAAGACAAGGGAAAAAATAGAAGGAATACTAGAAAACTAAAGAAATGATGAATTTATCATATAACGGACAATAAAGAAGAAACAGAAAATAAATAAGATTTTATTTATCGGTGGATTATTATTAATTGGAGTGATATTTTACAATGTATTTTTGAATGTGTATGAAACTAGTAAGGATATTATTGACCATAATAATTTTGTAGTAGATTTATTAAATGGAGAGTCTTTGAATTTTGCACATTTAGGCTATCATTATTTAGTAAGTTTGATACATCTAATATCGGACGCTACTTTGAAATATTCTGCGATTATTTTACTTGTGCTATCTATGATAATTGAATATGTCTTCTTTTATAAATCGTTTTCAAAAGTTACGACAAATAAGGCTCAGGCTATTTTATTTTCATTAATACTAATTACATTGAATTCAATTTATAATCCATTTATTTCAAAGATATCAAACGGACAATTTGGAAGTGGTATGTTTCATAATCCAACCTATTTGATTATGAGAATGTTGGGGATGATTTCTGCAATCACATTTATAAATATTTATAACAATAAAGATTCTAAAATTGAGTATAAAAAAATCATAATATTATCATTGGTGTTTGCATATTCAACATACGTAAAACCAAACTTCTCGCTTGTATACTTTTTTACACTATTCTTGGTATTTGTGAAGGATGTTATAAAAAAAGATTGGGATAGAGTAAAAAAGATTATAGTGGTTACAGTGCCTACGGCACTTACGCTTATTGTTTTATATGTATTAACATTTAACAGTGGGGAGTCTTCGTCTATTATAATTGAACCGTTTACTGTATGGAGAAGTTTTACAGGACGCACTAGATTTATATTCACTACTTTATTGTTTACATATGCATTTCCATTGGTTATTACAATGTTTGAATTTAAAAGGGATAAAAAGATATCATTTGAATTGGGATATGGATGGATTTGTGCATTTGCAGGAATTATATTGATGATGTTTTTTGCTGAAAGTGGACATCGAATGGCGCATGCGAATTTCGCATGGTCGCTTGCCAGCGCAAATTATTTTTTGTTTTACTATGCACTTTATGATTTTATAAAGATGAGGCTTAAAGGTGTGCAGAATGGATTTGTATGGATAATACTAGGGTTACATATAGTTTCAGGAATTTATTATATTATTTATTTGATGCAAGGGAATATTGCGTGGGCAATGTAGTTTAAAATATTTGGAATACCAAGAAAAAAACGGTATAATCAAGATAGAAAATATTGAGAGGGAACAGTATGGAAGTAAAAATTAGAAAAATAGAAATTGAAGACACTGCAAATATTGTAAAATGGCGTAATAGTGAAAATGTATTACAGTATTTTATTGATCAAAGAAAAATTAATGAAGAAAGTCATATAAATTGGTTAAATAATTATGTTTTTACAGGAAAAGTTGCACAATTTATTATCGTTTGTGACAATCAAGATGTAGGGAGTATATTTTTAAGAGATATAGATTTGGAAAGTAAATCTGCGGAATATGGTGTTTTTATTGGTGAGGATGCATATCGTGGAAAAGGTGTAGGGAGTAAAGCGTCGCGTTTAATATTAGAATACGGGTTTAACGAACTTAAATTAGATAAGATAATTTTACGTGTTAAAAACCACAATCTACCTGCAATTAGAAGCTATGAAAAAATTGGCTTTAAACGTATCGATGAAATCAATGAAGTGTTATTTATGCAAATAAAAAAGGAAGAACTATGAAATATTCGTTTGTAATACCATGTTATAAGTCAAAAGATACAATTGTATCAGTTATTGAGGAAATTAGTGTCGCAATGAATGAGAAAAAAGAGAATTCATTTGAAGTTATTTGCGTAAATGATTTCCCTTTTGATGAAACTTTTGATTTATTAAAAGAGTTAGTAAAACAGTATTCATTTTTAAAAGTTGTTAATCTTTCTAAAAACTTTGGACAACATGCAGCACTGCTTGCTGGCTATAATGAAGCGTTAGGAGAGCTTGTTGTATCCATGGATGATGATGGTCAAACGCCTGCATCGGAAGTATTTAAGTTAATTGAAAAGCTAAATGAAGGATATGATGTAGTATTTGCTCGATATGAATCAAAGAAACATAGCGCATTTAGAAACTTTGGAAGTCGTGTAAATGATTGGATGGCAGAGGCTTTGATTGGAAAGCCAAAAGGCCTTTACATTTCAAGCTACTTTGTAGCAAAGAAATACATTATTAAAGAAATGGTGAAATACAAATATTCTTTCCCTTATGTTTCTGGATTAGTACTTAGAACAACAGCATTTATTTCAAATGCAGATGTTGATCATCGTGAACGTACAGTAGGGGATTCAAATTACTCATTTAGAAAATTGATTTCTTTATGGTTAAATGGCTTTACAGCTTTCTCTGTAAAACCACTGAGAATTTCTGTTATATTAGGGATTATTACGGCATTGTTTGGATTTTTATTAACACTATATTCTCTAATAAATTTCATACTTAACCCTCTTGTGCCAACAGGATGGACAAGTACAGTGGCGGTTGTCTCTATTATTGGTGGTGTCATTTTAATGGTGTTAGGTATGATTGGAGAATATGTAGGAAGAATTTATTTAGCGATTAATGATACACCTCAATTTGTAGTTAAGGAAAAGTATACACATGACAAAGATTAATGCAAAATATGGGTATTTATTTTTTATATTTTTTATTTATTCTTTAGCAGTATTAAGTGGGAAAATTGCTTCTACTTATGAGATCTTATCACTGCCATTTATTTTATTTTATGGTGGGCAAATTATTATTTTGTTAGTATATGCTGTGTTGTGGCAATTTGCGCTTAAAAACAATAAATTAAGTATAGCGTATATGCTAAAATCTGTAACGATTGTTTATGGGGTACTATTTGGATATATCTTTTTTCAAGAGAGTATTGAATTAAATCAGATTATTGCAATCATACTTATATTTATAGGGGTTTACTTGGTGGCGGACAATGACTAGGGAAATAGCGATTATGATTATGTTGTTTAATGTTTTTCTTGCTTCAGTTTCACAAGTGATTTTGAAAAAAGAAGCGAATAAACAACATAAGGATAAACTTTCAGAGATTTTAAATTTAGGGGTATTTATTGGTTATGGATTATTCTTTTCGATTACAGTAATTAATGTATTACTTTATAGATATGTAGAGTTTAACTTAATTCTTGTAATTGAATCTTTTTCGTATGTAAGTGTACTTGTGTTATCTTATTTTGCATTTAAAGAGAAAATGACAAAAAGGCAATTAATAGGAGTCTTTGTAATATTAAGTGGTATTTTACTATATATAATTTAACAGTTATAAAATAGCGTCTTAATTTAATGAAAAAGAATATTATATTTTGTACAAGGAGGAGCTTTAGGGTGAGTAATAACAAAAAGCATTTACTAATAGTTTTAGGATGTCTATTATTAATTTTTGGGTCAATAATTATTTATAACGATTCAATACTAATATTTTATGGAGACTCTTATGAGCAAATGTATCAATTTTACCTAGGAGGCTGGGAAAGATTTCGAACAAACAATTTAAATGGATTTGATTTCTCATTAGGGTTTGGTGGAAGTTTATTTAATTATGTTTTTTGGTTTTTAACAAGTCCTTTTTTTATGTTAACATTGTTCTTTGATAAAGAAGCAATGAAATATTTATTTCTAATTTTAACTTTTTTGAAAATAATGATATTATTTTGCACAACTAAATACTGGATTAGAAAACTCTCAAAAAATGAGTCGACAATATTAATTGTTAGTTTGCTGTTTTCATTTTCTGGGTGGATTTTTTTCTATTTAGCATATAATGTATTTTTAGATGGATTAATATTTTATCCACTTATATTAGGGTTGGTTGAAGTATATATAAAAGAAAAAAAATTTTTGTGTTTAGGACTAAGTATTGGAGTACTTGGAATTATTAATTATTATATGCTTTACATGTTTGTTCCATTTCTTCTTCTTTATACGCTTTTTAGATATATTGCTATTAATAAAAATAATATAAGATTTAAATCCTTTGTGATAGATGGAATAAAATTTATATTTGTATGTGTGCTTGGAATATTACTATGCAGTGTTATTATAATACCTATGATTGAAATTATTGGATCTAATTCACGATTTACAGATTTAGATGTTGATTTATTTTCTAGAATTTCAAAATTTGATTTGTATAAAATAATATCATCTGCCTATATCCCTGTTACAAGCAGACTAAACCCTAATATTTTGATAGATGTTTCTAAACATTCATTCCTAGGCTGGGGTGGTGGCGCAAGTATATATATTGGTGCAATATTACCTCAGGCATTATTACTGCTTTTCTTCGTTAAAGATAAATGGAATAAGTATATTTTAATTGTATTCTTAGCAACTATATCTATATTTGCGTATTTCTTTAGCTTTTATTATTTGTTTCAAATGGCGATTGATTCAAGATGGTTTTATATGTTTAACATGGTTTTTGCCATGATCATGGTGAAAGTTTTGGATGCTTACTTTGACAATGAGTTTAGTAAAAAGCAAATAGTTGTTAGTGGCAGTGTATCTTTGGCTTTCTTTTCTGGTTTAATTTTAACGAGTTATAATATGTCGTTATCTAATATTAATCTTGAATCACTTAAGATATTAGGAGTTCAAGGTATGCTTATAATTATGGTTGTGGTAAGTCTTTTATTAAAGAAGACAAAGTACATTGTATTAGTAATAGTAATTGATATTGTATTTGCTGGAAATATTTTTGTGAAATACAATCCTCCAATTAATAAAGATATTTTTTATATGGAACAATTAAATGATGATCCTATAAAATGGATAAAGCATAGAGATGACGGATTTTATAGGATATTGTATGATGGGGAAAATTCAGGTGTAGATCTTTTTCCAGCAAATGATCCATTTGAAAAAAACTACAATGGTGTTGCGTTTTATAATACAGGATATAATACAAATCAGGTTGATTACTTGAATAGATATGGTGGAAGGTGGTCAATTCCGCAGGTGAAAGGGAGGATAGAATCATATAATCTTACTTCTATCAAATATTTATATTCATATAGAGAAGAACCAAATGTTCCATTTGGGTTTGAACTAATTTATGAGGATCATTATAAAATATATGAAAACAAATATTATATTGAGCTAGGATTTACAACTGATAAAATAATAAATGTGGATACTCTTAAATCATTAGATTTTGTACATCAAGATCAGTTGATGTTGGACTATGTGGTCTTGGATGAAGTTGGCAATTACGAAAATGAAAATAAAAGCAATTTGGATTATTTAGGCGCAATAACGGGGGAGCAAACACGTATTATTGAGTTGGATTCACCAATAGAAAATGTTAATTTATATATACTTAATTTTGGGATGCCAAATGCACAAGTAAATTTATATAATGATCAAGGTTTAATCTACTCTAATGATTTTTGGCAATATAATTATATTGATATTCCAATTGAAGGATTTAGTGTGGATAAGATAGAAATTATAAACCCAGATTTTATTGAAGGGGCACCCGATATTTATCTATATACAAAGGAACTTGATATAATTGTAGAAGATTTCCAAGAATTAATGTCTAATTCATTCAAAAATACAAATGTAAATGGAAACAAAATTTCATCAACTATTGAAGTTAAAAACAATAGAAATTTTATTTATACGTCAATTGCGTATGATGAAGGTTGGAATTTAAAAGTGAATGGAAAAAATATTGAGTATCAAAAAGCAAATATGGGATTTATTGGGTTCTATTTAGAAGAAGGAGTTCATAACGTTGAATTGACATATCAAATTGAAAATTTGAATATAGGTATTATAATATCTTTAAGTAGTTTAACCTTATTAGTTGTATTTCATTTTATAGAAAGAAAATACAATAAAAGTTGAAGAATACACAAATGAATTGTTATAACTAATTAAAACTTAAATGCCTAATAAATAGAAATAATGCTAAAAAAGTATTATAATGAATAAAGTGAAAAAGAAAAGGAAGTGGGAAAATGATTAATTTTAATAAACCTCCTTATGTAGGGAGAGAATTAGAGTACATTAAAGAAGCGATTGAAAATGAAAAAATTTGTGGTGATGGAAAATTCACTAAACTTTGTAATGCCTTTTTTGAGGAAAAATTTAAATGTGATAAAGCACTTTTAACAACTTCTTGTACAACGGCTACTGAACTTGCGGCGTTGTTGTGTGAAATTAAGCCAGGGGATGAAGTCATTATGCCTTCATTCACATTTGTATCAACGGCGAATCCTTTTGTTTTAAGAGGTGCAAAAATTGTGTTTGTGGATATTAGACCAGATACAATGAACATTGATGAAAACTTAATTGAAGCTGCAATAACAGATAAAACAAAAGCGATTGTTCCAGTACATTACGCTGGGGTAAGTTGCGAGATGGATAAAATTATGGAGATTGCAAAGAAATATAACTTGTATGTAATTGAAGATGCAGCACAAGGTGTTATGTCAACGTACAAAGGTAAAGCGCTTGGGACAATTGGTGAGTTTGGATGCTATTCATTCCATGAAACAAAAAATTACAGTATGGGTGAAGGTGGTGCATTGACTATCAATAATCCACAATTTATTGAAAGAGCAGAAATTATTCGAGAAAAAGGGACAAATCGTTCTATGTTTTTAAGAGGACAAGTAGATAAATACACATGGATGGATATTGGTTCTTCTATATTACCAAGTGATATGTTGGCGGCATATTTATATGCACAGCTTGAAGAAATTGAAACAATTAATAATGATAGATTAAAATCATGGGAATTGTACTATAAATTATTAACACCACTGATGGAAAAAGGAATAGTTGAGTTACCTGTGGTTCCTGCTGAGTGCACGCATAATGCGCATATGTTTTATATAAAAGTAAAAGATCTTGATGAGAGAACAAAATTAGCCTCATTTATGAAGGAAAATGGTGCTTTAGCAATTTTCCATTATATTCCACTTCATAGTGCTCCTGCAGGATTGAAGTTTGGTGTATTTAATGGAGAAGATGTATATACAACAAAAGAAAGTGAAAGATTACTAAGACTTCCTCTTTACTATAAAATTACAGAAGAAGAGGTTAAAAAAGTTGTATCTTTAATTGAGAGGTACTTTAATGACTAATTTTTTTGAAAGAAAGTTAGGCAATTTTATTAAGTTTATTATCTGTTTTATGATTATATTAGCTGTAATTCATTTAAATACAGAGGATACATTAACTTATGAATTTTATTGGGATTCTGGAAACTATTATCAATTGGCAACTAGTTTTATTGAAACGGGAAGTTTTGATTTATATGATTATCCGTTGACGATTCGAGGGTATGTGTTTCCTATCCTTATATTAATTTGTCGTCAAATATTCAATTTGTTTTTGGAAAATGATTTTTATGCAATTGTTGTAGGTTTAGGATTAATATATGCATATTTTATAAATTATGTTTATCCATATGTTTTTTCTCGTGTGTTTAAAAATAAAATGCCATGGTATTTTTCTATTGTTATAACATTGCTTATTGGAATCTTTTGGAAGGGATTTTATTTATATCCTTTATCAGATTTATTTGGGTATAGTTTACTGATACTATCTGTAGGATGCTTTTATAAAATAAAAGAATCCAATGATTGTATGAAATGTAAAGTACTTTATTCTATATTATTTGGATTAAGTGGATATGCGCTTTACAGTGCAAGGTCATCAATAGCACTCATTACAGTTTTTATCTTATTGGGTGGAATTTTGATTATTCAAAGAAAACCAAAACAAATGTTAGTTGTATTAATAGGTGCTTTTATTGGATGTAGTGTTATTGCAACACCACAAGCATTGTTAAATGATTTTTACGGTAAGGGATATAATTATATGCTTCATAGTGATAACTATGAAGGACAAGGAGATAATCTAATTGTTTTTCAATTGAAAAAAGGAATTACATATATTAAATATGATACTTTAGTAGAAGAAGCAGCTATAGTCTATGGAAAGGATGCACTTATAGAATATAGTCATTCTGGTGTTACATTAGAAACATCTGGAAAAATTGCACAAGTAGAAACAATAACTGATTATATCAAATTAGTATTTGAAAATCCTAAGACATTCTTTATTGTTTATATGGAGCATTTTGAAGCATTTTTAGATGCAAGGTATGGAGAGATTTATATTAAAGATTATGATAGTGACAGAAGTGGTTTGTTATATTCAAATTATTTGATCTGGATACTATCAGCAATCTATGCTTGTGTGATGATTCGTACAAACTATAAAAAGAAGGGTTGGAAAAAAACAATATTTAATGAATCAAGCTTTATTATATTAGTGCTTTTATTAAATGCAATTGTTTCGTTCCCTGGAGTTCCAGAATATCGCTTTTTCTTTCCAGTATATATATTAGTCTATACTGTATTTATATTGCTTATAGAAAAAGCAAGTTATATGCTTAAAAATAGATAGGAATGTTGATTTTTTTATAAAAATACACTAAAGTATTAGAGTTAGATGGAGGAAGTATATGAAAAAAATAAGTAGTAAGTTAAATCCATTACAAATAGGAGTGCTGATAGTTTCAGTAGTATCTATTTTATTTGTGGCAGTTAACATTGTATTAATATTAACAGGTAGCTCAATTTCTATTGTTGGAAGAGATGACAATCAATTAGAGAATGAGCATTATAAAGTTGGAAATAATGCAACTTCTTTTCAAAAAGAAGAGTTTGCAAAATTAACGGATGCGATCGAAGCGGCGGATGATGACTTAAAAATTGCAGATGCTGTAGCAAGATCATTTGTTGCGGATTTATTTACGTGGACAAATAAAGATGGAAATTATGAAGTTGGAGGATTGCAATATATTTATGGATCTTCTGTAGCTTCTTTTCAAGCAATTATGAGAGATTCAATGTATAAAGATTTGGATTTATTTATTGCGCAATATGGTAGAGATTACTTACCGGAAGTAAGCTCTATTTATTCAGAAGCATATTATAGTGGAGAATTTGCAACGCATTTCGCGAGTTATCCTTCATTTTATGTTTATTTAAATTGGGAATATAAAGACCATACTGTAGTAGACGGTAGTGAATCTAAAGTAGTAGATACAAGTGATTTACAACATGAAATGCATGTTTATATTATAAAAAATGAAACAGGAAGATTTGAAGTTGTTCAATTCTTTGATTCATTTGAGTAAGGGGGAAGCTATATATGAATAAATTTTTAAAAAATAAATCAATGACAAATATAGTTTCTTTAGGATTAAGTGTATTAGTAAGTGTTATTTTACTGCTAGGACTATTCTTCATTTCTTCTTTTAGTCAACTAAGTCAAATGATTTTTGTTATCATTAACGTAGCGTTTTTAATCATTATTTTAATATTGAATGTTTTAGTTTTAAAAGAAATTCAATCTGTAAAACAAAAATATTTTAAAGTAATTGCGATTTACTCGATTGTGGCCTTAATAATTGGTGGTGGGTTTACATTTGTAGCTAGTTCTTTAAACTCGGCAGTTGGTAATATTGTAGAAGGCTCAGATGAAATTGTTGAAACAGTGGAGTTTGCTGTTGCAATTAATACTGAAGAGTCTAAAAATATAACAGAACTTTCTGATATTGATGGAGAGACAGTAGGTATTGTTAGAGCATCTTTATCACAAGAAATCTATGATGCTACAGTTGATGAAATGAATTCAGCTAATATCGATGTTAAATTTGAAGAATATAATGGGTACCAAGATATCATCATAGCCTTAGTTAAAGGTGAGATTGGTGCAGCGGTTCTTCCTATAAATTATAAATATATGTTTGCAAGTGAAGATGCAGATAATGATTATATGGAATCTCTTGAAACAATTGATGAGTTTAAAAGAGAAATTAAATTTGAAAATAGTGTAGGTGCGGATATTGATGTTGCAACTGAACCGTTTAATGTACTAGTTATTGGTATGGATGAGCAACACTCAGATGTAATGATGTTAGCAACGTTTAATCCACTTGCATTTGAAATAACGTATACAAGTATATCTCGCGATAGCTTTGTACCGATTTGTGGGAGTTCTCCACAAAAATTAGGTCATTCTAGATCTTATGGAAGAACATGTACAATTGAAAGTATCGAAGAATTGATGGATGTAGAAATTGAATACTATTTCGAAGCAAATTTTGCAGGTGTAGTTGATATGGTTGATGCAATTGGTGGGATTCCAATTGATTCACCAATTACATTTGTAGGACAAACACCTTCTTATGATAGAGGAACGTATACTGTTAAGGTTTTTGAAGGATTGCATATGTTAGACGGTGAACAAGCTTTAGCGTTTGCACGTGAAAGATATGCATTTGAGGGAGGAGATTTCCAACGTCAATTAAACCAACAACAAGTAATTTCTTCGTTCTTAAATCAATTATTAGCACTGAAAGATCCAACGGCAGCATTAAATGTATTAAGCGCAGCAGGGGATAATGTGCGTACAAATATTCCTGTGGATATGATGGTTGATTTATTTAATTTAGTACTTACGAAAATTGATCGTAGTTATTCTCAAGATTTTAGCGCAATTGATATTAATTCAACGCGTGTAACTGGATATTCTTCGAATCAATACGATGAAGGATTAGAATTAATTTTATGGATTTATCGTTTGTTTGAGGGATCTATTGAAGAAAATAGAGAGTTTATTTTAGATAACACAGACTTAATGAATACAAAAATATCTGATATTGAACCGATTAAATGGAGTGTAAACTGGGCTTATTCTGCTCCTGTTTTATACAACGAATGGTTTAATGAAAAACAAGTGCATGATCCAATTCCTGATTTAGTAGGTAAATGGACGGGTAAAAATTTATCTGAATTAAGTGTATGGGCAAAAGAACGTGGTATTACATTAGATGTAAATGAAATTAAAGAAGGTGATGCAAAGTTTGATGCGAATTTAGGGAATGGATATATATTATCTCAAGATATGCCATCAGGACGTTTAACTTCAAAGGTTTCAGTATTAAAAGTAGATGTAATTACGATTTTACCTAAAGTACCTGATTTTACAAATATGACTTTAAAAGAAATTCAAGAAATTGATTGGTTAAATGATTATGGCTTTAAAGTGACAGTAAAATATATGAAATCACATGATTCTGCTGGAAAAGCAAATCCTGATTATGTTTCTGGTAAAGTGGGACAAATTGCAAGTCAATCTATCGAAGCGAATACAGAATCTGATGGATCATTCAGTAATGTAGACATCTATATTTATGATACACCTTATGTAACTGAAACAACTCCAAAAGCAACTGACTCATTAGATACAATCAAGGCTTGGGCTGAAAAGTATTTAGTCGAAAGTACAACGCCAATTGTTTATGAAGAAAAAACTACAATTAATAAAAATGAGGATAACAAAGTGGCGAGTGTTATTGCATTAAAAGGAGATGAGCCTTTCTTAAAAGTAAATGGTCAACTTCAAGTTACACTTTATAAATATCAAGAAGTTATCGTACCTGATTTTATTAATAAAGCACCATCGGAGTTAATCAATTGGTTAGCGCAATATGGTAAAACAGCGACTCGAACTGAAAGTACTACAAATTGTACAGGTACAAGTGAAGTAATTCTTTCGGTAAGTGGAATTACTGCAAATACAGCATTTGATCCAAATTCAAATGTTTCATATACAGTATGTAAACTTGGACCTTCAGTAGAGGATACAAGAGCGAGTGCATTAGCAGAAATTGCAGCATTTGATTTATCTGCAAAAACACAAGAAGTAGTTGCACAAATTGATGCAGCAAAAGCAACGATTACATCAGCGACTACAGTGGATGCGATTAACACAGCATTGGCATCCGCAAAAGCAGCTTACAATAGTTAAAATAAAACAATAGAGAAACAAGTATAAAACTTGTTTCTCTATTGTTGCATGTAAAGTAGGGGAGTATGTATGAAAAAAATTAAGGATAGTGGATTATTTTGGTTAATCTTAATCACATTAGCAATTGTATCATTAATGATGTTGCCATATTGGTTAGGTAATTATCCATTTGAGTATGGGGGAGATTTAAAACCAACCTATTTTCCATATTATAGTGAGTTTAGACTTTTAATGGGAAATTTGGTAAGAGGTGAAGGTTTGCCTTTTTATTCTTGGAATTTATTTTTAGGAAATAACTTTTATTCTAGTAAAAGTTTCTATATTTTAGGGGATATATATTATTATATTTCTTTATTTTTCAATACGCATTTTTATAATATTTTTACTATTCAAACAATTTTGAAAATCGCTGTCTCTACAAGTAGTTTTTATTGGTTAGCTCGTGTATTTAATTATGGCAAAAAAACTTCCATTATTCTTGGGCTTTGTTATGGATTTTCAAGTTGGATAATGTTCTTTTTGGGGCAACCGATGTTTATTTCTGCTTATAGTTTTCTACCATTGTTTATAATTGGGATTGAAAAATACTTAAGAAATAGTAAGATTACTGTATTTTTAATATCGACAGCACTTGTGTTGTTTACAAATTATTATATGTTTTTTGCACTGTCATTTTTTGCCCCATTTTATTTTTGGGCAAGATATTATGCAATCAAAGGCGAATTTAAAGGATGGTTTAAAAGTGCTTTAAAACTTGTCGGTGTTTATATTGTAGGCGTGATGATTACTGCGATTTTGATTTTACCTGCATTTATGTATATCATTCAAAATGATCGCGTTGGTACAATGTATTTTGATCTTACTTTTGATCAAATTCAAATTTATTTCCATCAACTGCAAGCAATGTTTATTCCAAGTCAAAAGGTTATTTATCAAGTATACAATATCTTTGAGACAGGATCACATGTATCACGTGAATTATGTATGTGGGCAGGAAGTATTACATCGCTTTTAGTATTTCAATTATTTACGGATAAAGACCGCGCATATAAAAGAGCGATGTTATGTCTTTATGCAGTTTTATTCATTTTGTTTATAACACCTACTGGGAATATGGTGATGCTAGGGTTTAGTAGTCCAAGTTTTAGATGGGTGTATATCATTATTATTTTAAATTTAATTGTGTCGGGTAAATATTTGTCTGACTTGAGTTTAATTCATAAAAAGAATTTAATTGTTTCATGTATTTTAATTGTATTAATTTGTCTTTTAAACATGCCAGTTTACTTGTTTGTGACAAATCAAATGTCTATTTTTATGGATAATATTGGTATGTATACATTAGCACTAACAAGTGCAGCTTTCTTTATCGGATTTACTTTAATCCTACTTTCAAAATCAAAATATAAGCTCTATTTAATAATTGCATTATCGGTGTGTGAACTTTCTTATTATAATGTTGGATTGATTGGATATGACCGTATTAATAAAAACTCAACTTGGGAATTTATTGATCGAGCAACTTCTGTATTAGAATCATATCCAAATGAGTTAAATAATTATTTGGATGGGTTAGATGATGAGAATTATTCATCTTATTATCGTGTGTTTGTACCGCATGAAAGTTTATATTGGAGTTATAGTCATAATCATAATTTACATTATGAGCTTCAAGGAGTTATGACGTATGATTCAACATATGCTCCATCTTTTAATGATATGAAAATGATCGCTCCACAAGTAAAGGATTTTAATAGTGATTGGATTTTTAATATTGAAGATGCTGATTTAATTAATTTCTTGAATGTAAAATATGCAATTGTGATTGACAAGTCAGAACTTCCTCATTCTAACTTTACACTTGTAAATGACTCTTATCGTGGATCACTTTTGGTTTATGAAAATGATATGTATAGAGATGTTGGGACAACATATACAAAAACTGTAACATATGAAGCGTTTATGCAAGATCAATTGTCTTTGGATATTTTAATGGATACAGTTTTATGTCATAGTGAAGATTTTGAAGAAATATCTTCATTGATAGGAAATGAAGTTGTTAGTTTAAAAAATATTGACTACCATAACAATTATTTCTATGGATCTGCAGAAACAAATGAAGAAGGATTTATGGTGATTTCTTTACCTTATGATGAAGGGTGGGAAATTAAAGTGAATAATGAAGTTGTGAAAGTATATAAAGTAAATGGTGGAATGATGGGGATTGCTTTAGAAGATGGGTTTAATGAAGTGGTTATGAATTTCACTCCATCTGGATTTAATGCTGGTATGATTATTAGTGTGATAGGTATCACAATAGGAAGTGTCTTGATTTTCTTTGATAATAAAAAGAAAAAATAGTAAAATAAGTAAAGAGGGTAATAAAATGGAAATTAAAGTAAATGTATTAGATAGACAGTATTTTATGTTTCAAGAAGAATATGAAGCGCGTGCACTTGAGGTGCTTAGAAGTGGATATTACATTAATGGTCCACAAGTTACTAACTTTGAAAAGGAATTTGCAGCATATCATGATGCAAACTACTGCGTTGGACTTGCGAATGGATTAGATGCACTATGGATTGGTATGCGTCTTTTAGGAATCAAAGAAGGGGATGAAGTAATCGTTCAGGGAAATACATACATTGCAACAGTAATGGGAATTACAATGAACAATGCGACTCCAATCTTTGTTGAACCAAATCATTTCCATAATACGGATGAGAATATTGAACAGTATATTACAGAAAAAACAAAAGCTGTATTAGTAACACATTTATATGGACAAGCAACTAAAATGGATAAGATTATGGAAATATGTAAAAAACATAACTTACTATTAATTGAAGATTGTGCACAAGCACATGGTGCGACTTATAAAGGAAAAAAAGTAGGAACGTTTGGTGACTTAGGATGTTTCAGTTTCTATCCATCTAAAAATCTTGGTTGTTTTGGAGATGGTGGTGCTATTATTACAAATAATGAGAAACTTGCGACGGATGTGAAAACATATCGTAATTATGGATCAAAAGTGCGTTATTATAATGAAATGATTGGAACAAATTCTCGTCTTGATGAACTTCAAGCGGGAATGTTGAGGGTAAAACTTCAACATTTAGATACACTTACAAATGAACGTGTTAAAAATGCGGATAAGATTTTGAGTCGTGTTTCAAATCCATTATTTAATTTACCAGAAGTAGAAAAAGAATGTACTACGGTATGGCATTTGTTTGTCGTAACGACAGAGTATAGGGAAGAATTTATGGAATATTTAAAAGGAAAGGGAATTGAAACATTAATTCATTATCCGATTCCTCCACATCTTCAAGAAGGATATGCTTATTTAAATCATAAGGTAGGAGATTTCCCAATATCAGAAAAGCTTGCTAAACAAGTTGTAACACTTCCTCTTTATAATGGAATGACAGATGAAGAAGTGGATTATTTGATTGATGCATTAAATGGATTTAAATTATGATTTTAAGGAAACTTAAAATAAAAGATGCTCCATTTATGTTGGAGTGGATGTTAGATCCTGAGGTTGCGAAAAATTTTCGTACTGACTTTTCACAAATGACGATTGAAAAAGCAGAAGCATTTATTTTAAGTGCACAAAATTTTGAGAGTACACGCAATTATGCGATTGTCAATCAAGAAGATGAGTATTTAGGAACAATTAGTTTAAAAAACATAGATTTTGAAAATAAAAATGCAGAATATGCAGTGAGTTTAAGAAAAAAAGCACAGGGTACAAGTGTCGCAAGTGATGCTACAAATGCATTGTTTGATATTGCATTTAATGAACTTGATTTACATCGTGTTTATTTAAATGTTTTGGATGAAAATATTCGTGCAAATAAGTTTTATTTAAAGATTGGATTTGTATATGAAGGGCAAAGTAAAGATTGTCTTAGAATTGATGGAGAATTTAAGTCGCTTAATTGGTATGCGAAGATAAGAGGTTAATATGGCAGAATTGATTCAGTTACAAGAAAGAGGAGACGCAAGGGGAAAACTTGTTGTTGTGGAAGGTTTGCAACAAATTCCATTTGAGATTGCACGTATATTTTATATTTACGATACATCAGGTGATGTAGACCGTGGAAATCATGCAAATAGAAACAGCCGTTTTGCGTTTGTTTGTTTGAAAGGTTCTGTTAAAATAGATAGTTGCGATGGAAAAAACCAGGAAAGTTATACATTAGATCATCCAACACAAGTTTTGGTGATGGATAAAATGGTATGGAAGAAAATGTATGCATTTTCTGAAGATGCTGTATTGCTTGTGCTTTCTGATTGTAAATACGATGCTGCAGAATATATTAATGATTATGACGCATTTTTAAAGGAGGTTTAATTTATGAATAAATTATCGATTATTATTCCGGTTTATTACAATGAATTAAATCTATCTGATTTATATGCAGATTTAAAGGAAAAGGTTTTATTAAAAGTAGATGATTATGAATTGGTTTTTGTGGATGATGGGTCAAAAGATCGTTCATTTGAAATATTGACTAAATTGAAAGAAAAAGATGATAAAGTGGTTGTGGTGAAATTATCACGTAACTTTGGGTCTCATGCAGCGATTTTAGCAGGGCTTGCACAGTGTAGTGGAGATTGTGCCATGATGAAAGCTGCGGATCTTCAAGAGCCATCTGAGATGATTTTAGATATGTATGAGAAGTGGAAACAAGGAAATAATGTTGTCTTAGCAGTAAGAGCAGACCGTGAAGAAGGATTCTTACAAAAATTCTTATCGAATACATATTATAAAGTAATGAAAAAAATAGCGATTTCAAATATGCCAGAAGGTGGATTTGATTGTTTCTTAATAGATAGAAAAGTGATTCAAGTTTTAACGTTAATGGATGAAAAAAATTCTACATTAATGGGACAAATTTTATGGTCTGGATTTAAAACAGATATGGTTTATTATGTTCGTCTTGAAAGAGAAAAAGGAAAATCTAAGTGGACGCTATCTAAAAAGATTAAATTGTTTGTGGATAGTGTATTATCATTTTCTTACTTTCCAATTCGATTTATTACAACAATTGGTATCATTGTTTTCTCATTCACACTACTTTGGATGGGGTATATACTTGTGAATCATCTATTTGGTGAGATTGTTGTTGAAGGATGGACAACTTTAATGCTAACAAGTCTGTTCTTTTATGGATTAATATTATTAACATTAGGTATTATTGGAGAGTATTTGTGGCGCACGTTTGATGCAGCACGTACTCGTCCAACATATATTATTGAAGAAATCTTGAATAAGGAGGAAAAATAATGAAAGGTATTGTATTAGCAGGAGGAAGTGGGACTCGTATTTATCCACTTACAAAGGTAACATCTAAACAATTGTTACCGGTTTATGATAAACCTATGATTTATTATCCACTGTCAACTTTAATGTTGGCTGGGATTAAAGAAATTTTAATAATTTCTACACCTGTAGATCTTCCAAACTTTGAAAGATTATTAGGGGATGGAAGTCAATTTGGATTATCACTTTCATATAAAGTTCAACCATCACCTGATGGACTTGCACAAGCATTTATTATTGGGGAAGAGTTTATTGGAGAGGATAGTGTATGTCTAGTACTTGGAGATAATATTTTCTATGGTAGTAAATTCGGGGATATTTTAAAAAGAGTAAGTGAGAAGAAAAATGGAGCAACTATTTTTGGACAATATGTTAAAGATCCTGAAAGATTTGGTGTTGTAGAGTTTGATGATCATGGTAAAGTATTATCACTAGAAGAGAAACCAGTAAATCCTAAATCGCATTATGCAGCAGTTGGATTATATTTCTATGACAACCGTGTTGTAGAGTATGCGAAGAATTTAAAACCTTCTGTTCGTGGTGAACTTGAAATTACAGATTTAAATAATATTTATTTAGAAAATAAAGAACTTGAAGTTGAATTGTTTGGACGTGGTTTTGCGTGGCTTGATACTGGTACAATTTCATCTTTATTTGATGCTGCAAACTTTGTAAAGACAATAGAAGATATTCAAGGAATTAAAATATCTGTTCTTGAAGAAATTGCTTATTATAATAAATGGATTTCTAAAGAACAATTATTAGATGCTTCTAAATTATATGGAAAATCTCCATATGCAGATCATTTAGTGAAAGTGGCATCAGGAACATATTACGCAAAGAAAAAAGAATTGTAAGAAGGAGAAGAAATGGGATTTGTAAAATTTATAGAGAAATTATTTAGTCCTAAAAAAGAGGATATAAAAGGAAATAAAAAAAGTAAAGTTGATCATCCAAGTGCTGATAGCATACCGACATCTGTAAGCAATAGCTGTGATAGTAATGATGGTGGCGGATCTTGCGATTGTGATTGTGATGGTGACTAAGTAGTATTCATACTTGATTATTATGCAATAAATCATTCTTTGGTAAAATCATCAAAGTGTTGATTTATTGCTTTTTTATTTGTGTTTTTCTACTTACATCTAATAGATAATGTTGAGAATTCTTGTAATTATGGTATACTTTTAAAGAAAAATGAGGGAATTTATGGAATCGATTAAACAGTTTTTAAATAAGTCAATTGATTACTTAGCACTTGTTGCGATGTCTTTAATCTTTGTTTCAATTATTACAGTAAGTTTATATACACAAAACTATGGATTAATGTCTATGAATATCATATGCATTGGGGTAAGTTATTTGATATGGCAGAAGTTAAAAATAAATTGTCAAAGTATTACAAAACGTAAAATGGATCTGTTTTTTATTATTGGGCTTGTGATTTATAATATAGTAGTTGTTTTTTTTATTAAGTATTTCCAAATGCATCCAGGATGGGATTTTGGATGGGTATATAATATGGCGTATGAAACAGCATCGGGAAAACAGCTTGTTTCTCAACATCATGCATATTTATATAATTATCCGTTTAATTATTCGCTTTTGATGTTATATGAGTTTATCTTTAAGAATATATATTTTAATTTGCATGCTTTGTTTATATTAGGGACTGCGTGTATTAATATTACAGTGATTTTTATTTATTTAACGCTAAGAAATAATTACAAAACTACAACGGTGTGTATAACAAGTATGATTTTACTTTTATTTTATCCATATATTGCGTATACACTTATACCATATAGTGATACAGTTGCACTCCCGTTTTTTGCAATGGCGATTTATTTTATTTATAAAGATCAAAAAATAAATCATTCAATTGTATCGATTGTTTTATTATCAATTGCGGTTGCAATAGGTGGTGTATTTAAAATCTTATTATTAATTATCTTAATTGCATATACAATTTATGGATTAATTGAGTTTAAATTAAAGACAAAGATTTTGTTGATTATTCCATTTGTTGTATTTATAGGCGTAAATCAAGTGTTTGGAGATATGGTAGATAAAAAACATTATTCTTATGCTAAATTTGAAGATAGTGGAATGACTCCGCTTTATTGGATGTACGCAGGATTAAACTATGATGCAAAGGGACGATATAACAATGAAGACTATGATGAGTCTTTACAATGGGGAATACGATTAGATCAGGCAGGAAAACAAGAAGTCACAGATTTTTATATAGATGGAATTGTTGAAAGAGTCACAGAGTTAGGTCCGATTAAATTATTAGAGTTGGCACAATATAAGTTGGAAGCAACTTGGGGAGATGGTACTTATGGAATGAGTGAGTACATCTTAATAAATCCACTAAAAAACGGAGAAACAAGAATCTTTTTCACGGAAGGGTTTGGAAAGTATTTAATTGATGGATATTCGCAATTTATACATTTGTTTATTTTAGTTGGAGTATGGTTGAATTTTAAAAGTAATGGATCAATTAATCGTGTCTTAAAGTTAATATTTTTAGGATTCTTTACATATTTAATCTTGTTTGAGGCAGGACCTCGATATATATTATTGCTTTCGCCAGTATTATTTATTATTTGTGCGAAACAAATTGACGAAAGTATTGTAAAATAAAAGGAAAGAAAAGAGGAAATAATATGAAAATTTGTGTAACAGGTGGTGCTGGATTTATTGGAAGTAATTTTGTATTTTATATGTTGGACAAACATCCTACATATAATGTTGTTTGTTTAGATAATTTAACATATGCAGGAAATCTTGAAACATTAAAATCTGTGGAAAATAATCCAATGTTTAAGTTTGTAAAAGGAGATATTGCAGATCGCGAATTTGTTGATGATTTATTTGAAAAAGAAAAATTTGATGTTGTAGTGAACTTTGCAGCAGAAAGTCATGTGGATAGAAGTATTGTAAATCCTGAAATTTTCTTAAAAACAAATATTATTGGAACACAGGTACTTATGGATGCATCAAGAAAGTATGGTGTGAAACGTTATCATCAAGTTTCAACGGATGAAGTTTATGGGGATTTACCTTTAGATCGTCCTGATTTATTCTTTACAGAGAAAACACCTATTCATACAAGTAGCCCATACAGTGCTTCAAAAGCAAGTGCCGATTTACTTGTTCAAGCGTATCATCGTACATATGGTTTTGCGGCAACGATTTCTCGTTGTTCTAATAACTATGGTCCATACCATTTCCCTGAAAAGCTGATTCCATTAATGATCGCAAGAGCATTGGCGGATGAATCACTTCCAGTGTATGGTAAAGGTGAAAATGTACGTGATTGGTTGCATGTATATGATCATTGCAGTGCGATTGATCTTATTATCCATAATGGAAAAGTAGGTGAAGTTTATAACATTGGTGGACATAACGAAAGAACAAATCTAGAAGTTGTAAAAACAATATTAACACAACTTGATAAACCGGAAACTTTAATTAGTTATGTTACTGATCGTAAAGGACATGACTTGCGTTATGCAATCGATCCAACAAAAATGGAGACTGAATTAGGGTGGAAGCCTGTTTATAACTTTGATACAGGTATCAAACAAACAATTCAATGGTATTTAGACAATGAGGATTGGTGGAAGAATATTATTTCTGGTGAATACCAAAATTATTATAAAACAATGTACGAGGATAAAGAGTAAGGAAATTTAGATGAAAAAAAGAGTGCTGTTTGTGAACGATGAAATGGTTATTGGTGGGGTTTCTCGCGTGTTAATCAATCTACTAAATCAATTAGATTATGATAAATATGATGTAGATGTTTTAATATTGCACCCAAGAGGAGAAATGTTATCTTTATTGCCAAAATCTGTCAATGTCATATATGGGACTTCTTTTTTTAATGTTGTAGATATAACAATCTTAGAATTGATTAAAAGTGGAAAACTGAGTTTAGTGTTAAAGAAAATAAAAATGTTTTTATTAATAAAATCAGGATTCATTTTTAATAGCATTAAAAGGCAAAGAAAGAAGATGTTGAAAAAGCAATACGATGTGGAAGTAGCATTTAAAGAAGGATTTTGTAGTTTATTTGTAGCATCAGGCGATAGTATAAAAAAGATAAACTGGATTCATGCGGATTATAAAGTGAAAAATTATTCTCCTTTATATAACCGTGTTTTAATTAAAACATTAAATCAATTTGACCATCACATTGCCGTAAGCAAAGTGGCTGCTGCCTCTTATCAAGAAGTCTATCAATTAAATCATGTAGGATGTATTCATAATTTTATTCAGGTCGATGAGATTATTGAAAAAGCAAAAGAGGAAGTTTCTTATCGAGATGATTTATTTACCTGTATTTCTGTAGGACGTCTTCATCCTCAAAAAAGATATGATCGTTTTATTAGAGCGCATGCAGAAATGATTTCTCAAGGATACCAGTTCAAATCTTATATTGTGGGAGATGGTGAATTAAAAGAAGAATTAGTAAAATTGATTAAGGAATTAAATGTAGAAGATAGTTTTATATTATTAGGACAAAAAGAAAATCCATTTTCATATGTAAAACAGGCTGATGTATTTGTGCTATCCTCACTTTATGAGGGATTGCCTACTGTAGTTTATGAATCATTGATTTTAAGTACACCTGTTTTAAGTTTAGAAGTTGCTGGTATTGATGAGCAAATTCAAGATGGATATGGATGGGTATATGAAAATACACAAGAGAACTTAAATGAAGGTTTAAAGTATGTTTTAGATCATAAAGAGGAAGTTTTAAGTTGTAAAAAAAATCTTGAGTCATATCAATATGATAATGAAAAAATAAAACAAGAAATAGATGAGCTATTTCAGTCATAGGAGAGCAATATGAATATTTTAAATAAAATTGAAAATTACCAAGCATACGATGTGATTATTATTGGTGCTGGGTTTGCAGGAACTGTAATGGCAGAACGTTTTTCAAATGATGGAAAGAAAGTCTTAATTATTGAAAGACGTGATCATATTGCAGGAAATATGTATGACTATTTAAATGAAGAGGGAGTTCGTGTGCAAAAATATGGACCTCATATTTTTCATACGTTTAATCAAGATATTATGGATTATGTTTCATCGTTTGATGAGTGGATGGAGTATGATCATAAAGTGCTTGGAAAAGTACAGAATACATATGTACCAATCCCATTTAATTTAACAAGTATTGAAAAATGTTTTGATAGTGAAAAAGCAACTTTAATTAAAACAGCATTATTTGAGGAGTTTAAAGAAGGGGACAGTGTTCCAATTTTAAAACTTCGTGAAAATAAAAATGAGCTCGTTCAAGAACTTGCTGAATTTATATTTGAAAATGTATTTAAGCATTATACGATGAAGCAATGGGGACTTGAGGCTGATCAAATTGATCCTGCAGTCACTGCACGTGTACCTGTTTTGTTATCATATCAAGAAGGGTATTTTCCTGGGCAACTTCAAATGATGCCAGTAAATGGGTTTACTGCTGTCTTTGAAAAGATGTTAGAAAGTTCATTAATTGATGTTGTATTAAATACGGATGTATGTGATCATATTCAATTAAAAGAGGGTCAGATTTATTTTGATTCTTGTGTTTATTCTAAAAAAGTGATTTTTACAGGTCAAATTGAAGAATTACTAGATTTGAAATATGGAGAACTTCCATATCGTTCTTTAGAATTTAAACTTGAACATCATCAAGGTATCTTTCAAGAAGTTGCAACTGTGAATTATCCAGGTGCATATGATGCATATCCATACACACGTATTACAGAGTACAAGCACTTTATGAAAGACAAGCCAAATGCGACAACGATTGCATATGAGTATCCTATGGCTTATTTAAGAAGTAAAGAAAAAGGGAATATTCCTTACTACCCAATTTTTACAAAGGAAAATCAAGAAAAATATCATCAATATGTTTCTGATTTAAAAGGATATTCTAATTTATACCTACTTGGAAGGTTGGCTCAATATCAATATTACAATATGGATAATATGATACTTGCGGCATTAGATTTATATAAAGAAATTAAAGATTAATTTTTAGTTAGGGGATTTAATGGACAATAAACTATTTAAAAATTATTTGTATAACGTATTATATCAAGTGTTTATTTTATTGACACCTTTAATCACGACACCATATATCGCAAAAGTCTTAGGACCAACAATGGTTGGAATTAATGATTTCTCAGGAAATATTGTACAGTGGTTTGTGCTCTTTGGAATACTTGGGGTAAATACGTATGGAAATAAAAAGATCGCAGAAGTGCGTGATAATAAAAAAGATCTTTCAAGAACATTTTTTGAAATTTTTGCGATGCAAATTTTTAGTTTATGTCTAACGAGCATATTGTATTTCTCATTTGTAATTGTAATGGGACATCAATATCAGTTATATATGTTAATACAAGGGATTACTTTACTTTCTGTTTCATTAGATATTACTTGGTTTTTTAATGGGGTTGAGGATTTTAAAAAGGCAAGTATTAGAAATATAATCGTAAAGATAATTAGTATTATTTGTATTTTTACTTTTATTAAAGAAGAATCTGATTTAGGTTTGTTTATATTCTTAAATAGTATTACAGCAGTACTTGGACAGTTTATTATGTGGGTACAACTTAAACAATATATTCATTTTGAAAAAATTACGTTAAGTGGAGTTGTTTCACACATTAAGCCAAATATTGCGTTTTTTATTCCTCAAATCGCGATTAGTGTGTATTCTCAATTAGACATGACAATGTTAGGTGTACTTTATCCTCAAAATATTTCTCATGTTGCTTATTATGGGCAAGCACAAAAGTTTGTTAAGATGTTTTTGTTTTTTGTAACTGCAGTTGGGAGTGTAATGCTTCCAAGAATTGCGAATACCGCAAGTAAAGGGGATTATAATCAAATTCATGTGTATTTACAAAATACGTATCAAGTAGCTTTATATTTGTCTATTCCAATGATTTTTGGACTTTGGGCAGTTGCTGAGAAATTTATTGGATGGTTTTTACCAGAAGATTTCTCACTTGTAGGGTTTTTAATTATTCTTACATCTCCAATAATTTTATTTATCTCATTAAGTAATGTATTTGGAACACAATATATGCTTCCAACAGGAAAAATGAAACAATATACGCAGTCTGTAGTTGGCGGTGCATCTATTAACTTCATTTTAAACTTATTATTAATACCATCGCTCGCATCAGTAGGTACAGTTATCGCAAGTGTTATTGCGGAGTGTGCAGTTACTGTATATCAATACTTCGCGGTTAGAAAAACACTTGTGTTGAATTATTCGTTTAAATTATATTATAAGTACTTAATAGCTGGTGCAATTATGTATGTAGTTACTTATTTTGTAGGTACAATTACCCCAAATAGTGTTAAAGGAACATGTATTCAAATCGTTGTAGGGATTGTTGTATATTTTAGCTGTTTAACGATACTTAAGGATTCATTCCATAAGTCATTAATATCTAAAGTGTTGAAAAGAGGTGGATAATATGGATTTGGTAAGTATTATTGTTCCAATTTATGAAGTAGAAGCATATCTTGAAAGTTGTCTTCATTCTATAAAAAATCAAACTTATTCAAATATAGAAGTATTTTGTGTGAATGATGGCTCTAAAGATCAATCAAGAGATATTGCATTGCGATTTACACAAGAGGATTCACGCTTTATTTTATTGGATAAAGAAAATGGTGGGTTAAGTGATGCAAGAAATTACGCGCTTTCTTATGTAAAGGGAAAGTATATCTTTTTTGTGGATAGTGATGATTCATTAGAAAAAAATGCAATTGAAATCATGATGGAAACAGCAACTAAATATGATGCGGATTTAATTATTGGAGATTATAATCAATATTGGCAAACTACAAATGTGAAGGAAAAAATTACAAGTGCTCATTTAGAAAATCAAATGTATACTTTAAAGAGTAATCCTGAACTTTTATCGACAATTCAAAATTGTGCATGGAATAAATTGTATCGAACATCTTTATTTACTGAGTATTCTATTGAATATCCAAAGGGAAAAAGATATGAAGACTTAGGGACTACTTATCGAATATTAAGTGAGGCAAAGCGTATTTACTTTGTACATACTCCAATTTATAACTACTTAATAGATCGCCCTGGGAATATCACTTCTGCTGCAGATCACAAATTGTATGATATCTTTGACATGATTTTAATTAATATTGATTATTTTGAGAAGAAGCAAGAGTATCAACTGTATTATCCTTACTTAAGAGAGTTAGCAGTTAACAATATTGTAGAGTGCTTAAGAAAGTTACCTAAACTTCAAGATAAGAAATTTGTGAATGATTTTATAACACATACATTTATATTCCTGAAGATTCATTTTAAAGATTATAAAAAACATACGTATCAAAGTATTGCGACTAAAGCAGATCATATTTATTTATCGGAGTTTAAATTAAAAGTGTATTGCGCTTTAAAAAGGAGAACATATGGCAAAAGTTAGTATTATTGTACCAATTTATAATGTAGAGAAATATGTAAGAAAATGTTTAGACTCTCTACTGAACCAAACATATAAAGATTTTGTTGTTTATGCTGTAAATGATGGTTCACCAGCAAATGAACAACCAATTTTAGAAGAGTATGCTAAAAAAGATGAACGTATCTTAGCAATACTTAAAGAAAATGGAGGATATGGATCAGTTCTTCAACAAACAATTGAAAAGATAGAGACTCCTTATTTTTTAATATGTGATCCAGATGATTATTTAGATGAAACAGCATTGGAAAAATTAGTAGAGCAAGCTGAAAGATTGAAATCTGATATAACAATAGGTTCAAAATATTTTGTCTATAGCGATAATGCACAAGAGGAATATGATGCTTCTTATAATAAATCG
>CAYJAB010000014.1:0-32073 GCA_964368305.1 uncultured Erysipelotrichaceae bacterium | reverse complement strand
ATTACTAATGCTGAATTTTAAGATTTAAAATATGTAGCCATTTTGTAGCCAGTGGTACTCAGTCTGTACTCAGCATCTTTTGAGTAAAACAGCTTGTTATCAAGGCTTGATACTACTGTGATACTGTCTGGCAACAAAAATTATGTTATCATTTTGTTATCAGCGGCACTACACCACTGCATAATTTATCATTATTTAGCATAAAAAATCTAAAAAAGCAAGAAAACACCCTGATTTTAGGGTGTTTTCTGTATATTTTCTGCATATAACATCCACAGAGTGCTACTCCCACTCAATTGTTGAGGGTGGTTTACTTGTACAATCGTATACTACTCTGTTAATACCTTTAACTTCGTTTACGATTCTACGTGATATTTTATCTAAAACTTCATACGGCATTCTAGCCCAGTCAGCTGTCATACCATCAATTGATGTGACTGCACGTATTCCAATTGTATAATCATATGTTCTTTGATCGCCCATTACACCAACTGATTTCATATCAGGCAGTGCAGTGAAGTATTGCCAAATCTCACGGTCAAGTCCTGCAAGTTTAATTTCTTCTCTTAAAATCGCATCTGATTTTCTTACAAGTGCTAATTTTTCTTCAGTAACTTCACCTAACACACGAATCGCAAGTCCAGGACCTGGGAAAGGTTGTCTATGTACAA
The DNA here is from genome assembly GCA_964368305.1 of uncultured Erysipelotrichaceae bacterium. GTDB lineage: Bacteria > Bacillota_I > Bacilli_A > Erysipelotrichales > Erysipelotrichaceae > CAYJAB01. The sequence goes on along the minus strand of CAYJAB010000014.1, from coordinate 31,402 downwards.
TTTCATCAGGCAGTCCAAGCTTTGTTCCTAAAACACGAACTTCATCTTTAAATAACATATTTAATGGTTCTACAAGTTTGAACTTCATATCTTCTGGAAGTCCTCCAACATTATGATGAGATTTAATTGTTTGTGCAGTTTCTGTACCTGACTCAATTACATCTGTATAAAGTGTTCCTTGTGCTAACCATTTGATATTTGAAAGTTTACTACTCTCTGTATCAAATACATTAATAAATTCATTTCCAATAATCTTACGTTTTAATTCAGGATCTGCTACCCCTTTTAATTTACCTAAGAATAATTCTTGAGCATCAATTTTAATTAAGTTCATTTTAAAATGATCTTGGAAAGTTTCAACAACTGATTCTGGTTCATTTTCTCTTAATAGACCATGATCCACAAACATACACGTTAATTTATTCCCAATTGCCTTATGAAGAAGTGCTGCAACAACTGCAGAATCTACTCCACCTGAAAGTGCACAAAGCACTTCATCGTCTTGCACTAAATCACGGATTTTCTTAACTTCTGTTTCAATATATGCATCCATTGTCCAATCATTTTCAGCTTTACAAATATCAAATACAAACTTACGAATCATTTCATTTCCATACTCACTATGTCTTACTTCTGGATGAAATTGAATTCCATATAAGTTTCTTTCTTCATTACTCATCATTACAATAGGACAAATTTCTGTCTTCGCATTGCTTACAAATCCTTTTGGAAGTTCTGTAACTTGATCACCATGACTCATCCAAACTGTTTGTGTTAGTGGAAGTTCAGTAATTAATGGACTTTCTTTTGTAATGTCGATTTCTTTTCTTCCATACTCTCTATGATCACTGCCACTTACAGTTCCACCAAGTTTATGTGCCATAAGTTGCATTCCATAACAAATTCCTAAAACAGGGATATTTAAATCAAAGATTTTTTCATCGCAACTAAATGCACCCTCTTCATATACACTCATCGGACCACCAGAAAAAATAATACCTTTAATAGAAGGATCTGCTTTTATTTCTTCTGCTGTTACACGATGTGATCTTAACTCACTAAATACACCCATCTCACGAATTCTACGTGCGATTAATTGATTATATTGACTTCCATAATCTAAAACTATAATTTTATTTGCCACGGTAATTTGGTGCCTCCTTCACATTTTGTACATCATGCGGATGTGATTCTTTTAATCCAGCATTTGTGATTTTAATAAACTTCGCTTTTTCTTTTAACTCTAAAACACTTCCACATCCACAATAACCCATACCACTGCGTAATCCGCCCATCATTTGGTAAATTACATCTTCAATACTTCCTTTATATGCTACAGTCGCTTCAATTCCCTCAGGAACAAGTTTCTTCAACTCTTTTTGTCCACCTTGGAAATAACGGTCACTGCTTCCACGCTTCATTGCAGACAGTGATCCCATCCCTACATATTTCTTAATTTTTTTACCATCTTTTTCAATTACTTCACCCGGTGTTTCTTCACATCCTGCAAGAAGACCACCAAGCATAACACAATCTCCACCTGCCGCAAGTGCTTTTACAATATCCCCAGATAGCTTAATTCCACCATCCGCAATCACACCTACATTATATGTTTTCGCAAAGTTATATACATCGTTGATTGCAGTTAATTGAGGAACCCCAACACCACTAATAACACGTGTTGTACAAATAGATCCAGGACCCACACCTACTTTAATAACATTTGCCCCCGCATAAATTAAATCAATTGCTGCTTGAGATGTTACAACATTTCCACCAACAATATCCAAATCTTTATACAATTCACGAATCTTTTTAACTGTATTAATAACACCCATAGAATGCCCATGTGCACTATCTACTGCTATAATATCAACACCTGCTTCTACTAAAGATGCAACACGATCAAATGTCGTATCACTTACACCCACTGCAGCTCCTACAACCAAACGTCCTTGTGCATCTAAACATGCATCACGGTCTTCTTTTGTAACAACTGTTTCTTTAACTGTTTTTACCATTTGCGTTTGTTGTTCAATTGTCATGTTTTTATGAATAAATCCAAGACCACCATTTAAAGCCAATGCTTTTGCCATTTCATCTTCTGTAACAGTATCCATTGCTGCAGAACAAATTGGAATATTCAATGTAATCTTATCCGTTAATCTTGTTTTTAGTTTTACTTGTGCAGGCACAACTTGACTATAAGCTGGCACTAAAAGTAAATCATCAAATGTATACCCTTCTTTAACTACTTTCCCATTCATTGAATCCATTAATATTCCTCCTGTATTTCATCAATTTTATCTATCATCACAGGCAGTTCCATTACACTTCCTGTAGTAACCTCAATTAATCCAATATCTGTAAGTTTCACTTCCGGAATAACTGGAAGTGAAATAAACGACAACATCAAAAATGGATTAAATTTATGATCAACAATAATTTCATTCACATCACTATGCAATTTATGTAAAGATGCGGTTGTTTGTTCTAAACTACTGTTTGTCATTAACCCTGATACTTCAAGTTTTACACAAGATTTGACTTGGCCATCTACAACTAAGACATATCCGCCGCCATTTCTTTGTACTTGATCTACCGCTAACATCATATCACCATCATTCATACCGACTGCGATAATATTGTGACTATCATGCGCTACTGTTGTCGCAATGGCTCCTTTTAAAAGTCCAAACCCCTTCACACAACTCAATCCAATATTTCCAGTAGCGTGATGTCTTTCAACTACAATCAATTTCGCATGATCTTTTTCTATACTTTGTACAAATTGATTGTCTTCATTTTTATCCACAACTTCTTTCAATAATTTTGTGACAACACTTCCTGCACTAACCTCTATCATATTCATACCATTTGATTTACCCAAATCAATTTGAATATCAGACTTACAAAATGGTTTGTAGTTAATAGAATGTAATATACTCTCACTTACTTCTACACGAAGATGTTTTTTCTCATTGATTACTTTACCATCTTCTGCCACAAGCACACCATTTTTAAACACCTTTTTCGCTTGAATATTATTTAAATCTTCAAATAAGAAGAAGTCTGCTTTTTTACCAGGTGTTAATACACCAATGTCATCTAATTTATAACACTTGCTTGGATTCAATGTCGCCAATGAAATTGCCATAATTGGATCTACATTTAACTCAATTGCCTTTCTTAACACTCCATCAATTCCACCATCTTTTGCTAAATCATCTGGATGTTTATCATCTGTACATAAACATACATAACGATAATTATGTAAATCAACCGCCTTAATTAAATCCTCTAAATTCTTACAAACAGTCCCTTCACGAATAAACGTATATATACCACGTCTTAGACGATCTTGCATTCCTTTTAGATCCCCACATTCATGGTCATTTAAAATGTTCATAGCAGCAAATACATCCAATCCTACTTCATCTAAAATAGCACCATGTCCATCAATTGTCTTATTCAATGTTTGTGCATCAAACAATTTATTCAACATATCTTCATCGTCTAATACACTAAAATAATCCATAACTTCCGCAAGCCCAATTACATTTGGATGATCATAAAACTCAAATAAATCCTCTGCTTTTAAAATCGCACCAGAATGTTCAAAACTTGTCGATGGAACACAGGATGGAAGCGCAACTTTAAAATCAAGATCCAACGCTTCAACAGATTTTAAAATATACTCAATTCCTTGTTTTCCACTTACATTCGCAATTTCATGTGGATCGGCAATAATTGTCCCCACACCTCTTGGAAGTAAAAGATCATTTAATACACCTGGTGTTAATAAAGTAGATTCAATATGCATGTGCGCATCAATTAAAAGTGGTGATGCATACATTCCTTTTGCATCAATCACCACTTTTGCTTTTTCACCAGAAAACCCAACAATGCGATCCTCTACAATAGAAAGATTCACTTCATGTATTTCCTGGGTAATCGTATTAATTATCTTTAAATTCTTAATCAATAAATCTGCTTCTTCCTTTAAAGAAGCAACATCTCTCATTCTTCTTAGTTTTTCAATTGTTAACATTTTTTTCTCCTAAATGAATAAGAAAAAATCTGAATCGCTCGTAGTGGACCAATTAGGTAGTCCGTAGAGACTCTTGTGCCAAATCCACAAGAATATACGATGATTTTAACTTTACGAAATTATAACAAAAACAACTAAAAAAGTATAGAATTATTTTCATAAGTTTCTATTAAAAAAATAAACAACCTATGATATGATTTACATAACATAAAAGGAGCCAATATGATAAACAATATTTTAGTAGAAGTATGCTGTGGATCCGTTGAAGATTGCATCACAGCACAGCAGTGTAATGCAGACCGTATCGAGCTTAATCATGCGCTAGAAATGGGTGGAATGACACCTTCTACCGCAACGCTAAGACATGCTAAAAAAGCAGTCGACATTCCTATTTGTTGTATGGTAAGACCACGTGGATTTGGATTTTATTATTCAGAAATTACATACCAAGTTATGCTTCAAGAAGCTAAAGACTTACTAGAAGCAGGTGCGGATGGAATTGTTTTTGGATTTCTAAATGAAGATAGCACCATCGATGTAAAACGCACAAAAGAAATGGTTCAATTAATTAAACCAAAAGAAGCGATTTTCCATAAAGCATTTGATGCTACAGAAGATCTTGAAAATTCAATTCAAATTCTAATAGAATGTGGAATAGACCGCATTCTTACAAGTGGAGGCTCTGTATATCCTGATATTGAAGATGGATGTAAAAAACTTGGATACCTTCAAGAAAAATATGGAGACAAAATTCAAATTTTACCAGGAGGAGGCGTAAGAGAACATAACGTTTTAGAAATTCTAAACCTTACAAAAGCCAACCAAATCCATATGACCGCAAAACATCTTGTACTTGATCCATCTACACAAAGATTTGGTACAGACAATAAAGAAGATAAAAACCATAGTTTTGTCGCAACAGAAAAAGCGCAATTACTTGCGATTATGCAAGAAATCTCAAAACTAAAATAGTTGAATAAAAAAGAAGCTGTAAAACAGCTTCTTTTATTTTTAATAACTACGTTTTTGATATAACTCAGCAAGTTCTAAATTATATTCATGATTTCCAGGTTTATTTACACTTCTTAAAATACCAGGTTTGACCCCTCTTTCAAGTAAGATTTCTGCCAAATCAGCACACATCATCCACATCAAATAAGCAGCTGATAGTCCTGATGCAGGAATAAATGTAGAATCTAAACGATCATCTTCAATCATTGCATCTCCATAAGGTGCACAATTATCAATGTTCACATCCCCAATTTCATACAAATGCTTTTTACTTGAATGCATAGACTCTAATTGACTTGAATACGTAATAGAACTAATTGTAATCACTTTAACACCCATTTCTTTACAAGCCAATGCAATGTCAATTACATTTGGTGTTTTACCAGAAACACTTCCAATAATCATGACATCTCCTTTTTGGACATCCCCTTTTCTAAGTGCAAACTTCGCAAGACCTTCCATTGATTCGTCTTTTTCCATATAAGAGCGTTTTCTTGCAGTTCCTGTTACAGTTAATTCAAATTTGAAACGACGCATCATTTCATATCCACCAGCACGGTTAAAAATTTCTGAATCAATAATGTGACCTGTATCATACAAATGTACACATCCATCATTTAACGCGCAATCCGCTATTAAATTCGCCGCTGTAATGATGTTTTCAGATTGCGTATCTCTTAACTTCTTTTGTAATTGATCTACTGCTTCAATAAACTTGTCTTTAATCATTTTGATTCTCCTCTTTCATGATTTTCTCAATCATCTTTTTAATACCATCATTTTTCAACTGATCCGTTGTATAAGATGCAGCCTTCTTAACTACATCACTTGCGTCATATACAGCACAACCATACTTTGCTTTACTCAACATTTCAATATCATTCATATTGTCTCCAAATGTCGCTACTTCATCCCAGTTTATATGATGCTTATTCATTATATATTCAATCCCTATCGACTTGTCAATATTTTGATGAATAATATCGTAATCACTCCATCCACATTTCACAAATTTTAATGTTGGATACTGTTTTTCAATTTCTGCTTTTAAAGGATCTTCAACAACCATCGATATACTTTGTGGTAAAGACTTTAAATGACGATCATAGTTATGATCATATTTTAGTTTAAATGTACTCTCAGCTTCATCAAAATCCTCAATCCATTGAAATCCTCTACTATGCTCATACATATATGTCGCATCCTCAAATTTCATAAGCAAAGGAAGACGATGTTTTAAACTTAATTCATACAAACCCATTGTTTCTTCTTGTGTGAAATTAATACAAGAAAGCACATTCCCTGTATGATCCACAATCACTTGGCCATTACATCCGATAATATAATCCGGACTTATTTTCAATACTCTTTCATCCACACTATAATGTGTTCTTCCCGTTGCAATTGCTATAAAAATATTCTTCTTTTTTAAATTTTGAATCGCTTCAATACTCGATGCATACACCTCATTATTGCTATGATCTACCAAAGTCCCATCTACGTCAAACACTACAAGTTTAATCATTTTTTTCTCCTTTTAAATCAAATACTTTATTTGGATTTAAAATCCCTTTAGGATCAAATACCTTTTTAATTTGTCTCATCAATTCAATTTGAGTCTCACCAATAGACTGTCTTAGATATTTCTTCTTTGCATGTCCAATTCCATGTTCACCCGATACTTGACCATTGAGCTGAATTGCTTTTTCATACATTTGATCCATACAAGTATTCACAACCGTTTCCCATCTTTCATCAGTTAAATCATCTTTACATACATATACATGAAGATTCCCATCCCCAGCATGTCCAAAACTTCTAATTCTAACTTCATATTTTTCAGAAAGTTCTTTTACAAATTTCATAAACTCACCCACTAAATTAATATCCACAACTACATCACACTCATCCATTGTCGTTGTTGAATTTTTAATTGCCTCCAAAAATGCACCACGTGCACTCCATACACTATCTTGTCTTTCCTGTGTATCAGAAATAAAAACATCCAATGCACCATGACTTAAACATAAGTTTGCAGCAGGCTCATACATCTCTTCAATTTCCTTTTTACTATTTCCATTATACGAAATAATCAAATAGGCATTGTATCCTTTATTAGGAAATTGCTTCCCTAAATATTCACAAGAATCATCAATAACTTCTTTTTCCATAAACTCAATTGTTACAGGACGATCCGCTAAAGACAATACCTTATTTACAACTTTTAAACACTGATTTAAATCAGAAAAAGGAACCAAAAGAGAAATCATTTTGCTAGGTTTCGCCAAAAGTTTCGCATAAATTTTTGTGACAACACACAAAGTCCCTTCACTTCCAATAATCAAATCTTTTAAACTATAACCAGAACTACTCTTAGCGACCTTACCACCTAATTGTAGTACTTCACCATTTGCCATAACAACTTCAAGTCCTTTGATATAATCGCGTGTTACTCCATATTTTACTGCACGCATTCCACCTGCATTTGTCGAAACATTGCCACCTATTGTCGCACTTTTCTCTCCAGGATCTGGCGCATATAAAAATCCTTCATCACTTGCTGCTTGCGCAAGTTCCATTAATAATACACCAGGCTCTACAATTGCCGTTAATGTATTATGATCAATTTCTATTATTTTATTCATCTTATTCATCGCTAAGACAACACCACCTAAAATCGCAACACTTCCGCCACAAAGACCCGTACCACTCCCACGTACCGTAAGTGCAATATTTTTATCATTACAATATGATACAACCTTTGATACTTGTTCTGTATTTTTTACAAATACAACAACATCTGGCTTATAACATCCATATTCTGTCATTTCATCTCGTGTAAAATCTTCATGAATTTGATCTTCAACACAAACTTCACTTTCACCACATACTTCTTTAAAATAATTTAAATCTTCATTTGTACATTTATGAAACATTGAACTTTTCTCCTTTAATTTTTTCAATTAAACTCGGTAAAACTTCATAGACATCCCCAACAACCGCATAATCTGCTATGTTGAAGATCGGTGCATTTTCATCTATATTAATCGCCATAATGACCTCACTGTTTTCCATACCAGCGACAAATTGAATTGCGCCACTTACACCACACGTAATAATTAATTTTGGTTTTACAGTTCTTCCGGATAACCCAATTTGATATTGATATGTCATCCATCCTTTTTCAACCAAAGGACGTGTTACGGCGACTTGTGCAGAAAGAGCATCCGCCAGTGACTGTACTAAAGCCATTCCCTTCTCATCCGAAACTGCATTTCCAGCAACAACCAACACTTCAGCTTCACTAATATCTATTTCTTTTAATTTTTCAATCACTTCAATGATTTCAATTTTACTTTTTAGAAGTGATTCATCTATTTCCACTCTTTCTTTAACACCACTTGGGTTATCTATTTTTTTCGCATGGTCCATTACTTTATAACGCACCGTTGAAAACTGTGGACGATGATTTTCTGTGACAATTTGCGCCATAATATTCCCACCAAACGCAGGACGTGTTTGAATTAAATCCGTGTTTTCTTTGATATCTAAAATCGTACAATCCGCCGTTAATCCTGTTTTAAATCGTGTCGCAACTTTAGGCGCTAAACTTCTTCCTACCGTTGTCGCCCCAATTAATACAGTATGCGGCATACTTTTATGTATACAATGTTCAAATACATTTGTATAACTATCCACTTTAAAATACTGTAGTGCTTCACTTTCATATACATAAACATGACTTACACCATATTCTAATAACGCATCTGCTTTATCATAAATTTCACTTCCAATAAACAAACAAGAAACACTTTGATTTACTTTTTTCGCAAGCTCTAACGCTTTATTTATTAATTCATAGGTTACACCATGAATAACGCCATCCTCATGTTCTACATACACCAATATTCCTTTATAGCGATCTTTATCTATGGTTTGATGTTTTACCTCTTCAAAAGAAATCGCTTTATGTGGACATAAATTGATACATACTTTACAAGCCTTACATCCTTGTAAGACAACTACTTTTTCATCTTTGACTTCAAGTGCTTGAAATGGACATCTACCTATACATACTTCACATTTTGTACAAATCTCTGGATTAATTTTAATTCCCGCCATTTTGATCTCCTTGGACAAATTTTAAGTCCTTTAAAGTTTCATACATATTATTTGAAACTTCTTTAAAATCCCCACTGAACCTTTTAGATCCTTCTTTTTTTGTAGGCTCAAAAATTCTCTCTACTTGTGTTGGAGATCCTTTTAAACCATAACGCGTTTCATCTTTAACATTTAAATCTTCAAAAGTAAGAACTTGAATCTCTGTACTTTCAGTTTGTTTCTTCTTTGTGAAGCTTGGAAGCCTTGGCTGATACACTGTATTTTCAACCGTCAAAAGACAAGGGAAAGATAGCTTTGTCCTTGCGACACTTTTTGAAAAGTCTTGTACAAACACAATACTTGAATTATCTACTTTCTCTATTTTCTTTACCCAGCTTACATGAGTCAACCCTAAGTGTTCCGCAATAGATGGCCCTACTTGTGCAGTATCCCCATCTGTAGTTTGCTTACCACAAATAATTAAATCTACCTGATCATTTACCGCTTTAATTCCTTGCGCAAGTGTAAATGATGTCGCTAAAACATCTGCCCCTGCAAACTTGCGATCAGACATTAAATACACAGCGTCACACCCCAAAGCCAATGCTTCATATAACACTTCTTTTGCACTTGGTGGACCCATTGTTAAAACACTCACTTTTGCCTGTGTTTTTTCTTTAATTTGAAGTGCAGTTTCAATCGCATATAAATCATATGGATTCATTTTAGACTCTATTCCATCACGCAGTAAGACCCCTGTTTTTGGATCTACTTGTACCTTTTGCGTATCTGGTACTTGTTTAATACAGACGATAATTTCCATACGTTCCCCCACTATGTTTCTATCTAAAATAAGTATAATCCTAAGTCTTGTAAAGTGCAATCAATTGCGACACACTCCTTGCATTTATAATATAATCCCTATACAATAAAGACACGAAAATAGGAGCGTATTATGGAAATAAAACTATTAGTATTTGATGTAGATGGTACATTAATTGCAAGAGGCAAAGAAGAAATTGAAAAAAGCGCAATACAAGCAATCACCCTTGCGAAAGAAAAAGGATTACATGTTTTAATCGCAACAGGTAGATGTTATTATTTTTTAAGAAAACAAGTGATTGAAGAGATTGATCCTGATTTATACGTTACAGTTAATGGAACATGTCTTTTAGATAAACATTTCAACATCTTAGAAACACATAAGTTTTCTAAAAACGCAATGACACAAATGATTGAATATACAAGACAACATAAATTGCTTTTAGGATTTAAATATGAACATGAAATGATCAGTCCATATAACAGTGAAGCTTTCTGTGATATGTATATTGAAGACCCTCGTACAAAAGCTTTTGTAAAAGATGGAGAGTCAGAAGAATATAATACTATTTTAAGCAATACATGTGCACTTGGTGCATTTTTATCCGCAAGTCCTGATCAAATAAAATACGCAAAAGAGTATTTTAAGGATGTTACAATTACTGCAGCATTTAATGGTGCCTATGATATTTTCCCAAAAGGTGTCGATAAGACTAAAACAATTGAAACAGCACTCAAATACTACAATATTAATTGGGATAATGTTATGTCATTTGGAGATGGTGAAAATGATATTGAGATGCTTCAAAAAGCAAAAATAGGTGTCGCAATGGGCAATGCAAGCGCATTTGTACAAAGTCATGCGGATTATGTAACTACACATATTTTAGAAGATGGCATCTATAATGCACTCAAACATTTTAAAATTATCTAAGAGGTTTACACCTCTTTTTTTCATATAAAGCTTGTAGGTGTTTACGGCTTTGTATAGCCTAATAAACGTCATATTTTCATATAATATTCTAATCATTAAATGTATTGATTCTTTAGTGTATCAAAATTTATGCTACAATCATTTGGTTTTATATCCACTTACCTTACTACAATACTCGAACTCTTATTATAAGCCTATGTAAATATAAGATTTAAAAAAAGACTTTTATTATAGAGATTAAAAAATCTCTTAAAAGTCTCTTTTTATATTTGTATCATTTTAAGATATCTTAGCTTATTTAGATATCACTCCATCAGTTAACATTTCATTTTGAAGTTTTTCTGCTAAAGATAAATAATTTGAGTACGCTGGATTTGCATCATATACATCTTGTCCAATAGTCTCTACAACCACTGATAAATCTAGCATATTTTGGTTTTCAACAACTTGTTCATTCAATAAGTCCATTTGCCACTTAAATCCAACTTTTGAATCATCTTTATATTGAATGTTTTCATATTTAGATGTTCTTTCATATTTCTTATGTTTAGGGTTTTCAATTTCATCTTGTGTATTAGCAAATAATTCATCATACATACACTCTACAATCTTACCATCTTCAATGACTACATCTAAAATACCAGTAAGTCCTCCACCAATATCTTCTGCAATTCTATAAAAATGTTGGTTAGATCCTTCTTCTAGTCTTTCGTCAATTGCTTCTGCAAGTGGTTCAAATCCTTGTACAATAGACTCTGTAGCTCCTGCAACATAATCGATTTCTACAGTTAAATCCTGGCTATCCATTACAGTTTGTTCTGCATTAAGTATCCCTTGAACTAGTGCTGTTCCACCTATTTCTCCCATCATGAAGTTATATTCAGAATATCTTTTCAATTCATTTTGGTACATATTTGTATGATAATCTGGTCTAGCGATTTCATTGAATTCTACTAAGACTAAGTTTCCATCATTTACTACAACTTCTAGAATACCAGTATGACCTTCTCCTCTACCAAATAACATAGTTTCTACAAAGTATTCCCCTTTTGTTATTCCTAATGTTGGAATTGCATTCCAACCACCTTCAAAAATTGTTTTCTCTTCTTCTGAATCATCACTAGAATCTAAAAAATTTTCAACACTAACTGTAGATTGTTCAATAGCTGATTTCGCTCCATCAAGTATAGCTTGACTTGTTATTGTAGAACCAGCAAATATATCAATATTAAGTGACTGATTTTCTACAATTAATTTTGGAATATCTGATATAGCTTTGTCCGCAATCCCTTCCGTTTCTGAGTGACTGACAACTTCTACATCAGTAATTTTTTCTCCATCAAAAGCAACACTGATTGTTATATCATCATTATGTCCTTTTACAGTTGCTTCATATTTTTCTTCTGACGCAGAGCATCCTGCAAATAATGAAACAGTTAAAGCTAAAACAAGTAATTTTTTCATATTTTCCTCCAATAATGTGACATTTGGTCACATCGTATGCTAATATTATCACAAACTCTATCTATGAGCAAATATATTTTTTACTTTTATAACTTATATAACATTAACAATTATTTAAACACACTTTTACTTGAAATAACGTTATGACATTTAAGATGATCTAAGAGGTTTGCACCTCTTTTTTATTTCATAAGTTATTACACAAAACTCATCTAGAATAGATAAGAACAAGTGGAAGAAAAAAAACAAACTTTAACTTAATACTTAAGTAATTAGCTTGTTTTTTAAAATATTCTTATCTAAGTATAATTTATTCTTTTTCTAAAATATACTGACCACCATTTACATCCATAATTAACGTTTCCCCATCAATAATTAAATCAAAAGGTGCAATACTATCATCTACAGAAATGGATAATAAATTTAGAAATAATTAAACCCTACTAACTTCGATGTTGGTAGGGCTTGGTTTTAATAATGTTATTTTTTTCTTTGCAATAATACCATTGTCTCAATTAATGGTGTATAAGAAAACATATCATATGGCGTAATCTCTACTACATCATAGGTTCTCATTAAATCCGCTAGATTTTTAGCCAATGTACTTGGATTACACGAAATATATACAATTCGTTTAGCACGGCTTTTTATAAGTGCAGAAATCATTTCCTCATTTAAGCCAGTTCTTGGTGGATCGACAACAATCGCATCTACTTTATTTTTTTGAACAACTCCTTTTAATGCAACTGCAGCATCTCCACAAATAAACTCTAAATTATCTGCTTTATTTAAACGTGCATTTTCTTGTGCATTTTTAACTGCATCTTTTATAGATTCTATTCCCACCATACTATTCACAACATCGTGACAATAAACAGAAATAGCTCCTATACCCGAATATGCTTCTACAACAAAATTCGCATTTGTCACATATTCTCTAACTTTTTTATACATATTCGCTGCTTGTAATTTATTTAATTGGAAAAATGAACGTGGCGACAATCTAAATACATACCCATCCATTTTAACTTCTAATGTCTTTGCACCTGAAATATGTGTGATTTTCTTTCCAAAAATCTCATGATTTCTCTTTTCTGTATTCCAACTTTGAAATAGAGAATTTAATCCTTCAATCTCCATTAAATCTTGCACCATTTCATATGTAAACTGATCTTTTCCAGTAATAATCGTACACTGATAGATTCCATCAAACCCTCTTAATACTAAATATCTAACACCACGTTGTGTTTTATTATCAAAAGACTTTAACTCATGTTTATTTAAAACAGCCATAATTTTCGATTTCATTTCCTCAAGCTGTTTTTCATGAACAATACACCCATTTGTATTAATGAAATGATTACTATTAATTGCATACATACCACATGCTATTTTATTTTCAGCATATCCAATTGGAAGCTTTAATGCATTACGATAATAAAGTGGTGTATCATTTTTAACAACATCATTGATTTGACCACTTCTGATCCCTGCATATTTATATAAAGCTTGATCCAACATTTTCTTTTTCTGTGTTAATTGTTCCTCATAATCCATTATCATTAATGGACAACCACCACACTTATAAGAATACTGACACTTCGATTCTCTTCTATATTTACTTTTTTTAATTACCTTAATTAACTTCGCAATATTATACCGAGGTTGACGGTCGATTACTTCAATCTCAACTTCTTCTTGCGCTAGTGCACCATAGACAAAAGTCGGTTTTTTCTCAATGTATCCGATCCCTTCTCCATTAATACCCATTTTCTCAATTGTTATTTTCATAAATCTTCCTCCAACTTGGACTATATTGTATCACAAAACAAGCAATAACCCTAATAAAAAAGAATTTAAGTAAGACTTAAATTCTAAACGCTAATTTGACATCCCCCAACTTGGAATATCATTTGATCTTCGAATCAATACTGTTTTTTGAAAATCAGTTTGATTTAAAAATGATAAAATATCTTTCTCTTCTTGTTCACTACATCCGATTAATAACTTTACAGTAATATCTTTATTTAAAATATCTGCAGAAATAATCGCCACTTTAATACTAGATCCTTTTTGCGTCCCTTTATAAACACGAATTTGTGAATCATTATTATCCATATCTTCTAAATATCCATAATCTACAGGATAAATCAAATTATGATATTTCTCATGTGATGTTCCCTTAGGATTCGACAATTTAAAATCACTTGAATTGTATATTGTATCTAGTTTTTGCCAAAAAAAAGCATTATTTTCTATTTGATTCATTTCTTCTACCTCTTGGTTTTTATTATAACAAACTAAAATGATAAAGAAAAGAAAAAAAACATTTTCTTTCATTTTATTTCAAGAAAACGTTTTCATTTCATATTAACACCTGTATCTGTACGGGCAGGAAGTTCTATGGCTTCCGCATATTTTCTTAAATACTTCACAACTTTTACTTTGTTTGTTGCATCTATCATATACTTAGCACCATCATTTGTAACAATCGAAAGATGATCATTAGAACCATGCCCAAATATATATCTCCATTGATTGATTTCATCCCAATAAATCAAAATACACTCCTCTTTATTATTAAATAAATAAGAAATCATAAACTCATTGGTGAAATCAATTAATTTTCGATTTGGTACAAATGCCATCCCATAAATCGCTAAAATAAAAATGATAATTCCAATAATCCAACTGCGATTTGTCAACATAATAAAAACACTAAACGCAATCATCCCCCACAATGAAGCCACTGGTTTTAATTTTATGCTTGCGTTAATTGGCAAGTTTGGGATATTTTCAACACGGATTACTCTATTTTTATACTCCATATATACTCCTTTTTAAAACGCTAAAAACGCTAAATTATGAATTTGATTTCTAACTGCTAGTAATTTTTTTGATTCTCTTGATGGATGCACGCGGTTTGTCAGTATAATTACACCCACTTCTTTTTTAAAGTCAACTAATAAACTAGGACCTGAAAATCCTGTATGAAAGAGTGTTGTATCAGACGCATAGTCACCCAGCGCATAATTTTCATCAGATACAACCCACCCTACACTTCTTTTTTCATTTAAGTTTGGTGTTGTGATTGTTTTTAATAAATTGATAGAATATTCTGATAAATATTGTACACCATTATAGACTCCACCATTTAATACCATTTGCATAAAATGGCTAATATCCTCTACTGTAGAAAACACACCAGCATGTCCACTTATTCCTTTAAACAAAAATGCTTTTCCATCATGCACTACCCCTTTTACAATCCCTCCGCGTGATGAAATATCTTCATAGCTTGCTAAACGATCATAGACTTCATTTGATGGATTATAACATGTGTCTTTCATATTCAATGGATCAAACATCGCACTTTGCGCATACGCTTGTAGGCTTCCTTTTAACTGTTCAATTACCTTCCCAAGTAAAATGAAGTTTACATCCGAATACACTACTTTTTCACCAGTTGGATATTCAAGTTCCATATTATACATTGCTGTATAGGCTTCTTGTTCACTCATTTGTTTATATCCTACAATATCAGGCGCAAATCCTGAAGTGTGATTCAATAAATGTTTAATTAAAATTTTAGAATGTTTAAATAAAGGTAAGACTTCGCAAACAGGTGTTTTAAGAGAAATCAAACCTTCTTCCACAAGTTTTAATATCAATGTTGTTGTTGTTAAAACTTTACTAACTGAAGCCAGATCATAAATCGTATCAACGCTTGTTTTTTCTTTTGTAGGTAATACTTGCTTATCTCCCACACAGGTAAACCATGTATCATTTTTCTTTACAAGGCCAACTACAAACCCACAAGATACACCTTGTTTTACACACTCGTTCAAGTAAGCATTTAATTTTAAAGTATTTGTTTGATTCATCATATACTATCCCTTTCTATTAGAATGAAGCTGTTTCTTTATACATTTGATAAAGACTTGCATAGATACCTTGTTTTTTAATCAATTCACTATGTACTCCCATCTCTTCAATTCCTTGATCTGTTAGCACTAATATTTGATCTGCATTTTTAATCGTTGTTAAACGATGCGCAACCGTAAAGGTTGTTCTTCCTTGCGCTAGTTTCTCTAATGAATTTTGCACTAATCTTTCACTTTCATTATCAAGTGCAGATGTTGCTTCATCTAAGACTAAAATAGCAGGATTTTTCAAGAAGACACGTGCAATACTAATTCTTTGTTTTTGACCACCAGAAAGCTTTATACCACGCTCTCCCACATATGTATCATACCCCTCTTCAAGTTGCATAATAAAGTCATGCGCATTCGCAAGTTTTGCAGCTTCTATGATCTCTTCTTTACTACTTCCTATTTTACCATAACCGATATTTTCAAGTACAGTCCCAGAAAATAAATAAACATCTTGTTGTACCATACCAATATGACCTCTTAAAGATTTCAACTTTATTTTCTTAACATCTATACCATCGACTTTAATCATTCCATCTGTTACGTCATAAAATCTTTGTATTAAATTACAAATTGTTGTTTTTCCACCACCTGATGGTCCCACAAGCGCAACATGCTTTCCTGCATCTATTTTGATATTCACATGCGACAATACTTCTTCTAAATGATCCGCATATCTAAAACTCACATCGTTAAATTCAATTTCACCTTTTAATACATCCACATTTTGTGCATCCGCATCGTCAAAGATATCAACCTTCGCATCCATCACTTCCACAAAGCGTTCCACACCCGTAATTCCTCTTTGAAATTGCTCCATAAACTCTACAATTCTTTTCACAGTCGCAAGAAGTGTTGTTACATACAGTAAATAAGCAATGTATTCTCCTGCACCAATTTGATTGTTCAATAAAAATAAAGCCCCCACCACTACAACTACAATATACATCAATCCGTCAAATATTCTCACTGTACTTGAAAATGCCGCCATATAACGATACGTATCCGACTTTATTTTCAAAAATACTTGATTACTAACAGAGAATTTTTCCTCTTCTTTCTCTTCATTCACAAAAGACTTCACAACACGTACACCAAGTAAAGTATCCTCCACTTGTGCATTTAAATCTCCAATATGCCCTCTTGTCTTTTTAAACTGTTTCTTAACTTTGCGATTATACTTAGCCGCAAATAAAATCATAAATGGCATAATCGCAAAAACAATTAATGTCAATGGTATATTCATTGTACACAATATTAAAAATGAAACTGTAATTTTGAAAAACGCAATAAAAAACTCTTCTGGAAAATGATGCGCAAACTCAGTTACATCATTTAAATCTGTTGTAATACGCGCCATGATTTGCCCAATTTTGTGATTGTCAAAATAGTTAAACGACAATTTTTGTAAATGCGCAAATAAATCTTTTCTCATATCCGTTTCAATATATGCACCCATAATGTGTCCCATACTTTGCATATAATAATTCGCAAATGCATCTATAATTCTCAAAACGAAATAAATCATACCTACACTTAATATCAAATTCACAGTCAACCCATCTTTAATTGCTGCTTTTTCAGTAATTAACTTTACAATAAGTGGGAGTGTTAATTCACATACAGTCGTTAAAGAAGCACAGAATAAATCTGTACTTAGTATTAACTTATATTTTGTAAAATAAGGTAAAAATCTCTTCAGCAAATATCCTGTACGATAGCCTTTATTCGTGGTCTGACTCATGATTAACCCTCACATTTTTCTCTAATGAAAATTATATCATAAAATCAATCATTATTAGACAAATAATAGTAAACTAAATGCCATAAACGCCATTCCAAAAATCATTCCATATAAAGATAAATGATGCTCTCCATACTCTTTTGCGGAAGGTAAAAGTTCATCAAATGAAATAAACACCATAATCCCTGCAACCATCGCAAATAGAATACCATTTGTCACTTCATTCATAATAGGCATCAGTAAAAACCAACCTACAAGTGCACCAATTGGCTCCGCAAGCCCAGAAGCAAACGAGTAAATAAACGCTTTTTTTCGTGATCCTGTCGCATGATAAATTGGAACACTCACTGCGATTCCTTCAGGAATATTATGAAGTGCAATCGCAATAACAATTGGAATCGCAATATTAGGTTCTTGCAGTGCAGATACAAACGTTGTTAATCCTTCGGGAAAGTTATGAATCGCAATCGCAATTGCTGTAAATACTCCCATACGCATTAACTTCTCATTTTCCATACTACCCTCTTCTAAACTTTTAACCTCATGCGGATTTCCTTCAGATGGAATCATTTTATCAATCAAAGCAATGACTGCCATCCCAACAAAAAAAGACACAATCGCTACAAGATTTCCATTTATCGCTCCAAGCGATAAAGAAAGTCCCTCTTGCGCTTTTGGTAAGATTTCCATTAAACTAACATAAATCATAACCCCTGCTGAAAAACCAAGACTTACTGATAAAAATTTTCTATTTGTACTTTTTGTTACTAACGCAATTAAACTTCCAATTCCAGTACTTAACCCTGCAATCAAAGTCATCATAAACGCATATACTACTTCATTCATAGCTTATCCCCCTCTTAAGTTAGCGTACGCTAACTTAATATACTATACCACTGCATCACACATTATACAATCTATATACCTCTATACATTGACATACCACTTTTCTAACTATAAAATTAAACTATGCTTATATTCATATTTTATGAATAAAGGAGGTTTTATGTCAATCATAAAGATAAATAATTTTACAAAATACTATGGAAATTTTAAAGCAGTCGATGATATTAGCTTTGAAATAGAAGAAGGAACAATTGTAGGATTTGTAGGAAAAAACGGAGCAGGAAAAAGCACTACAATTAGAGCACTGCTTAATTTTATTCATCCTACATCTGGAACATGTGAAATCAAAGCACTTAATAGTATTAAAAATAGTAAACAAATTAGAAAATACGTAAGTTATATGCCAAGTGATGCAGCATTTTATGCAAACACGACAAGCCATGCATTATTAAAATTCTGCGCTAATTTTTCAAACGTTGGATTTGATGTTGTACAAGACTTAGCGAACTATTTTGAACTTGATCTTTCTAAAAAAATCACGGAACTTAGTCTTGGTAATAGAAAGAAAGTTTCTATTATTCAAGCACTTATTAAAGATGCGGATTTACTTGTCTTAGATGAACCTACAAGCGGTCTTGATCCATTAATGCAAGAGAAGTTCTTTGATTTAATTTTAGAGAAGAAAAAGCAAGGAAAAACAATATTTTTATCTAGTCATAATTTAATTGAAATAGAACGCTATTGCGATCGTGCTATTATTATAAAAGATGGAAAAATAATTGATGATATTGATATTGATACTGAATCAATTTATAAATCAAAAATTATTTATGTGCAACAAAAAGACCAAACAGAGTTAAAATATGAATTTAATGGTGATCTAAACAAACTTATTCAAGATTTATCAAAACTTGATATCGTAAATCTAGAAATTCGTAATAAATCTGTCGAAGATGAATTTATTAAATATTACAAGGAGGAAAACCAATGAAACTTTTAGAACTTGTAAAGTTTAATTTATCAGTCAATAAAAAACAAATTATTGGTTGGTGCATTGCTTTATTCTCATTTATGTTTCTTTATATGATTTTATTTCCTTCGGTAAAAGACATGGCACAAGTAAAACTAGATGCTATGCCACAAGAACTCCTTCAATTTGTTGGAATTAGTGATATGGCAGACATGGGAAATTATGTTATCTATTTTGGAATGATTTATAATTTAATACTTGTCGCAATGAGTATCTTTGCAGTAATCTTTACATCAAACTTACTTTACAATGAAGAAAAAACAAAAACAATTGAGTTTATGTATTCACTTGAAGTTAATAAATACGAAATTTATTTTTCAAAACTAATTACTTCTTATCTTGCGATTATGCTTGTTGTAATCGCGACATGCAGTTCAGCCATCATTTGCGGATATATCGGTGGAGGAGAAACATTTATCTGAATGGATATTTTATCGATTATGAAATTCTCTAGTATCTCTCCATTTGTCTTCTTATCTATTGGACTTATGATTTCTGGGATTACTGCAAAAGTGTCTGGTGCAACAGTCGGAAGTATGGTTGTTTTACTTTCTTATATTCTTGGATTTTTAAGTGAAATTGTATCTGAATCATTATCTTGGCTTAAATACTTTAGTCCATTTCAAATATTTAGTCCTGATAGAGCATTGACTTTCGACAATGACTTAATTCTTATGGCAGGTATCTATTTCATGATTATGGTTGTAGCAATTTCTATTGGTGCTTATTTCTACAACAAAAGAGATTATGTTATTTAATCTATACATATTATATTTTTATCACATAGGCAATTTTGCCTATGTGTTTTTATATTCCTTTAGATAAATTGAGAAATGATTGCCTCTATGCTATGATTAATAAAAATATTCCTATTTTTTTAGAATTAATTTGACTATTCCCTAAGGTGTTAGTTTATGATAAAAAAGAGGTGATCCTATGCTAATAAATGAAGTGAGTAAACTCACAAAATTAACAAAGAAAGCAATCGAATATTACACATTGCAAGGTTTAGTTTTTCCATCTATTTTAGAAAACGGCTATAGAAATTACAGTGATCAGGATGTTGAAAAACTAAATAAAATCAGTATTTTAAGAAAATTAGATATTTCTACTGAAGAAATCAGACAAGTTTTAAGTGACACAACAAATTCAACATTGCATGCGATATCGATAAAAAAAGAGTTGAATTACAAACAAGATAAAGTCAAAAACAACATTATTCAAAGATTAAGTCAAGGTGCAACCTATGATGAGATACGCAAGGATTTATTCGCACTTGATCAAAGCAATACGATTACAGACAAACTGTTAAGTGCCTTTCCTGGATATTATGGAAGATTTATTTGTTTGCACTTTGCGCAATTTTTAAATGAACCGATCCAAACAGAAAGCCAACAAAACGCATATGAAACTATCTTATCGTTTTTAGACAATCTTGATCATTTAGATATTCCACAAGATTTAGAGGAATATTTAGACGTGTGTTCAAACTATTTTAATACACAGCAGATCTCGCAAGTGCTTGAATCTACTAAAAAATCCATTCAAAATCCAGATGCATTTATATCTGATAATAAAGAAATGTTACAACACTATTTACAATTTAAACAATCAGATGAATACAAAAACTCACCCGCTTATAAATTAATGCAACTGATGAAGGAATTTAATAATTCAAGTGGGTATAATGATGTATTCATTTCTGCAATGAAGAAGTTGAGTTCTTCATACGCACAGTATTACACTCAACTTGAGACTGCGAATAAAGTGTTTTTAAAGGAATTTTCTAATATTGAATAATAATGCTATACATACCAAAAAACCGTCAATTAAGACGGTTTTTATTACTTATTCTTATAAATTTTCAGAAACGAAGTTTTTTGCATCTTCAACTTTGATTAACTTACCATAAGTTACAACTTTATTGTTGATTACCAATGCAGGTGTTTGCATTACACCATATTTCGCGATGACTTCCATATCCCCAACATTGATAACTTCTTCGTTTATTCCTAATTCTTGTACAGCTTGTTTTACATTTTCAAATGACTCTGTACTTTTTTTACAGCATGTTCCTAAAACGATAATTTTCGCTTCTTCAACACTTGTTGTTGAACAACATCCTGTCCCACATCCACAACTTGTTTTTTCTTCTTTTTTCTTAAATAAATTCATTTTCTTTCTCTCCTTAGTTACAGTCTTTACAATCTTTATAAAATTTATGTCCACCAGATAGATTATATACTTTTTTAAATCCACGGCTGATCAATATATTTTGTGCAGCATTTCCAGTTACACCTTTATTACAATATGTAATTGTTTTAATATTTGGGTTTAACTCACTTAGCTTTTCACGCAGTTTCGCATGCGGAATATTTACTGCATCTTGTACACATCCTTTTTTCTCATAATCAGAAACACTTCTAGCATCAATAATTTGCACTTGTTCTGTTTCATTTTCAAGTTGAGCACTTGTGATTAGATTTCTATCTTTATTTATCGCATTGTCTAAAATCATTCCCGTATAATGAACAGGGTCTTTTGTAGTAGAAAACGGTGGTGAATACGCTAAATCTAAGTGGAATAGTTCATCTACTGTTGCTCCATAAGTAATCAATGTCGCAAACACATCGATTCTTTTATCTACACCTGTTTTCCCAATAATTTGAACACCTAACAGTTTACCCGTATTTTTATCAGCTACAGCTTTGATCAACATTTCATTTCCGCCCGTATATTCAGGACGGTCTACTTTAATGTTATGACATACAACGGTTTCATAACCTTCACTTATCGCATCTTTTTCATTTAGCCCTGTTGTCGCTACTGCAATATCAAATATTTTAAAGATACCTGTTCCAAGTGTTCCTTTATATCTTAAAGAACCTCCTGTAATAACATCTCCTGCGATTCGGCCTGTTTTATTTGCAGTACTTCCAAGTGGTCTATAGACAGGTTTTTTTGTGACGACAGATATTGTCTCAATACAGTCTCCACATGCATACACATCTTCAATGTTTGTTTTCATTGAATCATCTGTAGCAATGGCTTTTGTAATACCAAGTTTTATTCCTGCCTCTTGCGCAAGCTTCGTATTTGGTCTTACCCCAACAGACAGTACAACCATATCCGCACGAAGTGTAGATCCATCAGATAATACAACTTCATCCTCTAATATTTTTGTAATTGATTTTGATTTATGAATTTTTACATCCTGTTTTTTTAATTCATTCTCAAGATAAGTTGCCATATCTTCATCTAAATTCGGTGTGATTTTAGGTGCAAGCTCAACGATTTCTACATCAATACCCAGTAATCTGAAATTATCTAATACCTCAAAACCAATAAATCCAGTCCCTGCAATCACCGCTTTTTTAGGTTGATATATATTCATATATCCTTTAATTTCCATTACATCATTAATGTTTCTTAAATAAAATACATGATCTTGATGACTACCTTCAATGTTTGGTTTAAATGAACTTGCACCTGTTGCGATAACAAGTTTATCATAATGATCCACAAACACTTCGTCCGTTTCTAAATTTTTAATCTCTAACTCTTTTTTATCTGTGTCAATTTTTAATACTTCATGTTTGATCAACACATCTACATTATATTTTTTCTTAAAAAATGCAGCATCGCGTGGTGTCAGTGTTTCTACATCCTCTATTTCACCACCGATGTAGTATGGCATTCCACAACCAGAATATGAAATAAACTGATCTTTTTCATACATTACGATTTCTGCCAAATCATCATTTCTTCTCGCCTTTGCAGCAGCAGATGTACCTGCAGCTACAGCACCAATTACTACAATTCTCATCAAAGAGTCCTCCTTTTAAATTAGCACGTAATGAAACATATTAAACATATACCCAACAATAATAATTCCAATAGTACAAATTCCAATAAATGTAAACAACAACCTCGGTTTAATCGCTTTTTTCAACATAATCAGTGAAGGTAAACTTAACGTTGTTACTGCCATCATAAACGATAATACTGTTCCTAAAAGCGCACCTTTCGCAAGCAGTGCCTCTGCAACAGGAATTGTCCCAAAGATGTCTGCATACATTGGAACACCTAATACTGTCGCCATAACTACACCAAACGGATTATCCTCTCCTAATACTGCAGTGATAAAATCCTCTGGAATCCAATTATGAATAAGAGCTCCGATTGCTACCCCCGCTAAAATATAAGGGAATACTTTTTTAAATGTATCTATCACTTGTGTTTTAGCGAATTCAATACGATCGCCTACTGTAAGATCTGGCATTGAAATATCTACATTGCTTGCACTTAAAATAAACGGCTCTACATATTTTTCCATTTTAAACTTCTCTATTAATGTTCCACCAACAACTGCTATTACTAATCCTATAATAACATATGCAAATGCTACTTTTGAACCAAAAATACTCATTAATAATACTAAACTACCAAGATCAACCATAGGAGATGATATTAAAAATGAAAATGTTACGCCAAGTGGAAGTCCTGCACCAGTAAATCCCATAAACAAAGGAATAGATGAACATGAACAAAATGGTGTGATTGTTCCTAAAAGCGCAGCCATAATATTCGCTTTTATTCCACTAAAACGACTTAATATTTTTTTAGTACGTTCTGGTGGAAAATAGCTTTGAACATAAGATATCCCAAAAATTAATACACACAACAATATCGTAATCTTTACAACATCATATATAAAGAAATGAACACTTGCTCCCACTTGAGACATTACATCCAATCCCATCCATTGTGTTAACTGTGCAGTTAATTCATATAACCACTTCATTCCCAATACTTGTTCAGAAATAAAATTCCATACTCCACTTAAAAATTCCATACACCCTCCTCAAATCGATTTTTTTTGATATGTAATTCAAAATATAAACCATCTTGCGATGGTAAATTCAAATCAATTTTTTTTGATATAACTAATATACACCTACATTCAAAGGATGTCAACCTATAAAATATTAAATAAAGTACTAAAATAATACAATCCCCATGCAATAACAATCATAATAATATAGTTTACGTTTTCTGATTTAATTTTCATACACTTTACTATCCCAATTGAAAGCACAATACAAAGTGTAATATAGAAAAACACAAACAATGACTCACAATAAAACATACTCCATCCCAACAATATTAAACTTAGCATTAATACAAATAAATAAGAGCGACTTATAATACGCTTACACGCTTGTATACACAAGTCATACTTACTTTTATAATGCTTATCAATTACCAAATACTTGATTGCAATTAAAACTACATAAACCAAGACTACATACACAAACACAATATCCTGATTCAATAACCCAAATATATTAGAAATTAAATAGATCAACAGTGTATGTGTTATAAAAATATATACACTTATTCTTTTATAGTTTAATTTACTCTTCACTACAACTTCATGTTTCTTTATAAAACAAAACACAAAGACAGATAATGGCAGCACACTAAAATACATATTATACCACTGTGCATGTGTCGGAAATAAAAATGTAAGTTCGACAAACTGCGTAATTGAAAACAAAACAATCATACTTATTAAAAAAGAACTTTTAAGTTTTTCCCAAGGTTTATATTCAGAAAGATATAAGCCACATGATATAAAAAACAACCCGAAAAACAAACCATTTCTCGTAGTAAAAAAGAGAGATAAATATAAATCATATAAATCACCAATCAGATATACATCTTCTACAAGTAAATAATACACATCCCCAAACATTCCTATTAAATAAAGCACAAAAGAAATCAAGACTGCTTGTTTAAGTGTAAACAACTTTAAAAATAAATGTAAGAAAATAAGACCAGACCATGTAGAGATAACAAACCAAAATTGAGCAATTAATAAACCAAACTGCATTGCATCTTTTTGTATGCCTACAATATATAAACCAAAAAAGAAATATAAGACAAGCCAAGGTAAAAAGATATTTGCCTGACGTGAAATATATTTCTTTATAAAATTAAAATCTTTAACTTTTTCTTGTGTTAACGCATACCCACTTAACATAAAAAACAAAGGAACCGCAAGTCTTACAACTCCATTTTTAAAGTAACGAATATGTAATAATCCACTATTAAAAGAATGTGCAGCAATTACAAAAATTGCTAAGATAACTCTTACAATATCAATATTCACAAACTTCTTTACTTTATTTTCCATATACAACCCTATACTATTTTTTTAACATTGACACAAACTTCTCAACCATTTCTTTTTTTGTAGCAAAAGAAGTCACCAAACGTACACAAGTATGATCTGCATCTATTTTATGCATAATCATAAAACTAAACTCTTTTTCAAGTTCTTCAATTTTATCATTTGAAATAATTGGAAATAACTGATTTGAAGGAGAATCAATATAGAATGTATATCCATTCTCAATAAATCCTTGACGTAACATAGACGCCATTTCATTTTCATATCTTCCAATTTCAGTATATAAATCATTACTAAACAACTCTAAAAATTGAATACCCAATAGTCTTCCTTTAGCCAATAGTCCACCTTTTTGTTTAATATGAAACTTAAAATCAGGCTTTAGTGCATCATTAATAATAACCAAACACTCCCCAAATAAAGCACCTAGTTTTGTACCACCAATATAAAACGCATCACAAAGACTTGCCATCTCTTTTAACGTAGGCGCATATGAAAGCGCAAGTGCACTCCCAAGTCTTGCACCATCTATAAATAAATATAAGTCATACTCTTTACAACATGCATACAATGCTTCTAATTCTTCCTTTGTATAGACCGTACCATATTCCGTTGTTTGAGAAATATATGCCATCTTAGGACGCACCATATGTTCACTTTGATGTTCTTCCATTACTGATACAATCATGTCAGGCGTTAATTTTCCATCCACATGTGGTCTAATAATGACTTTATGACCCGTTGCTTCAACACTGCCTGTTTCATGCACTGCAATATGTCCTGTATCTGCAGAAATCACGGCTTGATGACTTCTTAAGGCAGAAGAAATCATAATCAAATTTGTTTGTGTTCCACCCACTAAATAATGAACATCAATATTTTGATTATCTGTGATTTTCTTTAATGTATTTGTTGCTTCAAGGCAAAACTCATCATGACTATATCCTGCAGTTTGAAACATATTTGTCTTCACAATTGCCTCTATTATTCTAGGATGTGCTCCTTCACTATAATCATTTGTAAAACTGTACATGATATCTCTCCTTTGCTTTTTTCTTACTCATAAACAAAACAAGGTTTCCCTTGCTTTGTTTTGTTTTGATTACCCCTAACCAAAACTGTTCATTGAGGACTAAGTTCTAATATTATTATACACCACTGTGTAAACGCATACAACATTTTTCACAAATTTACATTATTTTCTTACAATCATCATACTAATTGGACGAAGAATAATTTCTCTTACCTCAACTGCGTCGATTGGACCTTTTTCACTCACAATTAAATCATATTTAGAGTTTAAACTATAGATAATTGACTCATTTGTAGGATTAAAGAAAATCAAAACTTCTTCATATTGTTTTAAGTCTTTAAAACAATATACAAGTACTTTGTCTTCAATAACATAAAATGAAACATGCTTTTCAATTTCTTCTTTTGTTTCAAATCTTAAATAAGGATTGTCCTTTCTAAACTGAATCATTTTTTTCGTATAATCCACAACTTCATTATTAGTAGAAATCGATAAAAATTCAATCGCATTGATTTCATCACTACTCGCATAAGAATTTCCTACACCATCTTTGCTTCGACAAAACTCTTGTCCACCATGAATAAACGAAACCCCTTGCGACACTAAAATCGCTCCATTAATCAACATCTGCCTTCTCATTTTTTGATCATCAGACTCTTCACTACAACAATGACTCAATTTATCCCACAGTGTATGATTGTCATGACATGCTACAAAATTAATACTCTTTTTAGGAGAATCAAACATGCATCTAGCAGAAGTAGGCAGCACATTTGCACATAGTGCTGCTTGCATATCATAAATCATACTTGTGTTTCCAGTAAGATAGCCTTTCTCTGATAATCGATCATAACTTGTAGATCCTTTTAATGTATCTCGATAAAAATCATTAAAGAATGCTATATTTTTAAATTGATGCTGATTAAACATCGTTGCCTTAATCGCATCATCCAATGCTGTTGGCATATTCCATCCTTCTCCATACAACATAATATCCGGCTTTATTGCCCTTAAAGTGCTTTCTATCTTTTTCACTGTATCGATGTCTAAAATCCCCATCAAATCAAACCTAAACCCATCTACATCATATTCTTTAACCCACATCACACAACTATCCACAATATACTTTCTAGCCATCAGTGACATTGAGTCAAAGTCATTTCCACAATATGATCCATTACTTAAACGTTCATTTTGATATCTAAAATAATAATACGGAACACACTTTTGAAATGCAGATTCTTCTACATTAAATACATGATTAAACACAACATCCATATTAACACGAATTCCCGCCTTATGAAAATTAGATACCAATGTTTTAAACTCTTTAATACGTGACATGGGATCACTTGGATTTTCACTAATACTACCATCCACCATCATATGTGAAACTGGGTCATACCCCCAATTATAAAATACCTTTAAATCCAATTCATTCACTGTCTTATAATCAAATACAGGCATTAGTTGCAGATGTGTAATCCCTAAATATCTTAAATAATCACATACTGTATAATCATGCGACCCTTTCAATTTAGAAAATAAACCACCCATCTTCCCTTTTAAATGCTCTTGTTCAGATAAATAATATGTATAGTCACGAATAGACGCTTCATAAATAATTGCTTTTGTATAAGTTGAAAATGAATTTAAATAATTTCTATTTTTATTTATCGTATCTAAAGAAAAATCCACAACCGCAGACTTCACTGAGTTAGCATTACAACTTTTACCATACGGATCAATGGACTCTGTCCATCCGCCATTCACATTAATTAAATACGTATATAAAGCACCCGAATAATCTCCTTTTACTTTTAAACGAAAAACACCTCTATCCTCTTTTATCATCTCAAGGCTTTCTCTTGTATTATTTTTTTCAATTCTTAAAGTCACTAAACGTGCAGTTGGTGCCCAAACGACAAACTCCGTCTGTTCTTTTGTATAGTTTGCGCCTAAGTCATCTTTATCATAATAATAAAGTTGATCAAACTTTTTTGTCTTCACAACATATCTAAATCCTAATACACAACTATCACCATGCTGTTCATACAGTGTATAATCTTCGCTAATTAAAAGATCTTCACTAATACTTAATCGATAACAAATATCTCGCTTAAGCTGTGTAGATGATTCAATTGTAAGTTTAATTTGACGATTATTACTATCATACAAGTAAAAAACATCACTTCTACCTTGATAGTAAGCATTGTTTACATATACAGTAACTTTACTAAAATCATCTAAATATGCGTGAATGTTTCCCATAAGTTTAACCTCTTGTTTATATAATTATAGCACTATCTGATTTTATACTCAAAAAAACAAAAAAAAGAATGAATTTCTTCATTCTTAATTTAATTAAATTTTACTTGCGAAGTATTTAGCAGTACGTACCATTTGGCTTACATATGAATTTTCATTGTCATACCAAGAAGTAACTTTTACTAATTGTTGTCCATTCACGTTCATTACTTTAGTTAATGTAGCATCAAATAAAGAACCATATGTAATACCGATTACATCTGTAGATACGATAGGATCTTCATTGTACCCATAAGATTCATTTGAAGCTGCTTTCATTACAGCATTGATTTCATCAACTGTAGTTTCTTTAGCTAAAGTACATACAAGCTCAGTAATAGAACCAGTAGGAACAGGTACACGTTGAGCAGCACCATCTAATACTCCTTTTAATTCAGGAATAACAAGACCGATTGCTTTTGCAGCACCTGTAGTGTTAGGTACGATATTTACAGCCGCAGCACGTGCACGACGTAAATCACCTTTAGGATGAGGAGCATCTAATGTATTTTGATCTCCTGTATATGCATGAATTGTAGTCATCATACCGCTTGTAATTTCAAACGCATCATGTAATGCTTTTGCCATTGGAGCTAAGCAGTTTGTTGTACAACTAGCTGCAGATAATACTGTTTCGCTACCATCTAAGATATCATGGTTAACGTTATAAACGATTGTTTTCATATCCCCAGTACCTGGAGCAGAAATAATTACTTTACGAGCACCCGCTTCAACATGTGCACTCGCTTTTTCTAGAGAAGTAAAAAATCCAGTACATTCCATAACTACATCAACACCTAATTGTTTCCAAGGTAAGTTTTTTGGATCTCTTTCTGCGTAAACTTTGAAAGTATCATTTCCAATTACAATTGAATCCTCAGTGTGAGTAATTTCATTTGCTCTCCAGCTTCCTTGAGCTGAATCATACTTTAATAAATGTGCTAATGTTTTAGCATCTGTTAAATCGTTTAATGCAACGATTTCGAACTCTGGGCTTTCAAACATTTGTCTGAATGCAAGACGTCCAATACGTCCAAACCCATTAATCGCAACTTTTACTGTCATTTTAAAAGTCCTCCTTATATAGACATACTAATTATAGGTAAAATGCAGTTAAATGTCAATTAATTAACAAGCTTATACTGCTATTTTTATTAAAAAAAACCGAATGATTTCTCATCCGGTTATTTCATTAAATTATTTAATGATTGTAGTAACGTTTCCAGCACCTACAGTACGTCCACCCTCACGAATAGAGAATTTTGTACCTTGTTCAACAGCGATTGGAGCAATAAGCTCAACAGTCATTTCGATGTTGTCCCCTGGCATTACCATTTCAACACCCTCAGGTAAGTTGATTACACCAGTAACGTCAGTCGTTCTGAAGTAGAATTGAGGACGGTAGTTAGCCACGAATGGTGTATGACGTCCACCCTCTTCTTTTGTTAATACGTAAACTTGAGCAGTAAAGTTAGTGTGAGGTTTAACTGAACCAGGTTTAGCTAATACTTGACCACGTTCAACTTCTTCACGGTTAACTCCACGAAGTAATGCACCGATATTATCCCCAGCAGTAGCTTCGTCTAATAATTTACGGAACATTTCAATACCAGTTACAACAGTTTTCTTCGTTGGTTTGATACCTACGATTTCAACTTCTTCTGATAATTTTAATAAACCACGTTCAACACGTCCAGTCGCAACTGTTCCACGTCCAGTGATTGTAAATACGTCTTCTACAGACATTAAGAATGGTTTATCTGTTTCACGAGATGGTTCTGGAATATAAGAATCACAAGCGTTCATTAATTCCATAATTCTTTCACCCCAAACTGGATCCCCTTCACCAGCTTTTAATGCTGATCCACGGATGATTGGTGTGTTATCTCCATCAAAGTCATATTCAGATAATAATTCACGAACTTCCATTT
>CAYJAB010000013.1:0-32771 GCA_964368305.1 uncultured Erysipelotrichaceae bacterium | reverse complement strand
GCAAATTACAATGAGTATAGGGTATGATATTGAATGTTTAATTGATCCTAAAATTAAAGAAATGTATCATGGTGAGGTAGTGTGTGATGCGTATGGTAGAAATATTCCAAAGCATACGCAAAAAACTGTAAACTTACCAATTTTGACTTCATCAGAGAAAATCATGTGTGATGCGGTGATAAGGAAGTATGAAGAATGTGTAAATCCACAGCTTTTAATAAGAAGAATAAATATTAGTGCAAATCAGTTGGAGGAAGAAACGTTTGAAGTAAAAAATACAAATGAACAGCTTGATTTATTTGTAGACTATCAAAAGAAAGATGAACAACAAAAACATCTGATGAAAACGCTAAAAGAGGAACATGCGATTATGTTGACGATGAATGAAATAAAAAGTAAGTATGGAAAGAATAAAGTCTTAAAGGCGTCAAGTTTAACAGAAGGTGCTACACAAAAAGAGAGAAATGAACAGATAGGTGGGCATAAAGCCTAGTGGTTTTAAAAAGGAGAAAAAATGCAAACTAAATACAAAGATATCATGCATTTAAATAGACCAAATTCAAAAAAGCATCCAAGGATGTCACTTTATAATCGTGCGGCACAGTTTGCACCTTTTATGGCGGTAGCAGGACATAGTGAATCTGTAGATGAAGCAGCTCGATTTACAGATGAAAAAATAGTTCTTCATGAAGAAATAATGGAAATTCTAAATAATAAGTTGATGCACTTAGTCTCTTTAAATCCTATTCCATCAGCAAAATTTATATATTTTCAAAAGGATTTATATAAAGAAGGTGGTATGTATAAAGAAAAAACTGGAATCATAAAGAGAATTGATGATGTGTATAGACAGATAGAGTTTTTAGATAAAAAAAGAATTTGCATTGAAGATCTTATTGATATACAAATGATTAAATAAAAGAGTAGGTAAATATTGAAGATAGGGTATGTTAAGCGTATAATTGAAAAATAGAGGTAAAGTTATGCAAAAAATGAATACAAAAGATATGAATGAATTGCTTGAAAGATTCATAACAGAAAATGAAACTTATTTAGCAAAAGTATGGGGGGTATTAACAGAAGTTGAAGGTCAAAAGGCAAAAGCATATTGTTATATAGGGCTTACAGAGGTTGCCCTAAAGATTGTTATTGTGAATGCGTCAAAAATAAGTGAAGTACTTACTGCACTTTCTATTCCACTTGTGGATATTACAAAAGTTGAAGTAAAAAAATCTGGAACAATTACACAAAGGTTAGTAAGTTTATATATGAATGAAGTTAAATATACACTTTCTATCATGCTAAACTCATGGTTAAGTGATGTGAAAAAACAAAAAGAAAATGGACAGTATTTGATAAAAAAATTAGAGGAACTATAAAAATAATATAATTATAAAAAAATGGGGTTTAAGTGATATAGAGATATTTCACTCCCATTTTTTTATAAATGAAGACGTATTTTATGATTAAAAGTATATTGCATAATAGCAAATATCTATTGAAAATTTATGTAAATTATTTACTGTTTTAGATAGGTATAAAAATGATGCATTTAGACGGGTTGCATAAATGATCTTAAGTGAAATTTGTAACAAATATCTATTGACATTGCTAAATAAATAACATATTATTTTTTTAGGTATTGAATTACATGACTTGCAGTAAAATAGATAAAATAATTACTAAAAGTCATCTTATGTACAAGATCAATGTAAACGCTTTAATAAAATGGACGGATTTAGGGGTTATTATCAGTTCATTTATAAAAATATAGGGTGAGTGTCTATGTATGTAGGGATAATTAAATCGAAAGGGGATTTTTATTATGAATATACCATTAAGTCTTGTTACTTGGGGAACAGCGGTTTTACCGATAATTGTATTAATGTTTTTAATGCTAAAACTTCAATGGGGAGCTAAAAAAGCGGCACCTGTTGGATTTATTATCGCTGTAGTTGTAGCGTTGGCTATCTATAAAGCAGATGTTACATTAATTGGTTATGAAGTTTTAAAAGGATTATGGAGTGCATTTGCTGTATTAATTATTGTTTGGCCTGCAGTATTAATTTACGAGGTTACAAAATTCAGTGGTGCATTTAAAGTATTTAGAGTAGGAATGCAAAAATTCTCACCAAATGAATTATTACAAGTTCTTCTAATTGGTTGGGTGTTTGTAAGTTTCTTACAAGGGATTACAGGATTTGGTGTTCCAGTTGCGGTTGGGGCTCCATTATTAGTTGGTTTAGGAGTTTCTCCACTATGGGCAGTTGTTATTCCTTTAGTAGGTCACTCTTGGGCGAATACATTTGGAACATTAGCAGTTGCTTGGGATGCATTAGTACTTCAAACAAACTTAGCTAGTAATCCGGAATTATTACTTGAAACAGCATTTTTCGCAGGAACATTTATTTGGATTTGGAATGCGATTATTGGTGTAAGTTTATGTTTATTCTATGGTGGGGTTAAAGCACTTAAAAAAGGTCTTCCTGCTATTATCATTATTTCATTAATTCAAGGTGGAGGACAGCTATTCTTAGGTCAAATTAACCAAACATTAGCATGTTTCGTACCAACTTGTATCGCACTTGGTGTTGTATTATTATTAGGTAAAACTAAAATGTATAGCGAACCATGGCGTATTGAAGATAGTAAATTAATGGATAGAACAAGAACAAATGAAGAAAAAGATGATTATCCAAAAGATATGACAATGAATCAAGCATTCGTTCCTTACTATTTATTAACATTTATTACATTATTTGTATTATTAATTGCTCCAATCAAAGAATTCTTAGGACAATTTAAATTTGGATTTGCATTCCCTGAGACTGTTACAGGATATGGTTATGTAAATGCGGCAACTTCAATGTTCTCGCCAATTGCATTCTTAACACATGCATCAGTATTCTTATTCTTATCATCTGTGCTTGGATTCTTATATTTCAAAAGCAAAGGATGGGTTAAAGGAAAAGACTTCTCTGTTGTAGTAAATCGTTCATTAAAAAGTACAATTCCTTCATCTATTGCTGTTGTATCATTCATCGTAATGTCAAGAGTTATGGGTGGAACAGGACAAACTGTTGTATTAGCACGTGGTATTGTTGAGTTCTTAGGACAAGGGTTCGTTGTATTATCTCCAGTTGTTGGTATGCTTGGTGCATTCATGACAAGTAGTAATATGGCTAGTAACATCTTATTTGCTGAATTCCAACTTACAACTGCAGAGTTATTATCATTCGATCCAGCTCCAATCTTAGCAGCTCAAACTGCAGGTGGTGCAATTGGTAATACAATCTGTCCAGGTAATATTATTCTTGGTGCAACAACTGCTGGTGTATTAGGTAAAGAAGGGGTTATCTTGAAAAAAGTACTTCCTCTTGCACTTCTTGCTGCAGTAATCATCGGCTTAATCTTATTCTTATTATTAGTATTATAATTATTTAAGGATATTCTCAAATGAGAGTATCCTTTTTTATATGTTATAATTATAAAAGAAGAGGTGTATAGCATGAATCAAAATCATAAGTTACAAACAAAGCTAATGGAGTATAAAAAATATGTAGTTGAGATTCAAGAAGTATATTCTGTGCTAATTAAATATATGGCTGAATTAAGGGTGCAGTTTGAAAGTGAGTATCATGTATCAAGTATATCTTTGGGATATTTAGATTTTACATATTTTTCATTGAGAACTGATATTTTAAATGAACATAAACTTAGGATGGCAATTGTATTAAATCATGCGCATTTAAAGTTTGAGCTTTGGCTTTTAGGTCAAAATCAAAGTGTACATAGAAAATATGATAGGCTATTTAAGGATAGTCAATTGTATAAAAATGATCAACATCAATATGCAATTATAAGGAAAGATATAAACGATAGTATTGATTTCTCAAATGAGATGACATCTCATATTCTTACACAAGTAAATGCGTATATTAAACAAGTAGAATTTGAACTTAAAAAAGTGTCTTAGTTGACACTTTTATTTTAGAATGATAGGATAAACACAACACCCCTAGGGGGTATTGTATGGAGGTCTTATGAAAGATCATAAACAAGTTGTTAAGATGCTTAAAACTGCGCGTGGTCAGATTGATGGAATATTAAAAATGTTAGAAAATGAGAGATATTGTATCGATGTCATCAATCAAATTATGGCAGTGGAAGGAATGTTGAATGGTGCAAAAAGACGTATGATATCTGATCATTTAAAAGGATGCGTTAATAACGCAGAAACACCACAAGAACGTGAAGAAAAAATAGATGAGATTGTCGTGTTAATGTCTAAGATTATGAAATAAAATTATTCAACACTTTCAAGTGTTTGATTAATAATTTCAACCATAATATCGTAAGTCATCATACCTGGAAGATAGCCGTAAATATTGCCGTTTTTATCAATCATATAGGTTGTTGGGAAAGAGCGAATATTGTATTGGTAAGCCAAAGTTTGATCTTCATTTAAAAGTGCTGGATAGGTATAATTATTATCATGCATAAAGTCAATGACTTCTTGTGAAGTACCTTCATCTGTTAAAGGGTCATTATCTGGAAATGCAACGCTTAATATAATGATATCTTCTTGGTTTTGGCCATAGTTTAGATACAGTTTTTCAATATCAGGCATTTCCTCTTTACATGGAGGACACCAAGTAGCCCAAAAGTTTAAAAATACGGTTTTCCCTTTATAATCGGATAAAGTATGAATATTTCCATATTGGTCTTGTAAAGTAAAATCAATGGCTTCAATCGCATCGGTTTCTTCTTGTTGTTTAGGTGTTGTATTTAGATAATTACTAAATCCATTCATCCAACCACTATACATCATGATTCCAATCGCGATCATTAAAATTGCACCAATTTTAACAGTGTATTTAATAATATTCTGATGTTTTTTAAATAATTGTAATATTGTAGTGTTAAAAACGCCAACTAACATAAAAGGGAGTGTAAATCCAAGTGTATAAACACCAATGAGAATAAATCCAAGTGTAGCGGTTTTTGCAGAAGAAGCCATCACCAAGACACTTGCTAAGATAGGACCAACACAAGGTGTCCATGCAAAGCTAAAAGTAAACCCCATGATAAGGGATACAAATGGATTAACGGCAATTTTACTTAAGTTAAAAGGAATGCGTAAGTCTTTAGTAAACCCTGATTTACCAAATATTCCAAGTTGATTCACACCAAGTAAGATGATTAAGATACCACCTATTTTTGTAAAAAGTACTTGATGCTGTGTAAAGAATTGACCAAGACTTGTGAATCCAAGTCCTAATAAGAAAAAAGCAAAGCTAATACCAATCACAAAAAATAGTGTATTTATTAATACTGTTTTATATGAATAAATGATATTACCTTGTGCATCCTCTTTTTTTACACCCGCAAGATAGCCTATATAAATAGGTACAAGTGGCAGAATGCAAGGGGA
The DNA here is from genome assembly GCA_964368305.1 of uncultured Erysipelotrichaceae bacterium. Taxonomy (GTDB): domain Bacteria; phylum Bacillota_I; class Bacilli_A; order Erysipelotrichales; family Erysipelotrichaceae; genus CAYJAB01. Next base: position 27,337 of record CAYJAB010000013.1, on the reverse strand, counting down.
AAGAAAGCTAAGCAGACCTTGTATAAAGACAGTAATAGCAGGTACTGTAATATCTAATGAAAAGCCCATGATGGTTACCTCAATTTCTAATAGTTAGATTATACAATATTTTTGATCAGTAAGATAGATATGTACAAAATACCAAAGGAGAAAAAATGAAAGAAATCAATTCAAATCAAATTAGAAAAAATTTAGTAGAGTGGTATTTTGTAAATAAAAGAGATTTACCATGGAGGGAAAATATGACCCCGTACCGTGTTTGGGTAAGTGAAATCATGCTTCAACAAACACGAGTAGATACAGTAATTCCATATTTTAATCGATTTATAAATCAACTTCCAACCATTGAGTCGTTAGCATATGTACCTGAGGAAAAACTATTAAAGTTATGGGAAGGATTGGGTTATTATAATCGAGTTAAAAATATGCAAAAAGCAGCAATCCAAGTTATGGATGAACATGATGGGGTATTTCCCAAGCAATATGATCAGATTCTTGCATTAAAGGGAATTGGAGAATATACAGCAGGTGCAATTAGTTCAATTTGTTTTAGTAAAAAAACACCTGCAATTGATGGGAATGTCCTGCGGGTTGTCTCTCGATTAGTTGAATATCCATATGATATCAAACAGAAAAAATCAATCGATGAGATTCGAGAAATCACAAGAGAGTTTTATACAACAAACGATGCAAGTACATTAACGCAAGCACTGATGGAATTGGGAGCGACTGTTTGTGTATTTAATAAACGTCCTGATTGTCAAAACTGTCCACTTTGTATGCAGTGTAATGCGTATCAAAATAATACAGTAGAAAAGTATCCTATTGTTTCTGTGAAAGCGAAAAGAAAAATAGAGGTGAAAACAGTTTTTATATTAAAGCATCATGGTGAATTTGGATTGAATATTAGAAAAGAAAATAATGTTTTAAAAGGAATGTATGAATTTATGAATGTTGATCAAGCATTGAATTTAAAAGAAGTGAGTGCTTTGATGCAGTTGTGGGAGATTGATGTAGCTTCAATTAAAGAAAAACAAGATAAGAAGCATATCTTTACACATAAAGAATGGCATATGAAAGTTTATGAAGTAGAGTGTTTAAATAAACATGAAAGCATACGTTGGTATACAAAACAGGAAATGGAAAGTGATATTCCAATGCCTGTGGCATTTAAAAAACTATTAGGAGGAAGTAAATGGAAAAGAAATTTAATGTAGATGGAATGACGTGTTCCGCATGTAGTGCATATGTAGATAAGGTTGTTAGAAAACTAGATGGTACAATAGATGTACAAGTAAATTTGTTGAATAAGCAGATGATTGTTCAATATGATGAATCTAAATTAAAGGATGAAAAGATAATAGATACTGTAAATGATGCAGGTTATTTTGCATCAGTATTTGATGAAAAAAGAAGTGCATTTGAGAAAAAAGATGAGACATTGAATAAGATGAAATTAAAAGTAGTATTGTCATTTATATTCTTAATTCCTTTAATGTATGTTTCTATGGGGCATATGTTAGGTCTTCCTATGATACATGCACTTTACATGCCAGAAAATGGGGTATGGTTTACCTCTATTCAACTTGTATTAACGCTTCCAATTATTTATTTAAATCGCCACTATTTTACAAATGGCTTTAAAGCATTGGTAAAAGGGAATCCTAATATGGACTCATTGGTGGCTTTAGGAAGTAGTGCTGCCATGTTATATGGTATATATGCTTTATTTCAAATTGCAAATGGAGTCTCAATAAAAGATTATGAGATTGTGTCTATGTTTACAATGGATTTATATTTTGAATCTGCTGCAACGATATTAACTTTAATTTCATTTGGAAAATATTTAGAAGCAATTAGTAAAAAGAAAACAACAACTGCAATTGAAAAGTTAATTCAATTAACGCCTGACCAAGCGTTAGTATTAAAAAATGATATTGAAACATTGGTGAAAATAGAAGATGTAGAAGTAGGAGATATTGTAGTCGCAAAAGCTGGACATCGCATTGTGGTAGATGGCATTATTGTAAGAGGGCATACGACAGTAGATGAAAGTTCACTAACAGGTGAAAGTATGCCAGTAGATAAAAAAGAAGGAGATACTTTAATTTCTTCAACACTAAATTTGAGTGGGTCTATTTTATTTAAAGCAACTAAAGTAAGACAAGATACGACACTTTCACAAATTATTAAACTTGTGGAAGCTGCATCCGCATCGAAGGCACCGATTTCAAAATTGGTAGACCGTATTAGCCGTGTATTTGTATTTGCGGTAATAAGTATTGCACTTGCGACTGCAGTTGTGTGGATTGCATTGGGATATGATTTTGAATTTGCACTTTCACTTGCGATTTCTGTTGTGGTAATCTCTTGTCCATGTGCACTGGGTCTTGCAACACCTGTTGCGATTATGGTTTCTACTGGTGTCTCTGCACAAAATGGAATATTGGTTAAATCTTATGAGGCGCTTGAGCATGCAAATAAAGTTGATACGATTATTTTGGATAAAACAGGTACAATTACACAAGGAATCCCAAAGGTATCGGATGTTGTATCCTTTAAATATGAAGAAGAACAATTTATTAAAATTGCGACATCACTTGAAAAACACTCACACCATCCTTTATCAAAAGCGGTTGTGGAATATGGAGATAAAGATGATTATTTTGAAGTTATAGACTTTAAGGAAATTGCGGGAAGTGGAATTACAGGAAATATAAATGGTCATGCTTACTTTGTCGGAAGTCTAAGAGTTTTAAATGAAAGAAATATTAAAATTGATTATGATGTAGATGCGCTTGCTACTATGGGAAAAACACCTATTTTATTTGTAGAAGATGAAGTGTGTATTGGTTTGATAACAGTAAGTGATCAAGTAAAACCAACAAGTAAACAGGCAATTGAACTTTTAAAGAAACAAGGAAAAGAAGTTGTAATGTTGACAGGTGATTTATCTTTAACGGCAAATGCAATCGCGAAATCATTAAATATTGATAAAGTTGTATCAGAAGTTAGACCAGATGAAAAAGAAAAAGTTGTTAAACAATATCAACAACAAGGAAAGAAAGTCATGATGGTTGGAGATGGTATTAATGATACAATCGCACTTACACAAGCGGATGTTTCAATTGCGATAGGATCTGGTAGTGATATTGCAATTGATTCTGCAGATATAATTTTAATGAAAAATGATTTGATGGATACAGTAAAAGTGTTAAAATTAAGTCATAGAACAATGCGTAATATTCAAGAGAATTTGTTTTGGGCATTTGCGTATAATACAATTTTAATTCCAGTTGCAGCAGGTGTATTGTATTTACCATTTGCGATTAAGTTGAATCCAATGCTTGCAGCGTTTGCGATGTCAATCAGTTCGGTTACAGTTGTCTTAAATGCATTAAGACTAAAAAATATAAAATTTTAAAGGAGAAAATAAATGAAAAAAATTTTAAAAATTGAAGGAATGTCATGTGGACATTGCAAAGCACGCGTTGAAAAAGCACTAAATAACATAGAAGGTGTTAGCGCAGTTGTAGAGTTAGAAAACAAACAAGCGGTTGTTGAATGTGCAAATGAGATTGAAAACACTACACTTATTTTTGAAGTAGAAGACATTGGATTTAAAGTTACTGAAATTGTGTAAAGGAGAATTTATGGAACAAACAAAAAAAATTGAAGATTTATTGATGAATCCGTTTTCGTTGATTGGTAAAGAATGGATGTTGATTACAGCAGGAAATAAAGATAAGGTTAATACGATGACTGCCTCTTGGGGTGGTATGGGGCATTTATGGAATAAAAACGTTGTTTATATTTTTGTAAGACCACAACGCTATACAAAAGAGTTTATTGATGCGAATGATTGTTTCTCTGTATCATTTTTTGATCAAAAATACAGAGCAGCATTAGGGTATTTTGGTACTGTATCTGGTAAAGATGAAGATAAGATTGCAAAGCAAAACATGCAGGTAAATTATAAACAGGATGTTCCATATATAGAACAAGGTAAACTTCATTTTATTTGTAAAAAACTATATGTGCAAAGACTGGATAGTGCTTGTTTCATTGATAAAGAGGCGGATACTAAAAATTATCCTGAAAAAGATTATCATGATGTATATGTGGCTGAAATCATTGACATCATAGAATCAAATTAGTTTTTTAAGGGCCGGACAAGGTCCTTTTTTAATATAAAAATTATAAAAATGTGTATTTTAATGTGCTATAATAAATAGGCAAATAATATGGATTTTAAAGGTGAAGTTATGTATTGTCATCGTACGATGATTGACAAGTTAAATGTTACATAAGGAATCCTTTTTTATATTGTTTTGTGTATTCGGGTAGGTAATTAAGGAGAAACATATGGTCGTAGATAAATTTTTAAAGTATGTCAAAATTGACACAGAATCAGATGCAAGTTCAACATCATTTCCCTCAACGGAAAAACAAAAAGATCTTGCAAGGGTATTAGTGGAAGAATTAAAACAAATGGGTGTAAACAATGCTTATATGGATGCATATGGGTATGTGTATGGATCAATTGAGTCTAATGTAGCACATAGCACAAAAACAGTAGGGTTTATTGCACATATGGATACATCGCCAGATTATAGTGGTAAAAATGTAAATCCACGCATCATTGAAAATTATGATGGAAAAGATATTGAATTAAGTAGTACAGTTACAACGAAAGTAAGTGATTTTCCAGAACTTACAGATTTAAAAGGAAAGACTTTAATTGTGACAGATGGGACTACACTTTTAGGAAGTGATGATAAAGCGGGCATTGCGGAAATTATGGAAGCAGTTGAATATTATATGAATAACCCTGAGGTAAAACATGGGGCAATTAAGATTGCTTTTACACCAGATGAAGAAGTTGGAAAGGGTGCAGATCATTTTAATGTGAAAGAGTTTAATGCGGATTTTGCATTTACAGTCGATGGAGGTGAAGTAAGTAATATTGCATATGAAAATTTTAATGCAGCGCAAGCGGATGTAAAAATTAATGGATTTTCAATTCATCCTGGCAGTGCAAAAAACAAATTGAAAAATGCAATTTTAATTGCAATGGAATTTAATAGTATGTTGCCAGCAGAAAAACGTCCAGAATATACTGAAGGATTTGAAGGGTTTAATCATGTAATGAATATGGAAGGGAATATTGATCATGCAGAAATGATATATATAATTAGAAATCATGATGCAGATTTATTTGCTAAACAAAAAGAGCAGTTTAAACAAATAGAATCTTACTTGAATCATAAGTATGGAAAAGATACTGTAGTTTGTGATATTTCAGAGACATATCGCAATATGAAAGAAGTATTTCATGATAAACAATACATTATTGATATCGCAAAATTAGCGATTGAAAAAGCGGGGTTAACACCAGTCTCAGAAGCGATTCGTGGTGGAACAGATGGCGCACGCTTAACGTATGAGGGTCTTCCATGTCCCAATATTGGTACAGGTGGAAGAAATGTACATGGAAGACATGAACTTTGTATTAAAGAGGAAATGGAACTTTCAGTAGAAATTATAAAAAATATTGTAAGTGAAATCGTAAGAGGTTAACTTACATGGATATTTATAATATATGTTTGCTTGCAATTGGACTTGCAATGGATGCATTTGCGGTAAGTGTAACGCAAGTATTAATTTGCAAAAATGACAGTAAAAAATATATTCTAAAGCTTGCATTTGTCTTTGCATTATTTCAAATGATTATGCCTATTATTGGATATCTTGCAGGGATTGGGTTTGTTGAGTATATTTCTTCGTTTGATCATTGGATAATATTTGTGGTGCTATCAGGAATTGGTGTAAAAATGATTGCTGAAGCGAAAAATGAAGAAGTTGATTGTGAAGTGTTTACTACAAAAATGCTCGTTGTTGCTGCAATTGCGACTTCTATTGATGCACTGGCAGTTGGACTTGGATTTTCTGTATTATATATAAATGTAATAAATGCATCACTTATCATCGGTGTGATTACTTTTATAATCTGCTATTCATCTATTTATATAGTGAAGATATTAAAATCGCACATTCAGAAAAATGCAGAGATATTTGGTGGTGTGATTTTAATTGCGATAGGCTTAAAAATTCTAATAGAACATCTATTTTTTTAACACTGGACTATTTCAGTGTTTTTTAGTAAACTAAAACAGGCGTGAGGTAAAAGTATGAGTATATTAACAGTAGAAAAATTAACACATGGATTTGGCGGAAGAGTGATTTTTGAGGATGTTTCTTTTAGATTATTAAAAGGGGAACACATTGGACTTGTCGGAGCAAATGGCGAAGGTAAAAGTACATTTATGAAAATCATTACGAATAAATTAATTCCAGATGAAGGGAAAATCATTTGGAGCAATAAAGTAAGAGTTGGATATTTAGATCAACATACTGTTTTAAGTGAAGGAATTACAATTAGAGAAGCACTTCAAACAGCGTTTTCATATTTATTTGATATTGAAAAAGAGATTATGGATTCATATGAAAAAATGGGGGATGCATCGGAACAAGAGATGGATGCATTGCTTGAAAAAATAGGAGATCTTCAAACAATTTTAGATCATAATGATTTTTATTCTATTGATTCTAAAATTGATGAAGTGGCACAAGCGCTTGGTTTAAGCGATATTGGACTTGAAAAGCTTGTGGATGAGTTATCTGGTGGACAAAGAACGAAGATTTTATTGACGAAGTTATTACTTGAAAAGCCTGATATTTTATTGTTGGATGAGCCTACAAACTATTTGGATGATAATCACATTGTTTGGTTAAAAAATTATTTACAGAATTATGAAAATGCATTTATTTTAATATCGCACGACATCCCATTTTTAAATGATGTTGTGAATTTAATTTATCATGTTGATCAATCTTCTATAAATAGATATGCTGGAAACTATGATGAGTTTAAACGTGTGTATGAAATTAATAAAGCACAGCATGAAAAAGCATATGAACGTCAACAACAAGAAATTGCAAAGATGGAAGATTTCATTGCAAGAAATAAAGCACGTGTTGCAACACGCGGAATGGCAAATTCACGCATGAAACGTTTAGAAAAAATGGAACGTTTAGAACTTGGTGTTTCTAAAGTGAAACCGGAATTTAGATTTAAATATGGAAAAACACCAAGTCGCTTCATATTTGAAGCGCATGATATTGTAACGGGATATGATATGCCTCTTTCAAAACCAATGAGATTGGTTTTAGAAAAAGGACAAAAAATTGCAATCACAGGAGCAAATGGACTTGGTAAATCTACACTTTTAAAAAGTTTACTTGGAATGGTTAAGATATTAGATGGTAAACTTGAAACAGGAGAGAATTTACAAATAGGATATTTTGAACAAGAAGATACGACAAATAATAGTAAAACGTGTATAGATGATTTATGGGATGCATATCCTGCGTATACACAATATGAAATTAGAAGTGCACTTGCGAAATGTGGATTAACAACACAGCAAATCGAAAGTAGAGTCATGGTCTTAAGTGGTGGAGAACAAGCGAAGTTAAGACTTTGTAAACTGATTAATAAAGAAACAAATGTCTTGATTTTGGATGAGCCGACGAATCACTTAGATCAAGATGCAAAAGATGAACTTAAGCAAGCATTAAAAGAATACAAAGGGACAATTCTTATCGTATGCCATGAGCCTGATTTTAATGAAGGGCTTGTGGATGAAATTTGGGATATGTCTAAATATAGTACACGTATAGCATAAAAAGACTTTTTAGTCTTTTTTTTATAGAAGTATTTGCATTTTAATTCAATATCAAACATAATGAATAATATAGAAAAGAGGGTAATATGAAACATACAATTCAATCAATGATGTCTTTATTAGACAAAAGTTATTCTACATATCATGCAGTAGATACAATGAAAGAAACTTTAATAGAAAATGGATATATACAATTAGATGAAAGTGAAGCATGGAATCTAAAAAAAGATGGAAAATATTTTGTTATTAGAGGACTAAGCAGTATTATTGCATTTCAAATGAGCGATGTTGCAGAGAAATATGGTTTTAATATTGTAGCAAGCCACAGTGATTCACCAGGGTTTAAACTAAAACCAATTACAGAAATCAATGCGGCACAAAGCTATGTAACATTAAATATTGAACCATATGGTGGAATGATTATGAGTACATGGTTTGATCGTCCTTTAACAATTGCTGGGAAAGTGGTTGTAAAAGAAGATGGGAAACTAAAAGAAAAATTAATGATGATTGATGAGGATTTACTTGTTATTCCAAGTCTTGCGATTCATCAAAATAGAGAAGCGAATGAAGGGTATAAAATCAATCCACAAACAATGATGTCTCCATTATTTGCGGATGGTAAACTTGAAGAGGGGATGGTATTAAGTTTAATTGCGAAACAATTAAATATGGATAAATCTGATATTTACTTATATGATTTATTCTTAACACCAAGAATTAAAGCAACATTAACTGGATTAAATAAAGAATTTATTTTAAGTCCAAGACTGGATGATTTAGAATGTGCATATTCATCCCTATTTGCATTTATGCAATCAAACAATGAAAACTCAATAAATGTGTTTAGTTGTTTTGACCATGAAGAAATAGGAAGTAACAGCAGAATGGGGGCAGCAAGTACATTTTTAATGGATATTTTAAAAAGAGTAAATGACGCACTTGGATATCAAGAATCACATTACTTACAAGCATTAGCGAAGTCAATGATTGTTAGTGCAGATAATGCACATGCAGTGCATCCTAACTTTCCAGAAAAGGCAGATCCTACAAATAAAGTATTCTTAAATAAAGGGATTGTGATTAAACACCATGCTGGACAAAGTTATACAACAGATGCACTAAGCGCTTCCGTTATGAAATATTGCTTTGAACAATCAAATCAACCTTATCAACACTTTACGAATCGTTCAGATACAAGAGGGGGAGGAACATTGGGAAGTATAAGTGCATCGCAAGTTTCTATCTTATCTGTGGATATTGGGTTTGCTCAACTTGCAATGCATTCTATTGTAGAACTTGCGGGTGTAAAAGATTTTGATGCAATGATTGAGGTCTTAAAAACATTCTATACATTGAACTTAAAAGAATTAGTGTGATATTATTGACATTTAGTACTAATAAGTATATAATGCTAATATCAAAGGAGGAAAGTTATGAAAAAGAGAAATACTGTTCAAAAAACATTGATATTCGATACAGTTGTACAGATGCACAATCATCCAACTGCAGATGAAGTATATGATGAAATACATATGGTACATCCATCAATAAGTAGAACAACTGTTTATCGTAATTTGAATTCATTGGTTGAGGATCAGATGCTTACAAAAGTATTGGTTCAAGATTCTGCAGACCGCTTTGATCATAATATAGAAGATCATCATCATTTAAAATGTATAAGTTGTAAGTCGGTTGTAGATATTGAATTATCTTCTGTTAATTCAATTTATGATGAAATTGAAGTGAAATCTGGTTTTAAAGTAAATAAATGTGGTATTGTATTTATAGGTAAGTGTCCGAAATGTCATACGACACTAAAAAACTAAAAGGAGAAAAACTATGAACGATTTAAAAGGTACTAAAACTGAAAAGAATTTAATGGATGCATTTGCTGGAGAGTCTCAAGCACGTAATAAATATACGTACTTTGCATCTCAAGCGAAAAAAGAAGGGTATGAACAAATTGCAGCAATTTTCTTAGAAACAGCAGAAAATGAAAAAGAACATGCTAAAATGTGGTTCAAAGCATTACATGGTGGTAAAGTTCCAACAACAATGGATAATTTAAAAGCAGCTGCTGAAGGTGAAAACTATGAGTGGACTGATATGTATGCTAAAATGGCTGAAGATGCAAAAGAAGAAGGATTCACAAAAATCGCAGCTTTATTCACAATGGTAGGAAAAATTGAAAAACACCATGAAGAAAGATATAATGCATTACTTGCAAATATCGAAAATGATACAGTGTTCAAACGTCCAGAATCAACTTTATGGGTATGTAGAAACTGTGGACATTTACACAGCTCACTGACAGCTCCAGAAATTTGTCCAGTATGTGATCATTCTAAAGCTTACTTCATGATTGAAGCAAATAATTATTAATAATGATTGAAAGATGAACATAGTTCATCTTTTTTTATGATATTATATTAAATAACGTGGGGTAATTTATGAGTGTAAATAGAATATTTTTAATGAATTTTAGTGATTTATATCCACTTTATGTACAAAAAGCAGAGAAAAAAGGTAGAACTGCGCAGGAAGTGGATGAAATTATTTGTTGGTTAACAGGATATATTTCAAGTGATTTAAAATCTATATTAGCAACGACTGTAAATGTAGAAGATTTTTTTAAAAATGCACCTGCATTAAATGAAAATAGAAAAATGATTACTGGCAAAGTATGTGGCGTTAAAGTAGAGGAAGTCACAGATCCGCTTATGCAAGAGCTTCGTTACTTAGATAAATTAGTAGATGAACTTTCTAAAGGGAAATCAATGGAAAGTATTTTACGTAAATAAAAAGGCCATAGGCCTTTTTAATTTTATAAAATGATATTTATTTGATTTCCTTTTTCCCATTCTAGGAAGTTATTCAATACGATATTTTTTCTTAAAATCATAGATTCTTTTGTAGCGAAGGCAATATGTGGTGTTACACGTGTATTTTTTGCTTGAAGTAAAACATGATCCGTTGCAAGAGGTGGTTCAATATCAAATACATCAATTGCAGCTCCTGCTATTACATCATTGTTTAAGGCATCTGCTAAATCATTTTGATTTACAACAGTTCCACGGGCAGCGTTAATTAAATAAGCGCTGTTTTTCATCATTGCTAATTTTTCTTTATCAATTAGGTTTAAAGTTGCTGCTCCACCAGGACAATGAAGTGTAACGATGTCAGATCTTTTTAGCAAATCTTCAAGAGAAACATACTCAATAAATTGTTCACTTCCAGGATTTCTTCTATGTCCAAGCACTTTACATCCAAATGCATTTAATAAGTGTGCAACTTTTAATCCGATATTACCCACTCCGATAATTCCAACTGTTTTACCACTTAATTCATATCCTACAAGTCCATCTTTTGTAAGGCCTAAACGACATTTTTCTTCAGTTTGGCTAACATTTCTTAATAATTCTAACATCATACAAATTGTAAGTTCTGCAACAGATTGATTAGAATATCCAGATGCATTGCTCACTTTAACATTACATTCTTTTGCTGCTTCTAAATCTACATGATCAACACCAGTGAATGCAACGTTAATGAATTTAAGATTTTTTGCTGAGCGAATGACTTCACCTTTTAAAGGCATATTTGCAATGATAATAACATCTGCATCTTTAACTTCTTCTTTTAACACATCAACATCTAATGATTTAGGGTATGCTTTAAATGTATGGCCTTGGCTTTCTATTTTACTAGAAAAATCAAGCATTTCACTTTCTGATACTCCAATTGGTTCTAATAGTACGATATTCATAAATTAATCTCCTTTTATATATACGTTTATTATAGTCCTATCGTATTTTAAACACAATGATAAACTGTCTAAAATTAAGTTAAAATTGCTTAATAAATCTATTTTTGTTATAATCTTTGCGAGGTGTTATTATGATAGAAAATTGGAATAAAAAACATATCTTACTTGGTGTAATGGGACTAGCTGCTTTTTTCATTATTACACTATTGTATGAGATGAATGCTTTATATAGTTTTGACCTTTGGGTATTTTCTTTTGTAGAAAATAATCGCAATATGTATTTAACGTTAGTGATGCATGTGATTACAATGTTATCTGATTATCGTGTTATTGTAAGTATTATTCTATTAGTCTTACTTTTTGAAAAAAGAAAACAATTAGGATTGATCTTAGCAAGTATCACAGGAGTATCGACTTTATTGATGTTTTGGTTAAAGGATTTCTTTGCACGCCCTCGTCCGACTGAAATTGTTGCGTTATCATCTGAATCAACATTTAGTTATCCAAGTGGACATGCACTTGCAGCAATGGTGTTTTATGGCATGATTTTATTTTTAATTCACAGAAATATCAAAGATCGTATTTTATCGCGTTTGCTTCAAGTTATGCTTGGAATTCTTATTTTCTTAATTGGAATAAGTAGAGTTTATTTAGGTGTGCATTATATGAGTGATGTACTTGCAGGATTTGCATTAGGATATGCTTTATTGATGATGGGAATATTAGTTGTAAGACATTTTTATTTAACTTCAACATCTGAGAAATATGATGAGAAAGTATATAATTTATAAGAAAAAAGATATGACGATTTAGTGTTAACTAAATCGTTTTTTTTGCTATAATTGTATTAAAGTGAGGGAAAAGAAATGTTAAAAAAACCTAAAATATTAGTAGTGGGAAGTATGGTTATGGATATTACTGTAGCAACAGATGTTTTTCCAAATTCAGGTGAAACAGTCTTTGGAAAAGCATTTAGTACTGCATGTGGGGGAAAAGGATTCAATCAAGCTGTACAGACAAAAAGATTAGGTGCTGATGTAGCGATGGTGGGTCGTGTTGGTCAAGATGCCTTTGGAAATGAAATGATTGAGATGGCGAAAGAAATCGGAATAAGCACAGAGCATATTTTGAAAGATGAATCTGAATCTACAGCAATAGGAAATATCATTTTAGAGTTTGATGAAACAGGTTCTGCACACAATCGTATTATAGTGGTACCTGGTGCAAATATGACAATAAAAAAAGAGCATATTTCATTTTTAGAGGATACAATAAAATCATATGATATGGTGATCTTACAGCTTGAAATTCCAATGGAAATTAATGAGATAGTTGCGGATATTGCAAAAAGAAACAATGTCAAAGTTATGTTGAATTCTGCACCATATGTAAAAATGAGTGATCGTTTGTTAAGCAATATCTCATTTATATCACCAAATGAACATGAGGCTGCACTTATTACAGGGGTAAAGATTCATATGAATGAAGATGGCAGTGTGAATCAACAAGATCTTAAAGAAGCGGTGTCTGTTTTATTGAGTAAAGGAATTGAACATGTAATTATAACACTTGGTGAAAATGGTGCGGTTATAGCAAGTAAAGATTTCTATTTACACAAAAAAGGAATTTATGTTAAAAATGCAGTAGATCCTACAGCAGCTGGAGATAGTTTTGTAGGTGCATTTTGTACAGGGATTTCTGCACAGTTGTCAATTGAACATGCACTGGATTTTGCAAATTATACGGCATCCATTACAGTTTGTCATTTAGGGTCTAGTCCATCACTTCCAACAATTGAGATGGTATATAATAAAATGAAAGAAAATAAATATGATGGCTTTGACATTGAACTGTTAAAGGCACTTTATTAGGAGAGCATATGAAACAATTTGAAAAACCACTTTTAGTATTTAAGGAAACATTAAAAAAAGAAGTAAATCAAACAATTGATGCAATCGATATTGAAAAGTATGAAAAAGCATTAACACTGATTCAAGAAGCAGTTTCTAATGGAAATAGAATTCATGTTACTGCAATTGGAAAACCATCATATGTTGCAGGATACATTGCATCATTGATTAGCTCTACAGGTCATCCATGCTATGTTTTAGATGCTACAGAGGCGGTACATGGGTCATCTGGTCAAGTCGCTTGTAAGGATGTCGTAATTGCGATTTCAAATAGTGGACAAACACAAGAATTAATCGCAACCGTATCGACTTTGATCAAAAATGATGCAGTTGTTATTGGCTGTTGTGGAGATGAAAATAGTTGGCTTGCGAAAAATGTAAATGCATTTTTATATGCAGGGGTACAACAAGAAGGCGGACCTTTAAATCGTGCACCACGTGCCTCTATTATTGCCGAAGCAATTGTACTTCAAGGTTTGAGTGTATGTCTTCAAAGTATGGCAAACATTACACCAAGTCAATATGTTAAGTGGCATCCAGGTGGAGCACTTGGTAAATTAAGAGAAAGCGAGAAATAAAATGTTAAAGACAAGTTGTATTAACCCTAATATTATGGAAGTATTGTTTAAGTTGGGACATGGAGATCGTATTTTAATTGCGGATGGAAATTATCCATTAGATAGTAAAGTGGCGACTGAGAATAAAGTCTTTTTGGGTGTATCTGCAGGGATTCCTGAAGTGACACAAGTATTAGAAGCACTAATGGGCGTAATTAATATTGAAAAAGCGGAGTTGATGGTTCCAAGTGATAACACAACCCCTGAGATTTTTTCTGAATTTAAACAAATGTTGCAAAATACAGAATTTAAAAATCATGATCGATTTGGATTTTATGATGAATGTTTGAAGCAAGATGTAAAACTAGCGATTTCTACAGGTGAGAAAAGAATCTTCGCAAATATTTTAATTACTGTTGGCGTAGCGTAAAACCGGTTTTTGACCGGTTTTTTTAAAATATGTACGTATATTTAGTATTATTATAAATAAAGTAGTTAATTATCTTGTATTTTTAAATAAGTGGTATATAATTAGTCTTTGTGAAAAGGTGGTAATTTATGTCAATGAAAAAAATTATTAATATAGCGGTTATTGCCCATGTTGATGCTGGTAAGTCAACTTTAGTTGATGCTTTCTTAAATCAAAGTGGTGTGTTTAGAGCAAATGAAGAAGTTGTGGATTGTGTAATGGATAGTAATGATTTGGAAAGAGAGCGTGGGATTACGATTTATTCTAAAAACTGTTCAGTTACATATAAAGATTATAAAATTAATATTGTAGATACACCAGGCCATGCGGATTTCTCTAGTGAAGTTGAACGTATTATCAAGACAGTAGATGCGGTTATTTTGCTTGTGGATTCGAGTGAAGGACCAATGCCTCAAACTCGTTTTGTATTACAAAAATCTTTAGAACGTGGATTAAAACCAATTTTATTGATCAATAAAATCGATAAAAAAGATGCACGTGCTGAAGAAGTTGTGGATATGGTTTATGAGTTATTCTTAGATTTAAAAGCAACAGATGAACAATTAGATTTCCCAATTCTTTATGGTATCGCAAGAGAAGGAATTGTTGTGGAAAATTTAGAGGGGCCATTTGAAAATATTCAACCTTTATTTGAAACAATTATAAATCATGTACCTGCATATCCTGATACAACTGAAGAACCACTTCAAATGCAAGTGTCTTCTTTAGCGTATGATGATTATATTGGAAGACTTGGAATTGGTCGTGTTTTCCAAGGTAAACTAAAAGTTGGAGACCAACTTTTAGTATGTGATCATAAAGGAAATACAAAAAGACAATCAATCAGTAATTTATTTATTTATGAAGGATTAAAAAGAGTTCCAGTTAAAGAAGCGCAATGTGGAGAAATTGTAATTTTCTCTGGTATTCCGACAATTTCAATTGGGGAAACTTTATGTAATATTGATCATCCTCTTCCTATGCCTATGATTTCTATTGAAGAGCCTACATTAAGTATGAACTTTATTGTAAACTCATCTCCATTTGCAGGAAGAAGTGGAAAATATATTACATCTCGTAATATTAAGGAACGTTTAGAAAAAGAAGTTGAAGTAAACGTTGGTTTAAAAGTAGAAGCACTTGAAACAACAGATAAATTTAAAGTAAGTGGCCGTGGAGAACTTCATATTACAATTTTAGTAGAAAATATGAGAAGAGAAGGGTATGAGGTTGCGGTAAGTAAGCCTGAGGTTATTTTCCATAAGGAAGATGGTAAGCTTTTAGAGCCAACTGAGCTTGTGATCACAAATATTCCTTCAGAATATACAGGGTCTGTAATGACTAAATTGAACTTACGTAAAGGTCAATTAATTAATATGGATGAAGAAAATGGGTATGCAACGCTTGAATGGGTAGTGCCTACACGTGGACTTATTGGATACCGTGGAGAGTTTATCAATGATACGCGTGGTGAAGGAACTTTAATTCGTCAATATCGTGGCTATGAGGAATATAAAGGTGAAATTAACGCTAGAGAAAATGGTGTGTTTATTTCAAATGCATCTGGTGTTGCAATGACATATGCATTATTTAACTTACAAGACCATGGGGTATTCTTTATTACACCACAAACAGAAGTTTATGAAGGTATGATCGTTGGACAATGTACACGTGACATGGATATGGAAATCAATCCTACTAAAAATAAAAAAGCGACATCTATTCGTAGTGCAGGAAATGATGAAGCAATGAGACTAACACCTCCAAGAATGTTGACACTTGAGCGTGCAATTGAATTTATTGGAGATGATGAATTGGTAGAAGTTACACCAGATGCAATACGTATTAGAAAAAAATACTTAACTGCAATCGATCGTAAAAACTATTTAAGATCTCTAACTAAGGATAAAGATTAATGAAAAACCAGATTCAATGAATCTGGTTTTCTTTATTTTTTATAAGTAATAATTCCATCACAAATTGTATAATGCACTGTATGATTCATATCAAGTATATCACCACTACAAATTACAAGGTCAGCATCTTTGTTTACTTCAATTGTACCGATACGATCTTCTAATTTTAGAATTTTCGCTGGGTTAATTGTGATAGCTTTTAATGCTTCAAATGCATCTAATCCACTTTTTACTGCTAAGCCAGCACACAGTGGTAAATACTCTTGAGGGAGTACAGGAGAGTCTGTTGTGATGGCAACAAGCACACCTGCTTTGTTTAAGATTGCTGGTGTTTCAAATGTTCTATTTTTTAGTTCAAATTTTGTTTTATGTGTTAAACTTGGACCAACAATAGCAGGGAAATTTGATTTTTTTACAAGATCAGCAATCATATGCCCTTCTGTACAATGATCAAGTGTCATATCTAAATCAAATTCTTTCGCTAATCGTATTGCAGTTAAAATATCATCTGCGCGATGACAATGTGCTTTTAATACAACTTCCTTTTTCAAAGCAGGGATAAGTGCTTCAAGTTTCATATCATATTTTGGAAGTTTTGCAATATCACCTTTTGCCTCTTCCTTAAGTGCTAAGTATTGTTTTGCATCATAAAATGCTTTTCTAAAATAAGAAGCAGTGCCCATTCTAGTTGTGATTTTTGAATCTTTGTAGCAAAATTTAGGATTTTCACCAAATGCACATTTCATTGCATAATAATTATTAATACTCGCATGGTCTATGCTATTTCCATATGTTTTGTAGATCATGACTTGTCCACCTAGTACATTTGCACTTCCTGGTGCAACACAAACAGTAGTAATCCCTGCAGCATTTGCTAAATGAACCGTCTCATCCATCATATTAACACCGTCTATTACACGCACTTCCGGTGTTAATGGATCAGTATATTCGTTTGTATCTTCACCTTCATAACGAATACTACTTTCACTTATACCTAAATGACAATGTGCTTCCACAATCCCTGGGTATATATACAATCCTCTCGCATCGATTACTTTACAATCGCATTCAATATTTTCTTGTATTTTAATAATCTTTCCTTTGTCTATTAGTAGGTCTTTTTGTTGACCATCCTTTTGTGTTACTGTAAATACAGTTCCGTTTTTAATTAATAACATATAGTTTCCCCCCTAGTAGATATTATACACACATTTGTTTAAGAAGTTCATCAATTTTCACTTTACAAATGCATTAAAATAAGTTAATATAAATAGGCTAGATAAATGGCGGTCGTGGTGAAGTGGTTAACACATCAGATTGTGGCTCTGACATTCGGGGGTTCGATTCCCCTCGATCGCCCCATTAGTATTAGTAAAAACTCATAGAAATATGAGTTTTTTTTATTAGTTTTATAAAGATAATAATGGATATGATATAATAAAAAAATCGAAAGCTCTACAATCCGTTTGAAGTTAAGTAAAAATATTTATCTTCTTTCTATGTAGAGTTAGTATTGGGGGAAAACTATGTATTATTTAGATGCTATAAAAAATTTCAAAAGTGATCTTGCACAAGAAATTAAAGATAAAGAGTTCATGTTGATGAGTGAAGATTTTAAAGTAAGTCCGTTATTAAGGGAGAATGTAATTGTACATTATTCAGCATCTTCGATGATTTTTAATCATAATTTCACTAAAGTGCTTATGGCATATCATAATATCTACCAAACATTTAGTTGGACAGGTGGTCATGTGGATAATGAAACTGATTTTTTAAGCGTTGCTTTGAAAGAAGCGTGCGAAGAAACAGGATTAAATGATTTTCATGTGTTGAGTGAAGATGTTATTTCATTAGAGTGTTTGCCTGTGTGTAGTCACATTAAAAGAGGAGAGTTTGTATCGTCACATATTCATATGAATCTTACTTATGCATTTCAACACTTTGATGAGAAAGCACCGTTGATAGTGTGTAGTGGAGAAAATAGTGCGGTTGAGTGGATTAAGATAGAAGATTTAAAAAATAAGGTGACTGAAAAAGAGATGTTAGTAATTTATGACAAAATTATAAGTCGTGTGATTAAAATTCATAAAGATTGATTTTAAAATAAAATTATAAGATAATAATACATATAAGGAGGACTATTATGAAGTTCTATAAATGTAAAGTTTGTTCAAACAAAATCATTAAGCTTGAAGATTCTACAGTTCCTGTTGTTTGTTGCGGAAGCAACATGGAGGAGATCGTTGCGAATACAACAGATGCAGCAGTTGAAAAACATGTGCCTGTTGTAGAGAAAGATGGTTGTACATTAAAAGTAACTATTGGTAGTACACTACATCCGATGGAAGAAGCACATCATATTGCTTGGGTGTATGTTGAAACAAAATCAGGTGGGGAATTTAAATATTTACCAGTTGGTTCTGAACCAAAAGTTGAATTTTGTACGGATGAAGATGTTGTAGCAGTTTATGAATATTGTAATCTTCATGGTCTTTGGAAAAAAGAAGGGTAACCTTCTTTTTTTTGCATAAATTGAATTATGTGATTAAATATGATAACTTTATAATAGAGTTTAGGGGAGTAAGGGTATGAAAAAATTAAGACAATTAATTTATGTTTTGCTTTTTATGTCGTTTTTAGTAGGTAGCTTTATATATATTGTGTTTATTCAAACACAAACTAGAGTTTCAATTAATGAAAATAGAAATTTAGTAACAAATGAGAATGTATTGAATGCATCGTTTGATGATAAAACACTTCAAACAACAATTGAGTCATTGCTTTCTGATCAGTTTCCTAAAAGGAATGATTGGGTATCATACAAGAAGAATTTAGATTTAAAAATAGTTCGCAGTTTTGTGAAGATTGATAATTTAGATTTTACTTTAAGCCGTATGGGGGATGCAGATCGTTTCCAAGTTGGGGATTCTGATTACTTAATTTATGAAGTCATGGTGCATGATGAAAAAAATGAGGATAAAATATTACGTCGTATTGATCAAATTAATCAGTTTCAAAAAGACCATCCGAATGTAAATATGTATATCTATCGTCCAATTCAACCACATGAAATGAATTTGTTTGATGATGCGAATGAAATTGAATCTTATGGTAAACAGTATAATGATTTATTTAAAGAGAAGGCTACGGTGGATGTTTCTTATCTTGAAATAAATGATTTAGATACATTTAAGGAATATTATTATAAAGGAGATCATCATTGGAATTACAAAGGTAGTTATAAAGGGTATGTTGACATGATTAATATGATTAAACCAAGTGACAAGCCTTTATTGCCAACAGGGGTATATTGTAAAGATAACAGTACTTTTTATGGTACGCATTCAAACTTTTCTGGGCGCATTTTCGGTGGGGATGAAATGTGTGTATATACATTTGATTATGAGACTTTGACAATTTATGCAGGGGATGAAGTGGTGGATGATATTCATAATCCAAATGCATTCCATGCTTTGAAGGAATTGGATGCAGAAGGATATTTATATGGAGATGCATATAGTGCTTATGTTTTATATAATGGAAATGCATATTCTAAGTTTGTAACAAATAATGAAGAGAATGGAAAAATTTTGGTTGTTGGTGATTCTTTTATATCGCCTATAGCGCATTTATTGGCCTCTCATTTTTATGAAACATATTATTTAGTGCCAAGTTATGATATAGTTTCTGATCCTAATTTTAGTTATGATGAATTTATAGAAGAACATGACATTGATACGGTATTGTTTATGTATACGATAGAAAATTATTTTTATGAAGATGAATGGGGCGAGATTTATAAGAACTTTGACGTGAAAAGGGAGGGAGAATAATATGCTGTTTAGTAGTTTTACATTCTTGTTTGCTTTTTTACCTTTAGTCATTGTTGTATATTACTTAGGACGTAGCAAAACATATAAAAATCTTGTGTTATTAGTGTTCTCTTTAGTGTTTTACGCTTGGGGAGAGCCAATATTTGTCTTAATTATGATCATAATGATTATAGTCAATTATTTAATTGGTCTACTATTTGATACAAATATTTCAAGAAAGATGATCTTATGGGTGGCTATTATATTAAACTTAGGGGTTTTGGGTTATTTTAAGTATTCGAATTTCTTTATTGAAAATATAAATAATTTGGTGGATACAGATTTTTCTATGGTTCAAGTTGTCCTTCCAATTGGAATTAGTTTTTACACATTTCAAATATTGTCTTATATTATAGATTTATATTATAAAAGACTTATAGTGCAGAAAAATATATTGGATTTTGCATGTTATGTAGCGCTGTTTCCACAATTAATTGCAGGGCCTATTGTGCGTTATATTGACATTCAAAGTCAACTTACAGAAAGAGAGGAATCTTTAGGAAAGCTACAAACAGGGTTAAGACGGTTTGTGTTTGGACTTGGGAAAAAGGTTATTATTTCTAATAATGTAGCGATTGTAGCATCCGATATTTTTGCGCTTTCAAATGAAGAGTTGACTTTTTCAGTTGCATGGCTTGGTGCACTTGCATATACTCTACAAATTTATTTTGATTTTAGTGGATATAGTGATATGGCAATTGGACTAGGTAAAGTGTTTGGATTTAAGTTTTTAGAAAACTTTAATTATCCATATATTTCAAAGAGTATTACAGATTTTTGGAGAAGATGGCATATTTCTATGTCGACATGGTTTAGAGATTATGTCTATTTTCCACTTGGAGGAAGTCGTGTTTCTAAGGGGAGAATGGTTTTAAATTTATTAACGGTTTGGGCACTTACTGGACTGTGGCATGGTGCTGCATGGAATTTTATAGTATGGGGTCTTTACTTTTTTGTGATTATCTTGCTTGAGAGGTTATTTATCTCAAAAGTAATTGAAAAATTACCTATTATTAATCATGTTTATAGTTTATTATTAATAGTATTGGGTTGGGTAATTTTTAATAGTTCAAGCTTTGAGCAAATCCAAGCATTCTTTAGTGTGATGTTAAGCTTTGAATGGTTTGACTTTAGTCTATTTGAACAGTTAGAATATGTATACTTAATCCCTTACTTTGTAATAGGAGTGATTTTCTCGCTTCCAATTTATCCAGGGTTGAAAAAAATGTTTAAAAAGAATCAGTTATTTGAGATAAGTATTGATTTGTTTAGTGTTATAGTGTTGTTGGCAAGTATATTGTTTTTGATAAATAATACCTATAATCCATTTATTTATTTCAGATTTTAAAGGAGAATATTATGAAACCATTAGTGAGTATTGTTGTTCCAATTTATAATGTAGAAAATTACTTAGAAAACTCTGTAAATAGTTTGATTTTTCAAACTTATGAATCAATAGAGATTATATTAGTAAATGATGGAAGTACAGATAATTCAAAAGATATTATGCAACACTTAGCAAAGAAAGATCAACGAATTGCTTGTTATGATAAGGAAAATGGTGGGCTTTCTAGTGCACGTAATTATGGAATGGGTAAGATGCGTGGTGAGTATGTATTTTTTATGGATAGTGATGATACGATTAAGAATAACACAATTGAATTAATGGTAAATAAAAGCTTACAAGAGAATGCGGATTTAGTCGTGTGTGATATGGAATATTTGTATGACACAAATGATGTTGTATTTGCAAGTGGTGGAGAGTTTGATACGACAAATTATAAAGAAACACCAGAATTGTTATTCATTAATAACAGTGCATGTAATAAATTAATTCATAAGAGTTTATTGGAAGGATTTTATTTTCCTGAAGGGTTATGGTATGAGGATTTAGGTTCAATTCCTATTTTATTAACAAAGGCAAATTGTGTAGCTAAAGTGAATGAGCCTCTTTATGTATACTACCAAAGAACAGGATCTATTTCCCATCGTGTAAATATGAAAATATTTGATATTTATAAAGCGATAAAGTTAGTTGAAGAGAGTGTAAGTGTGGATGTAAAAAGTCTTTATGTTGTACATGGACTTGATTTGACAACGCTTCGTATTAAAGATTTCAATGATAAGTCTGTTCGTAAGGATTATTTAAAAGAAAATATGCGTTTACTTAAACAATATTATTCAAATTATAAAGAAGATCCTAAGTTTAAAACATATTCTTTAAAAAAGAAGATAATTTTTAAATTGTTAGACTTACGTCTGTATAGTATAGTATTATTTATCTATGGATAGGACACAGTGTATGAAAAAGAAAGTAATTATAGCGGGATTTGCATTTGTGGTTTTTGCACTATTTGCGTATATTTGCTACTTAGTTCCTTTAGCAGGGGACGATTGGGGATATGCATTAAATGGAGCAAAAGGAAACCCATTTACCACAGCGTATGAATTTTATTTTAGTTGGTCTGGTAGATATTTTAGTGAGCTTTCAGGGTTTATTTTAGCGCCAAATAAATGGCTTTGGAATATCGTGAATCCACTTTTATTTACGGGAATTTTTATTAGTATATTATTAATCGCAAATGTAAAGAAAAATACAACGATTGCTTGTAGTGTTGTTTTATTTTTGATGTTGTCTGTTAAAGATTTTGTAAGAATGGAAACTTATACATGGATTATGGGGACAGCAAATTATGTCATTCCTTTATTTTTAATGCTTGTGGTACTTGTGTTGTATCAAAGACATTTCTTTAAGGATAAGATAGATAAGAAAATTGCATTCTTAATTAGTGTGTTAAGTTTTATTGCAAGTATGATGATGGAAAATGTGGCAGGGTGTTTATTGTTGTTAAATAGTGCTGCTTTAATTTATAAAATAATAAAAAAACAAGACTATAAGTCTTATATCGTTATTGCATTGGTATCGTTGACAGGGTTTGTTTTATTAAGAATGTCTCCCGGCGCTGTATACCGTACGATGAATGAACATCAGGCTTGGTTAGAACTTTCGTTGTTTGAACAAATAGCTACAAACTGGTCGCTGTTTATGACGCGCACATTATTAGATAATAAGTATTTAATATTAGTTTTATCTTTAGTGATGATAGCATATACATTTAAATCATATATTGATAAGAAGTTGAATAAAGAAGCGCTGATGCTAATAATGATTTTTGCGTTATCTTCGCTTCAAAGCGTGAGCGCGAATTTTTATAGTTTTTTACATTTTGATTTTCTAAGAATGTTTTTTGATATCACACATCCACTTTGTTTACCTATTGTTTCAATATTATTATTTTTAATGATTTTTGCTATAATTTATTTAATCTTTAAGACGATAGAAGGTAATAAAAAAGTGAGCTTTTTTGTAATTTTATTACTTGCGGGCGCAAGTAATGGTGCAATGCTATTGTCACCGATTTTTGGTGCGCGTAGTAGTTTATTTACTATCTATTTATTGATTGTATTGATTGTATGTTTTATAGAAGAAATGGATATCAAACTTAAGGTATCTACTGCAGTTTGGGTTATATTACTTATATTAAATGCGCAGTTTATTATTAATTATATTGAAAAATATCAGCTTGTGAATGTGATTAATCAAGAGAGAATGTCTCAAATTGAATATTACAAAGACCATCCAGAGGAAAAGGAAGCTTGGATTGTAAGAATGCCAATTATGACATTACATTCTGCGGATGTAGAAGAGTGGGATACGTATCATATGGATACATTTAAAGAGTATTATGGATTAAATCCTGATATGAAAGTCATATTTTATTATAAGGATCAATATTAGGAGGTATTATGAGAAAGTATTTTAATAAAGAATTATTGAGAATAGTATTGGTAGTATTGATTATAATGCAACCAGTTATTGAATTAGATTATATGCTGTATGATTTATTTTCAGAGTTTAATATTCCGCTTATTTCAACAGTTGTGAAATTTATTGTGATTCCTCTTTTGATTATTGCAGGTTTTATTTTATTTGATGAAAATAAAAAGAGAACAATTGTTTTTGGAGGGCTTTATAGTGTCGCTACACTTGTGTATTTTATCTTTCATTGTATGAATGCTGCTGCTATTCGTCAGGATTTATATCTACCACCTAATTTTTACTTTAACACATTTCAAGAATTAACGTATTTAATGACGATGATTTTACCTTATTATTTGATTTATGTATTTTACCAAGCAAAATTTAAAGAGCATTTTATTAAAGCAACAGTAGTAGGACTATCTGCGGTGATTTCAGTTCCTATTTTGGTGAGTAATCTATTTGTGTTTGGTCATTCAACTTATGTAGGATATACGCAAGCTAGTTTTATTAGCTGGTTTTTTGGTATATATGAAACAGTACATCCGCGTGAACTTGCAAGTAAGTTTTTCTTTGTGGAGGGAAATACAATTGGAATCATTTTGTTTATGACAATACCTCTTCTTTATTACTTCCTTTATAAATCAAAGGAGAAGAAAGAAGGATATTTAATTGGAGGACTTATTGTTGTTCAATCGTTATCTATGATTATTTTATCAACGAAAGTTGCAACTTATGGAACAATCATTGGTGCATTAGTGTTTTTAGCAGTATATGTTTTCTGTAGTTTGATAATGAAAAATACAAAGTTTTATATTAAAACATTGATTTTCCCTGCTTTAGTTATAATGATGTGTGCATTGATTCTACCGTATTCACCAGCAATTATCAATCAACAAATAGATAACGCAAATGACACAGTTGTGCTTGAAGATAGTTATATGATTACAGATGGAAAAGATGGTGTTACAGAGCAATTAGAAGGTGCAAAGACTAAGTACGACCCTTCGCTTGTATATGCGTTTGAACAGTATGGAATCAAATCTAACTTAATGTCTACGGTTCCTACAATGTATTATATGGAATGGTATAAATATACATATGATGCATATTGGTGGTTAGACTTATTGTTTAATGTACCTTTTTATGAAAGAGTAAATGGAAGACAAATCCAAACATTATTTATTGAATATAAATGGTCAGAAACACCAAATCCAACTGTAGACCATGCACTTGGTCTTGGATATTCGACAATGATGAATGGATCGTTAATATTAGAGGTTGATTTTATTCAACAATTTTATTCATTTGGTTATATTGGATTTATGTTTATAGCTGCACCGTGGCTTTTAGTGACTGCATATGGTGCAATAAGAGTATTAATACAACCGAAATGGTATTTTAAAATGGATATTTTATTATTTGCAGCGTCTTTATGTTTTGGATTAGTTTCAGCATATATGAGTGGTCATACATTAGATGAGTTTTCAAGTTCTATATTTATGGCATTTTTAACAGCTGTACTTTAAGTAAAATAAAGGAGTATAAGGAAAATGTTTGAGGTTAGTGTGATTGTCCCGGTTTGGGGAACACAAGCATATCTTGAAAAGTGTCTAGACTCACTTGTAAAACAAACTATTCCAGTTAAAATAATTGTCGTTAATGATTCTTCAAAAGATGATTCACAGTTAATTATTGATCGCTATAAGCAATTATATCCAGACTTAATTGATGCGTATCTTAAAGAAAACGGTGGAATTGCGGATACAAGAAACTTTGGTCTATCTAAAGTTTCAACGCCTTACTTTGGGTTTGTGGATAGTGATGATTATGTATGTGAAGATATGTTTGAAAAACTTTTATGCGCGACAAAAAAAGAAGATGCGGATATTGGGATATGTCAATTTTATTGGACACATCCAAGTCGATTAGATTTGGGATTTGATGGACCTTATACACCTAAAAAAGAAATGTTAGTGAAGCTTATGGCAACACTTTGGAATAAACTGTATAAAACAGAAACAATAAAAAATGCACCTGTAGAGTTTCCTGTAGGGTATCGCTATGAAGATGCGTATTTTTTATATGCACTAACACCGTATATTTCTAAGGTGGTTTTTGTAGAGGAACCTTTAGTATACTATGTTCAAAGAGAGGGTTCTATTACACACAATCATAATGATAAAGTTAAAGATATGGTTTATGTATTTAATTGTTTGATTACATTTTATAAAGAACAGGGATTGTATGCAACGTATCAATTGGAATTGGAGTACTTATTCACAAAATTCTTTTTAGGTAACTCTTTTTTAAGAACACTTCAAATAAAAGATAAAAAAGTAAAAGAGGAAACACTTCAAATGAGTATTGATATTTTGGTAGAGCATTTCCCTAAATATTATAAAAATCCGTATTTAAAATCACTGGGTGGCCTTAAAAATCTGTATTTTAGTATTGTAAGACCGTGGAACTATAAATTGTTTGCGATATTAATAGGATGTGTTAAACGATGAAGAAAATAGTAAAGCACTCTTTATTTTTACCTAGTTTAATACTTGGGCTATTTGTTTGTTATGTCATCATTTTTAATGGTGGCATTTTACTGTTTAGTGGTGATTCTTTTGAAATGATGTATCAATTTTATGTAGGTGGTTATACAAAATTTTATGAGGGCACATTATTTTCTTTTGATTTTTCAATGGGGTTGGGTGCTAATCCTATTTATACATCGGCGAATTTCTTATTTAGTCCATTCTTTTATTTAACACTGTTATTCCCGAAAGATTTAATTGCAGAATCTTTTTTATGGATGACAGCTTTGAAACTATTTTTGATATACATTATGGTGTATAAATGGACTAAGAAACTTTATGATTATCAAGTATTTAATATTACAGCTTCATTACTATTTACATTTAGCGGATGGTCTTTCTTTTACATGCATTATGTTTTTTTCTTAGATCATTTGATTGTGTTGCCTATATTACTATATTTTACAGAGTGTTTTTTACAAAATAAGCAATATAAAGGGTTAGTGCTGACAATGGCTTATTTAACAATCGCAAATTATTATTTTGCGTATTTGTTTATTTATTTGATTTGTATGTATGCACTTTTTAGAACGCTTGTACTTTATGGGTTTGAAATTAAAATCATAATAAAAAAAGCAATGGGGTTTATCGGTTCATTGTTATTGGGGGTTTTAATGGGTGCACTGGTATTACTTGCAAATATTTATGCGATATTAAAGTATCAAAGACTTGCATCTGCCATTGA
>CAYJAB010000012.1:0-34181 GCA_964368305.1 uncultured Erysipelotrichaceae bacterium | reverse complement strand
TAGAGCGCACCCCTGATAAGGGGGAGGTCGTTGGTTCAAGTCCATTCAGGCCCACCATTGAATAAAGAATATAGACGTGGGGTTTTAGCTCAGCTGGGAGAGCACCTGCCTTGCACGCAGGGGGTCAGCGGTTCGATCCCGCTAAGCTCCACCAATATTAAAATTAAGTCCTTATAGGACTTTTTTTTATGGTTTTATAACATAAAAAAAGTTCATTTCTGAACTTTAATTAACTTGTTTGGTTTTTATTTTAATATCGACTCTTTCTCCGTTTAACTTAACAATCCGTGCAGGTAGCCCTACAGCAGTAGCATTGTCTGGCACATCACCTAATATTACGGCATTTGCGCCGATTTTAGAGTTCTCACCGATAATGATAGGTCCTAGTACTTTAGCGCCTGTAGAGACGATTACATTGTCTTTAATTGTAGGATGTCTTTTACCTGTGATTTTACCTGTTCCACCAAGTGTTACTTGATGAAATAGTGTTACATCGTTTCCTATTACAGCTGTTTCACCAATTACTAAACCATTGCCATGATCAATAAATAATCTTTTTCCAATGGTTGCCCCTGGATGAATTTCAATTCCTGTTAAAAATCGTGAGAATTGCGAAACAAATCTGGAAAGGAAATGTAAGTTTCTTTTAAATAGAAAGTGCGCAATGCGGTGGAAGAAAATCGCATGGACTCCAGGGTATGTCAATACAACGGTAAATCCATTTGTAGCAGCAGGGTCTTTTTGTTTGTAAGCTTGGATAAGTTCTTTTAAAGCTTTCATAGTTTATTCCTTAAATAAATCTGTAGATAAATATCTTTCACCACTATCAGCAGCTATAAATAAAACAGATTTTCCTTTTTTTAGTTTTTTTGCAATGACAGTTGCTGCTTTATAAGCTGCACCTGAGGATATCCCAACTAAGATACCATTTTCTTTTGCGATTTTTCTTGCACATTCAAAAGCTTCCTCATTGGTAACAGTTAATACTTCATCTATTAACTCTAAATTCAAGTTTTTTGGAATAAATCCTGCACCAATGCCTTGTATTTTATGAGGCCCTTTTTTTCCTTGGGTAATAAACGGAGAATCAAAAGGCTCTACACCAATAATTTGAATGTTTTTATAATGATTTTTTAATGCTTTTGCACATCCAGAAATTGTACCGCCTGTTCCTATACCAGAAACAAATGCATCTAAAGTTTGAAAGTCATCGATAATTTCCTTTGCGGTAGTTAACTCATGTGCTAAAGGATTAAACGGAGAATCAAACTGTCCAAGTGAAATGTGGTTTGGTTTTTCTAGTAGTTGATTCATTTCATCAATTGAACCTTGCATTCCAAGTTTAGCATCTGTCAAAACAACGGTTGCTCCATATGCCTTTAAAATTTGTTGACGTTCAATCGACATTGAAGATGGCATAGTAGCAATAAACTTTAAGTTTAAAGCTGAACAAATCATTGCAATCGCAATTCCAGTATTTCCAGAGGTTGCTTCAACAATCGTTGTGTCTTTTGTAATCATGTCTTTTTTCATCAACTCTAAAATCATTGATTTTGCAGCACGATCTTTTATCGAACTTCCAGGATTAAATGATTCCACTTTAATATAAACGTCTGCTTGATCTTCAAACTGATTTTTTAGCTTAATAATTGGGGTATTTCCAATCGTTTCGTATATAGATTGATATATCATAATGTATCTCCTATTTTCATTATTATAACATCATTATGAGGTATGCTCAAAATAATGTCATTTGTTATGCACTTGACAGTTTATAAAAATCGCATTATAGTGAATGAAACCGATGAACAAAATTAGTAGCATAGTTTGACATATTTCAGAGAGAAACAAACAAGGTGAAATGTTTTATATGGATACGTGTGAATGGATTTGTGAGGGCAGAAAGAACGCTTCGGCAAGTAAAGTCTGACGGATGTTAACCGTTAACATAATAAAGAGTGGGTAAGATTTCTTACCAATTTAGGTGGTACCGCAGAGCAAACAGTCTTTGTCCTAATTAGGATTAGACTGTTTTTTTATTTATAAAAAGGGGGATATGTAAATGAAAACATACAAAGATTTTGAGAATTATAAACTTCCGACAAAAGACGGAAGATTTGGACAATTTGGAGGTAGTTATTTACCAGAGAAACTTATTCCAGCATTTGAAGAAATTACAAAGTCTTATCAAAGTATCGCGAATAATTCTGATTTTATAAGTGAGTTAAGACGCATTAGAAAAGAATTTCAAGGAAGACCTACACCTGTTTATCATTGTAAAAGACTTTCTCATTTAATAGGAGGATGTCAAATTTATTTAAAAAGAGAAGATTTAAATCATACAGGAGCACATAAGATAAATCATTGTATGGGAGAAGGATTGCTCGCGAAATTTATGGGCAAAGAAAAAATAATTGCTGAAACAGGTGCGGGACAACATGGAGTAGCTATTGCGACTGCAGCCGCATACTATGGTTTAAAGTGTGATGTATATATGGGACAAGTGGATATCGAAAAACAATATCCAAATGTTGTTCGAATGAAAATGTTAGGTGCAAATGTAATTGCTGTAAAGCATGGACTTCAGACATTAAAAGAAGCAGTTGATGCTGCGTTTGAAGGGTATTTAAGTGAATATCAAACCGCAATTTATTGTATCGGTTCTGTAGTTGGCCCACATCCATTTCCAATGATTGTAAGAGATTTTCAAGCAGTCATTGGCTATGAAGCAAAAGATCAATTTAAAGAGATGACAGGCTTTTTACCAGATGCAATATGTGCGTGTGTTGGTGGTGGGTCAAATGCAATGGGACTATTTAGTGCGTTTTTAAGCGAACCAGTGGATATTATCGGAGTTGAACCACTTGGCAGAGGTCATAAAATAGGTGAACATGCTGCTTCTATAACCTATGGTACAAAAGGAATTTTACATGGATTTGAAAGTTATATGTTACAAAATGAAAAGCAAGGTGAACCAGATCCTGTTTATTCAATTGCAAGCGGACTAGATTATCCTTCAGTAGGTCCAGAACATGCATATCTACATGAATGTGGACGTGTAGATTATAAATATATAAGTGATGATGAAGCGATGGAGGCATTCTTTTTACTTTGTAGATATGAAGGCATTATTTGTGCAATCGAAAGTGCACACGCATTGGCTTATGCGATAAAGCATGCTAAGGAGAATGAAAACGGAACAATTCTTGTAAGTCTTTCAGGACGTGGAGATAAAGACATTGATTATATTTATGAAAAGTATGGAGATGGCGAAGCGTTTTTAAAAGAAAGAGGATATTTCTAAAAAAGATTGCAATAATTTTTTAAAATACTAAAATGATATAAAAGGAGAAAAATAAATGAAAACAAACAGTGAGAAATTAGTAAAATTATCAATACAAGGCGGAATCAATCATCCAAGGATGAATTTTCCAGGATATAGAGTAGGACAAGATGGTATCGCACGTATTGTTCCTGCAACAGCAGGGATTACATATAACTTCTTTATTGGTGACAACTGTACTGGAATGATTGGAGACCATGTTGAACCTGGTGTAAGCTCTAAAAATAAGGATGCATCAGAAAATGCTGCTTATGCAACATTTGCATGTGTTGGAAATGAAGCGACAGTAATTACAGGAGATGCGAAAGGTGCAAAAGGGATTGTAACTGGAAAACACGGAGGTGCAGATCATGTAATGTTGGCTTTTGATGAAGAAACATTAAATAAGTTGACATTAAATGACCAGTTTTTAATTAAATCATTTGGAACAGGACTAGAACTTTGTGATTATCCTGAAATAAAAGTAATGAATCTTGATCCAGAATTGCTTGAAAAACTACCTATCAAAGAAAATGATGATCATACTTTAACAGTTGAGGTTGCAACTGTTGTTCCTGCTTATCTAATGGGATCAGGATTAGGTGTGTCTACGATGCAAAATGGGGATTATGATATTATGATGCATGATGAAAGTGCAAATAAAGAATTTGGATTATATGATCTTCGTTTTGGGGATTTAGTATTAATTGAAGACCATAAAGCGATAAATGGTCCTACATATGTATCTGGTGCACAAACATTGGGTGTAGTTATCCATGGTGATTCATATTCTGCAGGACATGGTCCTGGGGTTACTGTATTAATGACAAGTGAAAAAACAATGTTTAAAGCTGTTAAATCAAATAAAGCAAATTTAAAAGATATCTTGGATTTTAAAAAATAAAAAGGGCATGAAAGTATAAATTTCTTACTTATAACTTTTATTTAATACTATTTTTAGTGAGTCATGCTTATTTTTAAAATTGTACTACATTATATTTTTAGAATGTGTTAAGATATTCTAGTTATATTTAAATAGGAGTGGGGATTTATGTTTAAGAAAATCAAAGAAAAATATATTGGGAATAAAGCGTTTTACATTGCAGTGCTTACAGTTGCAATTCCTTTAATGTTTCAACAGTTAATTACAAGTTCTGTTAATTTAATTGACAACTTAATGGTTGGACAACTAGGCGATGCTGCAATTGGTGGGGTTGCTGCGATCAATCGTTTTTATTTAATAGCACAATTTGGTATTATAGGAATAAATTCTGCTGCTGCAATATTTATCGCGCAATATTATGGTGCTAAAAATGAACGTTTTATGAAAGAGTCATTTAGAACTGCAATTATATTTTCGTTTTTAGTCGTAGGATGTTTTTTCATAATTGGACTTTTGTTTCCTAATACTATAATTTCATTTTTCGCAACAGATGCGGATATTATAAAAATGGGTGAAGAGTATATTAGTGTTGCGATTTGGACGTTTTTACCATTGGCACTTACGATATCTACTTCAAGTGCAATGAGAGCTGTAGGAGATGTTAAAACACCACTTGTGGTTAGTGTAATTGCGGTGCTTACAAATACATTTTTAAATTACTGTTTAATCTTTGGAAATTTTGGATTTCCAGCACTTGGTGTAAAAGGTGCTGCGCTTGCGACATTTATTGCACGTATGGTAGAAGCTGGATTGTTATTAGCCGCATTAAAGATTGGCGATTATGGGTTTAAAACAAAAATACATCGCATATTTAAAGTATCAAAAGATTTAGTAAAAAGATTGTTACATAAAGCTGCTCCACTTTCGATGAATGAAGTACTATGGAGTACAGGAATGGCGATGTTATTTAAGTTTTATGCAACGCGAGGAACAGAAGTAATGTCAGGGTATTCGATTGCCTCTACAACATCGGATCTATTCTTTGTATTATTTGGTGGAATGTCTGCTGCATGTACTGTACTTGTTTCGCAAAGGTTGGGCGCAAATAAGCTTGATGAAGGTCGAGAAAATGGATATAAGATTATTGGGTTTGGATTTATGTTATCACTTGTGTTTGGGGTTGTGATGTTTGGTTCCTCATTTATCGTCCCTAATTTATATAATGTATCTGCGCAAGCGTATCAAGTTGCAGGGGATACAATACGAGTAATGTCTTGTTTATTTTGGGTATATATGTGTAATGCAAGTTGTTATTTTGTAATTAGAGCAGGTGGAGATACAAAATCAACATTCTATATGGATTCTGTTTATATGTGGACAATTAATATTCCAATTGTAGCACTTGTTACGTACTTAACAGATCTTCCAATTATCCAACTTTATATTATTGGACAATGTACAGATTTTATTAAAGTGTATATATCATTTAAATTATTAAATAAAGAGAATTGGGTAAGAAATATTACTTCAATCTCTCCAGATGTATAAAAAAGACGAGCATGCTCGTCTTTTAGTTTTTTATAATTTGGAAAATATAGAATTTTAAGTATGAAGTTTCTTGCATTGTCCATAAAATTGGATGATCATGATTTTGTTGCGTAACTGAAACTTGTTTTAAAGTTACATTTGCTTCTTGTGCCGATTCTCTCAACATTTTTTCAAAGTTTTCAAGTTCCATAAATCTTGAACAACTACATGTAATTAAATACCCACCACTTTCTAATAACTGCATCGCGCGCTTATTAATATTTTTGTATCCATGATAAGCATTAAATACAGTAGATCTTGATTTAGTAAATGCAGGTGGGTCTAATACGATAATATCGTATTGTCCAACTTTACATTCGTCTAAGTATTTAAACACATCTGCCTTTTTAAATGTAATTTTATCTTGTAAGTTATTTAAGACAGCATTTTGATATCCTTGATCTAAAGCTGTTTGCGAGACGTCTACGGCTGTTGTAGATGAAGCTCCACCAAATGCTGCGTTTAACGCAAAACCGCCTGTATGGCTAAAGCAATCCAATACTCTTTTACCGTGCGCCATCATTCTTAAAAGTCTTCTGTTTTCTTTTTGGTCCAAGAAATATCCTGTTTTTTGTCCATTTTCAATATCGACATGAATCAAGATATCATTTTCATTAATAATAGTTTTTGCTGATAAATCTGTATTTTGATAAAATCCTTTTTCTAAAGTTAAACCTTCTTTCGCGCGAACTTTTACATCATTTCTTTCATAAATTGCATGGATTGTTTGATTGTCTTCAGTTAGCACTTCCAAAAGCAAACGATAAATCATTTCTTTTCTAATTTCTAAACCATAGGATGTAATTTGACTAACTAAAATATCATTATAACGATCTACAGTCAATCCAGGAAGTAAATCAGCTTCTCCATAAATGATACGGCAGTTTGTAATATTTTTACTTTCTAAAGTCACTCTAAAATCATACGCAAAGCGAATACGATTTTTAAAGAAAACCTCATCATATATTTCATCTATTTTCTTTGATAAAATACGTACAGTCACATGACTTTCTAATGAAGCAAATCCTGTCCCTAAATAACGATTGTCCGTTGTATAAATATTAACAATATCTCCACTTTTAATTTCAGGATCAATGTTTTCAACATTGTTTTGATACATCCACATTTGTCCTTGATCCAAGTATTTTTCACCATCTTTACTAATGATGACATTTCTATAGTTGTTTTTCATAATTATCACTCTTTCATTTAACTTAATAATATTATACCAATTTATTGAGATTAACAATATAAATATAAATACATTCATATGTAATTGTATTTTCCAAACTCATTTAATAAAAAATGCAAGAAGATAATAATCTGTTGGAGGATTGTTTTTCTATATCAATAAGATTCACGTTGTGATTATATATAAGGCGTGCTTTAAATATATAAAAAGATAAGTTTAATATTTAAACTTATCTTTCTAAATTTGTTTAATTTATACTTTTTATTTTGTTTACTATTAATTCTGGATTTTCTATATGCCAAAGAACAAAAGTATTTGATGCATATTCATTACTACTGAAAGAATCCATGGATGTATATTTTACTGTTTGACTTGCCCAATTTTCTTCTTTATCAATAATTATATTAGAGATATTGCCAGTCACTTTTTCCATTTCAATCGTTTTTATTTTATTTAGAAATTTTTCTTTAATGATTTTTTCATCTCTTATATAAATTAATCTTAAGTTTGTAAGTAAGTATTTATCTTTTTTTAGTAGATCATTATTTTTGCTGTTTATATAAAAAATAAATAAAATAATAACTACTATAATACAAAATAAACTATACCCAAAAAACAACATATTTGTGATATTCATATATGCATAAGCTGAAACTACAGCATTTACGATAAAGAATATCAAAATAGGTAAAATAAATCTACTAGATTGATTATTGGATTTTACAGAAGATAAAAAAACTTCTTGAACTAAATATTCCCCATCCATTAATTTTATTTCATTTTTCATTATAAATTTTCCTTTCTATGTTTTATAATGCAATTATAAACTTAGTAAAATTTAAATAGACTATTCAAATTATTAGAAAATTCTTATTTATTTGACTATCCTCTTTAAGGATTAATCAGAAATGTTTGTATAGCTTAATTATATGAAATTTAATATATCAAATCAATAGAAAATTGTTGACATAGTTTTTCTATTTGCTATGTATGTTTTAAATAAATATAAATGAATAACCAACTTTGTTTTATAATATAGAATGAGTAAGGTGTGCCACAAACCAGATTGATTGAACATTTATTTTATAATTACGTGTATTAAAATAAAAGTCATATCAAGATGTAAATAATATTTCATTTATGGTATTATAATTTAAAGGGAGAAAGTTATGAATTCTAAAGTTAAAATTATTTTATTTATCATTCTTGGTATAGTGTGTCTTGCAG
Organism: uncultured Erysipelotrichaceae bacterium; assembly: GCA_964368305.1. GTDB lineage: Bacteria > Bacillota_I > Bacilli_A > Erysipelotrichales > Erysipelotrichaceae > CAYJAB01. The sequence continues at coordinate 25,970 of CAYJAB010000012.1, read as the reverse complement.
CTGCAATCTTATTTATTCAAGAAGATATCGTTATTTCAATTGTGCAGACAGTTTTATCGGCTTTATGGTTTTTAAGTGCATATTTAAATTACTTGAAAATTAAAAATTCAAATCAAGAGTAGAAGAGGATCTTATAATAGATCTTTTTTTATGAAAAAAAACCTCAGAATTCCTGAGGTTTTAGCGATTCATCTGAATCGACTGTGTTATATTTGGTGACGCGTACGGGATTCGAACCCGTGAATGCATGCGTGAAAGGCATGTGAGTTAAGCCGCTTCTCCAACGCGCCATTTATAACTGCTTGATTATATTAACATTTATTTATTTAAAATACAACCTATTTTTAAAAAATAATAAAAGTTCACAATCTAACAATATGAATTAATTTGTATGCATGATTAAAATGTAACAAATAGAGTAATAAAAGGGTATATACAATCTAAAAGAGTCTTATAAATAAGACTCTTTTAGATATAGAATATGGTTTAAAAGTAAACACGTATCATTTTATTTAATGTATGTATCTAAATATCTAAATACAGCTTCATAATATGCTTCAGGATTAACATAGTCACTTTCTGCGTGATTTGCACCCTCTACAATTAGAATTTCTTTGTCAGTACTATTAGATGCTTCATACATTTCATATACCATTTCAACTGGTACATAGTTGTCGATATCACCATGAATAAAAAGGGTAGGTAAAGTTGATTTTTTAAGCTGAGCTAAACTATCAGCTGCTTTTAAATCATATCCAGTTTTCATATTACCGACAATTCCGGCAAAGTTTAATACTGGAAATGAAGGTAGACCAAAGCGATAAGATAATTGGTTTTCAAACATTGCCCAAGCACTTGAATATCCGCAATCTTCAATTACAACTTTAACGTTATCTACAAGTTCTTCACCTGATGTCATACTTACTGTTGCAGCACCCATTGAAATGCCATAGAGCGCAATTTGAGAATTAGGATCTTTATCTACAATCCAATCAATCCAACCGATTATATCTAATCTATCAAGCCATCCCATGCCCATATAAGTGCCTTCACTGTTTCCGTGTGCTCTATTGTTTGGAAGTAGTACATTATAACCTTGCATACCATAATGTACAGCACGTTCTTTCATTTCTTCATTACTTGATGTATAACCATGTACCATAATTATCCATTTAGTAGAATCAGGATTAACAATGTATTCAATTGCATTTAGTGTCAATCCATCATAACTCTCAATAGAAGGTGCATTTACTTCAACTGTTGATATCCATTCATTATATAATTCTGTCTGTATTTTTCTATTTTCATCTACAATAGGGTTTGGATCATTTTTAGGTGCATTTGGATCTGTCGATGATTGTGCAACACCACCTTCAGGTCTTACAAGTGCAAATGTAACAAAGTAATCTCCAATAAAGTATCCACCTACTAGTGTGATAAGAAGTAAGATGGATGTTGTAATAAGTATTATTTTTTTAATATTTCTTTTCATATTTTTCTCCTAAACTAGACAATAATACCACAAATACTATGGTTGTCAAACTATTTTGTTTTAATAAATTCCAACAGCGAAGTTGAATTAAAGTCATTGATATTATCTGTGTAGCCTTCTAAAAAAGATGTATGTACTTAATTAGTGCTAAGAAAAGCTGTTAACTAAAAAAACCTTATCGTGTAAGGTTTTTTTATAAAAGAATTATTCGCAAATATTTTCAACAACGAAAATAACACCAGACATTGGATAAATCCATTTTCCCTCTAATGAAATATCACATATACCAGATGTTCTCATCGCGTTTGCAGTCACAGCAGTATCACCTTCATTGATAAATGAGAACATTTTTACTCTCATTGTATTTTCAGGATAGAAAAATTGAATTAAAGGGGAGAAAGTCGGTTCATTTATCGATACCATAAATTCACTGTATCCTTTAAGCTGCGGCATACTAAATGAAATATCAATTTTATATTCATCTGAAACAACATGATTGGATTGATATAAAATATCAATTCCATTTTCATCGATAATTACATCTCTTAGTTGTGCTATTTCATTATCCACAAGAACTTTAATATTCATCTCATTTAAAATGAAGTTAATTTTTTCATCTCTTGTATATTCCATTAATTGGTCAAGCTCTGATTTTCCTATAACAAGATTTTCTCTAAATATGTAATTCTCTGTTCTAAGTTCTTGGTCTAGTTTTGCTTCAGATAAGAAATAACCTAATCTAAATACATTATTTAAACTTCTATTTTTTGAAAAGCGTTTGCGATATACTAAACTTTCTTGAACAGAAATATAATTATCATTTTTAAATATACTTCCAACTTTAGTGTAGTCTCTTAAGGTGATATTATATTTAAAATACTTTTTTATATTGTATTCATTATTTAGATAAGGAGCTACTACGTTATAAACGCTTTCTTTTGATTCTTCACCAACAATTGTTCCAATTGTTGTTTCAATGAAATTCTTTTTTGTTTCCATACTAAAATTATCAATTGCTTCAGGATTACTCATAAGTGTACTTGTAATTGTCTCAGACATTTCTTTTGCGATTGTTTCTTTAGTTAAATATTCATAAATAAAATTGAAAATAATAATAGGTGGTAAAATACCTAATAAATTTCCCATAATATTGTCAATTAAATCTGAAAATTCAACTCCTACAGTTAAAATTTGAATAACAAGCAATAATACCCAAGTAACTAAAGTAATTACAGCAAGCATCACTGTGACATTAAGAAGTCCTTTTTTATTGTCTTTTTTCATTTAATCCTCCTTTAGGGATATCCCTGTATATTTCATAGGTTGTTTAGTAATAATACTCCAAAATTTTGTTCCATAGTCATAATGCCACCATTCAGTGGGAAGATTAGTAAATCCATGATCTATCATTGTATTAAATAAAATTCTTCTATTATTTCGAATTTCTTCGTTTTTATCCTCAAAATATGAAGTATGAGCAACTTCTGTAAAATCATCAAAATCTGTACCCATATCTAATTGATTTCCATTTTTATCAATTAATGTCAAATCAATTGCACCACCCGTATTATGGACAGACGGATTATTTATGTCATAGCTTGGTATTGAAACAAAGTTTTTTGTCAAGTCAGCAAGTTGATTTTCATTATATTCCGGATGGGTTACTTTAAGTTTATTAAAATAAGTTTTATAAAGACTTTCTTGTACTTGTATTGGTCTGTATGCATCAAATATTAATAAGCCCATTTCATCTTCAAGTGTATCTAAGATTTTTTGAAGCAAGATAGCAACTGTTTTTCTTGCATATATTTTATCAATAGATCCTTCGATATTATTTAAATAATAGACTGGTTTAAACTTAACATTTCCCCTTAAAAACACACTTAAATCCACAAGTGGTTCATCAATAATATCAATTTTAAAATCACCGGTTGGAAAGTCTGAACTGTGTATTTCTCTATTTTTTTTCATATGAATACCTTCTTTAAACAATTATAGCATAAACTTTATTTATGAAACATTTGAATTATATTATTTGTTTATATTAGAAAAGAAAATAAAAAAAACCCTACTTTACAGTAGGGTTTGCGATTGTTCAATTGAACATCGCTTAGGTTTTACTTGGTGACGCGTACGGGATTCGAACCCGTGAATGCATGCGTGAAAGGCATGTGAGTTAAGCCGCTTCTCCAACGCGCCGAGTACACTTGTTAAATAAAATGGCGCCTGAAACAGGACTCGAACCTGTGACCCATTGGTTAACAGCCAATTGCTCTACCGACTGAGCTATTCAGGCAAGTGCCTATATAATATACCATAGACCTATATAGTTGGCAAGTCTTTTTCTGAATTTTCTTTATATTTTTTTCATTTTTTTATTTTTATATTTAATCTAATCTAATTCTTATTCTTTAACATAAAATTGAAGTGTTTTTATGGTACTATTAAATAAATAAGATACGGAATTGATCAAATAATATGTTAAAAAGGGGAAATAGATATGGATCAATATGATGTAGTGATAATCGGTGCAGGTGTAGTGGGTAGTGCATGCGCAAGAGAGTTGTCTAAATATAATCTTAAATGTTGTGTACTTGAAAGATGTGAAGATGTGTGTGAGGGTACAACAAAGGCAAACAGCGGGTTAATACACGCTGGTTTTGATGCTTTACCAAATACATATAAAGCGAAGCTGAATGTAAAGGGAAATGAAATGATGCAAGATCTTGCGGATATGTTGGATATTCCTTTTAAGAGAAATGGTGCAATTGTTGTGTGTCATGAAAAAGAGGACTTCTATAAACTTGAAGCTTTATATGATAGAGGAATTGAAAATAATGTCAAAGGTTTAGAGATTATTAAGGATAAACAGAGGATATACGCCTTAGAACCTAATTTAAAAGAAGATGTTTATGCCATTTTATATGCAAAAAACGCAGGGATTGTTTGTCCTTTTACATTTAATCTAGCACTTGCGGAGAATGCTTATGAAAATGGAGTTGAGTTTTATTTTAATACAGAGGTAGTAGGCTTTAAAAAACAGAAAGATGTATGGTGTATTCATACAAGTCAAAAAGACATTAAAACACGCTATGTTGTGAATGCTGCTGGTGTATACTCTGGAAATATTCATAATATGGTAAGTGAAAATAAAGTTATGATTATTCCTAGAAAAGGAGAATATCTTTTATTAGATAAAATGACGGCAAATCATATTAATCATACAGTATTTTCCTTACCGACAAAATTAGGAAAAGGTGTTTTGACAACACCGACAGTCCATGGAAATATTCTTGTAGGGCCAAATGCTGAAGACTTAGAAGACTATGAAGATACATCTACTACATTAAATGGAATAATGGGGATTAAGGAAAATGGATGTTTAAATTTTCCTAAACTTCCAATCAATCAAGTAATTACTTCATTTGCAGGATTAAGGGCACATGAAAAAAGTGAAGACTTTATTATAGGAGAAATAGAGGATGCTTTAGGTTTTTTTGATTGTATGGCAATCGCATCTCCTGGCTTAAGCAGTGCTTATCCAATTGGAGAAATGATTAAGGACTTAATACTTGAAAAACAAACCTATATAAGGAAAAAAGAGTTTATAGAAAAAAGAAAAGGGATTGTTGTGTTTAATGAATTAAATAGTGATCAACAAAAGGCATTAATAAGTGAGAATCCGGAGTATGGTAATATTGTTTGTCGCTGTGAGATGGTTTCAAATGCTGAAATAATAGATGCTATTAAAAGACCACTGGGCGCAAAATCAATTGATGCGATTAAAAGAAGAGTGCGTGCTGGTATGGGAAGATGCCAAGCAGGCTTTTGTCTTACAAAAGTTATGGAAACACTTGAAAAAAATACAGATTTAAAATTTAACGAACTTACTAAATTCTCTAAAGAATCATATCTTGTAACAGGTAGAACAAAGGAGCAAGAAGTATGAAAACATATGATATTGTCATAATCGGAGGAGGACCTGCAGGTCTTTCCGCTGCAACCACTGCTTGCGATTTAGGTGTTAAAAATATAATAGTGATTGAAAGAGATAAAGAACTAGGTGGGATTTTAAATCAATGCATTCATAATGGGTTTGGACTACATACCTTCAAAGAGGAACTAACAGGTCCTGAATATGCGCATCGTTATATTCAACTTGTTTTACAAGCAAAGATTGAATGTCAATTAAATACAATGGTAATTTCAGTAAGTGAAAGTAAACAAATTACAATGGTAAGTAAAGAGTATGGACTTCAAACAATACAAGCCAAAGCAATTATTTTCGCAATGGGGTGTCGTGAAAGACCGCGTGGAGCATTAAATATAGCAGGGTATCGTCCTGCAGGAATATACAGTGCAGGGACTGCACAGAGACTTGTGAATATTGAAGGATATATGCCTGGGAAACAGGTGGTTATATTAGGATCAGGTGACATAGGACTAATTATGGCTAGAAGAATGACACTTGAAGGGGCAAAAGTACAAGTTGTTGCTGAACTTATGCCATACTCAGGTGGTTTAAAAAGAAATATTGTACAGTGTTTAGATGATTTTGATATTCCTTTGAAATTAAGTCATACAATAATAAAAATTCATGGTAAGCAGCGGGTAGAAGGTGTAACATTGGCACAAGTAGATGCATCACTTAAACCAATATTAAGTACAAGTGTATTTTATCCGTGTGACACATTACTGCTTTCTGTCGGATTAATACCTGAAAACGAATTATCCATATCTGCAAACGTTAAGTTAAACCCCTTAACAAATGGACCATTTGTTGATTCTAAGTTTAATACAAATATCGAGGGTATTTTTGCATGTGGAAATGTACTGCATGTACATGATTTAGTAGACTTTGTATCATCAGAAGCAAGTGAAACCGCAAAAAATGCTGTTAATTATGTATTAAATGGGATTTCTTATAAAGATGATATTGGAATTGAAGTTAAAAACGGGATACGTTATTGCGTACCGACTACGCTTTCATCTAAAACATTAAAAGATGCAATTATTCGATTTAGAGTTAGCCAAGTTTATAAAAATTGTACGGTCGAGGTTTATTTGGATGAAAAGCTCATTCTTAAAAAGAAAAAACAAATTGTTGTACCAAGTGAAATGGAAATGATTCAACTTACACCTTCATTGATTAAAGATGAAAGTGACTTTTCAAAATTGACACTTCAAATTAGAGAGGAGATTTTATGAAACATAGTTTGACTTGTATCCGCTGTCCATTGGGGTGTAATGTGATTGTAGAGATAGAAAATAATGAAATTGTTTCAATAAAAGGGAATACATGCCCACGGGGAGAGCAATATGCGAATGTAGAACTTTTTGCGCCGGTTAGAACTTTGACAAGTACTGTAAAAGTTAAAAACGGAGTAATAGATCGTGTGCCTGTAAAAACACAGGGTGAAATTTCAAAAGAAAAAGTATTTGCGTGTATGCAAATACTAAATAAATTAGAGTTTTTAGCTCCGATTGAAGTTGGAGATGTTTTAGTAGAGAATATATTAGATACAAATGTAGATATTGTCGCTACAAAATCTATTGAAAGAATATAAAATAAATGGAATACTGTCACTATCAAGATCTGATAGTGACAGTTTGTTTATATGGATAGTTTTATAAATTAGATGTTTTTTAAAATTAAAGCTCTTTAATCCATTTTTGACTATCGACCACGTTACATACAATAGGTTTATATTTTCTAAGTTGTGCAACTTGGTTATAGCTCAGTAAAGGTTTAAATACAGTAAAATTATCAAATACTGTATGTTGTTTTCTTAAATGCATATACTCCAAAATTGTATTAGGATATTTATAAATAATTCCAACATAAGTTTCATTTATTTGGTCCCAAAATATATGCAAATGATTTTCTTCTACAATTCTTTCATGTAGATGCTTTTGAAGTGTATATTCTTCTTTTGAGAGTGGAGCAGTTAATGCCATTTCTTTTGCATCATTTACCACACATTCCACAAAAGCAAATGTCATTCCTAAATAATAACTTGTTTTATCGTATTTCATTTTATTCTCCTTTTTTTATTTAATTATAATATAAAAAATAGGTTTTTATGTGTTAGTTTAAAAAAATAGTAAAAACAGTTATAATAGATAAAAGAGGAATTTATGAAATACTTATCCATATTAATTAAACCAGCATCTGATTTATGTAATATGCAATGTTCATATTGTTTTTATAAAGATGTGATTGGGTTTAAACAAAATCATTTATCTAAAATAATGGCATATGAAACGGTAGATGCTATTATTGAGAAAACATTGAATCAATTTAGTGAAGATGTAGTCATTACATATGCATTTCAAGGTGGTGAGCCAACATGTGCTACACTTGCTTATTTTGAATATTTTACATATAAAGTAAATAGTATAAAAAAACCATATCACCATATACAATATCATCTTCAAACAAATGGATTAGAGATAGATGAGAAGTGGTGTGTATTTTTTAAAAAACATGAATTTTTAATAGGAGTTTCAATGGATGGGTTTAAGGATAATCACGATTTGGTAAGAAAAGATAGTAATTTAAATTGTACATATCAAAGAGTTATAAGTACAAAGTCATTATTTGAGAAGTATCAAATTCATTATAATGTTGTTGTGGTTCTAACAAATCATCTTTCAACTTATGCTAAAAAAATATTTGATTGGATTATAGAAGAAAATATTGAATATGTGCAGTTTATTCCTTGTTTAAATGATTTTAATAAAAAAGAAAATGAATATGCATTAACGCCTGAAAATTATTTTAATTTTTATGATAATTTTATACCCTATTGGGCAAGTGCTTATCAAAAAAATAAAACAATTCAAGTAATGCATCTAAATAGTTTAATATGTCTATTTGCTAAAATAGTTCCTGCACAATGTGGTTATTTAGGAAAGTGTCATATGCAGTTTATTATTGAAAGCGATGGAAGTGTTTATCCTTGTGATTTTTATGCGACAGACCAGTATTCTTTAGGAAATATAAAAACAGATAGTTTACTGGAAATCGCAAAGAGTAAAGTATTGAAGGTATTCATTTTAGAAGACAGAAAAAAATCTGTATTATGTGAACATTGTAGATTTAAAGGAATATGCAATGGGCAATGTAAAAGGATGAGTGATTGTTTCTTTACAGATACATATTGTGGATATCAGAAAATACTTGAAAAGTATGAGCCATTGTTTATTACTTTAACAAAAGATGTTAAAAGGAGGGAAGTCAATGAATAAAATATATAGTGGATTGCTGCATCGTTTAATTATTTTAGGGTTTTCAATTATTCTTCAAATTAGTATTTGGGTTATTGTATTCTTTGTTTTTCATGATTTTACAGAAGAACTTGTATTATTGATGTGGTTATTAAGCTTAATTAGTATTACATATATTATTGTATTAGATACTTATCCTGAAAATAAAATTCCATGGATTATATTGATTATGTCTTTACCAATACTTGCGGGAGTTATTTATATTAGCTTTGGTCAATATCAGTTCTCTAAAAAAGAACGTAAAATTCATGATGAAATTGATAGGAATTTAACTACTGCACTTGAAGCGGTAAGTGAATGTGTAGTGGATTCGGATTTTGATGGGGATCCATATGCATTAAGACAATCAACCTATTTGAATAATATCGCAAAAGCACCTGCTTATAAAAATACACAGGTTTCATATTATAAATTAGGAGAAGAAAAGCTTGAGGCGATGCTTCATGAGTTAAAGCAGGCAAAGAAATTTATTTTTTTAGAGTACTTTATCATAGAAGAAGGGAAAATGTGGAGTGCTATAGAAGAAGTGCTTAAAGAAAAGGCAAGTGAAGGAGTAGATGTCAGAATCTTGTATGATGATTTTGGTTGTCTTTTAACACTTCCACAAGATTTTAGTAGTAGAATGAAGTCTTTAAATATTGATTGTCGTATTTTTAACAAGTTTAATCATTTGTATAATGCAAATTTTAATAATCGCGATCATCGAAAAATATTAGTTGTTGATGGGAATACTGGTTTTACAGGTGGGATTAATTTAGCAGACGAATATATAAACTATAAGGTAAAACATGGACATTGGAAAGATACTGCAATTATGTTAAAAGGAGATGGTGTTTACAATTTAACAGTAATGTTTTTATCTATGTGGAGTTCAGTTACTGAGAAAATTGAAAGATTTGAAGACTTCTCTGTTACACAAAGTGAAAAAACAGATGGTATTATTCAACCGTTTTCAGATACACCGCTTGATAATGACTCAGTAGGAGAGACAGTATATATGAATATGCTAAATCAAGCGAAAGAGTATGTATATATCACATCACCTTATTTGATTATAAGTCATGACATGTCGGTAGCTTTAAAAACAGCAGCAAAATCAGGAATTGATGTAAGATTGATTTTACCGGGTATTGCAGACAAAAAGTTTGTACATTTCTTGTCTCGCTCTTACTATTTAGAATTAATTAAAGCTGGCGTAAAAATATATGAATATACGCCAGGATTTATTCACGCTAAGATGTTTATAAGTGATGATAGCAGTGCTGTTGTAGGAACTATTAATTTAGACTATAGAAGTCTTAGCTTGCATTATGAATGTGGAGTATGGATGTATCAATGCTCAACAATAGCAGAGATTAAACAAGATTATTTAAATACACTTGAAGTTTCGCATCAAATTACAGAAGACAATTTCAAGCATATTAGTAAAAACTCATTAATAAGATTTGCGATGTTAGGATTATTAAGAACATTTGCACCTCTTATGTAAAAAAAAGCTACTCAGTAGCTTTTTTTATTTGATAGAAACAAGGATTACTTTAATAGATTAATCATTGTCCTCATCGTCATTGTCATCATCATCTTGATCATCGTAGTCGTCGTTATCATCATCGTCATCGTTGTCCTTGTCGTCTTGATCATCATCGTCATCGTTGTCATCATCTTGATCGTCATAGTCATCAACTTCATCTTCTAATTTATCATGTTTTTCTTTGACTAAGTCATATTTAGCTTTTAATGCCTCAGCTAGTTGTTTTTTACTACCATCTACATCGTCAATATCATCAATTAAATCAGCGATCATATCAAGTTCTTGTTTTTGTGCTTCAGCAGTTTGTGCTTTTTCACTTCCTGATAAATTTGCAAGACCATTTACTCTTACTTCTAAATCTTCTAATTGTTGTTCGATTGAAGAAATAACAGTTGTATATTCTTCTTGTGACATTGCTTCATATTTATCATCATCGTCATCGTTGTCATCATCTTGATCGTCGTCATTGTCATCATCGTTATCATCGTCTGTATCAGTGATATCTTCTTCTAAATCTTCTAATGCATCGATTTCATCTTCTAATACGTCTTCAATTGCTAAATTCATGTCATCTACTAAGTCATCAATATCATCAAGTGACATAGCAGCAAGCATTTCATACGTTAGTGATGCATCATAGCTCATTAATTTATAAATTAAAGCTTGTTTACCAGCAGATAATTGGTTTTGTGTTTCATCAAGTTTAGAAGAATCTACTGTTTGACTTACTACAATCCCATCGATACTGCTTGAAGCAAGTGTTGCTTCAATATCTAATGAAATACGTTGTTTTAATTCTTCAGCTTTAGCATCGTCATCACTTTCTACAGATACCATTACGATATTGTTTTCTGGTGTGATATATCCGTGTTGTAACATTGACCCCATAATTGCATTAACTGCAACATCGATATCTACATTTTCTAAATCCATATCATTTAAAATTAATACTGCATCTTCATTAAATGTATTAACATTAATAACTTCATCATTTTTGTTTGCTTCAAGTTCTATACTTGGGTTTACATCCAATGAGATTGTTGAATAAATTCCATTTGTAGATGTGAACTGTGTTCCTACAAATACTGCCATAACTGCAACTGCTAAAATTGGTGTTAATATTTTTACTGCATTAAATTTGTTTTTTACTTTGTTTTCCATAGTGTATTTCTCCCTTTGTGGTTGTGAAATAGGGGCGTTTGCAACAATTTCATAAATGTCAGGAGTCATATCTTTAATCGCTTGTTTTATGTTTTCTTGAATATCTGTTTTTTTCATAAAGTTTACTCCTTTTCTTTTAAGTATGTTTGCATCTTTTTGAGTGCACGATTATATTTTGTCAGTACAGTAGCGATGTTTAAATTTAAATCACTTGCGATTTCTCTAAACTTTAACCCTGTAACACTGTGCAAAATAATAATCTCTTTGCTTTGTTGGTCTAATATGTCTAAAGCAGTTTTTAATACAATGTTATCAATTACATTTTCTTCAAATTTACTTTGTGAAGCTGTATTTTCAAATTCACTGATATCAGATATTTGCTGTGCATTTCTTAATTTCATTAGTGAAAGATTTTTTGCAACTGTAAATACCCAAGCCATAGGCTTTTCATATCCTGTGTAAGTGTGTGCTTTTTCTCTTATTTTAATATAAGTATCATGAAGAATATCTTCTGTTTCATGTCTGTTTTTTAAATAAGATAAAATATATCCATATAAAGCATGTTGTGTACAATAATAAAATTCTTTAAAAGCATCTTTGTTGCCTTTTCCTATTTCGAAAATCATTTCGTCTGTAACTTGATCGATATTTGCTCGACTAGTTAGAAAGTTTTCCTGAATAATGGCCATTAAATTCAGCATAATTTTGTTCCTTTCACCCTATTAATGCGTAAAACATCCGTTTTATTTCATTAATTTTAAATTTTTTTATTTTTTTCTTAACATAAAAATAATAGCATGTGAATTCAGCATATACAATGCAGAAATAGAAGTAAAAATAAAAAGCATCACTAAGTGATACTTTTAATTCAAACTTTTTATAAGTTGTGTATAAGCGCTATCTTTAATTTTCTCAATCATATCTGCACTCAGATTTTGTTTCATAGCACTTCTTCCGATCATTGCGATATTTGAAAATACAACAAGTTCTACATATATAGGATCTGATATATAAGACAATTTTTTTTCATAAAATCCTTTTTTTATTAAGTTAGAAAATAAAGATTTATTACTTTCTTCAAATTTCTCTAGTTGTTTTTGACAAGAATCTTTAAAATAGTTATTCAGTTCCTGTAGGTCTTTGATTGCGCCTATTAATGAGAAGATAGAATACTCAAATTGTGCGCTTTCAAACACAAAGTCATAAAGTTGATATAGATTATCTTTAAAAGAATGATCAAAATTAAGTTTAGTTAGAAGCTTTTGATGTTCTCTTTCTAATGAAAATAGAAGTGCTTTACCGATAATTTCTTCTTTACTTGTAAAATATCCATAAACAGTTCCTTTTCCAATATTGGCAGATGTTGCAATATCTAACACGGTAAGATCTCTAAGATTTTTACCTTCTTTGATTAAACTTAAGACACTGTTGAATATCAATTCTTCCTTTGATGAATAATTAGATTGCATGATCTTCTTCCTCAAAGTTCACTTCAATTTTTTTAAGCGGTTTTTTATGGAGAATATCATATAATGCAGGTACTAAATATAAAGTAAGAACAGTAGCATAGCTTAGACCACCAATCGCGACAATTGCCATTCCTTGTGTCATCTGTGCACCCATACCAACACCAAGTGCCATCGTACTCATTGCAAGAATTGTTGTAAGAGCTGTCATAAAGATTGGTCTAATACGATCTTTACCTGCTTGAATCAATGCTTCTTTTTTATCTAGTCCCTCTAATCTTAATTGGTTTACATAATCTACAAATACAATTCCATTATTTACAACGATTCCTGCTAAGACTAAGAACCCTACCATAGAAGTAATAGATAATGTTTGATCAGTTATTTGTAAAGCCAACAGTCCACCTGTAAATGCCAAAGGTATTGTAAATAAGACAATAAATGGTGACATTAAACTTTGGAATTGTGCAACCATTATTAAGTAAATAAAGATAATTGCAAGTGTAATCATTAATATTAAATCCTCAATTGTCGAAACAATCATTTCATTTTCTCCTGCAAATTCATAAGAATATCCAACAGGAGGTGTATAATTCTCAAGCGCTTTTTCAACATCACGACTTACAAGACTTGGATTAAATCCTTCTTCAATAATAATCGTTACAGTTTGAGTTCTTGATTGATTATCACGGTTTATACTAGATGGGCCATTTGCGTAATAAATTTCTGCAATTTCTTCCAATTTAACATCAACTTCTTTATCTTTTACTGTTTTAGTTGCGACAACAATATCTTTTATTGCATCCGCATCTTTTACAACAGAACCTACAATAATTGTGTCTAAATCAACATTTGAGAATGTCATAGTTGTAGATTGTGTTGTTTCTGTTAATTCTGTAGATAATAATTGATATACTTGCGCAACAGTTAAGTTATAAGCCATTGCTTTAGTTTTATTTACATCTACTCTTAATTCTTCTACTTGTTCTTGTGATCCATCTAGGGCATCTTCAACACCTTCAACATTTTTGATAATATCTGCAATTAAAGTTGCTTCACTTTGTAAAGTATCTAAGTTATTTCCTTTTAAGATCAATGAAATGCCTGTTCCACCTAACGCACTGATATCCATATTAGAAGACATTATAGAAATACTTTCTAAATATTCAGGATTGACCTTTTTAATTTGAGATTCTACTTCAACATTACTTACACCTGCATTTTCATCTAAAATAATATAATAAGTAAGTGAAGTGAATTTAGTTTGTGCTTCACTGCCCATCATCGCACTCATACTTGATGATCCCGCAGTCACACCAACTGTTTCAACACCTTCAATATTTAAAATACGATCTGCAATAATTTCGCCATGATTGATTAACTCTTCTTCTGTTGTATCATCCATTTCAAGTGTCATTTGAAGTTGTGTAGAGTCCATTGCTGGAATCATTTCAAGTGGCATACTCAATGTGTTATATAAAGATAATACGAGTAAACCAAGTGTAGATAATATAATAATAAATTTATGTTTTAAATTAAATCGTATTGTTTTATCATAAAAACTCAGCATACCTGCATAGAATTTGTTTTGTTTAACCTTACGTGCTTTCAACATTGTTGAAGCCATTGCAGGGACAAGTGTTAAAGCGACAATTAAACTCGCGAATAATGAATATGCAATTGTAAGACCCATGTCCGTAAACAACTGTCTAGAGATACCATCCGCAAATACAATTGGCAAGAACACACATACTGTAGTAAGTGTAGATGCTAAGATTGCACTCATAACTTGTGATGCACCGATTGTTGCAGCTTTCACTTTTGAATAGCCTAAATTTCTTAAACGGTAAATGTTTTCAATTACAACAATACTATTGTCTACAAGCATCCCAACACCTAAAGATAAACCAGATAGGGAAATGATATTTAAATTTACGTTACTAAAGTACATTAATACTATACTGAATACTAAACTGATTGGAATGGAAAACCCAATAATCAGTGTAGGTCTTAAATCTTTTAGGAAGACTAATAATACTAAAAATGCGATTAATCCACCATAGACTAAGTTTGTCATAACACTGTCGATAACAATATTAATATAAACACCTTGATCTAACAAAGTTGCGATAGATAAGTCTTCGTTATTTAAAAGAAGAGTTTCTATTTCATCATTTACACTTTTCGTTACATCAGTTGTAGAAGCCAAACTTGATTTTTGAATAGCAATTGTTACACCAGGATTTCCATTTACTCTTGTATATTGTTCGTCGCTGTTGTCTTGAATTGAAACTTCAGCAACATCTTTTAAGTAAATAGGATCTACTCCATCTAAGTTCATATCTAATAATAGTAAATCTTGTAATTGTTCGATTGTAGTAAATTTATCACCGATTTTAACAGCGATTTTATTTTCTTTATCCCCAACATATCCTGCAGGCATTGAGAAGTTTTGCGCAGATAATATAGAAGAGATCGTAGATTGAGTAACCAATGAATCGATGTTTGCTTGCTCTAATGCTTGCTTTTGTGCCGATTCAAACTCTTTAATCCCGGCATCTAATTCCATCTCTGCACTTGCAAGTTGTGCTTGTCCAACAGCAAGTGATGCGGTTGTCTCAAGTTTTGCTTTTTCTAAATCAGCATATGATTTTTGAAGTGTTTGAAGTGTTGCTTGCAGTCCTTCGGAAATTAAATTTGCTGTGATAATATCTGAATCCAGTTGTGAGACTTTACCATCTAATAAAGTACGGTCAGCTGCATCAATAATAGATTGATCTACTCCCATTGCAAGCAAAGATGCATCAACATTTGAAATATTAGCATTATTTGCAACGATGGCTTCATTTGCATTTATTTTAAAAGTAGTGATCGAATCACTTTCAAGTACAAGTTGAGAAGCGATAATACCATAGATGATATCAGATGAAGTAGGAGATAAAGTTAATATTTCTGTAAACGACATTGCATCTGATATTAATGGGTTTGACAGTAAACTATCTGATTGTGTAATTAATGTTTGAATTTGTAATGTATATGCAAGTAGACCTTTTTTAGTATCAAGAAGTGTCTGTTGTTGTAATACAATTGCTTTTTCACTTTCTAAACGAACTTTTTCTGAATCTACGGAAACAAGAGAAGCTTGTGTAGAATCAAGTTGAGCAGATGCTTCACCAAATTGTGCATAAACTTCATTGCTTTGATTAATTAAATCAGTTTTACTGTTTGCAATATCGTTTTTTGCATTGTCTAATTCTCTTTTTGTATTATATAAATCTGAACTAACTGCATTTAAAATGCTTTCATTAATTTCATCTATTTTATCTTGATTAAGTTTAATTTCAACAAAATCTTCGACTGAACCACTTACATCTACACTTGCAACACCATCAATTCTTTCAAGTTGCGGTGCAAGTTCATTTTCGACATAAGCTGTAAGTTCTTTTATGTCCATCCCCTCGACATCAACACTGATCATCTGAACTGGCATCATGTCTGGATTTATTTTTAAAATCATTGGAGGAGAGACCATATCATCAAAATAGCCTCTAACCATTTCGATATTATTGTTTAACTCCAACATAATGGAATCCATATTCGAACTCTCATTAAATTCTAAAATAAGCATACTCATGTTTTCACTTGAAACACTTTGTAAACTTACTAGTCCACTTACTGTAGATATAGACTGTTCTAAAGGTTGTGTTACAGCTACCTCAACTTTCTCAGGGTTTGCTCCAGGATAAGTTGTTACAACGACAACATATGGAAGGTCGATTGTTGGAAGTAAATCAGTTTTAAGTCCTAAAAAAGATACTACACCTAAAACGATTACTAATATTACACCAACAAAGACGGTATAAGGTTTTTTTATACTTGTTTTAATCATAAATTCTCCTCTTTCGACCGACTGGTCGGTCATTTATAAAATTATAGCTTTATATTAAAATATATACAAGAAAAAAAAGGGAAATTATTTGTAAATATTTTAACAAATCATTTAAGAATAATGTATAATAGCAATGTATATATTTTTTGTTTACTATTTAACAGGAGGAAAGAAGTAAATGGTTGATGCAAACAAGTATTTCGAAGTAACAAAACGATATTTAGATGAAGTTTGTGAATCACAAAGAGAAGCGATTTATGCAACTGCTAAGATGATGGGAGATTGCATGATGGAAAACGGAATCGTTCAATTATTTGGATTAGGTTCAGGACGTGCATTCTCAATGGAACTTGGATATCGTGCTGGAGGGTTAATGCCTTTTCACCAAGTCTTTACAGGAGACTTATTATTAAGAGGGAAAATAACAGCTGATGTGGCAAATGATCCTAATTTTGAGGACAATGCATCATTGGCACAATTGCTTTGGGATTGTTATAACATTGAAGAAAAAGATATGTTTATCTTAATTTCAAATGCTGGTAACAAAGAGTTAATTGTTGAATTTGCTCATATTTTAAAAGAAAGAGGACATAAGCTTGTTGTTGTTACAAATGTTAAAGAAGCAAAAGAAGCTAAAACAACACATGCTAGTCAAAAAAATATTATGGATTTAGCGGATATTATTATTGATGTATGTGCACCAAATCCGGATACAGTAATTGACCTTGAGGGTGTTGCTGTATGTCAAGTATCAACTGTAATTGGAAATATTATTGCACAAATGCTTACAGCTGAGACATATCGATATTTAAATAGCTTAAATGTAGATTGTCCTGTATTGATGAGTGTGAATGTTAAAGGTGCGGATGAGCACAACAAGAAAATCTCTGATAAGTATATCGGAAGATGGAATTCATAGGAGGGTGTTATGTTAAAAGATATCAATATGGATACGTTTTATTCAGAAGCATTAAGTGTAATCGATACTCTTCAAACTAAAGAAAAAGAATCGATTCAAAACGCTGCAAAAATTTGCGCGGATACAATGATGAATGATGGAGTTGTTCATGTATTTGGATCAGGTCATTCTGTTGGGTTTGGTATGGAACTTAGAAATAGAGTGGGTTCACTTGTACCGTTCCATTTAATGGAAACAAGCCACTTTGTATTAAAAGGAAAAGTAAGTTTAGAAGTGTTTAGAGATCCTGTAAATCATTTTGAAAGAAAAGCAGGGCTTGCTGGTCAATTTTATGATTTATATAACATTAGTAAACATGATTCATTCATCATTATTTCTAACTCAGGAATTAATGGAATGGTAATCGATATGGCTTTATATGTTAAAGAAAAAGGACACAAAGTAATTGTTGTTACAAGCTGGCAACATACTTCAAGTGAAGCATCTCGTCATCCAAGTGGGAAGAAACTTTATGAATTGGCTGATGTCGTTATTGACAACTGTGGACCAATGGGAGATGCATTGATTGAAACAACAGGTCCAAAAATTTGTTCTATTTCAAGTATAACAGGTGCGTATATTGCACAGTCTTTGACAATCGAAACTTGTAAAATTATGATTGAAAATAACTATAAGCCACCTGTGTTTGTACCAAATGATACAGAAGAAAATATCAAACGTAATCAAGAATTATTAGAAAAATATGAAGGTCGTTGGAACTAGGAGGAAGAAAAAATGTACAACTATGAATATGTAAATTTAATTGTAGACTTAATTAAGAAATGTGATGAAACACAAAAAGATGTAATTGCGGAGCTTGCAGTAAAAGTTGCAGACAATATTATGAATGATAAAGTTATTCATGCATTTGGTACGGGACATTCACATATGATCGGTATCGAATTGTTCGCAAGAGCAGGTGGTCTTGCGAATGTAAACGCAATGTTAGATCCAGATTCATTAACTGCTTTTGGTGCTAGAAGAAGTGGTGCTATGGAAAAAGTGTGTGGTGTTGCGGATGTAATTTATGATTCATACAATATCCAACAAGGTGATATTATGATTATCATTTCAAACTCAGGGCGTAATGCAGTACCAGTTGAAATGGCAATGCGTGCTAAAAAAGAAGGAATCTTTACAGTTGCTTTAACAAACTTAAAACAATCACAAGAAACAACTTCACGTCACCCAAGTGGTAAAAAATTATACGAATGTGTTGATTGCATCGTTGATAACTGTGTGCCTGAAGGGGATGCACTTATGGAAGTAGCAGGTGTTAAAACAGGTCCTGGTTCTTCAATTTCAAGTATGTTAATTTTAAATACGATTGTGAATGAAGCATTAAAAATCGTTGCAGAAAAAGGCGGTAAATTACCTGTATTCCAATCTCAAAATGTAGATGGATTTGACAATGATTCACTTTATGAACATTATGAAAGCAGAGTTAAACATTACTAAAATATAAGAATAAAACGAGATATGAATTTATTAATTTGTATTTCGTTTTTTTTATTGACTTATGAAAGGAATCTATCTATAATTAAATACGGTAAATACCTTTAAGTTAGTCCAGAGAGGCTAGTAAGGCGACGTCAATATTTTAACGTACGATCTTTATACACTTTTGGGTATAAAGATTTTTTTTATGGTATTTGCCTCTATGAAAGGGACAAGAAAATGAAAAACGGTTTAAATTCGAACAAATTAGCAACAAAAATGTTTGTTGCGCTAGTATGTGGTTTAGTAGGAGGAGTTGGATTTCTATTATTAAGAGAAAACTTAATGAGCAATGGAAATGTAGAATTATGGAATACAATCAATCAATGGTTATTCCAAGATATTACAAGTGCAGCAGGTGTGAATGCTGTCGGTATATTTTATATTATTGGTCAATTATTTGTAAATTCATTACAATTAATTATTGTACCTATGGTATTTACAAGTATTGTGATTGCAATGTGTCGCATTTCTGACACTAAAAAATTAGGTAGAATTTCATATAAAACAATAGGGGGATTTCTAACAACTTCACTTATTGCATTAGCAATTGCAAGTGTAATTGGTATGGTTGTTTATAATATGGGTATCTTTGATGTTACAATTGATAATCTTCAAGCAGGTACAGGAAGTGTTGCATCAAATCCGTTAAATATTTTACTAGGAATTATCCCAAATAATATTGTGAGTGTATTTACAGTAAATGGTAAAGTACTATCAATTGTATTCTTAGCAGTTGTTGTAGGACTTTGCATCAATTTCAGACAAAAATCAAGTTTTATTAAAGATGCATGTGAAGAAGTACATGATATTGTAACAATGTTCTTATCATATGTTATTAATAAATTCGCGCCATTTGCAATCTTCTGTTTATTAACAAGAACATTTGCAATTTATGGTATTGATCACTTAACACCAGCGTTTGCATATATGATTACAACAACGCTTGTATTATTATTCTTCTTAGTATTTGGATATACAACACTTGTTGCTGTAGTAGCAAAAGTAAATCCAATTGTATTCTTAAAGAAAATTGCTAAAGTTGCTGTATTTGGTTTCTCTACAAGCTCAAGTGCTGCAACATTACCATTAAATATTCAAACAACAACAGAAGATTTAGGTGTAGATGAAGAAGTAGCGTCGTTCGCACTTCCACTTGGGATGACTGTTAATATGGATGGAACAGCAATCATGCAGGTTTTAGCAACAATTTTCATTGCAGCAAGTGCTGGATTTGAATTAACATGGTTTAACTTAGTTGTAATTGCATTAATTGCACTTGTAGCATCTGTTGGAACACCTGCTGCACCAGGAGCAGGAGCAATCGTATTGTTTACAGTATTATCTGGAATGGGATATACTACAGAACCTGCTTTACTTGCATATTCATTAATTTTAGCAATCAACCGTCCTATTGAGATGTTAGTTACTTCATTAAATGTAGTAGGAGACAGTGCGATTGCATTATGTGTTGCGAAATCTGAAAACTTATTAGATGAAACTGTATACAATAGCACTAAAGAAGTAAAATAGTTTATGCAAATTAATCAAAATCTTCGAATCTTAAAAAATGAAAAAATTGCATGTCAAACATATCAATTAACACTTGAAGGAAACTTTGAAATGTTAAAAGCGGGACAGTTTGTTAATTTAATGATTGAATCATGCTATTTAAGAAGACCACTTAGTATTTGTAGTAAAACAGATACAATACTTACTTTAGTTTATAAAGTTGTTGGAAAAGGGACTAAAATATTAAGTGAGAAAAATGAAGGATTGATTGATGCTTTAATTGGGTTGGGAAATGGATTTAGTTTAAAAAATAATACTGATGTTCTCCTTGTGGGGGGAGGACTTGGTATTGTTCCACTTTATCAACTTGCAAAAGATCTAATAATAAATAATAACCAAGTCAAAATTGTACTTGGTTATTCACGTGAAAGTGACATATTTTTATTAGAAGCATTCAAGCAATTAGATATTGAAGTTGTTGTATGTACATTGGATGGATCGTTTGGATTTAAAGGAAATGTAGTTGATTATCTAAACACACAAAAAATTACACAAACATATTATTATACGTGCGGACCAAAAGCGATGATGCAGTCATTGCATGAAAAGTTAACTATCAAAGGTGAACTTTCTTTTGAAGAGAAAATGGGATGTGGATTTGGTGCTTGTATGGGGTGTACTTGTAAGACTAAATATGGAAATAAACGTATTTGTAAAGAAGGTCCAGTATTATTAAGTGAGGAAGTAATATGGTAAATCGATTAGAAGTAAATCTGAATCAATTAACACTTAAAAATCCAATTATCCCTGCAAGTGGGACATTTGGATTTGGATATGAATTTAATGATTTTTATGATATTGATATGTTAGGTGCACTCTCTATTAAGGGGGTTACAATTTCTGATAGATTTGGAAATCCAACACCTAGAATTATAGAGACAGAGTCAGGGTTAATCAATTCTGTAGGACTTCAAAATCCAGGTATTGAAAAAGTGATTGAATGTGAAATAAAGAAGCTAAAAGAGGTGTATACACAACCGATTATTGCCAATATTAATGGATTTACAATTGATGAATACGTAAAGTTAGCAAAAGCGTTTGAAAATGAAGAACAAGTAAAAATATTAGAAATTAATATCAGTTGTCCTAATGTACATAAAAATGGTGTGAATTTCTCAGATGATTTAACTGCAGTTGCGCAGATTATTCAAAAAGTTAAACAAGTAAGTTCTAAACAAATTTTTATAAAGTTAAGTCCAAATGTTTCTGATATTGTAAAGCTTGCGAAAGTATGCGAAGATAATCAGGCAGATGGTGTATGTTTAGTTAATACATTTATCGCGACCCGATTTGATTTAAAAACGGGAAGACCTATTTTAGTAAATAAAATAGGTGGATTAAGTGGTCCGTGTATTTTCCCAATAGCACTTAGAATGGTGAATCAAGTTAGTAAAGCAGTATCTATTCCAGTCATAGGAATAGGAGGCATTTCATCCGCAGAAGATGTGATTGAAATGATGAGTGCTGGAGCGAGTGCAGTGCAAATTGGTGCTGCAAATCTAATCGATCCATATGTTTGTCAAAAAATCATCCAAAACTTAGATAAAGTATTAGATGATCTTGAAATAAAAGAATTAAAAAGTGTAATTAAAAGGAGTCATAAGTATGAGTAAAGAAGTAATTGTAGCATGTGATTTTAGTAGTAAAGAGGAAACATTAGCGTTTTTAGATTTATTTTCAAATCAAACACTATATGTGAAAATCGGTATGGAACTTTACTACAGTTGTGGGGTAGAAATCGTAAAAGAAATTAAAAAAAGAGGACATAAAGTATTTTTAGATTTAAAACTACACGATATTCCAAATACTGTTAAAAGAACAATGGCATCATTAGCACGATTAGATGTAGACATGGTAAATGTACATGCTGCAGGTGGTGTAAAAATGATGATGGCTGCTAAAGAGGGTCTAATTGAAGGAAGTAAAAACAAAAGACCAATTATCTTGGCTGTTACCCAATTAACATCTACAGATGACCATATGTTGCATGAAGAGTTATTAATCAAAGAAGAAATCAATGATGTTGTTTCACATTACGCTAAAATGACAAAACTTGCAGGACTTGATGGAGTTGTATGTTCTCCTCTTGAAGTGCAAATTGTTAAAGAGGCTTGTTTAGATGATTTTTGTACAGTAACACCAGGTGTTCGTTTTGCGGATGCGAAACAAGATGATCAAGTAAGAATCACTACACCTCAAAAAGCACGTGAAATCGGATCAGATTACATTGTAGTTGGAAGACCAATCACACAAGCAGAAAACCCACAAGAAGCCTATAATAGATGTGTAAAGGAGTTCACAAACCATGGATAAAATAGTTGCTAAAAACTTATTAGATATTGAAGCAGTCTTTTTAAGACCAAATGATCCATTTACTTGGGTAAGTGGAATTAAGTCTCCGATTTATTGCGATAATCGTTTAATATTATCTGATCATAATGCACGTAAAGTTGTGGAGAATTGTTTAGCTGAGAAAATTAAAGAAGAGTTTGCAGATGTTGAAGTTATTATGGGGACAAGTACTGCAGGGATTGCACATGCTGCACTTGTAGCAGATATTTTACAACTTCCTATGGGATATGTAAGAAGTGGAGCAAAGCAGCATGGTAGAAATAAACAAATAGAAGGGAAACTAAAACCTTTTCAAAAAGTTGTAGTGGTTGAAGATTTAATCTCAACAGCAGGGAGTGTTATTGAGGTTGTAGAAACATTAAAAGAAGCACAAGCTGAGGTTCTAGGTGTTGTATCTATCTTTACTTATGGTATGAAAAAAGGGATTGATCGTCTTGCACAAGCAAATATCATTAACCATTCATTATCAAACTATGATGTACTTTTAGAAGTTGCTGTAGAACATAATTACATTAAAAAAGAAGATGTAAAAAGATTACTACAATTCAGAGATAATCCAAGTGATGAGACTTGGATAAAAAAATAAAATTTTTACTTTATTTTTAAAAAAATGTGTGCTATTATTATATAGCATTCGCGCGGGTGTGGCGAAATTGGCAGACGCACTAGACTTAGGATCTAGCGGGCAACCATGGGGGTTCGAGTCCCTTCACCCGCACCATTTAAGATGAACGCGATAGATATCGTGTACAATAAAAGCCTTGTAAAAGGCTTTTTTATTGGTTTTGACAATAAATTAAAAATAGTAAAACCATAGATATCCTTTGAAAAAAAGTTAAATAATCAATGAAAACTACGATTTAATCAATGAAATACATAATTTATATATAATCTGTTATCTTGTAATCAAGGAGGGACACACAATGAATTATATTGTATCATTATTAAATCTAGTATTAGAGAGTTCTGCAGCTCCATCTGCTTGGGGATTTTATAAACCAGAACCTATCAAACAAGAATCTAAATAATATCTAGTATTACAAAATAAAGAGAGATAAACAATTGGGTGCGGTTCAGCTCAGAGTTTATCTTTTTTTGTGTATAACCTTATGGAATAATATCGCCTTAACTATTGAAAAGCGTATATTGAAATTATATAATGTGATTGTAAATAGTATGTGAATGGACATAGTTAGGGGAGTGTTCTTATGTTGCAGATTTCGATAGTAGATGATGAATCTATCTTTAGAGAAAAACATCATAAAATCATTAGTAAAACATTATTAACTTTTGATGTGGAATGTCAAATACATAAGTTTGATTTTTAGAGATCCAACTCGAAAAGCTATTATAAAAGGCAAAGCACCAAAGGCCAAAAAAATTAAATACTTAAACCAATTTGAACTCCACACACTCATATCTAATTTAAATTTAGGCGGTGAAATAAATTGGGATTGGTTTATTTTGCTTGTAGCTAAGACAGGAATGAGGTTTTCAGAGGCACTTGCCCTTACCCCAAAATATTTTGATTTTGTACATCAAACTGTTTCTATCAGTAAAACATGGAATTATAAAAGCGATAGTGGATTTTTACCTACGAAAATAAATCTTCAATCAGAAAGGTACAAATTGATTAGCAAACTGTAATACAGTTTTCTGAATTAATAAAAAACCTACCAGAGGATAAACCTATTTTCGTTTATCAAAAAATATATAACTCAACGATAAATGATATTTTAGGTAGACATTGTAAAAAATCTAATGTCCCAATAATATCCTTATATGGACTTAGGCACACCCATGCTTCTGTTTTACTCTTTGCAGAAGTTTCTATTGCAAGTGTTGCTCGTAGATTAGGTCATTCAAGTATGACGACCACACAAAAAACATATCTACATATAATTCAAGAGCTTGAAAATAAAGATGTAGATTTAATGATGAGATCTTTATCGGGTTTACGATAATTTAAAATAAAATATAGGCTTACGTTGATAAGAAGTGATAAAAAAACAACTCTCGACTTGATGGTTGTTTTATATTGTTATAAAAACAGACAGCTTGATAAAAATATAAGTACTATATCTAATCAATTTAACTAGAAAAATATTCAGTTATATACGAATTTTTCTTGAAACAAATAGTTTTTTTACGGTATAATATATTAATCGAAATTATAATAAAATGCTTAAAGTGAGTTAATAGAATGAGAATTAGTTATGATAAATTATGGAAATTGTTAATTGATAAGCGTATGCGCAAAGGAGATTTAATTGATGTAGTAGGAATGGGTAGAGCGACACTTACAAAAATGAATAAAGAGCAATCAATATCAATGGATACAATAATTAGAATTTGCAAATATTTTCACTGTGATGTATCTGATATTTTAGAGTTTGTTCACGAAGATGAAGAAAATTAGTACCACTTATAGCGAAATCAGTACCACCTATATGAAAAGTGAGATTTATTTAAAAATAACTTGTATAATAATTTTAAGAAATTAATTTTATTATGAAAGGTCAAAATACTTATGAAAATTAAAATTACAGTAGATGAAAAACTAACAGATATCGAGGTGGAAATTAAAGCTCCAACAATGAGTGATGAAGTGAGTAAAATAACAGATAAGCTATCTAAAAACAAAGGGCAAACACTCAAAGCACAAAACTCTTTGAATATAGAAACCACTGTGAATACCAGCGATATTTACCGAGTGTATTCTGCTGTGGGGAAAGTTTATGTAGCTACAAAGTTTGATGAAT
>CAYJAB010000011.1:41400-41792 GCA_964368305.1 uncultured Erysipelotrichaceae bacterium | reverse complement strand
ATGTTCCATAGTATATTGTGTACTGCTCATATCCTGTTCAATTTGTATGAGAGGAACCACATTATCTAATGGTTTATGTGACATTACAATTCCAGCTGCATGCGTTGAAATATGCCTAGGAAGACCTTCAATTTTCAATGCATACTGAAATAATTGTTCAAATCTTTTATCTGCTAAAATAATTTTCTTAAATCTTGAAGATTCATTAAACGCAGCCATTAAAGTAATATTTTGCACAAAAGGAATTGACTTTGAAATCATATCCACTTCTCGTATTGGAATATTTAAAACTCTACCCACATCTCTTATTGCCTGTTTTGCTCCAAATGTACCGAAACTAGATATATGTGCAACATGATTCGCTCCATAGGTTTGAAAAACAAAATCAATCA
>CAYJAB010000011.1:0-41390 GCA_964368305.1 uncultured Erysipelotrichaceae bacterium | reverse complement strand
TAACGTCTATTATCTGGAAAATCGATATCAATATCTGGCATACTTACACGTTCAGGATTTAAAAAACGCTCAAACAATAAGTTATATTTTATCGGATCAACATGTACAATTCCTAATACATACGCTACTAAAGAACCAGCACTACTTCCTCTTCCTGGCCCAACATATATATTATTTTTTCGAGAAAAACGAATAAAATCCCATACAATTAAAAAATAATCTTCATAATTCATTTGACATATCATATCAAGTTCATATTTTAACCGTTCTATATATATGTGTGGAACCTCGCATTGATTAAATCTTTTCTTTAATCCCATTTTACATAGCTCATTTAAATACTCTTTACTTGTAAGCTCAGTATTTGTTTTAAATTTTGGTAAGCTTGCCTTATCAAAACTGAATTCTATATTACAAAGATCACAAATTTCTGTTATGTTATCCAAATCATCTTGATCATATAGTGTTTTTAATACACTATACTGCTTGAAATGACGTTCTTTAATTACAGTTAATCTTCTATCATCTACAACATACCCTTTTTGAATGGCTAGCATAAGCTTTTGAATCTTATAATCTTCTTTATCATTGTAATACACTTTATCTAGAGCAACTGTTTTAATTTGATGCGCATGCACCTGTTTTTTTAACAATTGATTTTGTTGTTTCCAAAAATCAGAATTATTTTCAGATAGACCCACATAAAAATGAATAAGTTTTTCTTTCAACAATTCACACAAATCAAAAATTCCTTGAGAATCTTCTTTTAAAAGAAGCGGTTCAAATGGACCACCCTCCCCATATATAACGCATATACACTCTTTTGTATTTAGGCTAAGATCTTCTAAACTCACCTCTTTTTTATCGATATTATAAATAGAGGATAATGTTATTATTTCTTTATAACCTTCATAATTTTTAGCATACACTAACGTCGAATATATCTCTTCTTGTATTTTTACAGAAAGTTCAATACCAAATATAGGTTTTATATTCTGTTTTTTACACTCTTTATAAAATTCCATCATGCCAAAAAGAACATTAAAATCCGTTAATGCTACAGCAGAATATCCGTTTGACTTCGCTTGTTGTACTATTGTTTTAATAGACATTGTACCATCTAATAAACTATAGCAACTTCTTACCATAAGTTGTGCTGTCATGATGTCACCTCATATATAATATTATCATATCTGTTGAGTGGTATATAGTTAAATCTAACATTATAAAAAAGAAAAAATAGATTTCTCTATTTTTCATTATATTTCTTTTTTATATGTATATTCGTCTTCTATTGTTTCTACAAGTGTAAATTGCAGTTTTTGTAACAATGTAATTGATGCAATATTATCTTTAGAAACATATGCGTAAACTTCGTTTACATCGTATGTCTTTAACACATCAAATAATTGGACTAACACTTCAACTATATAACCTTTTCTTTTATGCTTGGGATGAATCGTATAGCCTACAGTACACTTTTTATCTTCCATATGAAGATATAAATCTCCTAAAAGTTCATTGGTATATTTATTTTTAACTGCAAGTTGTACACCTTGATTTAGCGAAGTTTGTATCAGGAGAGCTTTTTCATATTCCGTTTGAGAAAGTCCTTTAAATGATTGATATTTCATCCACTCCATATCGTTTCTATATTCCATAAAGCTTAAAATATCATTTTTGGAAAATCTTTCAATTTTACAACGTTGTGTCTCAAATATCATTTGCTATCCCTCTTCTTTTTATTCCTTACAATTAAATCTGGCTTAAAATAGAATAAAATTGTCGCACATAAAATAAATACAAACAATACACTTAACACTAAAAGTGTAAAATCAGGTATCATTGAATTATTTGAAGAATCAATCGTTCTCATTGTATTGATTGCCTGCACCTGTGGACGATTCGCTAATTGTATACTTCTATAAGAAATCCCAACAGCAATGATTACTAATAATGAAGACATCGAGACTAATGTAAGTCTTAATTGTTTAATAGACGTATTATATATCCATTGTATTGTTCCTATTGGTTTATTTAAAGCAGCAGCAATTTCTCTATGACTTAAATCACCCAAAACCTTTAATGTAACAACCTCTTTTTGTCGCTCATTTAACCCTTCAATCATAGAATAATAACTTTCCATATCCATAAAATGCTCTATATCTTTATTGAAGATTTCAATTTCAGGGAATTCATCTAGATTAACATTTCTTTTATCTTTTCTAACGAGCATTAATGCTTCATTTTTTACAACAGTATAAAGCCAGCTTGACTCACCTTGTCTTGGTAAATTCACTTTATTTATAGTCATTATTTTGATTATAGTATTTTGAATCACTTCTTTACTATTTTCTTCATTTTTTAATACAGAAAAAGCAGCACTAAACATAAACTTAAAATAATGCTTGTATAGTAATTCATATCCATATTGATCATCATTTTTTATTAAATCAAATACAGTAGATAACTCAACTTTTTTCATCATTCACACTCCTTTCTTATTAGATGTATTTTAAAGCTACATTTGTTGGTTAAGTATACCATATTTGCATAATGAATTAAAATAAAAGCCCTATTATATTAAATAGGGCTCTTTTCTTTTATTCTTCAAAATCAAAATCTAAATTATCAAACTCACTAATTATTACTGTAGCGTCTTCAGTTTGTAGGTATTTAATCTCAACTAGATTTAAATCACGTGTAAGTGGAAGTTCACTTGAAACTGAAATCGGAGCAACAAATAATTTTGATTGTCCTTCAACTCTAATATAGTAATTAGAATTTCCTTCAACAGTTGCAATATCGATCGACTCAACTGCACCTGTAACTACAACTAAATTAGGATCAACATAATCCTCAGATGTGGCACCCTCTAAACTAAGTTTTTCCATATAATCTAATTGAGCTTCAGCAACCGTTTCCCCCACACCTACAATGTTATAATCTTTAACACTTATAAATGCATACATCTTAACTAATCCCTCATCATCTTTTAGTGAAACAAAATAAGATGGTACATTGTTCATATTTAAAATAATAGGATAGGTCGAATGATAACGTAAATGTTGTACTTGTCCTTCTGCAGAACTCATTGCAGAATACTCATCAGCACCACCTAACCTAATAAATGAAGCTTCTTTTGTACGTAAATCAATTAATGAAAACCCAACAATAGATCGGTCTGCACCAACAGATGTTAAACCTGAGAATACATGTAGTTGATCATCAATAGACACATAATTGTACCCATCTGTTGTTTGAAGCATATCCTTTTGTCCAAATAATGTATTAAAGAATCCATGAACATAATAGCCCCAATTATCGATTTGTGACCAAGCTAAATGTGTAGGTTGAACACGATCTACCCACTCTGGAATTTCATCCATTGAATAGCGTTCACTATCTCCAGTTACAGGATCTACAATAATTACACCATCCGCATCTGGCGCTCCATAAAATCCAACATCTAATGTATATGTAGAAACAACCCAGAATGGTTTACCTTCATCATCAATTTCAAAGGCATAATCAGCAATAAGTGCATCACGATATTGGAAACGAATATGACGTTGAAGATTATTGTTGAAATATGCACTTGGTGCGTAAATCATTTCTTCTTCTAACATAACAATTTCAACATCATTTGGATTGTTTACATTGACTTTAATGTATCCTGGAATTCCTTTATTACGATTTTGAAACCACTTGTAAAAATCTTGATATTCAAGTGGAGAAACACGATAAAGTTCACCCTCTACAGTACAAAGTGTATAGATAGGATTAATATCAAATTGAGATCCTAATCCTTGTACCTTACCCATTTGCTTATCCCCAAGTAACATCGCGCTAGCACGATCAACAACAGGAATTTTATCTAAAGCAATTGCTTCAAAAGATTCATTGAAATCTTGTGTTTCCACGATATTTATCTGATCTCTATACTCAGATGCATTTAGCATTTCGCTACTTAAAAAAGAGAATACGATTACAAAGATAAACATTAATCCCGCAGCAAATACGGAAAGTTTTTGAGCAATATTAATTGAAAAAGTAAACATAAAATCTAACACAGCAAACCCTACTAAAATCATTGAAAATAAAATCATACTACCCGGATCATGCAAATTATATGTTGGCAGCATTGTATAATCAATAATAATAAAAGCTACAAAAGTAATCAAAACAGCTAGAAAATGTCCCCTCGTTTTTTGTTTATCACTTACTTGTGTATTACTATATTTTGTAAAGTCAAAATCAAATTTACTCATTTTATTCTCCTTTCGCACATTCTATTAAATCATTTAATAAACAATATGCAGCATCTTTTGTTAATCCTTTTACTCCAGATGCATTTTTATGGCCGCCACCATGATATTTCATTGCAATTTCATTGATTTGGTATTTCTTTTGTGAGCGAATACTCGCACCATATAAATCATTATCTGAATCTTGTGCAAACAACACCCAAATTTTAACACCTTCAATTCCTCCAATTTGACTTATACATCTTTTAGCATCGTCAAATGGTATATCAAATTTCTCTATTGCGTCTTTATCTACAAAAGAGTAGGAAACTCCATCTTTGATAGTTGTGTTTGATCTAACATAGTTAGCATAATGAAACATTTTTTGTGTTGTTGTAAACATTTCAACATTAATTTTATTTAAATCAATATTTGATTTTGAAAGTTCACATGCAATACGCAATGTTTCACTTGATGTATTTGTCGTTGAAAAACGCATAGTATCCGTTAAAATTCCTCGATATAAATACGCTGCTACATCTGTCGGAAGTGTATTTTTATACATATGAAATAATAATTTTGCTACCATTTCACACGTACTTGCTGCAAGTTCATCTGACCAATTTAAATCAGCATAGTCATCTACTTTAACATGGTGGTCAATTTTAATCACTTGTTTTGCAAGAGTGTATCTTTGATCATCAATTCTAGAGCGATTTGCTGTATCTAAAATAATTGCTAAACTCGCTTTAATTACTTCATCTTCCACAAAATCAGGTTTTAAAAATTGAGGATAACTTAAATTATCTTCACCTAGCAAATAAACTTGTTTGTCTGGATACACATGTTTTAAATAGGTTGCAAGTCCCGACTGTGAACCAAGTGCATCACCATCTGAATTTATATGATGAAAAATTGTAATAACTTCATATTGTTCAATACAAGATTGAATTTGATCAAGCATTACTTAATCCCTAATAATTTGGCAGTATCTCTTGCAATAACAAGTTCCTCATTTGTCGGTAATAACCAAACTTGAACTTTTGAATCAGGATTTGAAAGTAAAGTTACTTCTCCTCTTGAACAATTATTTTTTTCAACATTAAAATCAATACCTAATGCTTCCTTAACATCATTAATAACATCTAATCTAACACCAGTATCGTTTTCACCAATCCCTGCAGTAAATGCGATTGCATCAACTCTACCAAGTTTCATTGCATATTTTCCAATATAAGAAGTAATACGATCTGCATATAATTTACGTGTAATAATTGCTCTTTCAATTCCTTCTTCAACAGCTGAATTTATTTCACGTGCATCACTTGAAATACCACTTACTCCAAGCATTCCAGATTTTTTATTTAAGATTGAATTGAATTCATCATTAGAAACGTTTAACTTGTTGCATAAATAAGTTACAATCGCTGGGTCAATATCTCCACTTCTTGTTCCCATCATTACTCCAGCAAGTGGTGTAAATCCCATAGATGTATCAATACATTTTCCACATTTAACAGCAGATAAACTTGCACCATTTCCTAAATGACAGATAATAGAATTCACATCTTTAATATCTTTTTTCATCGCTTTTGCTAATTCTTTAGATACATAATCATGGCTTGTTCCATGAAAACCATACTTACGTACTTTATAATCTGTATAATATTCATATGGTAATGGATACAAGAATGCTTCTGGCGGCATTGTTTGATGGAATGCAGTATCAAATACAAATGTATGTTCTGCGTTATTTAATGCTTTTTTAAATGAATAATATCCTGTTAAGTTTGCAGGATTATGAAGCGGTGCAAGTTCTGATAATCTTGCGACTTTTTCAACTACATCATTACTTACAATTACACTTGAATCGAAATATTCTCCACCATGTACTACACGATGTCCTACACCTTGAATTTCATCAAATGAGTTAACTATTTTATACTCTACTAAAGCAGCTAGTAACATTTCTACTGCAACTTCATGATTTGGGATTGGTTTTTCAATTCTAATTTTTTCATCACCAACTTTAATAGTGAAAATCCCTTTTTCAAGACCAATACATTCTACAACACCGCTTGTAACAACTTCCTCTTGAGGCATATTGTACATTTGGAATTTTAATGATGAACTACCTGCATTCACTGAAATAATTTTTGTCATAAATTTCTCCTTTTATTCTTCCATTTTTTTCAATTTTTCTACTATTATATTAACATCATTGATATTTAGTTTTTCAAGATGATCATATAAACTATTACGTTTTTTAAACTGTTCTAAAAGATGCAATTTCTCTTCATACTGTTCGATTGTCGCACCACTTCTTTTCAGAATATCATGTACAGCACTTCTGCTTGTATTATTATTTTCTGCGATTTCTGCCAAAGATAAATCTTCTCGATAATAACTTGTCATAATTTCTTGTTGTTTTTCTGTTAGTAAATCCATATACCAATCTAACAATTCGTTAATATACTCTGTTTTATTTGTCATCTTTTAGACCTTTAGCAATGCTATAAAGATAAGAATCTAAATCGAATTTTTTTAAGTCTTCAGGTTTTTCTCCTACACCAATAAACTTAACTGGAATATTAAACAAATCCTTAATCGCAAGGATAATACCACCTTTTGCAGTCCCATCCATTTTTGTCAAAATGATTCCTGTAACGTTTGTAACTTCCAAAAACACTTGCGCTTGTGATAATCCATTTTGCCCTGTATTAGAATCCAATACTAACCAAACTTCATTTGGTGCTGTTGGAATTTCTTTTTGTAAAACACGGTGCATCTTTGATAACTCATTCATTAGATTTGTTTTATTTTGTAGTCTTCCCGCAGTATCACAGATTAATACATCTACATTATTCTCTTTAGCATAACGGCATCCATCCACAATTGCTGCACTTGGATCTCCATTTTCTTTTCCTTTAATACAATGTACATTTAAGCGGTCTGCCCAACTTGCAAGTTGCTGTATTGCACCTGCCCTAAATGTATCAGCTGCAACAACCGCAACTGTTTTTCCCTCATCTTGATATCTTTTAATAAGTTTTGCACAAGAAGTTGTTTTTCCACTTCCATTTACTCCAACAAGTAATATAACTGTAGGACCATCTTCTTGATATTTAAATGTATCAATGTCTTCACCATACGTCTCAGCTAAGATTTCAATTAAGAAATCTATAACTTCATTGTATGAAACACGATAGTATTCATTACACTTATTCTCAAGTTTAGTTGTGATTTTTTCAGCAGTTTTTATTCCAACATCACTTTCAAGCAAGGTTATCATTAATACCTCTAAAAATTCAGGTGTTACTGTAGTAAAGGTTTTGGATACTTCATTTAATTTTGAAGATAAGTGGTTCGTTGTTTTTTGAAATCCACTTAAGTACTGCTGTCCATCTGGTTTTTTACTAAATTTTTCTTTTAATTTATCAAAGAAACTCATGCATTCACCTCTTGATTTTCTTCTTCTGCCATTTTTTGAGCATCTGTTAATTTTACTTTTAACATTTGTGAAACACCCTTTTTCTGCATAGTAACTCCATATAATAAATCGCATTGAGACATCGTCCCTGGTCTGTGTGTTACAACAATAAACTGTGTTTCTTCACTAAATTGCTTTAAATATTTTGCGAATCTTTCAACATTTCCTTGATCAAGCGCAGCCTCGACCTCATCGAATATACATAATGGGACAGGTCTTGCTTTTAGAATTGAGAATAAAACACAAATTGCAATCAGTGTTTTTTCTCCACCTGAGAACAAACGAATATTTTGAACAGACTTCCCTGGAGGTTGTACATTAATATCAATTCCTGTGTTTAGAATATCATCAGGGTCTTCCATAATTAAACGTGCTTTTCCACCACCAAAAAGTTGTCTAAATGTATCTTGTAATTCGCCATTAATTTTATCAAACATTTCTTTGAATTGTTTAATCATAACTTCATCCATTTCATCAATTGCGGATAAAATCATTTCTTTACTAGACACAAGCTCATCATATTGTTTCTTTAAAAACTCATAGCGTTCATTTACTTCACTGAATTCTTCAGGTGCATTCATGTTTATATTACCTAATGCATCAATTTCACTTCTAATTTGTGCAACTTCATCTTTGGCATTTTCCAATGGTTCATCCAATTTTTGACTTTGTGCTGATTCAAATGTTAATTGGTATTCACTCGCAAGTCTTTGTAAGTTATGATTTAGTTTTTCTTCCATACGTGCTTGATCAATTTCAATTTTCTTTAGTTCTGCTTCAAAACTATGTAACTCTCTTCTAAGCTGACGAATTTGTTGATCTTTACGTTCACTTTCTGATGCAACTTTTATTCTTCTTTCTCTTTTAAGTCGAATTTCTGCAGTAATCTCATCTTGTCGTGAATGTGCCGCACTTAATTTTATAATTAGGTCATCCGCAAACGTAGTCACATTTTCTAAATCTTCTTTTGGCATTAATGTTTCATAATCATTTTTAAGACGTTCATATTTAGAACGTTTTGCTTCAACTATTGGTTCTAATTTAGCTTCTTGTAATCTTAAATCAAATAATTGTGCCTCAAGTTCAGATTTATTATGTTTCAATGCACTAAGTTCAGTACTTAATTTATCTACAAGTTTTACTTGATGCTCAATTGATGTTTCTATATGTGAATATTCCTTTTGTATTGTGAGTGGAGATGAACTTTCTTTTTGTTTACCACCTGTCATCGAACCACCTTTATGAATAACATCTCCATCTAAAGTAACGATTTTGTATCTAAATTTTAAAACTTCTGCTAAATAGTTTCCATTTTCAAGTGTATCAACTACAAGTACATTCCCAAGTAATGATTCACTAATAACATTAAACTCATTCTCACATGTTATAAAATTAGCTGCTACGCCTAAATACCCCTTGATATTATCACAAACAAACAATTGATCATTTGGAATAAATCTTGGCTTTAAAATATTTACTGGAAGAAACGTTGCTCTACCACTTCTATTTTTCTTTAAAAATGAAATAGCATTTCTTGCACTTGCTTCATCCTTGGTAATAATATTGTAAATACTGCCACCAAGTGCAACGTTAATCGCTTCCTCATATCCAGATTCAGGTACTAAACATTTTGCAACTACACCCAATACTCCATTTAAACTTGCTTGTGCATTCATAACAGCTTGAACACCAGCTTGATGGATAAACGGTTGTTTTAAAAGACTTTCAAGTAATTCCTTTTTATTTTGTAAACGCCTTAACATATTATCAGACTCTTCATATTTTTGATTCAAATCAAATTGTTTCATTGTCATTTCTTGTAAATCTACATTGCATAACTTAACTGCACTTACATTTTGATTTAAACGATTTAGACGATCTTGATACTCAAACTCTGCTTCTTTTAACAAACTTTTAAGTTCTGTTGCTTTTTCTATACGACTTCCTGTTTCAAGTGCATATTTACGTTTTTCATCTAATTCTATCTTTCTTGTTTCAAGAATTTTTATTTCATTTA
The DNA here is from genome assembly GCA_964368305.1 of uncultured Erysipelotrichaceae bacterium. GTDB lineage: Bacteria > Bacillota_I > Bacilli_A > Erysipelotrichales > Erysipelotrichaceae > CAYJAB01. The sequence continues at coordinate 31,636 of CAYJAB010000011.1, read as the reverse complement.
CAATTCGCATGATTTCTTCTTGAGCGTATGTAATTTCTTTATCTAATTGGATTGCCTCCACTTTACGTTCTTGATTTTGTGTTTCTTCAATTTGAGCAGTTGTTTCATGCATTACAATTTTTGTTTCATAATCAAAGAGTGCATTTTTAGCTTCTTCTAATTGTTGATTAATATTTTCAATCTCATTAACTAAAACTGCAATTTCAATCGTTTGAAGACGTTGTTTCTTTTCACGATAAAGTTCTGCTTTTCTAGCGGCTCTTTTTAGTGGAGAAACTTGTCTTTCAAGTTCTGTTAAAATATCAGTAACACGACTTAAATTTTCTTGTGTTCTATTTAACTTATTTAAAGATTCCCCTTTGCGTTTTTTATATTTTGAAACACCCGCAGCTTCTTCAAAAATTGCACGTCTCTCACTTGGTTTCGCCTCAGCAAATGAGACAATGTTTCCTTGTGTGATCATACTTAATGAATCTCTTCCAATCCCACTATCTAAAGTCAGTTCTTGAATGTCTTTTAAGCGAACATTCACTCTATTGATTAAATATTCACTTTCTCCTGTAGATCGGTGTAATCTTCTTGTAATTTCAACTTCAGAAAATTCTGTATTTAACGCTTTACTTGTATTATCAAAAACCAAAGTAACTTCGGCCATATTTACAACTTTACGATCTTCACTTCCTGCAAAAATAACGTCACTCATACTTGAGCCACGTAGTGATTTTGCTGATTGTTCTCCCAATACCCAACGTATTGCATCTGTAATATTACTTTTACCACATCCGTTTGGTCCTACAACCCCCACAACTGAGTGATCAAATGATATTACAACTCTATCGGCAAACGATTTAAATCCTTGTATTTCTATTTTTTTTAAAAACATGGTCTTCCCCCATTCTTAAGTGTATATTATACCTTATATCTTAGAAAATTTGTAGATATACTCCTAAAATAATTACTAGAAACACGAATTATTTTAATGATTTATAAATTTTAATTAAAAAACAATCTAATAAAAAAACTATACTATTTTTTTATGTATAGTTTTCATAATAATTATTTCTTTGTCATTGTGATTGTATATAAAATACTTGGATCTAATTTGTATTTTTTTACAAATGATGCTTGATTTGTAGCAACTGTTATAAAGGATGCTAAATCATTGAATACAACATCTTCATTGATTGCTACATAGCCAAATGATTTATGGAAAATAACCTCTTTATCAAATACAATTTCATCTTTATTTGAAATGACAATATGCACAGTATCACCTAGTTGAACGTTAATTTTAGAGAATTCTTTATTAGGTATTGAAGTTTCAATACTTCCAAATGGATCACTCCCTACCACGGTTGCTGTAACAGAATTATTGTCAATTGAATAGCCATAAAACTCGTGTAATACAATTTCAGAAACAGGATACTCTTTTCCAACTTCTTCAAACGAAATGATACCGCTGGCAAGTTTTCCAGCGCAGTACGCGAACAAATCGCGTCCATGAAAAATACTAACATCGCGAGTTGTATCAAGACGATTTACATCTTCATCAATTTCACGAATCGCTTCTATTCCAATCATATGATTCAAATAAGTAAGTGTACCATTGTCTGGTGTAACTACATAACTTCCATTTTTAAGTTTGGCAACACTCGCTCTTCTTGAAGTCCCTACTGTTGGATCAACAACTGATACAAAAACTGTCCCTTGTGGCCAACATGGCACAACATATTGTAATGTAGAAGACGCTACCTCTATATTAAATGCGGGAATTAAATGAGTGATGTCGTATGTATTTAATTCAGAATCAATTGTTTTACATACGCCATGCATACATGCGACAAAGCCAGAATCTAATCCAAAATCTGACTGCATAACTACAGATGGTTTCATATTTTATTTTCTCCTTTTTCGTATATTATATAAAAATAAGTATTAATATTAAAGAATATTTAAAAAAATAAATCACCTCTAAAATATTAAAAAATCTTTTTTTCCATTAAAAACATGATAAAATTTATTATATACATAAGGAGATATTTAATGAAACCATTTATTGTAATGCAAACAGATTTCGGAAAAGGTATAGCCGTTTCAACTATGGAAGGTGTAATTTTAAACATTGATTCATCATTAAGAATATTTGATGCCGTGCATGATATTCCTGCGTTTAACACTTATGCAGCGTCGATTAGTTTAGCTTATTATGTTACATATTGGAAACCAAAAACAATATTTATTTCTGTAGTAGACCCAGGGGTTGGCACAGATAGAAAGGCAGTCGTGGCAAAACTAAGTAACGGAAGTTATGTAGTTACGCCTGATAATGGGTCTTTAACACATTTAAAACGTCATTTTGGAATCGAGGAGGTTCGTATCATTGATGAAACCAAAAACAGACTTGAAACTACAAAGGAAGTAAGTATATTCCATGGTCGCGATTTGTTCGCGTACTGCGCTGGAAAACTTGCGAGTGGCATCATTGATTTTGAGGGGGTTGGACCTGCATATAGTGTTGATGAAATTATTGAACATGAAGCAATTGAACCTACAATCCAAGATGGTATGATATGTGGAATGATTGAAAGTGCCTCTGAAAAATTTGGACTTATTGACACGAATATTCCCTTTGAAATGTTTGAAAAAGAAAATATCGTGTATGGGGATAATGTAGAAACAACAATTTATCATAAGGATAAAAAAGTTTGTACATTAAATACACCATTTCATCCAAGCTTCGGGTATGTGAAACCACTTGAAACACTCGTAATGGTGAGTGAAACAAAACATATGCAAATTGCACGAAATCTTGGAAATTTAACAACAGACTTTAATCTTTCAAATGGACCAGATTGGAAAATTACTTATAAAAAAATTTAATTTAAAAAAGTACATCAATGATGTACTTTTTTATGTAATATTTATCTTATTATGGATTACTCTACCTAAAATAATAATTTGTTTTGATTTTATCTCTTCATTTGTAAAATGCATAATCGGATATGCCTCATTAGAAGAATGCAGTTGTAACCCTTCTTCTGTTTTAAATATCCTTTTCACACATGCCTCATTCTCTACTAGAACAATACCGATTTTCCCATTTGAAACAACACTTTCTTTTTTTACATATAAATGATCTCCATCAAAAATACGATCCCCTTTCATGGAGTCACCCGTAACTTTTAGATAAAAATAATCTTCAGAGTAAGGATCATCTCTATCTAATGGTAAATAACCTAAAATTTCTTGTTCAGCAATAATAGGACTTCCACCTCTAACTACACCTAAAATAGGAGCTTGCCTTGTTGAAGCTTTAAGATCAGTTCTTATTAATGACTCTACAGAGACACTAAACATTTTAGCAAGTTTTTCTAATATTTCAAAACTAGGTGTTGCTGAACCATCTTCCCATTTTTGAATTGTTGTAAAGGATTTATACCCTAAAAAATTCGCAAGTGAATTTTGCGATAAATTGTTTTGTTTTCTTAAAAATCTTATATTGTTTTTAAACATACTATCACCTCTTTTAGTCTATCATAAAATTATTAAAAAACAATCCTTGTTACTTGAATTTAATTCAAGTATAATAAATATGCAATTAATACAGGAGGATCCATAATGTTTACAAAAAAATATATTGATGTGGTTGTTTTACATTCCAAACACGGAACTATATCCCCTGTTTTTATAATATGGGAAGACGGAACAAAATATTCTGTAGAAAAAATACTTCAAGTCATTCCAAAATCTTCACTAAAAGTGAATGGAGATGGAATACGGTATACTTGTAAAATCCATGGCAAAATTAGATATTTATTTTTTGAACAGAACAAATGGTTTATTGAAACAAAATAAAAAAAGAGCTCTTGCTCTTTCTTTAAAAAAGGGGAGAATGAAACTGTATAATTCACTAATTATTTTATACAGATAAGATATTTATCTTATGTATATATAATATCAAACACTTATTGTAGAAATATGTTCAATTTGTGGGAAAAAATGTGATATTCTCCTTTCTACACATGAATGTTTACAAAAAGAAAAAAACCTAGGGGGAGGTTTTTTTCTTTGTTAAGGGGGAGATTCTGTATGTTTCTTATATATTATTATTTTGGAGAACTTCATACAGGTAAGACATCTATCTTACACCTATATACTAACAATGACATTCAGTAAAAATATGTATATAATATGGGAAAGTATGTGAAAATATTAATAAGATTATCTTATATAAATGAAAAAGACCCAGGGGAGGTCTTTTTCTTTAATATTTATTAAGGGATTACTGTATGATTCTTTAAAGGGAATTATTATTATTATTATAGGAGAATATCATACAGGTAAGATATTTATCTTACACACATATATTAACAAACACTTATTGTAGAAATATGTTCAATTTGTGGGAAAAAATGTGAAATAAAAAAGTAGACATATGCCTACTTTGAGAATTCTACTTTATAATCTGGACCAAATCCTAGCCCGAACACGTTTTCAAAATGTCCCTGTGATAATGCTAAAGAAACATAAATCAATTCATTTGTATAAATGATAGGTTCCCCTTTTTCTACCATTCCAAATGATTTGTGGAATAATACATTTTGATTAAATACAATTGTATCTTTGTGTGTTATTTTAACATTTAACATATCTCCATAAACAAAACCAGCTTTATCAAAATCATCTAAATGTATGTTCGTCCATAGATTACCAAAATTAGGATCATCAATTTCAAAGATTCCTTTAACTACACCATCTTCAATAGTAGAAGTCAAAATTTCATGCGCAACAATTTCGCTTACATCATATTTTGGACCAACCTCTTCAAACGAAATAAGTCCACTTGCAAGTTTTGCAGCACAATATCCAAATAAATCACGACCGTGGAAGATACTTGTTCTAAGTGTCCCAGCATATCTGTTAACTGTTTCATCGATTTCACGCACTTCTTTTACACCAACACCATTTATAATGTGTGTAAGTGCTCCATTATCAGGAGTTACTACATAATATCCGTCATTTGTAAGTGCAACACATGCTTTTCGTGGTGTACCTACCCCTGGATCTACCACAGATACAAAAATTGTACCTTTTGGCCAAAATCCCATTGATTGATATAAACGATAAGAAGCAGTCCATGTATCAAACTGTGGCAATTCGTGTGTTCCATCAATAATTTCCAATTCTCTATCTACTGACTTTACAACGCCATACATTGCCATTATAGCACCTTCTTTATATGTAAAATCTGTTTGGAATACTAACATTGGTTTTTGTGTATTAATCATAATTTCTCCTTTGTTTTTCTAAAATGGGTACCACATTTTCATATCTGGTACGCTTATTAATCTACTAATACTATAATATAAGCAAAATGCAAACAATATAAAAGTAATCATTTGAATCACTTTATCAAACTTACTTGATGGATGTTCAGAAAAGTATGAACGTTTCTTCCCTTTTCCATAACTTCTTAAATCCATTGCATTTGCAATATTTCCTACTCTTTCAAATGAAGTAATAATCAATGGTAATAGAATCATAATCATTTGTTTTAATCTTTTTACTGCGCTTATTTTTCTTCCATCTCGTTCAACACCACGTGCTTGCATCGAAATTGAAATATTATTATAATCACGTGCGATATCTGGAATATATCTAAATGCGATTGAAACAACTGTACAAATTTTATACGGAACTCCAATTGAATTTAATCCTGCAGCCATTTCACTTGGCGTGATAGATAATATAAATACCAATGACACAAAAAATGAAGTAATCATTTTTAAATAGCGAACAATAAAATAAAACATTGATTCATATGTCAAAATAAAATATGAATTAAATTGATGAAAAATTGTACTTCCCCCATTTGTCCATAGCGCACCATAGTCAGGATCTGCAAGATAAAATAAGAACAATGTAAATATATTCATTGTAAATACAATAAAAATAATATATTTGATAGAATTCCAGCTTGGTTTTAATGAAATCAAACTTATAACCGCTAATACAAGTACTGGTAAAATCATCCTAATATCCCAAGTCATAATTAAATAAAACATTAGTACAGCAAATATTCTAACTTTTGTTGTTCCGGTTAGCTTATGAATAAATGTATCACCTGGTATTAAATTAATAATTAGCTTATTGTTCATTTGACTTCACCATCCTTTCATATTCAATAAAATGTTTAATGAATGCTTCAGGATTTAAATCTAGTTTTTTAGCAAGCGTATAAAGTGAAGTTTGTTTTAAATTCGCTTTTTCTATAACTTCATTGTTAGAAAGCACTTTAAACACACTATCATCCGCTATCAAATGCCCATCACTAAATACAATAGCTCTGTCTGTGTACTCTATCGCTAAATGCATATCATGTGTAATAAAAATAATTGTTACATTAAATTTTTTATTTAATTCATCTAAAAAAGACATAATTTCTGTATAGTGATGATGATCTTGTCCAGCTGTTGGTTCATCCAAAATAAGCATTTCAGGCTTTAAAGCAAGAATTGCCGCAATCGTAATACGTTTTCTTTGACCATAACTAACAGCAGAAACAGGCCAATTTCTCATTGAATACAACCCACACATTTTTAGTGCTTCACAAACACGTTCATTCACTTGTTCATCTGTTAAATTTCTTAATCTTAATGCCATTTCTACTTCTTCTACAATAATATCCTTAACAAGCATTTGATTTGGATTTTGCATTACATATCCAATTTTCTCACCAATTTCTTTAATTGTTAAAGTAATATAGTTATTTGAATCAATTTTAATTTCACCTGTTTTTGGGCGTAAAATTCCAGTTAATAATTTAGCCATTGTAGATTTTCCTGCACCATTTTTACCAATCAATGCAATGCGTTCTTTTTTATTAATCGTAAAGTTAATATCTTCTACAACATTTCCTTTTCCATATGAAAAACTTACGTCTTTCACTTCGACAAGAACATCTCCTTTACTTGGAATATGTTCAAGTGTTTTTAATTGATTATGTTTCAATAATGCATCTTTAAATCGTGTAATATCTAATTTCTCTAAATCAGAAGGATGGTCTGTTTCTTTTAATTCACATCCCGCATATTTAAGAGAAGTTACATATAGCGGCTCACGAATGCCAAACTTATGTAGCAAATCTCCTTCTAAAAGTTTATCTGGAGTTGTATCCGCAACAATTCTTCCTTCATTCATCAAAATAACTCGGTCAATATGACGATATAATACATCTTCAAAACGATGTTCAATTATTACAATTGTTTTATCATCATTTGAATGAATTTGGTCAATTAAATCAACAGCGAACATACCCATTTTCGGGTCAAGCGCTGCCAAAGGTTCATCAAATAATAAAACGTCAATGTCTCCATGTAATACACCTGCAAGTGCAACTTTTTGTTTTTGTCCGCCTGATAAATCATAAGGGACATGATTTAAAAAATCTAACATTCCAACTTTTTTACTTGCTTCTTCTACTAATGGAATCATTTCTTTTCGTGGCATATTTTCATTTTCCAAAGCAAAAGCAATATCTTCACCTACCGACAATCCAACAAATTGTGCATCTGAATCTTGTAACACAGTTCCTATATGTTTACTTAATTTAAAAATGCTGGCATTTTTTGTTTCAATACCAGCAATTTCTACAGATCCCGTTAATTCCCCATCATATGAAAAAGGTATCAATCCGTTCATACAATTTGCCAATGTGCTTTTCCCACTTCCACTTGGACCAAGTATTAATACTTTTTCTCCCTTGTTTATTGTGAGGTTAATATCAAATAATGTTGGTTCTTGTTGTGATTTATACTTAAAACCAAAATTATTAAAATTAATGATTGGCGTTTTCATCTATTCTCTTGTTAAGTTAGAACCACGTTTGTTGCGATTAGCTAATAAAGTTAGTAAAGGAACTCCCGCAACAATAAACACTACCATATTTGCAATACTTCCAGTTAATGACTGTACTAATGTAATCGTCAATTCAGCACCATAGAACAATGTAGTAAAAATCGGAGTAACAATCCCAAATCCAACTACACACCCAAGTAAACACATAATAATGAAAATTACTGCATGTTTAGTATTGAAAATACCATCTGTAATTCTTGCACCGTAAACTGGTAATAAACCAACAAAAAATCCTAATACAGCATTTCCTACAGACCAGTCAAACCAAAGTCCCCATCCGCCAATTAAGTCAGCAATTACATTACCAACAAAACAAGTTAAAGCAGCAGGAATAGCCCCAAACATTCCTCCAACAATTACAGGAATAATCATAGCTGTAGTCAAATTTGTATTTGTAAATACTTGAATTCCCCCATAAACCATTAGTACACCAAATAACGCTGCACCAACACCGACTGCAACGATTGTTTTAGTATTCCAATTACCAACAACCATTTGCATAACACTTCTTTCTTTCATTTTAATATCCTCCATTTCCTATAAAAAATACGATATAAGTATATCAAAAAATAAATAGAGTTACAATCATATTTACAGGATGTTTTTGTAAATATAGATTTTAATTATGAAAAAAAGAGAATTTACTTTCTCTCTTCTTTAACAAAGACTATTTTTGAATCGCTCGATAAATATTCATTATATTTAAATTGATATTCATTAAATAATTTAACATCTTCAATACATGCAATATTATTTTCTGCTAAAAATCTCACCATTGCTCCACGTGCCATTTTTGCGGAAGTTGCCTTTACTTTATACTTCCCATTATCCAATTCATAAAATATAACATCAACGATTTTTAGATTTGTATTGCTTGTAAGCAATTTAGCATATTCATTAGACGCTAAATTTAAAATTGTTTTATTCAAACCTTCAAAATACTTATTTATATGATTACTATGAAAAGCGTATAAATCATAAGTATTTGAAAAATTAAGTTTTGCTTGCATCTCTAATCTGTATAAAATAATTTGATCTGTAGGTCGCAAAATGCCATATAGTCCGCTTAAAATAAATAAATGATTGTTTACATATTCTTTCGCATCATCACTTAAAATATGTGCCGCAATACTTTGATATTGAAGACCAACATAACTGCCAAGTGCATACGAAACTGGATTTAAAATATCTAGTTCTTTTAAACGATTATACGCTTGCAACGCTAAAGTATCGTTACAGTTTAGTAATTCTTTTAAGGACTCGAAACTTAAACTTTGTAATTCTTTATAAATAAGATGTGCCTCATTTAAAAACAATGGTGAGGTTTGAGTAGTGCCATATGTATCATTAATACTCATTTTTTTTGCAGGAGAAATAATTATGTTAAAACTATCTGTCATAATTCACAATTGAACTGCGTTGCCACTTCCCTCTTTTATATGCAATTGCAGTAATGATGGCCCCTAATACCCAAGATCCAACTAAGGTATAATATAAAACCATAGGATTTCCAAGTGGCATAGCTTCAGTTTTAGTTAAATGTACAAATAAATATGCAAATGGGACTCTAAATAAAAACATAGTAGCAATAGAAATCCACATTGGTGTCATCGTATCCCCTGCACCACGCATAATTCCAGATAAGGATTGTGTAATTGGAAACGCTAAATAGCCAATTGCTAAAATACTTATAAGTTGCGTACTTAAACTAATGATCAACTCTGTCTTAGTAAATAATCGCATTAAGTCATCAGATAAAATTAAAATGAGTGCAGTTAAAACAAAAGAAACACCTACCGATAATAATGTACCTTTTTTTGCTCCTTCTTTTACTCTATGCATCTTGTTTGCACCCACATTTTGACCTGCGAATGTTGTTGTTGCATTCCCAAATGACATAGCTGGCATTATCGCAAATCCATCGATACGCATAACAATAATGTTTGCAGTAATAAATGTTTCTCCAAATGTATTCGTCAAAGATTGAACAGCAATCATACCAAGTGAAAAAATAGCTTGCGTAAGCCCAGATGGCAATCCTAATTTAATTGTTTGACGTGTTATTTCAGAATCCAATTTTAAATATTTTAATTTAAAATCAAATACATCCGTCATCTGACTAAGTTTTATAAAACACAATATAGAAGAGACAAGTTGTGCAAGACCTGTTGCAATCGCAACTCCTGCAATCCCCCATCCTAAAACTGCGACAAAATAAACGTCTAATACAATATTCAATACTGTAGCAACAAGCAAGTATAAAAGTGCTGAAAAGCTATCTCCTAAACCTCTTAAAACACCGCTTAAAATATTATAATATGCCATCCCAGCAATCATAAGAACAGAAACATTTAAGTAAGTTGCTGCATCTTCAATAAGTACTTCCGGTGTTTTTAATGCAACTAGCAAAACTTCTGTAAGTGTAGTTCCTACAAGCATTACTATAATGGAACCAATCCCAATTAAAGTAACACATGTCCCAACCGCTTTAGATAATTTTTCTCTATTTTGTGCACCAAAATATTGTGAAACAGCAATTGTTGTTCCAACAGAAATCCCAACAAAAAGAACTAACAATAAATTTAAAATAGGCATGCTACTTCCAACAGATGCTAAAGCATTATCGCCAATATAATTCCCTACTACAATACTATCCACTGTACTATATAATTGCTGTGCAATATTTCCAATAACCATTGGAATCGCAAATAATGTAATCTTTTGTAAAATTGAACCTTGCGTCATATCTTGTGGCGCAAATAATTTTTTTATATTTAAATTCATATCTTCCCCCTCGTAAATAAAATATATCCAAAGACATATTTTATTTAAATATCCATTTTAACCCCTAGTAAACTTATAATCTTTAAAGTCATGTTATTAATATTTCACAAACAAGATTTTTATTTATATATTCGCTATGATTTAAAAAATATTATATCATAAATGTTAAAAAGGCAGAAGATTTTTATAAATAATCTTTTGCCTTTTATTATTCTTATGCTTATTTATCCAATAGATCCTTCCATTTCAAGTTTTAACAATTGATTTAACTCAACTGCATACTCCATTGGAAGTTCTCTTGTAAAAGGTTCTAAAAACCCCATAATGATCATTTCTGTAGCTTGCGCCTTTGTAAGTCCACGTGACATTAAGTAAAACACTTGCTCTTCACTGACTTTACTTACCGTTGCTTCATGTTCAATTGTACTATATGGAGAATGACTCACATTTACAGGAATTGTATCACTAAATGATAAATCATCTAATATTAATGTATCACATTCTACTTTACTTCTTGCATACATAGCATTCTTCCCATGATGAACAAGTCCACGATAATTTACATGACCTGATTTTCTTGAAACTGACTTAGAAATAATTGTACTACTTGTATTGGGTGCTAGATGAATCATTTTAGCACCTGCATCTTGAAATTGATCTTTACTTGCTACTGCAATTGAAATCGTAAGACCACGTGCATATTCTCCAGCTAAAATACAAGCTGGATATTTCATATTTATTCCAGAACCTACATTCCCATCAATCCACTCCATTGCACCATGTTCCAATACATAAGCACGTTTAGTAACAAGATTTAAAATATTATTAGACCAGTTTTGAACAGTTGAATAGCGGCATTTTGCATTTTTGGCAATATGAATTTCTACAACCGCAGCATGAAGTGAATCACTGCTATAAATAGGCGCTGTACATCCCTCAACATAGTGTATTTCCGCACCTTCATCAACAATAATTAGTGTTCTTTCAAATTGTCCCATTCTCTCTGTGTTAATTCTAAAATAAGATTGTAATGGTTTATCAAGTTTTACACCTGGTGGCACATAAATAAATGATCCTCCTGACCAAACAGCACTGTTTAATGCCGCAAACTTATTATCTGTATATGGGACAATTGTATTAAAATATTTTTTAAATATTTCAGGATGTTTCTTTAATGCACTGTCTGTATCTAAGAAAATCACACCTTTATCTTCTACTTCTTGAAGCATGTTATGATAAACAGCCTCAGAATCATATTGAGTTGTAACACCTGCTAAAAATTTTTGTTCACTTTCGGGAATACCTAATTTATCAAATGTATCTTTTATTGTTTCTGGGACTTCATCCCAATCTTTTTCTACTTTATCACTTGGTTTTATATAGTATGTATATGCATCAAAATCAAGAGAGCTTAAATCCGGACCCCAGTTTTGCAGTGGCATTTTCTCAAAAGCTTCAAATGCTTTTAATCTAAACTCAAGCATCCATTCTGGTTCATTTTTAATTTTACTTATTTCAGTAACAATTTCTTTATTTAATCCTGCTCCTGTTTTATATAAACTAACATCCTTATCAGAAAATCCATATTGATAATCGTCTTGAGATTTTATTGCATCGCGATCAGTCATTTTGATTCTCCTTCTCTAATATTTCTTCCATAGCTTTAAATCCTATTGTTGCGCATTTTATTCTATTTGCTTGTTTACCAACATTTTGAAGTGCTACCGCTTCTTCAAGCAAATCAAAATCATACTCTTCTCCATTGATCATCGCAAAATACTGAGCAATAATATGTTTAGCTTCTTCTATCGTTTTGTCTAATAATAATTCTGTCATTATAGATGTCGAGGCTGTAGATATCGTACAGGCAATCCCATCAAATCGAATATCTTTGATTACATTATTCTCAACTTTTGCTTGAACTTGTATATCATCGATACAGGATTCACTTGCCATATGTACTTTTTGATAAGTATCATCCTCTACTAAATTTTTATTTCTTGGATATTCATAATGATCCATAATAATTTGTCTTAACACCATTGGGTCTTTTAATAAATTTGACATTGTATCACATCCTTTTTTTAGAAAAATAAACCTACGCAATTCTCAACAGTAACTTCTTTAACTGCATCGATAAATTTATCAATATCTTCTTTTGTATTATAGAAATAAAAGCTTGCACGAATTGTTTCAGATGTATCTAATAATTCTATTAATATTTTTGCGCAGTGATTACCTGCGCGAACTGCAATTTTTTTACTATTTAAAAATGTAGCTGCATCCTGTGCAAATACACCGTTTACATTAAATGTAACAATACCTGTATGCGCAGACTTATTATAAACTGTAATATTTGGCATTTCATCTAATCTTGAAACAAAATATGTTTTTAATTCTGCTTCATATGCTTCAATTTGGTCCATACCAATATCCATCAAATATTCAATAGCAGCTTTTAAACCTAATACCGCTTCAATCGCTGGAGTTCCGGCCTCAAACTTATATGGTGAATTTTTTAATAAAATATTCCCACAAATATCAAATCTTGCATTGCTTCCCCCACCTAACATAAATGGGTCTGTCATTTCAAGAAGTTCGTATTTTCCATATAAAACACCTACGCCTGTTGGTCCACACATTTTATGTGCAGAAAATGCTAAGAAGTCAATATCCCACTCTTTTACATCTGTTTTCAAATGAGGAACAGATTGTGCACCATCAATCACAACAATCGCTCCATATTCGTGTGCAATCTTTGTGATTTCCTTAATCGGAATTAACTGTCCCATTACATTACTAACACTAGCAATAGAAACAACTTTAACTCGATCATGCATAGCACTTTTAAAACTTTCAACAGTCATTACACCTTCAGGTGTTAATGGAATATATTCAACTGTAGCTTTAGTAACCTCACAAGCCTTAAACCATGGAAGAATATTACTTGCATGCTCCGCTTCACTGGATAAGACTACATCGCCTTCTTTAAGGTATTTTTGTCCATACCCATAAGCTACAAGATTTAAGGATGAACTTGCACCTGATGTAAATACGACTTCTCTTTCATCCGAATTTATAAACTTTGCAACGGTTTTGCGAGATTGATCATATTCTTCACTTACTTGGTAAGATAAATCATAATCCCCTCTGTGAATATTTACAGAAAGCTCAGTATAATATTTTGTAACTGCATCAATAACTTTCCAAGGTTTAAATGTTGTAGCTGCGTTATCTAAATAAACACAATCATTTTTAAGCATTGGAAAATCTTCTCTAATTTTTTTTACATCGAACATATTGACCCCACTTTCTCAATAATTTGATTTTTTAAATATTCCTTTAATTCATTATCATCAATTACTTCTGTAATTGGCATTAAATATCCAATTGCGATTAATTGTGTAGCTTGATTTCTACTTAATCCACGACTTTGCATATAATAAAGTTGGTTTTCATCCAACTGTCCAATGCTTGTCGCATGTGATGCTTCAACATCATTTTCATCGATTAAAAGCAATGGTGTAACAGTTGCTTTTTGTTTATCTCCATTTACAAGTACACGTGTAACTTGATGTGCTTTGCTTAAATATGCACCTTTACTTATGTGTCCTGTATTTGTAATTGATATCTCTCCGTTTTCTAAAACGACAGAGAAATTTTTCATATCACTTGTAGCATGTGAGTGTGTATGTTCACAACGTAAATTAATTGTTTTAGTCGTATTTGCTACTGTTGCAGAAACAACACTTGCATCTGCTGCTTTATCTAATTTATACACCGCATTACGGTTTAATACAGCAGCGTTTAAGTCACCATATGCTACATTTAGTTTTCCTTCTTTTGATACATTGAAAACTTCATCAATATTTAAATTTTCATTTGTTTGAGTCAAACTTAAAATTGTTAATGATGCATTGTTTTTAACATTTGCAGTTAATTTTACATTTCCTGCTCCTTCTTTATATACAAGTACGATTGAACTAGTCTTATTTTCGTCAATATTTATTTCAATACTTGTTTGAGAAGCAACACTTATTTCATACATCATTGTTTGTTGATTATTTAAATTTAAAACCGTTGTTTGTTGTGTAATACTAGTTTTTTGCATCTTCTTTACCTGTTTTTCTAACAGCACAACTTCCTAGTGTATAAACAACTTTTTGAGTTGGATTTTTTTCGATAATAATATTTAATTCGTTTGCAATCCAATCATACCCTTCATTATCAATTTTCTCTACTAATGAATTATCTCCTGATAACACAATTTTTCCATTGATTAATACATGAGCATGTGTTGGTTTTAATAAATCATAAAAACGAGCATAATGTGAAATAATCATTAACCCTAATTTATTCTTCTCTCTAATATCTAAAATAGCATTGGCTACAATCTTTAATGCATCAACATCTAAACCAGAGTCAATTTCATCAAGCATCGCAAGTGAAGGATTTAAAAGTTTCATTTGTACAATTTCATTTCTCTTCTTTTCTCCACCAGAGAATCCTTCATTTAAAAAACGATGTGCAAGTTCTGACTTCATTTCAAGTTCAGTCAATGCACCTTCCATTTCTTTAATGAATTTAAATAAAGAAACAGGTTTTTCACTTCTTGCATTTACAGCCGCTTTGATAAAATCAGAATTTGTAACACCTGGTACTTCAAGTGGATACTGCATACCTAAAAATAGACCCGCTTTACTTCTTTCATCAACTGACATTTCTAATACACTTTTATCATCAAAATAAATACTTCCTTTAGTAATTGTATATTTAGGATGTCCCATAATTGCTGCTAATAATGTTGACTTACCATTCCCGTTTGGTCCCATTAAAGCATGTATTTCATTCTCATTAATTTCAAGGTCAATTCCCTTTAATATTTCTTTTCCTTCTATCTCTACATGAAGGTCTGTAATTGTTAGTTTTGGCATTTATTTACTCATCCTTTCCTACATAAAATCTATCCTTAATGATTATATCATATAAAACACTATTTGCTACGAATTACTATATTTCATTGCAAATTTGTATATAATAGCCTATAATTACAAAGATACAATTTTAGGAGGAATATTCAATGATGAACAAAATCAAAAAAAATTGGTTCGTTGCATTAATTGCAGTTTTATTTACAATAGCAGCAATTTACTTTGTAGTAGATACCAATAATAACAAATTTGAAACAAAATCAGTTGATGGAAAAAGCGTTGTATACGAATTTGAAGGTACTGACTATTTTGCAGATGATCTTTATACTACTTTATATGAAACATACGGGATTAATTCTCTTATAACTTATATTCAAAATGAAGTGTTCTCAAATGCAATTGAGCCAAGCGATGATCTAATAAGCGAAGCTACACTTCAAGCAGAAGCAGATATTACATATTTAAAACAATATTATGGAGAAGAGTATGAAACGGTTTTAATTGAATTTTTAAACCAATATGGATATTCAAATCCTGAAGATTTACAAACACATTATTTAACTACATTAATGGCTCAAGAAGTTTATAACAATTATGTTGAAGCAAACTTTGATGAATTATTTGATGCATACGCAGAAGAAAAAAATCCACGTGTAATTTCTCATATTTTAGTTGGTATGGAAGATCCAAATAATCCAACAGATGCTGAAAATGAAAAATTAAACACAGTTAAAGAAGCTTTAGCACAAGAAGATGCAGATTATGCATTAATTGCTGAACAATATTCTGATGACACTGGAAGTGCTGTTGATGGAGGATCTTTAGGTATTGTAGATACAGATTCTGTTGAAAACTTTGTACCAGAATTTAAAGATGCAGTATATACTGTGAATGAAGGTGAAATGACAGAGTGGATTCAAACAGATTATGGTATGCATATTATTAAAGTTGATGCCACAAGTAAAGAAAACTTAAAAGAAGTAGATACAATCAATGATACATTATTAGCATATTACCCAGAACTTTATGGAAAAATTTTATGGGATGAATGCGTTAAACAAAATATTAGTTTCAGTGACAACACAGAACTTGAAGCAGAAATCAAAGCTGCTCTTGGTGTAGAATAGGAGAACAACAATGAAAAAAATCATGACACTAGCCTTATTATTAAGTTTACTTGTTGGATGTACATCAGTTGCAACTCCTACAGTAACAAATCCTGATGATGTTGTTTTATCAATTGGTGATAAAACTGTAACAACAGAAGAACTTTATAACACAATGTCATCTACTGGAGCTGCAGAAATCATTTTAAGTAATATTTTAGATGTAATTTTTGAAAAACATGGACAATTAGATGAGGAAACACTTGCTGAAGCAAATGCACAACTTGAAACAATTAAATCAGTCTATGGAGATACATTCGAATCTCAAATTATTGGATTTGGATTTGAATCTGAAGAAGACTTCTTCGAAAAAAATATTATTCCATCATATCAAGAAACAGCAGTTGTAAAAAAATATGTAAGTACAAATACAGAAACAGTATTCGAAACATACAAACCAAAACTTGTTAAGTTAGTAGAATTTGCAAGCGAAGAAATCGCAACTGAAGCTTTAGAAAAATACAATACTGGTGTTGCATTAGATGCAATCGCTGAAGAATTAGGTACTACAACATTCACTGGTGAAGCAGAAGTTGTTTATACAAACAGTGTTCTTGCTGAAGAAATCAAAACATACATTAACACAGTAACAACACCTCAAACACCAAACGCTGTAATCCCTACATCAACTGGTACATACTACTTAGTAGAAATCGTTGATACAGATACAGCAAATTATGCTGACCAAGCAATTAGTATCTTAATTGGAGATGCTGATGTTGCCGAAGATGCAGTTGCATACTTCATTCATGAAGGTGGATTTAAAATTTATGATGAGGTTACATATGAAATCTTTAAAGCAACCTATCCTGATTTTATAAACTAGAAAGTACTTAGTACTTTCTTTTTTTTATGGTAAAATAAAAGTAGAGATCAAACTCTACGTAAGGAGAAATATATGGAGAAATCAAAAGTTTATTTTACAAATTTGAGAGCTTACAACAATTATAATTTGCTTGATAAGATTGAAAACCTTGTCAAACAAGCAGGAATGGAAACCATTGATTTTAAAGACAAATTTACTGTAATTAAAATTCACTTTGGTGAACCTGGAAATTTAGCCTATTTAAGAAGTAACTATGCCAAAAGAATTGTAGATGTAATTAAAAGAAATGGTGGGAATGTTTTTTTATCTGATTGTAATACGTTATATGTAGGAAGACGTAAAAATGGATTAGATCATCTAGAAGCAGCTTACGAAAATGGATATAGTCCATTTCAAACAGGATGCCATATTGTTATTGCAGATGGAATTAAAGGTCGTGATGAAGAGCTTGTAGAAATTAATGGTAGACATGTCAAACAAGCAAAAATTGGAAAAGCGTTTATGGAAGCTGATATTTTTATTTCTATGAATCATTTTAAAGGACATGAATCGACTGGATTTGGTGGTGCATTAAAGAATATCGGTATGGGCTGTGGCTCTAGAGCTGGAAAAATGGAAATGCATTCTAATGGGAAAACAAAAATAAATCCAGCAAAGTGTAAAAGTTGTTCAGCATGTATAAAAATTTGTGCGCATGATGCAATATCATTTGATGAAAATAATAAAGCGGTTGTTGACACAACTAAATGTGTTGGATGTGGAAGATGTATTGGTACTTGTAACTTTGATGCAATTTCACCTGAAAAATACGATTCAGGAGAGGCACTAAATGAAAAAATTGCAGAGTATACATACGCTGTAATTAAAGATAAACCACATTTCCATATTAGTTTAGTTATTGATGTTTCCCCTTGTTGTGACTGTCATAGCGAAAATGACTTGCCAATTGTACCAGATATCGGAATGTTTGCTTCATTTGACCCTGTAGCTTTAGATGTTGCTTGTGCGGATGCTGTAAATAAAGCACCTATCATGCCAGGAAGTCATTTAGCTGAAATGGAATATGACCATAATCATGATCACTTCCACAACAATCATCCAGAAACAAACTGGATTAGTTGTATTGACCGTGCAGTTGAGTTAAATATCGGACAAAAAGAATACGAGTTAATCGAGATTAAGTAATATGTGTATTTTTTGTAAAATTGTGAATAAGGATATTCCAAGTGCAATTGTGTTTGAAGATGAAGATATCATCGCATTTAATGATGTAAACCCATCTACAAAGGGACATACACTTGTGATTCCAAAAAAACACTATGCAACAATCTATGATATAGATGAGTGTTTACTAAAAAAATTAATTTTAGTTGTAAAAAAATTATCTATTCAACTAACAAATGAAAATGATGCATTGGGTGTTAATATTGTGAATAATAATGGTGAAGTTGCAGGACAAACTGTACATCATCTACACTTTCACATTATCCCAAGATATTCAAAAGAAGATTCTATTCAAGTATAAAAAAAGGAGTTCGTTAGAACTCCTTTTTAGCGCTCAAATGGATTTACATGCACTGTACAATGTCGCACATCTTTAAACTCTGTTTCAATAGAGTCATGTACATTTTCAGCAATTTGATGTGCATCAATTAATAATAGATTTGCATCTACACTAATTTCAACATCGACAAACATAATATTTCCAAAAAGTCTTGTTTTTAGATCATCGATTTTTATAACCCCTTCTGAAGATAAGATTAACTCTTTTATCTTCAAAATCGTATTATCATCTACCACTTTATCAACAATTTTATCTTTTGCCTCATTAAATATGTCATATGCTGCTTTTAAAATAAATAAACATATCATGACACTAGTAAGTGGATCTAAAATTGGATACCCTAGTCTTGCACCAAATATTCCAATAAAACTTCCAATTGAAGTCAGTGCATCTGATCTGTGGTGCCACGCATCTGCCATAAGTGCATCAGACTTTATTTTAATTGCTCCTGAGCGTGTATACCAAAACATCCATTCCTTTATAATAATTGAAATAACTGCCGCATACAAACCAAGAGCGGTAGGAATAACAACGCTATATGTATTATTTATTATTTTTCCGATTCCCTCAATCCCAATTGTAAATCCTGTTATAGCTAAAATAACAGATAAAACAATAGAAGCAACACTTTCAATTTTTTCATGTCCATATTGATGATCTTCATCTGGTTCTTTACTTGCTAAACTGATTCCAAACATTACAACCAATGTACTGACACAATCGCTTGCTGAATGTACGGCATCAGAAAGCATAGCTGAAGAGTGTCCTACAATTCCAGCAAAAGCTTTCCCAATAGAAAGAATAATGTTTAAAATTAATGTGACCAATGATATTTTAATAGCGATTTCTTTCATCTAATTCTCCCTTATAAACAATAAATTATTCCCATTGATAATATTTAATGGATTTTCTTTACAAAGTAAATCCGCATAATATACACCAACTGTATTCTTTAATTTCTCATATATATCATCAAACTTTATTATACGAGAACCATAAGAAAAGTGGGCATCCGTAGCAATTGTATTCGCATACCCTTCTTTTACAATTCTCCAAGCAAAATCATAATTCTCTACACCTGGTTCAATTAAACTTGTTCTATTAATTTGAAAATAGCATCCTAAGCTCTTATATGTTTCGAAAAGAGTAAAATCTTCTTGGAAACAAGTATATCTTTCTGGATGCGCGATAATAATACGATATCCCATATTAATCAACTGTTTAACCATTTCCATATTTGAAAGTGAACAAGGTAATTTAGTATGCCATGGAAATTCAACTAATATATAATTTGTATTATTCAACGGCGTATGCTTCCCCTTTTTTACCCAATCTATCGCAAGATCTGATAAATAAAGTTCACTCCCTAAATATAGTTCAATATCAATCTTTTCTTTTTCTAATAATTCAACCGCTTTTAAAAATGCAGTATTTAACATTTCCGTCGTATTGCGATATTTTGCATGATCTACGATGCAATGTGATGTACAAATTATTTTAGTAACTCCATTTGCTTTCGCTACTTTAAACATCTCTAAAGATGCAAACTCGTCTTTTGAAGCATCATCTACACCCCAAAGACAATGACAATGTGTATCTATAAACATCAAAATTTAGGTTTATAAAAAATTCTATTTTCTAATGAGAACACTCTTGCACTATAAGTTCCAGCTTCAATTGGATCTAAGGCTTTTTCAAACATATTCATACGCGCATCTAAATTATCAATTATTGATAAAACTTCTGCTTCCATAATTTGTGGTAGTACTGGTGATCCATACTCTAAAGATCCGTGATGTGATAATACTAAATGACGCAGTAATAAGACAATTTCTTCATTTTGATAACCAAGTTTTGTAGCCATTTCCTCAATCTTAGTTTGAACAATAGAAATATGTCCTAATAATTTTCCTGCTAGTGTATATTCAGTTAACACAGCACCAGAAAGTTCAAATAACTTCCCATAATCATGAAGAATTGTCCCTGAAATTAATAAATCACGATTTAATGCAGGATACAAATCACAAATTGAATCCGCAAGTTTTACCATACCGATAACATGTGTAGCAAGTCCTCCTACAAATTCATGATGATTTTTAGTCGCTGCAGGATATTCAAAGAAATCTTCTGGATATAAATTAACCATTTCTGAAACAATTTCATTTAAGACTTTGTTTTCTATTTTACGAATTCTATTTAATAATTCTTCTTTTAGTTGATCCTTTGAAATCGCTGAAGTCACGATAAAGTCTTTAAGTTCAAACTCTCCCTCTTTAATCGCTTGAATTGAATGAATTCTTAATTGTAGTTGTGAACGGTATTTTAATACCTCAGCATTCACCATGATCACTTTACCAACTACTGCTAATCTAGCTTGCTCTTCTTTTACATCCCACATTTTACCTTCAATAGACCCTGATTTATCGCTTAAAGTCATCGATAAATAAGGTGCTCCCGCATTTGTTAATCCACGAGACATATTTGTAAGCAAAAGTGGTGTTTGAATTGATGTTGCTTCTTTAAAATCTTTAATTACTATTTTAGTCATTATTCCACTCCGTTTCATTTAATACAAAATATACATCGTCATATTGATACCCTTTTGAAGTTAAATATCGATATACCATATTTCTTAGCTTAGAACCCGTATATTTATTTCTATATCGTTTCATTGCTTTTTCAGCATCTACTTTTAATGTTTCTATTTCATTTCTTTCATCTTCAACAAAACTTAATTTTCTCATAACATCATCAATTACATCAAATGAAAACCCTTGATGATATAGTTTTTGCTTTAAAAGATTTTTCTTATACTTAACCGAGTGTCCAGTTATAGAACCCTGAATTTTCTCTGCATATTTAATACACAAATTAATCTCTTCTGAAGAATCCTCATTCATAAACGCTTCATCAATTAATTCTTTAGGTATCCCCTTTTTTACAAGATTTTTGATAATTTTATTTTTTCCTTGAAGCAATGATTTAAAGTTCATTATAGAAGATTGGACATATTTCACATCATTGATATATCCCTTTTCTTCAAGTCTTTCAATTATTTGATTGATTTTTTCAATTGAAAGTTCTGTATTTTGAGTAAGCCAGTCATACATTTCTTTTAATGTACGATCCTTGAATGTTAATCTTCTTATACACGCTCTATATGCTTTTGCATAGTTTTGTTCTTCCGTTAATGCAGTTAAGTCTTCTTTAGTTAATAAACAATCTTTTCTTAAACCAAACTTTACAAATGTATCAACTGATATCAATAGATTCACATTATCATTTGGTTTTTCTAAAGTTAATTCAATTGCATCATTTTTATAACGTATTTTTACAAGTTTATAAAGATCTTTATATAAATCAAATGCACCTTGATATGCAAGCATAATACTCTCATAAAAAATTTCAGAATCAAAATTAGAAGCCATTTTAACCGCATCTTCTTTTATTTTTTCTTTTGCATTATTACTTAATGCCTCATATGCTATTATCTTTTCTGATAACTGTTTTGCGTCTTCAAAATAAAATCCAGTTTTTCCTTCTATAACAATATCATTTAAGACGTCATCTGGACGTGCAAAAACCGGAAGTCCACTAGCCAGTGCTTCGATATATGTCATTCCTTGTGTTTCCGTTAATGATGCAGAAGAGAATACATTTGACATAAAATAATACTGTTGAACAATAGATGAATTTACTTTATCAGTAAAAATAACATTATCCATAATACCTAAATTTTCAGCCTTTTCTTTTAATAATTCTAAATCAGGTCCGCCTCCAACTATCATCAACTTAAATTTTGGATACTCTTTTAAATATGTAAATGCATCGATTAAAATATCGATACTTTTTTCAGCTGCAATTCTTCCTACAAATGTTACAAGAAAATCTGATTTAGAAATACCATGTTGTTCTTTTATTGCGCTTAATTGATCAATATTTGCCATTTCGGCATTAAATTTCTTTAAATTAAGACCTGTAGGGATGACAAATATTTTAGTCTTTACTCCATATCTTAATAACATATCTTTTGTCTTAACACTTGGCGAAATCAAAACAGTTGAAGTATCCCCATAAAGTTTACTAAAGCTTGCAACTGTTTTCTTCGCTATTCTATCTAATGAATCTAAGTTAAAGATATTTACATAATGTGTATAATCTTCATATGTAGTATGGTAAGTAGAAACAAGTGGTAATTTAAGTCGTTTAGATATAATCCTACCTAAGATTCCTACACCAAATTCTGTATGAACATGTATTAAATCTAAATTCAATTGTTCAATCTTTTCCATAGCTTTAAAATGGATTGGACTTGTTAGCACATAGCCATATAATTGCTTAAGTTCGATTCCTGGAAGTCTAATAATATTATCACTATATTCTGTTTGAATCATATTCGCATGATTGGTAACTACAAAAACATCATGACCATGTTTTTCAAGTTCACATTGTAATGTATAAACGGATGAAACCACCCCGTTAATATCCGGTAAATACGTATCTGTAAATAGTCCTATTCTCATATATCCCCCTTAGCCTTTGATATGTCACTTATATATTTAAAGCGCATATAACAAGCTGCTCCTACAAACATTATAAAATAATATGTAAAGAAACGCCAAACAATCATTGTACTTGTGGCATTTGTAAACCCAATCACAGTACTAAACATCAAAATAAAAGTTGTTTCTGTTCCACCACTTCCCCCTGGAACTGGAAAGAATGCATTTACCATTGACACATAAGATGTTAATGCAATCAAATCAATAAATAAAGCAGGATCTATATTAATACCAAGTGCAAGCGCACATAAAATTGGGAAACTGTAATATACAAATAATCTAAGTAAATTCCATAAGAAAATTTGAAGCAATAATTTTTTATTTTGTTTTAATTTTGTAGCTTCTTCTACAAAACGTTCAATACCTGCGTCCATCATTTTAACAGAATGTTCTTTATCTTTAACAAGTTTAATCTTATGTGCCAAAGAAACTCCTTTAGAAGAAATCCAAGAATACACTTTTTTAAAATGAGTAACAACCCATAGTCCAACAATAATAAAACTATTTATAAAAAAACCTAATAATACAAGTAA
Organism: uncultured Erysipelotrichaceae bacterium; assembly: GCA_964368305.1. Classification (GTDB taxonomy): domain Bacteria; phylum Bacillota_I; class Bacilli_A; order Erysipelotrichales; family Erysipelotrichaceae; genus CAYJAB01. Next base: position 7,353 of record CAYJAB010000011.1, on the reverse strand, counting down.
AAATAACTCTGAGTGGTTTGTATAAAAATACTCAAAACGAAGTATTAAAAGTACTAAAACAGTAAACACCATTGTTGCTTGATAAATAATAAAATCCATCCATAAAATACTTGCGGATTCACTTAGGTTAATATTTTGTTTTTTAAATACATACATTTGAATGAATTGCCCACCACTTGCACTAGGTGTAATCCCATGAAATAATGCAGCAATTAACGCATTAAAATACCCATCCATAAATCGGTATTTCTTGTTTGTCTTTTTTGCTAGCTTTGTTAATATTTTACCAACAATCGCATGATATCCTAAGATAACAAAAGCGATTAATAAAATCCATGAAACAGTTAAATTATTAATTGCAGCTAGTACCACTTCGTAGTGATCTTTTAATGAGAAGTATAATACAACTCCAGAAAGTCCCAATACCAAAGCGATATTAAATACATAGCTTTTTAATATTTTTTTCATAAAAACCTTTCTTTACAAAAATATACACTTATCCAACTTTAGCGATTGCTTTTAAATATGCATCTTTAAGTTGAACCCCTACATTTTCAATACTGCGCATTTGTGCAGTTTTCATCCCTTCCTCTTTCAAAGAAGGAAGTTTTTTGTCTACTACACCTTTGATAATACTTGCAAATTCTTCATTGCTACTTCCTTTATAGCAATTTACTTTATCTTGCATCCAACCTTCATAAACACCAATATCTCTTAAAATCACTTCTTGACCTGCTGCAAGCGCCTCTAAGACAACAATTCCTTCTGTTTCTTCATAACTTGGGAAGAAAAAAGCATTGGCATTTAAATAAGCACCTTCAATGATAGCGCCTTTAACATATCCTGGAAAAATAACATTATCTGGATGCTCATCAATTGCTTCTCTTACAGCCCTTGGTATTGTATATAGTGGAGTATCTCCAAACCAAATAAATTTATAATCTGGAAATTTTTTTGCAATATCTAAAAAGTCTAAAATCCCTTTTCTTTCAAAGTATAGACCAACTGACAATATCACAACTTGATCATCTTTTAAAGAGAAGTACTTTCTAAATGCTTTTATTTTCTCACTATTATATTCAAATCGATTTAAATCAATTCCATTAGAAATAGGAATGATCTCTTGTTTAAGTCCATAACTTTCAAGTAAAGTCTTCGCATATGGAGTTGGTGTTATAATTAAATCGCTATTTGAATACACCTCTACTAACCACTTTTTAAAAAGTGGTGCAATTTGATTTGAGAATAAAAAAGAATTTCTAAAATCTTCTTCTGTACTATGCGCATGATAAATAACAGGTTTGCCCTCTCTTTTAGCTTTATTAATAATATTTAAACTATTAATACCAACTGTATTAATATGTAAGATATCAAAATCATTTTCCCAAGGATCTGTTGTATATTCAATACCGACACTTGTAAGAGCAGTTTTTTGATGCTTAAGTGCACGTCCGATACCAGATGTCACTAACATCTTTTCCCCTTCAAAATATAATAAGACCTTCATATATTCACCTCTATATAATTATAATTTAATCACTATGTATTTACAAGTAAATGATATTTACTGAAAATAAAATACCATCCATTTGATGGTATTTATATTAATAAAATTAACTCATTGGTTTTTGGTAATAATTCCCAACAACTTTTTCACACTTAGACATCGTAATGAATACTTTAGGATCTACTTCTTTTGTAATTCTTAATACATTTTCAACTTCATATGCATTTAACACCATATATAAAATACTTTTTGGAGTATGCGTATATTGCCCTTCTCCATCCAGTTTTGTAATACCATGACGACATTTAAGAATAATCGCCGATGATACTTCGTCCGGTATCTTTGTAATAATATGTAATTGTACTAATTTATAACGTGTATGCAACGCTTTAATTGTAACCGTATTACAATATTGGAAAATAATAGAATACATTGCTTGTTCCCAACCAAATATGAATCCCCCTGTTGCAATAATAAGTGCATTTGCGGCTAAGACATAATTCCAAGTTGAACGATTAAATTTATTTGCAAAATAAATCGCTATAAAGTCTGTTCCTCCTCCACTTGCATCTACTTTTAATGCAATTGAAATGGAGAACCCTGCTACAATTCCCCCAAAAATCGCAAGTAACAAAATATCATCTGTCATTGTAATAGGCGGCAATATATCATTTACAGCGCTGACAAGTACAATATGCAACACTGAGAAAATCGCAAAATTTTTCCCAACAACATTATAAACTAATATTGTAGGAATTACATTAATTAGAAAATATACTGTCCCAAAAGACATTTCAATTGAAAAATACTCTGATAATAAAATGGTAACCATACGTGCTACCCCAGAAAACCCTCCTGGAATAAATTGTCCATTTTCTACAAACATTTTAAGTGCCAATGCATATAATGAAGCACTAATAGAAACTGCTATAAACATCTTAACTAAATTCTTCTGCGTCCCTGTCATAATTCTCCCTGCCTTCGAAAATTATTATACCCCTTTTGAGAATAATTACAATTGAAATTTAGTAATAAATGTCCTTTTTTAAAGAAGAATTAAAACTAAAAGAATACTTGTGAATTTAACAAATATTTTCTTATCTTTTCACCATTTATTCTGTGTCATTTACATGATGCTCTAACTTTAAATTCGTTTGATCAACAAGTTCAACTGCATCGATTTGTTTAAATCTAGTTATTATTTTCTTTGTCGTTGTAGACATTTTAGCCATATCTTGATATGTCTTTTCAAAATCTTTATTTACTGATTCAAAACGAGTCTCAAATCGTTCGAATTCTTTACCTAATTTTAGAAATTCCACTTGTATTAATTCAACTTTCGCATTTTTCTCTTGACCTAAATAAATAGCCTTAATTGCTGTTATGTATGCCATCAGTGTTGTAGGTGAAACTAAATATACACGATGTAAATATGACTGTTGTATTAAATCATCAAACTTTCCATAAATCTCTGCAAATACTGCTTCAGCAGGAATAAACATGTATGCAAAATCAGCAGTTTCCCCATTAATCACATACTTAGATGAAATATCCTTTATATGTTTAAGCACATCTTTTTTAAAGTCACTTCTTGCTTTGGTTTGTTGTTCAACTGATAGTAAAGTATCGTATATTTTATTATAATTTTCTAATGGAAATTTAGAATCAACTACAATTTTTCCTAAAGGCTCTGGCGCAAATAGTACCGCATCCGCGATTGCACCATTGGAAAATTTATATTGTTTCTTAAAACGGCTCTCATTCACCCCAAACACGCTTTCTAAAATAGAATAAAGTTCCACTTCCCCAAATGTACCTCTTGTCTTTTTATCAGTTAAGACTCCTTGAAGATTTGAAATACTTGCGGATAAATTTTTTAGATTATTTTGTGCTTCATCAATTTTCGCCATTTGTTCTAATACATTAATCAAAGCTTTGTTTGTTGTATCTGTTGTTTTTAGTAAACTATCCTGAACTTTTGTTTCCATAAAATTCATTTTATTAATCGTTGTCTCATTTAAATGATTCAAATCTGTTTTAATTGTTTGTGTCATATTCAATTGAAATTGCAGCAACTCATTTGTCATATTGTTCTTTAAATCTTGTAGTTCTTTATTTGATACTCTTTCACTTTCCAATAACATTTGTTTCATCATTGCTTCTTGTTTACTTCTTTGTGTCAACAAAAGAACAAACATAATACCAAGTAACACTACAATGATAATAATCAATACTAATTCTGTGTTCATTATACATTCACCTCTTTTTGTATTATACCATTTTTAAAGTGAAGAAATGACTCAATCTTATTTATCTTTGATAAATAGTATTCACATAATTTCTTTTGTCTTTTTATAATACGATCATTAAAATTCACAGTAGTTTCTAAGCCATCTTTAAAACACAACAACGTTTGATGATGATTTATCTTTCTAATCTTGACCAACAAATGATAATTCACTAAAACACAATGTTCGTTTTTTAAAGAAATAAGTGGAATTAAAAATAGTTCCCTTGAAACAAAAATAGGTCTTTTACGCATTATCTGTGTGAGCTTAGAAAACGCAATGTATCTGCCTTGTAAAGTACTACCATGCATTATACATAATGTTTCCACAATTTTTTGAATACTCATTTTAAAAATATAATTTTTATTATTTATCGACTTACAAATTGATTGCTTCATTTGATTGTCATATTGAATTAAATAAATTTTGTTAGATTCCATACTATACCTCAATACTTATATACGCACTACATTGAAAAAATCCTTTTTTTTGTAAAAGTATCATAACAAGTTCGTATATAAAAATCCACTTATAGTAGGAAATTGAGATAAACTTGAGACATAAAAAAAAGAGAAATAAATCTCTTTTTAGTTCAATTATCTTCCGCAGCATCCTTCTGAATCATCATCTGATCCACATCCGCATCCTTCATCCGAATTACATCCACCTTCTGAACCACATCCGCATCCTTGTGCTTGTTGTTCATAAGCTAATGTATCAATTGCCAATGCTTCAATTTCAACTTTTGCTCCAAGTGGAAGTTTAGCCACTTGAACTGTTGATCTTGCTGGGTATGGTTCTTCAAAATAAGTACCATAGATTTCATTCATTTGTGCAAATTCATTTAAGTCAGTCATAAATACTGTAGTTTTTACAATATGACGTGTGCTTAATCCCATTTCAGCTAAAACAGCTTCCATATTTCTAAATACTTGATCTGTTTGTGCTTGAATATCATCTTCTACAAGTTTCCCTGTTTCTACATCTACTGGAAGTTGTCCAGATAAATATACAAAGTCTCCTAATTTTACTGCTGGTGAATAAGGCCCAATTGCTTTTGGTGCATTTTCTGATTTAATTGCTTTTGTAAACATTTCTTTTCCTCCTAGTGATTACCACTCTTTATAATACTCTATTTCTCTTTCAATACGTTTTCTCTCATGTTTCTTCAATATCTCTTTAACAAAATAATATATAGGAATCAATAAGATTACAATTAATGAAAGAACAGATAAAACCTCATTTATACTTTCTAACATGTTTTTTACCTCTATTTAACATTATAGTCAAAGATATCTAAAATTTCCAGTAAAATAATCATTCTTTAAATATCATTATCAAAATCAAATAAAATATATTGATACAACTCATAACAAATAAATAAAATCAAAAGTATAGATAACACCATTAATAGTATTGCCATTGTGCTAATCGCTTTAAATGCCATTGCGGTTGTTGTAGCCATTAAAGCTAGTATCAACATAATAATAGATACAGTATATATCAATGAAACCCAACATAAATTTATTACATGATACCTTATTGTTTTCCTTGAAAATGGTTTTATAAAAAATAAAACGACTGATAACACCACAAATAAATAATCATGCCAATTAAAAGTTAAAGCAGCAGAATAAAATGAAATTCCATAATCTAAGTAATTTTTAACTACTCTTCCAATAAGAGCAAGTTCAAATTCAAAACTTGAAGAAAATAAAATGAGTTTTTCAACATCATTCGCTTGATATAAATCAAAAGCAAAAAGAAATTGCTGTATCATATTGTACATTAGAATCATTAAGGTTAAAAACCAAACCCATGTGAATCTCTTCAGTTTTGTATTAAAAAGTGATAATAGCATTATTTAACGAGCCAATCTTCCCCTTTAATAACTTCATGCTTGCTTAATTTTGGGTAGTCTATTTGTCTTAACGCTTCATACAATACAATCCCTACTGAATTTGATAAGTTCAAACTTCTAGCTGTAGCAACCATCGGTATACGAATGCAGCGATCAAGTTTTTCCTTTAAGATCTCTTTTGGGATTCCTGTACTTTCTTTTCCAAATACTAAAAATATATCCTCATCCGTATTGAAATTCGCTTCTGAATGCGTATGGTTTGCATATCTTGTCACATAAAAATAATTTGCAGGAAAACTATTTGTAAAATCCTCCCAACTTTCATGTTCATATAAATTTAAGTCCTTACGGTAATCCATTCCGCTTCTTCTAATATTTTTTTCATCTAACATAAACCCGTAAGGTTTTATTAAATGAAGTGTAGCATTTGTTGCTACACATGTTCTCATAATATTTCCTGTATTTTGAGGAATTTCTGGTTGATATAAAACGATATGTATCATATATTTTCTCCTATTTCTTTTTGGTGTTTAAGAATTGTTTTATGTTTAAAATAATACCCTATTGCATTTGTAAGTGTAAATATAATTGTAAATATGATGATAATTTTCATAACCAAATCATAAAAGAACTGCTCAGGAACCATCATAATTAAAATATCTGTTTGTGGATTTAAAATCCATAAATCATTTCCAACAAAAAAGATTTTATGAAACAATACCCAAACTGTTGTAAAATCCAATAACGCCCAAAAAATCAATACACCTATGATTAACAATAACCATAATGACACTTTATTATAAGCATCTATTGTGTTTAACCACCAATCTTTTTTATTTTTAAAATAAATCAAAATAAGTAGCACACCCATAAAGAGAAAAGAAATGTTTTTAACTAAATTAGAATTAAGATATAAATTTCTAACATCAACCATATGTGCCTTTTCTTTTTCATTAAAAACTTCTCTTACTTCTTTATCAATTTCTGCAAATACTGTTAAATCATCTGTCTTCCCTTGTGTATAATCTAGCAAGACTTCTGTTGCATTTATAAGGTCATCCTCACTCATTTTTATTGTTTGTGCTACGTGAAGTTTATCATACTCTTGATGATAAAATGACATGTCGAAACAAACCATTTGAATAACTGTAAAAAAACAAACATATAAAAATAATATTGCAAATAAATTATGTAAGCTACGCTTCATAATTTTTTATCTCTTTTAAATATGGAAGCACCAATTTTAAAGCTTCAAAACGATGGCTTATTGCATTCTTTTCAGTATCATTTAGTTCTGCTAAGTGTTTTTGCATTGATGGTAAATAAAAGATTGGATCATATCCAAATCCATGATTCCCTTTTGCTTCATAAGCCATTTCACCGTTTAAAAATCCCATGAACACTTTTGAAGATAAATCTGGACTCACAAGTGCAACACAACATACATATCGTGCATTTCTATTTACTTCATCTTTAATTTTATCTAATACTAATTGATTTTTAATCTCATATGGTGTATCTTTCCCTAAAAAACGTGCACTGTGAATTCCAGGTGCATTATCTAAGCATTCTATCTCAATACCAGAGTCATCTGCCAATGCTAAAACATTATAGTTTTCAGCTAAATATTTTGCTTTAATTAAAGCATTCTCTTCAAATGTTGTACCATTTTCTTCTATATCTACATTTACATTTAA
>CAYJAB010000010.1:40549-42806 GCA_964368305.1 uncultured Erysipelotrichaceae bacterium | reverse complement strand
CTTTCTTTGAAGAGTATGGATTAGTATTAGTAGTAACTGTTATCGCAACAGGGATGATTGTGTTTTCTAATGATTTTAAAGATACTATGAAAGATACATTAGAGACGCAATGGTCAGATATGACAACGCAAGAGGGGTAGAGTATGAAAGGTGGGTTTGAACTTGGACTAATAATGTTTTTTGGAATGTTATTTGTCGTAGTGGGTTTTTCATTATCTATGGTATCTATGTCGTATCACAATGCTAGAGTTTATCAAGAAGCGATTGTATCAACGATTGATAGGCAAGACAGGTATGATTTATCAGTTGTAGAATTGATTGATGCATTGCCTTATAATTGCCACAATTGTACATATCAAGTTGTTAATTCTATCGATAATCGATATGAAGTAATTGTGCTGTTTCCAATTAGAATATCAGTGCTGAACTTAAGTATTGAGGGGAAGGTATCTATGCTCACACAACCGATGTAATAGCACTGTATCTAGTGCTATTTTTTTATTATGTAATTTGTGAAAATTATGCTATTATAGATACGGTGATAAAATGAAGAAAGATGCAGTAACTTTAGAAATAAAACATATATGTAAACAATCAGGTGCAAGATATGGAATATTACACACACCACATGGTGATGTAGAAGTTCCGATGTTTATGCCTGTAGGAACATTAGCGACAGTTAAATTTTTAACTCCTGAAGAAATTAAAGAAATGATAGCGGGCGTTATCTTGTCTAATACATACCACTTATGGTTAAGACCTGGTGAAGATATCGTAAATGAAGCAGGCGGACTACATAAGTTTATGAATTATGATGGACCTATTTTAACAGATAGTGGAGGATTTCAGGTATTCTCTTTGAGTAAACATCGTAAGATTACAGAAGAAGGTGTTGCTTTTAAAAATCATATTAATGGAGATGCGTTGTTTTTAACTCCAGAAAAATCTATTGAAGTACAAAATAAACTTCAGGCAGATATTATTATGAGTTTTGATGAGTGTCCACCATATCCTGCAACGCATGAATATATGAAAAATAGTATTGAAAGAACACTTCGTTGGGCAAAACGTGGTAAAGAAGTACATGCGGATCCTAGTGTGCAATCTTTATTTGGGATTGTACAAGGGGGAGAATATGAAGATTTAAGAGAGTATTCTGCTAAACAAACAGTAGCAATGGATTTTCCAGGCTACTCTATTGGTGGTACAAGTGTGGGTGAATCAAAAGAAGTAATGTATAAGATGATAGACTACTCTATCAAACACTTACCAGCGGATAAACCTCGATATTTAATGGGCGTAGGAAGTACAGATGCAATTTTAGAAGGTGTTCTTCGTGGAGTAGATATGTTTGATTGTGTATTACCTACAAGAATCGCAAGACATGGTACTTTAATGACAAGTCATGGTAGGATTAATATTAAAAATAAGAAATATGAAAGAGATTATACGCCACTTGATCATAACTGTGATTGTTATACGTGTAAAAACTACACAAGAGCCTATTTACGTCATTTGGTAAAATGTGATGAGGGGTTAGGACAAAGATTATTATCCATTCATAATTTGCGTTACTTGATTCATTTAATGGAAGAAATACGTATTGCGATTAAAGAAGACCGTTTCTTAGACTTTAAAGAAGAGTTTTTCAAAAAATATGATTTAAATAGTGTAGATTCAAGAGGATTTTAGTATGAAAAAAAGTGAATTTAGCTTTGATTTACCAAAAGAGTTAATTGCGCAAACACCCCTATTAGATCGTAGTGCATCTCGTTTGATGTATGTTGATCGTAAAAATCAAAAGATTGAACATCATTTATTTAAAGAAATTGTAGATTATTTTAAATCGGGTGATGTTTTAGTACGCAATAATACAAAAGTATTACCAGCAAGACTTTTTGGAGTAAAGGAAGAAACCGGTGCGAAAGTAGAATTGTTGCTTCTAAAGCAAAATGAAGATGTTTGGGAGTGTTTAGCAGGAAATGCAAGAGTAATTAAAGAAGGCACAATAATTAGCTTTAAAGAAGGTTTATTAAAGGCAAAATGTAAAGAAGTTAAAGATAAAGGGATTCGTATTATGGAGATGATTTACGATGGGATTTTTTATGAAATCATTGAAGAATTAGGGAATATGCCTCTTCCTCCATATATAAAAGAACGATTAGAAGATAAGAATCGTTACCAAACAGTATATGCACAAATTATGGGAAGCAGTGCTGCTCCTACTGCAGGACTTCATTTTACAGATGAAATATTT
>CAYJAB010000010.1:0-40539 GCA_964368305.1 uncultured Erysipelotrichaceae bacterium | reverse complement strand
CATGTAGGTCTTGGAACATTTAAACCAATGGATGTAGAAGATATTAATGACCATGATATGCACAGTGAACTTTATGAAATGAGTTCTGAAACGGCTGAAATCTTAAATGATGCAAAACAAAATAATAAACGTATTATTGCGATTGGAACGACATCTACACGTACACTTGAGGCAATTTATAAAGAGAATGGGTGTTTTAAAGCATGTAGTGGAAGTACAAATATTTTTATTTATCCAGGAATTAAGTTAAATGCGATTGATGGATTGGTGACTAATTTTCATCTTCCTGAGTCGACATTGATTATGTTGGTAAGTGCATTTGCATCTAAAGAGCTTATTTTAAAAGCGTATGATGAGGCAATATTAGATAAATATCGCTTTTTCTCATTTGGAGATGCAATGTTGATTTTATGATAAAGAATTATTATTTAAACTCACTAGAGGTTATTTCTAAGTTTGAAAATAAACCTAAGTTATTACTTCATTCGTGTTGTGCGCCGTGCAATTGTTATATTATGAAATGGTTAATTCAATATTTTGATTTGACATTGTATTTTAATAATAGTAATATTTATCCGCAAGAAGAATATGACATTAGATTAAATGAATTAAAAAAGTATGTAAAAGATTTTAATTTTGAAAACAAAACAAATGTCAATTTAATTGTAGAGCCTTATTTGCAAGAAGACTTTCATCGTTTATTGCAAAAAAGAGCGCAAGATAAAGAGCATGGAAAAAGATGCTTTATGTGTTATAGCTTAAGAATGAGACAAGCATTCGCGTATGCAAATGCGAATAAATATGATTATTTTACAACAATCATGACAATAAGCAGACACAAAAATGCTACAAAATTAAATGAGATTGGACGATTAATGCAATCAGCTTTTATAAATACGCAGTATTTTTACTCGGATTTTAAAAAAGGAGACGGTCAAAGTAAATCAATCGCACTTTCTTTAGAGTTAAACTTATATCGACAAAAATATTGTGGATGTAAGTATTCATATGATGTACACAAAAACAAGAGTGCATCATAGTACAGTTTAAGCTTTTAGTATGTATAGTAGAGCAGGAGGATTTATGAATAAACAAGATATCAAATATACTATTATATTTATGGTAATATCGCATTTGGTTATTACAATATGTACATCGCTAATTTTTGGTATTAGACATCCATTGTCTTTCTTTTACGTACAAACAGAACCCGTATTGTTTGTATTAGCGTCCCTTTTAATTATTGTTCCACTTTATATGTTGGCAGGATTTATCTTTATCTTAGCGAAACATCAAATTAAAAATATGGGACAGATAGTATTTAAATGTTCACTTTATTTCAGTATTGGTTTAATCGTTTTTTGGGGGATTGGCGTGTTATTGGCATACCAATTCTATATCATTGATTTATTAAGTCTTTATATATTACTAAATTATCCAGCAGCACTTATATACAATACAATTGATTTAAATGCAGATGGGTATCATTTAGTTTTAATGTTAACAGCGATTGTTCCCGCAATGTCATTTTATTTAGGAGCAATAGCTAGAATTTATATGAGTAAAAAGGAAAAAGAATATGTCTAAAAGCACAAAATCATTTTTTACAACGCTTGTTTTGGTATTTTTAGGTGGATGGATTGTTCAAATATTTGAATCACTTCCTTATTTTGAATTTCAAAGAGAGCTTGTAATCATTATTATTAGTTTATTATTTTTTGTATTAGGATTATGTTTGAATCAAACAAAAAAAAGAAACCATACTTGGATTAAAAAAGTACTCATTTCTTTTATTTTATTATTTTTTATTATTACACAAATTGGATATTATATTTTCCCAGAAATACATTCAATCTTAAACTTTTTTGCGATTGATGGATTTGTATACTACATGATTTATGTATTATGTGGGTATGAGTTTTTTAGTTAATATAAAATAGTTCCTAATCTAATCATATTGGAATGATGCTTGATTGCTAAAAGATAATCACTACTCATTCCCATTGAAAGTACTTTAAAAGATTTTAACGATGGATATTGATTTTGAATAGATGTATAAAGAGTGTTTGCTTTTGCGAATACTCTTTCTATTTCTAGTGTATTATCAGTATGAGGTCCCATAACCATCATTCCGCAAACTAAAATATTAGAAAAATGAGAAATATCATTTAAACACTCAAAAATAGATTCTTCACTAAATCCATATTTAGTGTTTTCTTTGGCGATATTTACTTGTAATAAAACAGAGGTTGTTTTATTTTGTATAATAGATTGTTTATTTATTTCTTTTAGTAAAGAAATCGAATCTACAGAGTGAATTAAAGTACAGTGCTTCACAACATGTTTTACTTTGTTGGATTGTAAATGTCCAATAAAATGCCACTGTACATCTTTAAAAGAGTCTACCTTTAAAAGAAGCTCTTGTACTTTATTTTCCGCAAAGTCGCGATATCCTAAGTCGTATAACGGTTTAATTTGATCATAGGTTTTGTGCTTTGTAACAGCAACCGTTACAACATTGTCATATTTTATTGATTTTTTCATGAATGTATTATCTAATAAAATGCGTAATTAATCAATCATCATATATGTGATACAATAATAAAAGAGGTGAATATATGAGTATAAAAATAGATTTACATGTTCATACAAATCATAGCTTTGATAGTACAGAAACAATCAAGGATATTTTAGACGTGTGTGTTAAAGAAAATATAGATACAATCGCAATTTGCGATCATAATGTAATTAGTGGTGCAAAGCTTGCGATTGAAGATAAGCGTCTTACAGTAATCGGTGCAATTGAAATAGATTGTTACTATAAAGAAGATGTAATCCATGTGATTGGATATGGAGTTGAATTAAAAGATACCATTTTTAAAAAGGTTGTCGAACATTATCCCAATGAACTAAAAAGAATTTCAAAAAAGAGAATTGACTTATTTAATGCTTATTTTGGGATTGAAATTGACGAAGAGAAATGTAAAAAATTAAGTGGAAATGATTTTTATACAAATGTAGAAATTACACAAGTAATGCTACAAGACCACATTCATCCAGCGTTTTTACCTTATACTAAAGGGGAGAGAAGTGACTCACCCGTTGCGAATTTTTACTGGGATTACTGTGCTTTAAATAAACCATGTTATGTAGAAATGAATTTACCATCATTAGATGAGGTGGTAGAAACAATTCAATCTGCAAAAGGGGTTGTTATAGTAGCACATCCGGCTGTCAATATCGCAATAACAGATGATGTGTTAGATGATCTTGTAAAAAGTGGTGTAGAAGGATTTGAAATTTCAAATAATTACCATACAAAGCAAGAAATGGAAATACTAAGAAATTATTGTGAAAAAAGAGATCTTTTAATCACAATCGGAAGTGATTTTCATGGAAGTACAAAACCAAATATTCAACTTGGTCAAACAAACTACCCATGGGATAATCAAAAAATAAAAGATGCATTGATTTTAAAGATGAAATCAAAAAAAGAGGAAATATGAGAAAAAAAATAGAGTTATTAGCACCATGCGGAAATATGGAATCATTAATCGCAGCTGTACAAAATGGATGTGATGCAGTTTATCTTGCGGGCAAACGATTTGGAGCGCGTGCTTTTTCGCATAACTTCAGTGATGAAGAGCTGATTGAAGCGATTCAATATGCACATGAATATGGTGTAAAAGTTTATTTAACTGTTAATACAATAATTCATGAAGAGGAAATGGAAGATTTAATTTCTTTTTTAGGATTTGCTTATGTAAATGATATTGATGCGATTATTGTGCAAGATTATGGAGTGTTAGAAGTTGCTAGAAAAATGTATCCAGATCTTGAAATACACGCCTCAACACAAATGCATATCCACAATACAGAAGCAGCAAAGTTTATTGTAAGTCAAGGTGTACATCGCGTTGTAATGGCGCGTGAAACGCCGATTTCTATTATTAAACAAGTAGCAATTAATGAGAATATTGAAGTAGAAGCTTTTGTACATGGTGCTTTATGTTTTTGTTATTCTGGTCAATGTTTAATGAGTAAGACATTAGGATCACGAAGTGGAAATAAAGGGGAGTGTGCACAGCCATGTAGGTTACCCTATGATCTTTATCAACAAGATAAACGACTTAATACAGAAGGTGCTTATCTAATGTCTACTAAAGATTTATTTACGATTGAACATATTGGGGATTTAATTGATAGTGGTATTACTTCTTTTAAGATTGAAGGAAGAATGAAAAGACCAGAATATGTAGGGTATATGGTTTCTTTATATCGTTTAGCAATTGATACATACTTAAGTACAGGGTCTTTTGATTTAAAACAAGTTCAAAAAGAGACGGCGATGAAGTTGTTTAATAGAGGGTTTACAAAAGGGTTTTTATTTGAGCAATATGGTAAGGATTTTATTCAAACAAATAGAGGAAATCACATCGGAATTGAAATTGGGAAGGTTGTTAAGGCGTATAAAGATACATGCGAGGTTTTATTAACAAGACCCTTAAAACAAGGAGATGGTGTTCGGTTTTTAAATGAAAATGATGAGGGGTTTATTGTCAATTTTTTATATAAAAATAATTTATTAGTAAGTGGTGCTTTAGAAAATGAAGTTGTAACATTGAAGAAAAAAGGATATTTAGAAGTTGGTACACCGATTGTAAAAACATCAGATGTAGAAGATCTTCAAACAATTCAAGAAAGCTATCGTAAAAATCATCGTCGTATCATGACGCACATTAAACTTGTTGCGACAATTGGTGAACCATTAAAAATAGAATTAAGTGATAATCATCAATTTATTGAAGTGTTTGGAAAGAGTGTAGAACAAGCGAAGTCAAGTCCAATGACAAAAGATAGCATCGCAAAACAACTTTCTAAGACAAATGATACAATTTACACAATTGAAAAGATGGATATTGAGTTAAATGGTTCTGTTTTTATTTCGATTAAGGAATTAAATCAATTAAGAAGAGAAGCGTTTGATACACTAAAACAAAAAAGACAAAAACATTATACAAACCGCACAATCAAACATTATGTGTGTGATTTAGTTAAATATGAACCGTTATCACAAGAGATTGCGATAATTGAAAATGAAAGTCAATTAGAGTCATTAAAACAGTTAGGTTTTAAGTTTTATTCTTCAGATAATAAATTGAGCAATCAAACGATAGGGTATGCATTAAATCGTATTAATGAAAGTGGTGTTTATCCTAAAGCACACGATTGTATTTTAGGTGAGATTGGTGCAGTACAATCGTATACTCATAAAATTGCTGATGCGAGTTTAAATGTAAGTAATTCTTATGCTGTTGCGTTTTTAAATCAAATTGGATTCAACGCAGTGGTTTTAAGTTTAGAAATAGAAGATCAAACAATTCAGATGATTTATAAGAATTTTAAAGAAAGATATCATTTTCATCCTAATCTTATTAAAGAGGTATATGGATATGTGCAAATGATGGCAAGTAAGCACTGTATTGTAAATACAGAAATTCTAAATAACAATAAATCAAACTGTCAGTTGTGCAAAATACAGGCGTATTATTTGCAGGATAGAAAACAAAATAAATTCCGTTTATTGGGAGATGATAATTGTATAATGAGAGTGTTCAGTCATAAGGCTTATTTTAATAGATCACTAAAAAATATTACGAATTTATATCGCTTCACAATTGAAGGTACAGAAGAAATTTCAGATATCATTAAAAAAATAAACAAACAAGCATAAATCGAGTATAATGTACAAAAGGGGAAATTTATGAAACTTACAAAAATTGAAAAAAGTTGGATAATGTATGATGTTGCATGCTCGTCATTTACACTTATTCTAACAGCGACAATTCCAGTGTTTTTTAGAGGGTTAGTTACAATTGAGTCTGTTGCCGCAAATCCAATTGCACAAGCATTATTTGCAGGAAACATACAAGAGGCATTGGCTGGAAATACGCAAGCGTTTGAAGCTTTGGTATCGTCACTTTTTGCGCTTACAACAACAGTTGCTGTTGTGATTGTTGCGCTAATGGCGCCAATAATTGGTGCGATTGCGGATTATAAGGGAATGAAGAAAAAATTGTTTTTAAGCGCTTTAGCTCTTGGGATTGCTGGATTATTTACATTGGGGATTACACAAGATTGGATGGCATATTTGGTATTTATTATTATCACACGTATTGGATATACAAGTGCAAATATTTTTTATGATTCCATGTTGATTGATGTTACAACGGATGATCGTATGGATTACGTATCTTCATCTGGGTATGCTTGGGGATATGCAGGAAGTTGTATTCCGTTTATTATTGGTATTTATTTTATTATGTTTTTACCGTTTGGATTAGATGTGATTCAAGCTACACAACTTTCATTTTTGATTACGGCTGTTTGGTGGATGTTATTATCGATTCCAGTAATTAAAAATGTAAATCAAGTTCATTATTTAGAAAAAGAAAAGTTGAGTATTGGAAAAATATTTAAACGTGTAGGCGAAACATTAAAGAAAATTAGTAAAGATAAAATCTTATCTTTATATATCATTGGTTATTTTTTCTACATCGATGGTGTTTATACTGTGATCTCAATGTCGACAACATATGGTGCCGAAGTTGGAATTGATACAAATGCAATGATTATTGCACTTTTGGTTACGCAATTAGTTGCTTTTCCATTTGCGATATTAGCAGGAAAATATGCTAAAAAAATAGGGCCACTTAAACTGATTCGTTTCTTTATTTTCATGTATATTTTAATTTGTATGTTTGGATATCAATTAGATCAAGCTTGGGAATTTTGGGTGCTTGCGATTTCAGTGGGGATGGCACAAGGTGGTATTCAATCACTTTCTCGTTCTTACTATGGTAAATTGATTCCTAAAAAGGAAGCGAGTGAGTATTTTGGATTCTTTGATATTTTCGGAAAGTTTGCGGACTTCTTTGGCCCACTTATTTTGACAATTTGTGCTTCTGTATTTGGAGCGAGTAAGTATGGTATTTTAGCATTGGCGATTTTATTTATTATTGGGTATATCCTCATTACTAAAGTTGAAAAGCTTGTAGCTGAAAAAGAAAGATTATCACAATAAGAATTAGGTAAACAGAGATGTTTACCTTTTTTTATGACAAAGGCATCTATCTTATTTAAACTATGGTAAAATATACAAAGAGGTAAATACATGAGAATTGTTGAAGTTTATATTGAACATCCTGTAATGAAACTAGACCGTACTTTTTCGTATGTTTTTTTTGGTGAAAACTATTTAGAAAAAGGGATGCGGGTTATTGTTGAATTTAATCGACAACAACTTGTTGGATTTGTCGATTCAGTCCATACTACGGATTTATCTAAAGAGCAACTTCAGTTACAACTTGGATATCAATTGAAAGAAATAGATGCAGTGGTCGATTCTCAAAAGATAATCAATGATGAATTATTTGATTTAGCTAAATGGATGTCTTATCATACAGTTTCATCTACAATTAGTTGTTTTCAAGCGATGCTTCCTGCAAAAATTAAGCCGAAATCTACAAATGAAAAAATAAAGATGGAGAAAATGGTGCGAATTTTAAAGGAAGGGGATTTTACACAAAAACAAAAAGATGCATTTGAATTTTTAAAAAATGCTGAAATAATGAAGAAAAGTGATTTTACAAAGTTATTTAATAGCGTTGTGAACACTTTAATTAAAAAAGGGAATATAGAGGAGTTTGAACAAGAAGTTTCGTATAAACAAACAAGTGCGTTTATAAAAGATATTCCTAAAAAATTGACAGACTTACAACAAAAGGCAATTTATGAAATAGAAAACTCAAAAGATGAAATTTTTTTACTACATGGAGTAACAGGAAGTGGAAAAACGGAAATCTTTTTACAACTTGCACAAAAATGTATAGATCAAAATAAAGAGGTTTTGATTTTAGTCCCAGAAATTTCATTAACACCTCAAATGGTGGAACGTGTTGTACATCGATTTGGAAATCAAGTCGCAATATATCATTCTCGATTAAACAATCAAGAAAAGTATGAACAATTTAAACGTGTTGCCAATAAAGAAGTAAAAATAATAGTAGGTACACGCAGTGCTATTTTTATGCCGTTTGAAAATATTGGATTGATTATATTAGATGAAGAACATGACTTTAGCTATAAGCAAGATTCAACCCCAAGATATCATACAAAAGATATTGCCTTTTATCGTGCAAAAAAACATAATGCAAAAGTAGTGCTTGCAAGTGCAACGCCATCTGTAGATAGCTATGCACGTGCAATAAAAAAGGTGTATCATTTAGTAGAATTAAACCAAAGAGTAAACCAAAAACAACTTCCAGTGTGTACTGTAGTCAATACAAAAGAAGCAATGAAAAAAGGACAGTCTAATATTTTAACAAATGAATTATTTGAAAAAATAAGAAAAAGAATAGAATTAAAACAAAAAGTAATTATTTTAATAAATAAAAGAGGATACCATACTGTACTTAGATGTAAAAGTTGTCTTGAGGTAGTCATGTGTACAAATTGTGATGTTGCAATGAGTTACCATAAAGAGGGGAATAATTTAAAATGTCATATATGTGGCTCTATTCAACACTTAAACAATGGGTGTCCAAAATGCCATCATCCATCGTTTAGCTATAGTGGGTTTGGAACACAAAAAGTAATGGAACAGCTCCAACAAATTTTTCCAGAGGTCAAAATAGTTAGAATGGACAGTGACACGGTTAGTAAAAAAGGGGGGCATCAAATACTCCTTGATGAATTTAAAAAAGAAGAATCAAGTATTTTGATTGGAACACAAATGATCGCTAAAGGTCTTGATTTTCCTACAGTAACACTAGTTGGCGTTATTCAAGCAGATGCAATGCTGACAAGAACAGATTATCGAAGTGTAGAATCTACATTTAATCTAATTACTCAAGCAAGTGGTAGAAGTGGAAGAGCAGATGTTGAGGGGGAAGTATTAATTCAAGTGTTTGAACCCAATCATTATGCAATTATTGCAGCCGCAAAACAGGATTATCGTATGTTTTTTGAGAAAGAAATGCAGTATCGCCATATAGGAGATTATCCTCCTTATTGTTTTATGATCGCACTTACGTTTTCTCATATGAAAAATCATGAGTGTGAATTGCAGTGTATTAAAATGGTTGAAAAATTAAAAAAACACTCGGGTATTAAAGTATTAGGTCCAAGTGAATTGATTAGAAAGAAAGAACGATATAGATATCGTGTATTAATAAAGGGCAAAAATTTAGATAATATGTTAAAATTAGTACATATTGAACATAAAAAATTTATGGAAGAAAAAAGTACAGTACAACTGTTTGTGGATGTGAATCCGCTTGTACTTGATTGAGGTAATATGAAAGCAAGACAAAAAGCATACGAGTTATTAAAAGAAATAATGATAAATGATCAATATAGTAATTTACTCCTTAGAAAAGAACTTTCAGGGTTTAATGATTTAGACAAGTCATTTATTACACAAATAGTATATGGAACATTGCAAAATTATCGTTTTGTAAGATATCAATGGCAGAAGTTTGTATCTGATAAATTAGAGGAAGAAATTTCAGTGTTATTAGATATGACTTTTTATCAGCTATGTTTTTTAGACAAAATTCCAGCATATGCATGTATCGATGAGGCAGTTGAAATTAGTAAAAAAGTTGCGCATCAAAAATATACCAAACTTGTAAATGCGGTATGTCGTCGTTTTTTACGTGAGTCAAATCAAGACATTTTAGTGGAAGATGAATATGAAAATTTATCTATTTTGTATAGTCATCCAGTTTGGCTAGTAAAGATGTGGAGTAAGCAATATGGAAAAAATGTAATGTTGGATTTACTTTCGCATAACTTAAATAAACAAGAAGTTTCTGCACGTGTAAATACAATAAAATGTTCAATGTCTAAACTATTAGAAGATAAACTGTTTTATCAAACTTCATTGTCTGAAAATGGAGTAAAATATGACGGGAATATTGTACAAACCGACGCGTTTAAAAAAGGGTGGATTATTATACAAGATGAGGCAAGTCAGCTTGTTGCTGAATTTTTAAATCCACAAAAAAACACAAGGATTTTAGATGTATGCAGTGCACCTGGAACTAAAACATCCCATATGGCAGCAATCATGGAAAATCAAGGTGAAATCATAGCGTGCGATTTACATCAACATCGATTAGACTTAGTGGATCAATCTTGTTTAAAAAATGGTGTAAATATAGTTACGATAAAATGTTTAGATGCAAGATTCTCTCATGAAAATTTTGAATCTGAATCGTTTGATTCTATTTTAGTGGATGCACCATGTAGTGGTCTTGGAACAATAAGACATAAGGCTGATATTAAAATGCGAATTTTACCAAGTGATTTAGATGAGATTCAACGTCTTCAAAAAGAGATATTATCAAGCGTTGTGAATTTATTAAAGATAGGTGGTACACTTGTTTATTCTACGTGTACATTAAATAAAAAAGAAAACGAAAAACAAATAGAAGCGTTTTTAAAAGAAAACTCAAATTATGAGTTAACTGACGAAAAATTGATTTTAGGATATTTAGAAGAAACCGATGGGTTTTATATGGCTAAATTGAAAAGAATAGCGTAAAAAAGGTGAATGCATGAAAAATATATATGATTTAGATTATCAAGCACTTGAGCAATATGTGCTGGATAAAGGATGGAAAAAATTTAGAGCAAAGCAAATTTTTGAATGGTTGTATCGCAAGCGTGTTACTTCATTTGAACAAATGAGTGATGTATCTAAACAAACGCGTGATGTATTGGAAAATGAATTAAAGATTGCACTCCCAAATGCAGTGAATAAACAAATTTCAAAAGATAAAACACGAAAATATTTATTAGAGTTAGAAGATCATTCTCTAGTGGAATGCGTTTTAATGGTACATGATTATGGAAATACAATTTGTGTAAGTTCTCAAGTAGGATGTAACATGGGATGTACTTTTTGTGCAAGTGGACTGCTAAAAAAACAACGCGATTTAACAAGTGGTGAAATGGTGTCTCAAGTGTTGTTTATGCAAAAAGAACTTGATGAAATTGAAGCGCGTGTAAGTCATGTTGTTATTATGGGGACAGGGGAACCTTTTGATAATTATGACAATGTCTTAAGCTTTATGCGTATTGTAAATCATGATTTAGGTCTTGCAATTGGGGCGCGACATATCACAGTTAGCACATGTGGACTTCCAAAAAGAATTAAACAATTTGCGGATGAGAATGTTCAGTTTAATTTAGCGGTTTCATTGCATGCACCAAATGATACATTGAGAAATAGCTTAATGCCTGTAAATAAATCTTATCCTCTTGCGGTATTATTTGACGCATTAAATTATTATTCTTCAAAAAGCAACCGACGTATTACGTTTGAATATATTTTATTAAAAGGAGTGAATGACACTAAAGAGTGTATTGCACAGCTATCTTTATTGCTTAAAGGAATGAATGCATATGTGAATTTAATTCCGTATAATGAAGTAGATGAAAATGGGTATAAATCAACAGATTATAAATCTGCGATTAAATTTTATGATTTATTGACAAAAGCAAATGTAAAATGTACTTTAAGAGTAGAGCATGGAGCGGATATAGATGCAGCATGCGGTCAATTAAGAGCAAAACAAGAAAAGGAGAATCGATGAAACATTTTGGAAAAAGTGATATTGGTCTTATTAGAAAAACAAATCAAGATTCTTATATGATTGCGCATAATGACGCTCAAGAAATTATAGGACTTGTGTGTGATGGTATAGGGGGAGGAAAAGCAGGAGATGTTGCAAGTAAACTTGCGGTGACATCTTTTTGTGAAGCGTTTAGTAAAGCACGTGCTTTTTCAAGTAAAAATGATTTGGTTGAATGGGTTGAAAAACAATTGAATTTAACAAATGATTTGATTTTTTCTGATAGTACAACAGATGATAAATTACATGGAATGGGAACAACACTTGTTGGGTTTTATAGTGGGAAAGCAGGGAATATTGTGTTTAATATAGGAGACAGTCGTGCTTATTTTTTAGATAATAAGTCGAAGATTGTAAAGTTAACACTCGATCATACATTGGCACAAGAACTACTGAAAAATGGTGAGATTAGTGAAAAAGAAGCTGAAAATCATCCAAATAAAAATGTATTAACAAATGCACTTGGGGTTATGGGAAAAATAAAGGTGGATTTTTTTAGTGTACCGCAATCTAAAGGGTATGTTTTATTATGTACAGATGGATTGCATGGGTTAGTAGATCAAAATGAGATTGAAAACATTATAAAAGAACCACTACAGACGATTCAAGCAAAAGTAAAAAAACTAATTAAAGAGGCTAATAATAACGGCGGATATGATAATATTACAGCTGTATTATTTGATTTAGGTAAATAATATGAAAGATATGATTGCGAGTAGATATCAAATAATACGACAAATCGGCCAAGGGGGAATGGCAGATGTTTTCTTAGCGAATGATACTTTATTAAACCGTGAAGTTGCGATTAAAGTATTGCGAGGAGATTTAAGTAATGACGCTGTGTCTTTACTTCGTTTTCAAAGAGAGGCACAAGCAGCAAGTAGACTAAATCATCCTAATATTGTAGAAATTTATGATGTTGGAAATGATGGGGATAAACAGTTTATTGTAATGGAATACGTAAAAGGAAAAACACTTAAACAACTTATTTCATCTCGTGGTGCTTTGTATAAAGAAGAAGCTGTATCGATAATGATTCAGCTGACTTCTGCGATAAATGAAGCACACATCAACGGAATTATCCACCGTGACATAAAACCGCAAAATGTTCTTGTGAAAGACGATGGGACAGTTAAAATGTCAGATTTTGGGATTGCGCTTGCACAAGATGCGATTCAATTAACACAAACAGATTCTGTGGTAGGAAGTGTTCACTATCTTGCTCCAGAGCTTGCGCGTGGAGAAAAAGCGACATACCAAAGTGATATTTATGCACTTGGAATAGTATTTTATGAACTTTTAGTGGGGGATGTTCCACATCATGCGGACGCTCCTGTTCAAGTTGCACTTAAGCATATGCGAGAAGATATTGAAAGCATTTTAAAATTTAATCCGTCATTACCTCAAACATTGGATAATATTGTTTCAAAAGCGACTGTAAAAAATACAGCACATCGCTATTTGAATACGGATGATTTATTAAAGGATTTAAAAACATGTTTAGATTCAAACCGTGCAAATGAGAAAAAAATTGAGTTTGATGTTTTAAATGACAATGAAACAATTTTAATTGAACGTATTTCAAAGGTAGATCCTAAAAAAGATAAAAAAAGTAGAGGATATTCTTCGTCTATTGGTGTTGGGTTAATCGCAATTGCGATAATTGCGATGATTGTAATTTTTATGTTGATGTCGGGGACATTAGATGGGGTAAATAAAACAGTTATTCCTGATATCACGGGATTAAGTGTGTCAGATGCTGTTTCTTTACTTGAAGAACATGATTTGGAAGTGGATAGTCGTTATACGTATGTTTTAACAGATGATATTGAAGAGGGAGAACTTGTTGGTGTATCTCCTGAAATTGGTACTGAAGTTGAAAAAGGATATGTTGTTGAGTTAACTGTATCAAGTGGAATGTATTTTGTTGTAGACAATTATGTTGGCAAAAACATTGATGATGTGGAAAAGTTATTAGCGGATGAGAGAATTCGAATTCGAATTGAATACGAACAAAGTGATATTATGGAAGCAGGCGAAATTATACGCCAAGAGATTCAAGCCCCGGGTACAAAATTAGATCCAAATCGTTTGGTTGAAATAAAGTTTGTAGTCAGTGCAGAGACAGAATTTGTAATTCCTTTGAATATTGTAGGTATGAATGTGGAAGAAGCAAAACGTGTTTTAGAGGAATTGGGTGGAGAAGTAGCGCTTTATCCTATGTCAACTGAAGGATTAAGTGAAGAAGAGTTAGAAAAAATAGAGCGTAATGTTGTCATTCAGGTGAATCCTGCAGGAGGAAGCATTTATGTACAAAGGGATGGGGTTATGATTACCTTATATTACTACTAGTATGAAAGGAAGAATTATTAAATCTATATCAAATCAGTACACTGTATTGTTAGAATCACAAGAAATTGTATTGGCATATGCACGTGGAAAAATAAGACTTGATAAAGCGCCCGTTTGTGGAGATTTTGTGGAGGTTTTTCAGTTTGAAGATGCGTATGGCATCGAAAAGCTTTATCCGCGTCATAATGAGCTTATACGCCCTTTAATAGCGAATGTAGATCAAGCGATTATTGTAATGTCTGCAATAGATCCTGATTTTTCTACAACGCTTGTCGATCAGCTAATCTTTTTAATAGTGCATGCGAAAATTGAACCTGTTCTTTTAGTTAGTAAAATGGATTTAATAAAAAAAGATGATCCAATTCATGAAAAATTAGATGATTACAGAAAAAGTGGATATCTTGTTATTGAAACAGGAACAGGATACAATAATGATGAAATTATTGAAGTGATTCAAAATAAGGTAAGTGTACTTACAGGGCAAAGTGGTGTAGGAAAATCATCATTTTTAAATCGTGTAGATCCATCGTTTCAGCTAAGAACACAAATTACATCTAAAGCTTTAGGAAGAGGAAAACATACAACTCGTCATGTTGAACTTCATCGTATTAAAGATGGGTGGGTGGCTGATACTCCAGGATTTAGTAAATTAGATTTTTCTAAAATGACACCATTACAATTAGAAGATGCGGTAAAGGATTTTAAAAAGGTTAATCAAGAATGTAAATTTAGGGATTGCTTACATATACATGAACCTAATTGTGCTGTAAAAAATGCAGTTGAGTCTAATGAAATTTCAAAAATAAGATATTTACACTATAAACAAATAGTGAAAGCAATACAGGAAGGAAAAAGGAACTTATATGATTAAAGTAGCTCCATCTATTTTATCGATTGATTTTACGCAATTTGATAAACAAATACGATTATTGAATGATACAAATGCAACTTATTTACACTTTGATGTTATGGATGGTCATTTCGTTAATAATTTAACGTTTGGACCAAAGATTTTAGAGGATGTTAAAAAGATGTCTGACTTAGTAATGGATGTACATATTATGGTTTCAAATCCAAGGGAAGTTTATCCTTGGTTTGTAGAGGCAAATGCAGATATAATTACTTTTCACTATGAAGCAATGGAATCTGCAGATGATGCGAATGATTTAATACGCCAGATGCACGCAAGTGGCGTGTGTGCGGGTTTATCTATAAAGCCAAATACACCAGTCAGTGCAATTGAATCTTGCTTAAAACACGTTGATTTGGTTTTGGTTATGTCTGTTGAACCAGGATTTGGTGGACAGTCATTTATGATGAATGCACTAGATAAAATTGAACAATTAGATAAAATCAGAAAAGAGCATAATTATGACTTTCTAATTGAAGTCGATGGTGGGATTAATGCTGAAACAGGATTGCTATGTAAAGAAAAAAACGCAGATGTTTTAGTTGCAGGCAGTTATGTATTTAAAGGAGATATTTCTAAAAATATCGATTCTCTAATATGATCGCAAGTATTATTTTAGGAATGGAAGAGTCTTTCAATAA
Organism: uncultured Erysipelotrichaceae bacterium; assembly: GCA_964368305.1. Taxonomy (GTDB): domain Bacteria; phylum Bacillota_I; class Bacilli_A; order Erysipelotrichales; family Erysipelotrichaceae; genus CAYJAB01. The sequence goes on along the minus strand of CAYJAB010000010.1, from coordinate 24,934 downwards.
TATTAAAGGTGATATTATAGGTGTTGATCGTGGTGCATTGTTTTGTAGTCAAATTCAAGTTGCAATGCGATATGCGATTGGGGATTTTGATTCGGTTTCAAATGAAGAATTTGAACAAATCAAAATGCACTCAGAAAAAATTGTTAAACTATCCGAAAAAAAAGATGATACCGATAGTGAATATGCTTTAAGATTTTTAATCGAAAAAGGATACACAGAGTTTCATCTTTATGGTGGATTAGGTGGAAGAATGGATCATAGCCTTGTGAATTTAATATTGTTGAAAAAATATAATTGTAAAATTGTATTATATGGTGAATCAAATAAGATTCAGTATTTAACACCAAACACACATACGATTGATAAAGAAGAATATACATATTTCTCTATTATTGTATTTGAACCAACTGTAATTTCTTTAAAAGGAACACTTTATCCAATAAAGAAGAAAAAATTTACGATGTTGGATACGTATGCAGTTAGTAATGAAATTATTTTAGAAAGTTGTGTGATAACTATTCATTCTGGAGGTGCGTTTATTATTCAAACTTCAGATAAAAAATAAAAAGGACATTGCTGTCCTTTTATTATTTTGCTTCTTGTTGAGCTTTTAATGTTTTTAATGCACGGGCAGAAATACGGATCTTAACAGGCTTTCCATCTACCATTACTTTAACTTTTTGTAAGTTTACGTTCCATTTGCGACGAGTAGCGTGTAATGAGTGAGAACGTTTATTTCCCGATAACGCTTTTTTGCCTGTCACAGCACATGTTCTTGACATACCGTAAACCCCCTTTCTTAGAATTGCTTATATACAATACCATGTAATAAGATAAAATGCAATATAATAGTACAATCTTTTTTATTTTATTTTTAAATATCTTATTTTTCAATAATTATTATATCAAATTTTCTCAAATTGTTAAGCAATAAAATCTTTTTTCTATATGCTATATATGATATGATATATGAAGTAATAGGAGGCAACAAAGTGGGTGAGAAACAGATTTATGCATCATTAGAAATTGTAGATCATGAAGTTCGTCTAGTTGTTGGGGAATTTTATAATACAAGACTTAATGTTATTAGAGTGGAAAGAGTACCAACAAACGGTATAGAGAACCATGTCATTATAAATGAAAATGCTGTTATAGAAAGTATTAAAACAGCAGTAGAGAATGCATCAAATTTTATTGGTGCAAAAGTAACAGGCGTTATTTTGTCTGTTGCTGCAGTTGATTTTAAGCGTGTTTCAAGTATTTATAGCAATACATTTTTAGCGAAAAAGCCAATTGAAAAAAGCGATATTCAAGCTTGTGTTAAACAGGCAATTGAAATTGAGGATGCATCATTGGTTGTTGTAAACTATGTGTGTAATCGCTATTTAATCAATAATAAATGGCATAAAAAACCGTTATTGAATGAAGTGGCGGATGAGATATCTGTAGATATTGATGTGTCTTTAGTAGATAAAAAAATGTTTTATCAATATGCTTTATGCACAGAAAGAGCTGGTCTTGAAATTATTGATGTTTATACAGATATGTATGCAATTGCAAAAGAGTCTAATTTATTAGAGGCAAGCCATCATAAGTATGATGTTCTTGTGAAACTTGAAAGAAATAGTACGAGTTTATCTTTGCTGTACAATGAAAGATTAATTACATCTGAAATATTAAATATCGGATTTGAAAAATTTATATTAAAAATTATGGATGTATATCAAATTCCATATCAAGAAGCTTTGGAAATTTTTAAATATAGTTGTCGATATGATGCAAGCATTGAGAAAATGCAAAATAATAAAGCTTTAGTGTATCTTTGGGAAAAAGATGGAAATAAATCTATGTTAACAGAGAAACAGTTATATGAGCTTTTACATGCGGATGTAATTTCTTGGGTGAATGAAATTAAGAAAGTTTGTCAAGCAATTTTAGAAGAGCAAGACGTACATATTTCACTTCATGGAGAAGGTGCAGCAATCTTATCAATTAAGTCTTTATTTGAAAAGTACTTTAATGTATCAGTATCTATTGGACGCCCAACTGCAGTTGGTGCACAATTAAGTGATTTAACTGTAAATTTAGGATTATTCTATGCTTATAAAGAGCAAGAGAAAATAAGAAATCATAATACAGCAGGACTTGACATGCTAGAGTTTGATAAAATGATTTATAAAAAAAGAAGTAAGACAGCGAATCTTGAAGATTCACTAACGAATAAATTTAAAGGATTTTTAAGAAAATAAAAGAGGAGGATATCACATGGTTGGATTAGAATATGTACAGTCTGCAAGAATAAAAGTATTTGGAGTAGGCGGAGGCGGATGTAACGCTGTAAATAGTATGGTACAAGAAGGTGTACAAGGTGTTGAATTTTATGTAGCAAATACAGATTTACAAGCTTTGAATATTTCACCTGTTAAAAATAAAATAATTCTTGGAGAAGAATTAACAAAAGGATTAGGTGCGGGGTCAAATCCAGATGTTGGACTTCGTGCTGCACAAGAAAGTGAAGCGGTTGTTCGTGAAGCAATGAAAGACGCGGATATGATTTATATTACGGCAGGTCTTGGTGGTGGAACAGGAACAGGTGCTGCACCGATGTTTGCGAAAATAGCAAAAGAATTAGGCGCTCTAACAGTTGGTATTGTAACAACTCCTTTTGCGTTTGAAGGTAAAAGAAGACAATTACAAGCTGAATCAGGATTAGCTGAACTTAAAAAGCATGTGGATTCACTTGTAGTCATTAGTAATAATCAATTGATGAGATTAAATGGGAACATTAGAATGCAAGATGCATTTAAAGATGCAGATAATGTATTAAGACAAGGTGTTCAAGCAATTACAGATTTAATTGCAGTTCCTGGAGGAATCAATGTAGACTTCGCGGACGTTCGTTATGTAATGGAAGGTCAAGGAGCAGGATTATTCGGAGTAGGTATGTCTGAAGGTCAAGGTGAATCAAGTGCACGTGAAGCTGCTGAAAGAGCATTAGATTGTCCACTTTTAGAGGCAAATATTAAAGGTGCAAAAAGAGCGTTGGTTAACATTACAGGTGGGGAAGATCTTACTTTATTTACAGCACAAGCTGCCATCGACTATATTCGTGAAAAAGTGGGTGGAGATTTAGATGTTATTTATGGTTCTGCTATTAATGTAAATTTAAGTAACCAAGTGATTGTAACTGTAATTGCAACAGGATTTGATTTAGCTGATAAGCAAGATCAACAAGAAATAGATAATACACAACCAAAAACATATTCAGCACAATTTGTTGAAACAAAAGAGGAAAATACAACTCAAAATGATACGATTCCAAACTTTATGAAATCTAGATTTTAGTTTGGTTAAGTGGGAGAAATAAAATGATAGAAATAAAAGAACTTAGCAAAAGCTATGGTAGTTTTTGTGCGGTGGACAATATTAATATTACAGCTAAAAACGGTGAAATCACCGTTTTGTTGGGTCCAAATGGTGCAGGTAAAAGTACTACAATAAAAAGTATTGCGGGATTGCTTACATTTACAGGTGAAATCTTAATTGATGGATATGATAATGTTACAATGGATGCGAAAAAAAGCTTCGGATATATTGCAGAAATGCCTTCATTATACGATGTTTTAACAATAGACGAACATATTCATTTTATTGGTAAATCTTATAAGATGGATAATTATATGCCATATGCTGAAGAGCTTATGACTTTGTTTAATCTTCTTGATAAAAGAAAAACACCTTGTAAAGAGTTATCAAAAGGGATGACTCAAAAAGTGTCAATGTTATTAGCGCTTATGATTAATCCTAAGTCGCTTTTAATAGATGAGCCAATGATGGGGTTAGATCCAACGGCAATTGAAGAAGTATTAAATTTATTAGTGCGTTTAAAAAATAATGGTGTCGCTATTTTAATTAGTACACATGTTATTGATATTATTGATACAATTTGGGATAAAGCGTACATAATGAATAAAGGGAAAATCGTAAAAGAAGTTTATCGTGATGATTTAGATGGGGCTTCTTTAAAAGAAATCTTCTTTCAAAGTGTTACGGTAGAATAGTATGAAGTATTTGTATGTATTGCCTTTTATTAAATTAAAAGGAAAAATTAGAAATATTTATCGAAAACCAGTTTCTGCAATTATTACAACACTTGCTTTGTTATTAATGATTGGTGGAGCTGTAGCGATTTTTACAAATGCTTCGATTGAAAGTATGATTGCTAATATGGCAAGTTTAGAATTGATCATTTTAGGATACATTGGGTTTATGTTGTTTATGATGGGTGTGTTTGTGTTTCAAAAACGTACTGCACTGCTTGAGAAACAAGATGCGACTTATGTATTGTGTGGTCCGTATTCAAAAAAAGATGTCATGACATATATTGTCTTTCAAAGTGTATTAAGTAGTATTATGATTCAGTTGTTTTTCCTAGTGTATTTTTGTTTTATTGTAGGTGTAATGGGTGTTACAATTGACTTTTTATTAATGTTTTTAGTTGTAGGTATTGTTGTAATGTTGTTTATTGTTTTGATGGCAAATTATTTATATCTATTAGAAATTAGAAATGAAAAAGTAAAAACAATCAAAAAAGTTGTATATGCAATTATGATTGTCATAATTATTGGGTTAATATTATTTATTAATACAAATGGGTCAAGTAATATCCAAAATAATTTTATGTTGTTTGTATCTGATCCATTGCTTCATTACATACCTGTTTTAGGATGGGCAAAAGGAAGTATAATGGCTTATTTACAAAGTGATTATATACTTGCTGTCATATATTTTATTTTAAATCTAGGCCTTTGTTTCTTTATTGGTAATCAATTAGTAAATTTTAAAGATTTAAATTATGATCGTATTATGGAAGATGCGGAATATGTTTCTAACTTAAAAGAGAGTATGAAGTCAGGATCAAACGATGCAGTGATACTTGCAAATAAAAAAATAAAAGCTGTAAAAGATGTAAAATTTGGAAGTGGAGCAAAAGCCTTATATGATAAGGGGTTCTTAATATTGCGTAAGACGAATAGTTTTATACGCATTCATGAAGTATTTAGTATGTTATTATATCTGGCAATTGCATATATTGGAAATTTTGGATTATTATTTTATCAATATTATATTTTAATTATTGTAATGTCACTTGTTTCAAGTGATGGGTTAATGAAAGAATTAAAATCGCCTTATATTTATTTAATACCGGAAAAACCAGGTAAAAAATTATTTTATAGTATGTTACCATTAATTCTACGTACATTAATTTTAGTTACTATTGCATTGATTCCTGCTGTATTCTTATTTGGTGCAACAATTATAGAGGGGATTACAACGATACTATCAACTTATAGTTATGTGGTTTTATTTACTGCAGCGGTTATTTGGAGTATTAAAGTTTTGAAATCTGCGACAAATGCGGTTGCTACTGCGTTATTGAGGATGCTTATCATATTAGTATCGATCATTCCGTCTTTATTATTATCGTTTATTCCGTTTTTTATAATGGATCATTCTATAATTTTTAATGGAGCAGCACTTTCTAATTCGTATTTAATATATATTTCGTTTGCTACAATCTTGTCGAATGTGTTAATTGGTGTTTTATTTATATATATGTCGAAATCGTTGTTGAGTGGAAATAATATGATGAGTGATTAGGATATCATTTGATATCCTTTTTTTGTTGTAAAAATAAATATACATGGTATAATACAAAAGATATAGGTCCTTTAATTGATCCAGAGAGATCAAAAGGTAAAAAAAATTACCCTTAAATACAAATGGACTCTTTATAGAGTCTTTTTTTATGAAGACCTGTATGGAAAGAGGGAAAAATGGAAGAAAAAAGTTATTTAAAAGTAGGGATTAATGAAAAACCAAAAGCATCAGTATGGTTTTTAATGAGTTTTCAGCATATTTTTGCGATGTTTGGGGCAACGGTTGCTGTACCTTTAGCGCTAAACTTACCAGTTTCTGTTGCACTATTCTCATCAGGAATTGGGACACTAATTTATATTTTATGCACAAAAGCTAAAGTTCCTGTATACTTAGGATCATCATTTGCATATTTACCAGCATTGTTGATGACAAAAGAAGCAATGGGTGGAGATATCAGTGCAGGGCAATCTGGATTAATTTTAGTTGGGATTACTTATATTGTTATTGCATTAATTGTAAAAGTAGTTGGAAAAGAATGGCTTACAAAAATATTACCACCAGAGGTAATCGGACCAATGATTATTATTATTGGATTAGGGCTTGCAGGATATGCATGTAGCTCTGCAGGACTTACAGCAGATGGAGATCCAAAGAGCATGATGGTTGCACTTGTTGCATTCTCTGTAACAGCATTTGTAAGTACTAAAGCTAAAGGTTTTTTGAAAATAGTGCCATTTTTAATCGGTATTATTTCAGGTTATATCACAGCGGTTGCATTAGGACTTGTGGATTTTACGGCAGTTATCAATGCACCGTGGTTTGGATTACCAGATTTTTATTTTCCATTTAAAGTAGGAAATTTTAATACATATGAGTTTAGTATTTCTCCTGAAGCATTGGCATTTTTACCAATCGTTTTAGTTACTGTAAGCGAGCATATTGGAGATCATACTGTACTTGGTCAAATTTGTAATAAAAACTTCTTAAAAGAACCTGGATTAGATAATACATTAATCGGAGATGGTGTTGCAACAGCAGTGAGTGCATTAATTGGCGGACCAGCAAACACAACTTATGGTGAAAACACAGGGGTAATTGGTTTAACAAGAATTGGATCTGTTTTTGTAACAGGTGGTGCTGCGGTAATCGCAATTTTCATGTCATTTTGTACTAAACTTACAGTTTTAATTCAAACAATTCCAATGTCAGTAATCGGTGGTATGAGTATTGTACTTTATGGAGTTATTGCAAGTAATGGTTTAAGAGTCTTAATTGATAGTAAAGTGGATTATTCAAAAACAAGAAATCTACTGATTGCAAGCTCAATGTTAGTCATTGGACTTGGTGGTGCTGTACTTAACTTCGGATTTGTTACATTCTCAGGTACTGCATTATCTGCAATTGTAGGGATTGTATTAAACTTAGTATTACCAAAAAAATAATAGGATTATAAAAACAAAGTATATTAATGTACTTTGTTTTTTTTATTAATTTACATGTAAAAATATACTGTTTTACTTTCTCAATGAAAATTGTAATGTTATAATATCAATGAATGAGGTATTATATGAAGAAACTATCAATTGTCGTTCCATGTTATAACGAAGAAGAGGCATTGCCTATTTTTTATGATGAAATTTTAAAACAACAAGCAAACTTATCAAAGTTAGAATTTGAACTTGTGTTTGTGGATGATGGAAGTAGTGATGCTACTTTAGAATTATTTCGTCAATTAAATCAAAAAGACAAAAGAGTACAATATGTTTCTTTTTCACGTAATTTTGGAAAAGAGGCAGCAATGTATGCAGGATTAAAAAAGGCATCTGGGGATTATGTTGTAATTATGGATGTTGATTTACAAGACCCACCAGCTTTACTAGGGCAAATGTACGAGTATATTCTTTCAGGATATGATTGTGTAGCTACACGTCGTGTTACAAGAAAAGGAGAACCTATTATACGTTCCTTCTTTGCAAGACAATTTTATAAAATTATTAATAAAATATCTAAAACTGAAATTGTAGATGGAGCACGAGACTACCGCTTTATGACACGTCAAATGGTGGATTCTATTTTAGAGGTAAGTGAAGTTAATCGTTTTTCTAAAGGTATTTTTAGCTGGGTAGGCTATAAAACAAAATGGCTTGACTATGAAAATATAGAAAGAAGTGCTGGCGAGACAAAGTGGAATTTCTGGAAATTATTTTTATACTCAATTGATGGAATTATTGCATTTTCAACTGCACCACTTGCGATTGCAAGTTTAGCAGGGATATTGCTTTGTTTCTTCTCATTTTTGGCTATCGCATTTATTGTGATTCGTCAAATTATTGATCCTACAACAAGTGTGGACGGATGGGCAAGTTTGACAACTATTATCATCTTTATAGGTGGTATTCAATTGTTGTGTATTGGAATACTTGGCCAGTATTTATCGAAAACATACTTAGAAACAAAAAAACGTCCAATTTATATTGCAAAAGAAACAGAAGAGAAATGATTATCATTTCTCTTTTTTATTAGGTTTTCAAATTTACTTCTTGTATTTAATAGTGAAAGGAGTGATCTTATGTCAACAACTGCAATTTTAGGGTATATGGCAGTAGCTGCAATAATCGCAGCGGTATACAAAGTTCTAACAAGTGGACGTGGTAGAGTGAGTGTGCCAGGTATTAATATCAGTTGGGGTAAGTAGATGTTTTTGGAAGTTTTATGTCTTTTTTCCTTAGCTTATGAAGACATAAAGTATGGCGAAATCCACTACTTCTGGTTATTTGGGATAGTGGGTTTCCGCTATCCTTTTATGTATCTATTATTTATTATTTTTTATTTTACATATACATATGTTTGTGAATATATTGGAGGTGCTGACTTGTTGATTATTATTTCACTTCTTACAAAATACTCTATCGTTTATGTAAGTCAGATAATATTTTTTGCAAGTTTGTTGGGAGTCATACAAATGATTGTGTTCAAAAAAGATAAAATAAGATTTATACCATACTTGTTTGGATCGTATTTACTATCGTTTTCACTATGAAAGGAGAGTATATGAATATTCATTTAAAGTATAAACAAAAATATGAAAGTTAAAGAATTACCTGAAGCTGAAAGACCTCGAGAAAAAGCAAAGTACTATGGAGTGAAAAGTTTAAGTAATCGAGAATTGATTGCATTATTAATCAGATGTGGATATAAGGGGAGTTCAGCGCTTATGGTTTCAGATGAGATATTGAAGTTATTGTATTCGAAAAAAATATCTGAGGTTACACTTAAAGAATTGGTAAAGATAAAGGGAATAAAAAGTGTAAAGGCAATTGAACTTTTAGCTAGTTTTGAACTTGCGCAACGTATGATTGAAAAAGAGTTATTACAAACCGATGTAATATCACATCCTAATGAGCTAATTAAATGGTTAAATCATAAGATTGGACTGAATCAACAGGAACACTTCATTGCAATATTTTTAAATACAAAAAATCGTATCATACATTATAAAACAATGTTTATTGGGACATTAGATAGTAGTATCGTCCATCCAAGAGAAATCTTTAAAGAGGCAGTCATACACTCAGCAAGTAAATTAATCGTTGTCCACAATCATCCAAGCAGTGATTTAACACCTAGTAAACAAGATATTCATATTACAAATGTCATTAAAGAAACAGGTATGTTGATTGGAATACCACTTGTAGATCATTTGATAGTTAATCATAATGGGAGTTTTAGTTTGATGCATGATTTAAAGATTGATTAAAATTGTAAAATTCACTATAATAAGATTGGTGATAAAATGCGTAAATTAACTAGACTTCAAAAAATACTATTATCAATTATTGTACTAATACTACTTTTTAGTACAATTTTTTCAATACTTAAAGTATCTTCAGATGAAGATACTGGTGGATTTTCAGTTGTGACTATCATAAAGGAAGCACTTATTGATTCTCCTATTAATGCTGTTTCTTCGTGGGCAGAAGATGTTGCTGCATCATGGGATGCAACTCAAGAAAATAAAGAACTTAAAAAACAGATAGATTCTGTAGCGTCGCTTCAAGCAGAGATCTCAGAGTTAAAGCGTGATAATGCAAAACTGCAAGAAATCAATGAGCTAAATACAACAATGACAAATTATGAGCTTATTAATAGCGTTGTTACAAGTCGAGATCCAAATTATTATAGTAATACAATTACAATTGGTGTAGGAAAAAATCAAGGGATTGAGAAGAATCTTGCTGTGATTACACCGAAAGGATTGATTGGTAAAGTTTCTAATGTATATGATGAAAGTTCTACCGTAAAGCTGCTAACTGTTTCAGATGGATTAAATAAAGTATCTGTGAAGATACAAGTAAGTAATAATACAACAGCAGAAGCAATCTTAGAAAGATATGATTATGAAAAAGGTGCTTTTGTTTTACAGTTACTTGACACAGGAGTATCTATTTTAGAAGGAATGAGTGTTATAACATCTGGATTAGGTGGAGTATATCCATCTGGATTAAATGTAGGAATTGTAAGTGAAGTTGTGCAACTTTCAAATGCTGTAGGGGTTACGATTTATGTTACACCTTCGGCTGATTTTGATGATATCAATTATGTTTCAGTTGTAAAGAGAGTGATTGAGTAAATGAGTCATAATATATTATTAATAACTTCCGGATTTTTATTGGATTTTATTTTATTAAATTTATTTCCATATGATTATTCAATGTATCGAATGTCATTTGTCTCATCAGCAGGTTTGGTTGCATTGATGCTCGTTGTAAAAAAGATGAAGTTTTTAGATGGCGTTTTGATGTCATTTTTGACAGGTTTAATATTTTGTTTGTTTATGACAGATGAAACAATATTGTATGCTGTGATTTTCTCTGCTTTATCAATTCTTGTTTATTTATGGGCAGTTAATATGTCAGATTCTAGAGTAGAATTGGTGTTGATGTTGCTTTCATTGATTTTTATTAAAGAATTAGTTGTATTCTTTTGGTTTGTAGATGGTTCATTTGATTTTATGTTGATTATGATTTGGATGCAACGTGTGTTATTTTTAACGATTATTGGCAATGTGCCTGCTATTATTATATTGATTTATTTTGATAATATAAAAAATGACATAGCAAAAAAATCAGCTCAAAAAAGAAAAAAAGAAGAAGATTTATTTTGGAAAAAATATAATTAAACATAAATGGTTTATCTTATGTTTATAGAATGATATAATTTTATGAGAATAAAGAAAGAAGGGGTAGTATGATTAAAGGAATGAAAAGAGCAATTTGCTTAGTACTTCTTGTATGTGTGTTGAGTGGATGTGCTGCACCTGTGGTGAAAATTGGGTATACTGTTTATCCAATCGAATATATTGTAAAAGAAATTGCTGGTGATAAAGCGATGCTTTATCCAATGGGCGATAATACGCAAATTTTAAGGTCTCAAGCAAGTGTGGATTTTGAAGAAAATTTAGATCAAATTGATGTTTTGATTCATATTGGCGATCTTGAACCATATCTTGATGTGTATGATAAAGATATCAAAGAAAGTCGTGTTGAAACTTTAGATTTATCTACACGTACGAGTATTTATGAATTTAAACGTTATACAAGTGTTATGGTGTCTGGAACGGAAAGTGTTGTCGAAAGTAAATATTACGATGGTGCTGCATTTGATGCTGTAGATACGTATACAATTGATCCATATTTATGGATTGATCCTATTGCGATGACTTCTATGGCTAATCAAATTAAGGAATGGTTAATTGAAAAAATGCCTGAAGAAAAAGCATATTTTGAAGAAAATTATGCTGCACTAGAAATGGAACTTGTAAGACTTGGTGCAGAATATCAATTATTAAAGGACAGTGGAAGAGATATCAAATTGGTTACTATGACGCCAAGTTTTGGAAATTGGCAAAAGTATTATGGAGTAGAAGTATATCCGGTAATCTTAAGTGAATATGGTGTATTGCCTACATTTGAACAATATGAGCTGATTAAACAAAGAATAGTAGAAGATGGGGTTAAATATATTGTGGAAGAACCAAACATGCCACAAGATATACAAGACTTATACAATAGATTAAAAGAAGAACTTCAGCTGGAAACAATTAAATTAAATAGCTTAACGTATTTAAGTGATGATTTAAGAATGAGCGGTAAAGATTACATTCAAGTGATGTATGAAAACTTAGCAGAACTTGAAAATATTCCAGTTGAAATTGTAGTTCCTATTAATTAAAGTGCCTTGGCACTTTTTTTATTTACTAAGTATAAGTAGTTGTATTTATGGTAAAATAGACAAGAGGTATGAATATGGAAAAAATGCTATTAATTGATGGAAATTCTTTACTGTTTAGAGCGTACTATGCGACTGCATATGGAAATGTGATGAAAACAGCGAATGGTATACCAACAAATGCACTTTTTGGATTTACATCAATGCTTTTAAAGGCTTTTGAACTTGTAAATGCAGATAATGTATTGGTTGCATTTGATACGGGAAAGAAAACATTCCGACATGATAAATATGAAGAATATAAAGGAACAAGAAGTGCTGTTCCTGAGGATTTAGTTGTGCAATTTCCTATTATTAGGGAACTATTAGATGCGATGCATATTAAAAGATGTGAAATAGTAGGGTATGAAGCAGACGATATTATTGGATCACTTGTAAAAAAATATCGCAATTATGACATTAATGTTTTAACAAGTGATAAAGATTTACTACAATTAATTGATGATACAACATCTATTTGGTTAATGAAAAAAGGGTTGACAGAAATTGTAAGAATGGATGAGAAAGCACTTTTTGAACAAATGCAAATTGTACCAGATCAAATAACAGATTTAAAAGGGCTTATGGGAGATGCAAGTGATAATATTCCAGGTGTAAAAGGAATAGGTGAGAAAACAGCATTAAAACTTATTTGGGAATATAACACTATTGAAAACTTATATGAGCATATAGATGAAATCAAAGGTAAGCTACAAGAGAAATTGATTGAAGGAAAAGAAAGTGCATTATTTAGCAAATGGCTTGCGACAATCAAGTGTGATGTTGAAGTTAATTTAGAAACAGATGATTTTAAATCAAATATTCATTATGGGGATTTTATTTCATTTTTAAAAAAATATGAAGTAAATAGTATACTGAAAAAAATTCAAATGATTGCGGATGTAAAAGAAAATATAGAGTCAACAAAGACAACACTTGAATATCTTGAAGTTACTAAAATATCTACTTGTTTATTAAAGGAAGATGTTTGTTTATATGTAGACTATGATTTTGAAGATTATAAACATGCGAATTTATATGGGTTTGCTATTAGTGATTCTAATAAAACAGAATATATCAGTATAGAAAATGCTAAAAATGATGCGAACTTTTTAAGTTGGTTAAAACTTGATAATCAAAAAATATCTTATAATATAAAGATGTTTTATCATTTAGCATATAAAAATAATATTGAAGTAAATGGATTAAAATTTGATTGTATGTTGGCTGCCTTTTTAAGCAACACTGCACTTGTAAACTATGATTTAATTGCTGAGCATTATGAATTAACTACACGAAACTTAACAGAAGAAGTTTATGGTACAGAATCTAAAGTGAAAATTGTTGACAATGAAGTTCAAGTAAAACATGCTTGTGAAAGATGTTATGATTTAACCATATTAAGCAATGTTTTAAAAACAGAAATAAAAGATAAAAACTTAAGCTTTGTATTATATGATATTGAACAGCCGTTAAGTAAAGTTTTATCTGAAATGGAACAAGCCGGAATAAATATGGACATTACTGTTTTAGATGAAATCGCAAAGGAAACTTTTGCGAAAATAGAAATGTATAGTAATGAAGTATATGAACTAGTGAATAAAACATTTAATATTAATAGTCCTAAACAATTAGGAGAAGTTTTATTTGATGATTTAGGTTTAAAGACTGGAAAAAAACGTAGTACTGCAGTGGATGTTTTAGAGAAACTACAAAATAAACATCCAATTGTTCCGATATTAATGAAAATTAGAAAACTTCAAAAACTATATAGCACTTATGCTGAAGGGTTAAAGAAATATATAGAGAAAGATGGAAAAATACATACGGATTTTAGACAAAATGTAACACAAACAGGACGTTTATCCAGTGTGAATCCTAATTTACAAAATATTTCTATTCACGATGAAATGGCAAGAGAAGTTAGAAAGGCCTTCACGTCTGAAAAGGATTGTCTGTTGGTTGCAAGTGATTATTCACAAATAGAACTTCGCATTCTTGCGCATATGGCAAATGAGCAATCGTTAATAGAAGCATTTAGTGTAAACATGGATATACATACTAAAACTGCAATGGATGTCTTTGGAATAAAAGAAGATGAAGTAACAAGTGAACACAGGCGAAAAGCAAAAGCAGTCAACTTTGGGATTGTATATGGAATAAGTGATTTTGGCTTATCTGAACAATTAAAAATTACCAGAGCGGAAGCGCAACACTATATTGAGAGATACTTTGAAAGTTATCCACAGATTCAATCTTTTATGGATAAAATAGTCAATGAGTGTCAAACACAGGGATATGTAACAACTATGTTTGAAAGAAGACGTGAAATTCCAGAAATATTTGATAAAAATTATATGACACGCGAGTTTGGGAAAAGAGCTGCAATGAATACACCAATTCAAGGAAGTGCTGCAGATTTAATTAAGCTTGCGATGATTAAAATTTCAAATGAAATGAAAAGATTAAATGTGAAATCTAAAATGTTACTACAAGTACACGATGAGTTGATTTTTAATGTTTACAACGACGAAAGAGAAATAATGACAAAACTAATTAAAGAAGAAATGAGTAAAGTTGTTCATTTAAAAGTTCCACTTATTGCATCTTATGCAGTAGGTGAGAATTGGTACCAGACAAAATAGTATGCCAGAATTACCAGAAGTAGAAACAGTTTGTAGAACATTAGAAAATCAAATTAAAGGAAAAAAGATAAACAGTGTAGAAGTATATTATGATAGAATAGTTTGCCATCCAACAGTTGAAGAATTTAAGGAAAAACTAAAAGGTCAAACATTTTTAGAATTTTCCAGAAGAGGAAAGCATCTTATTTTTACATTAGATGCATATATATTAATTGTTCATTTAAGAATGGAAGGTAAATTTTATGTAAAAAATGAAGATGAACCTATTTCAAAACATACGCATCTTAATTTTATTTTTAATGATCATATATCATTAAGATTTAATGATGTAAGGAAATTTGCGACAATGCATTTATATCACAAGGACGAAAAACTAGATGTATTAGAAAAACTAGGGAAAGAGCCTTTTGATGAAACACTCTCTTATCTTGATTTATATGAGATGTGTAAAAATAGAAAAACTACAATTAAACAAATTTTACTCGATCAAAGTTATATCGCAGGGATAGGTAATATTTATGCGGATGAAATTTGTTTTGCATGTGGTATTCATCCAGCTCAAAAAGTGAATACAATTACAAAAAAGATGTGGATAGAAATAATCAAGCAAACAAGATTGATTCTTCAAGAAGCAATTCTTGCGGGAGGAACAACAATAAGAAGCTATACTTCTTCTTTAGGGATTACTGGACTTTTTCAGTTAAGTGTCAAAGTGCATACAAGAGCAAATCAGCCTTGTGTAAATTGTGGTACAATAATTAAGAAGACAAAAGTCGCTACAAGAGGAACGTATTACTGTCCTTGTTGTCAAACGGAGAAACTATGATTACAGTTGCAATAACAGGAACGATGGGAAGTGGAAAATCTACTGTTGTTTCCTATTTAAAGAAACAGTTTGTTACAATTGAAACAGATAAAATAACACATGATTTATTACAAATTGGATGTGAAGGATATTTACTTGCACTTTCTTTATTTGGTAAGGATATTCTTTTTGAAAATAATGAGTTAAATAAGAAAAAAGTTGCTGAAATTATTTTTAATAATCAAACACTCAAGAAAGAGTATGAAAGTAAAATGCATACTTTGGTGTATGATAAAGTTGTACATGCAATAAAAGAAAATAAAAATGAAGAATTGATTTTTATTGAAGTCCCTTTATTGTTTGAATCAAATTGGGAAGAGCATTTTGATTATTCTATTTTAATTAGTACAAATCATTCTTTATTAAAAGAAAGATTAATAAAAAACCGCGGTTATTCAAAAGAAGAGGTAGAAAAAAGAATTCGTTGGCAGATGTGTGAAGAAGAAAAAATTGAAAGATCGGACTTTGTTATTTATAACAATGAAGAAATTACAGATTTATTTAATGCAGTAGATAGTACTATCAATCAGATAAGAAGTCAGTAGGGAGAAATTTATGGAATTATATGCGAAAGATGTTTACCGTGTACATAATCTTGTAGAAACAAAAGATTATATTAGTACAGTATTAACAATGTGTTATCTTCCACTTATTGGGAAAAACGCAGTTTGTTTATATGAGTTTTTATTAAATGATCATTATGAGGATGTATTGAAGACACATACTAAGTTGTGTTTGTTTTTAGATATATCAATTGATGAATTAGAACATGCGCGTATAAAACTTGAGCAATATGGGTTACTTAAAACAGGATATAGTAAAAGCCAAGGAAATTATTTATATGTTTTAAAACAACCTTTAATTCCATCTACTTTTCTAACGCATTATTTATATGGGATACAGTTAAAGAAAATGATAGGTGCCTATGAATTTGATGAATTGCGTCTGCGATTTCAAAAAGAGGAAATTGATACAACGCAATATAGTGATATTACTGAAAAATTTAGTAAGAAATCACTTCTTTCAATTCAAGATGCAGAACTAAATGATTTTATTTTATCAAAGACAAAATCAAGCAAAAGTAAAAGAGCACCAGGATTTAATTATGAGATGTTTGAGTTAAATTTAACAGAGTTAACATTTCCTAAAAAGCTTAGAACAAATGAGAATTATTATTTGATTGGACAAGCTGCAATTACTTATGGCATCAGCGAGGATAGAATACGTGTGTTGGCATCCCGTAGTTGTGATATTGAAAAAATGGTATTTAATCAAGAAGCATTTTTAAGAAGAGTTCGTAAAGAGAATCCTTTAGTTGAAGAGGCTGAAGTAGGCTATTCTAGTTCTCCAATTGTTTTTTTACAACAAAAACAGTTTGATGCGCCTTTGGCTAATTCAGATAAAATTATCATTGAGAAATTAGTAAATGATTATGGAATGCCATTTGTCGTTGTGAATATATTAATTGAGTTTATACTTGAAAACAATAATAATATGTTACAAGCAGAATATGTATATAAAGTAGCTACATCATGGATTAGAAGTGGTGTAAAAACAAAAGAAGAGGCAATGGAGTATATTAAGAGCATATCTAGAAATAACAAGGAAAAAGATATGCGCATGGCAAAAGTTTCTAAAAAGGCCGATGAAGATGTTAAAGTAGTACATAAGCAAGATAATGAATTAAATAATGAGTTAGAAGGATTGCTTAAGGAGTTAAAACAATAATGGAAAAATTGAATATTAAAGAATTTAACTTAAATCAAACACAATTAAATCAAACAGAAGAGATATTGAATCAAATATTACAACATCCTAAGATCGTTGAATTTATTCGCGAACATAAACTAAGTGAAGAATACGTAAGATCACATATTTCTTCTTTATCATTTTATTATGATGAGTTAGTTGAGTGTGACAAATGTAAATCAATTGAAACTTGTACAAAAGGTACAAAAGGATACTATACAGGATTAAAGTTTGATGGATATATTTTTAAAGTTGTAAAAAAATGTAAAAAAGCTCTTGAACAAGATGATAAGTACAAACATATGAAGCAATATATTCAAAATGATTTACCTAAAGAAATGTTTGCGATAAAATTCACAGATATTGATGTAAAAAATGAAACAGTAGAGTATAATAAACATGTAATGGAACTTGTGAAGTGGTGTAAAGATCCTACATCAAAAGGTTTTTATATTACAGGAGGTGTTGGAGTAGGTAAGACATATTTGATTTCTTGTCTCGCGAATCAATGTGCAATTAATGGTAGAAAGATATCATTTGTACATATGCCAACATTTATGAATCGTTTAAAATCGTTTATGACTTCAACTGAAGATTTTGAAAAAGAAATCTATCGTATGAAGAATGTCCCTGTATTAATATTAGACGATATTGGTGCAGAAAATATTACAAAATGGGGACGTGATGAAATTTTGTTAATGATTTTGAATTATCGATTTGATGCAAAGAAAGTAACATTTTTTACAAGTAATTATTCATTAAAAGAGTTAGAAATTCAGTACATGTATGCAAACAAGCAAGATAGAGATGAATTGCCTGCAAAACGTATTGTTTCTAGAATTCAAGCAATGGTACACGTGCTTGAGTTAAAAGGAAAAAACAGAAGAAATACAGATTAAAGATTCAAACAAGTATGGAGGAATCATTATGATAAAAAAAATAGGTGTTTTAACTTCAGGTGGGGATTCACCTGGTATGAATGCTGCAATTAGGGCAGTTACCAGATCTGCCTTAAACAAAGGGATGGAAGTGTATGGTATTATTGATGGGTATTGCGGACTACTGGAGGATGAAATCATTCAACTTACTAGCAGTAGTGTTAGTGATATCATGGTACGAGGTGGTACAATACTTGGGTCTGCCCGACTTCCGGAATTTAAACTTCTTGAAGTTAGAGAAAAGGCGGTCAGTAATTTAAAAAAACGTGGAATTGAAGCCTTAGTTGTAATTGGTGGAGATGGTACATATCGTGGTGCGCTTGCGCTTACATTGATGGGTATTAATTGTATTGCACTTCCAGGAACAATAGACAATGATATATCAAGTACTGACTATACGATTGGGTATGATACTGCGCTCAATACTGTTATTGAAGCTGTAGATAAGCTTAGAGATACTTCAAGTTCACATCATCGTTGCTCTGTTGTAGAGGTTATGGGAAACAGATGTGGTGATTTGGCATTATATTCTGGTATTTCCTGTGGTGCAGAGATTGTAATTACACCAGAAACAGGGTATGATGAAGAAGAGGTCTTAGACCGCTTAAGAATGTTAGATGAGAAGAAGAAGAAAAGTCACGCAATTGTAATGATTACTGAAAAAATTACAGACGTGGATATGTTGGCGAAAAAGATAAGTGCAGTAACTAGTTTTTCTGGAAGAAGCACCGTTTTAGGACATATTCAAAGAGGTGGCTCACCAACTGCGGGAGACCGTGTTTTGGCAACAAGACTTGGAGACAAGGCAGTTGAACTATTAGCCGAAGGTATTGGGGGGTATTGTATTGGTATTATTGATAATGAAATCATGTCGACTAAAATCGAAGATGCACTGGCATTGGCGAAACCGTCACGAAAAAAACTTTATCAATTACATGAACGCTTAATATAGGAGGAAATAGATATGTTAAGAAAAACTAAGATTATTTGTACGATTGGTCCAGCGAGTGATAATGTAACAACATTATCTGCATTAGCAAATGCAGGGATGACTGTTGCTAGATTAAATTTCTCTCACGAGAATCATGAAAAGCACAAAAAAACGATTGCAACAATCCGTGAAGCAAGCGATGCAATTCAAAAACCAATTGCGATTATGCTTGATACAAAAGGACCAGAAATCAGATGTGGTGTTATGGAAAATGACATGCTTACATTTGAAAAAGGAGACATTCTCAGATTAGTTAAAGAAGAGGTTATTGGAAATAATGAGAGAATTCATGTTTCAGGACCTGAATTATTCACAGATATCGAAGTTGGTAATTACTTACTAATTGATGATGGAAAAATGAAATTAACTGTATTAGAGAAAAAAGCGGATGAAATGACATGTCGTATTGAAACACCAGGTGTGATTAAAACACGTAAAGGGATTAATGTACCAGGTGTTAAATTAACGATGCCATTTATT
Source organism: uncultured Erysipelotrichaceae bacterium (assembly GCA_964368305.1). GTDB lineage: Bacteria > Bacillota_I > Bacilli_A > Erysipelotrichales > Erysipelotrichaceae > CAYJAB01. The sequence continues at coordinate 5,338 of CAYJAB010000010.1, read as the reverse complement.
TCTGAAAAAGATGAAGCTGATATTCGTTTTGGATGTGCTCAAGATGTGGATATTATTGCTGCATCATTTGTAAGACATGCGCAAGATGTTTTAGATCTTAGAAAAATATTAGAAGAAGAAGGAAAACCTAATATTCAAATTTGTGCTAAAATTGAAAATCAAGAAGGATATGATAACCTTGATGAAATTCTTGAAGTTGTAGATAGTATTATGGTAGCACGTGGAGATTTAGGGGTTGAAGTTAATATTGCATATGTTCCTATTTATCAAAAGAAAATGATTGCTAAAGCAAATGAATATGGTAAGCATGTTATTACAGCTACACATATGTTAGAGTCAATGATGTCAAATCCATGTCCAACACGTGCGGAAGCAAACGATATTGCCAATGCAATTTTGGATGGTACGGATTCAATTATGTTATCTGGAGAGTCAGCAGCTGGATTATATCCTGTAGAATCTACAGCTATGATGGATACAATTGCTATATCAATTGAAGAGATTATTCCTTATCGTGAAAGATTGGAATTATTAAGACGTACAAGTTATAATACAATTCAAGATGCGATTGGAATTTCTGTAGCAGACTCTACATTAACATTAGACAATGTAGCTGCAATTATTGCATTTACACAAAGTGGAGATACGGCTAGAAGAATTTCAAAATATCGTCCTAATGTTCCGATTATTGCTGCAACATTCTCTAAACATGTTCAACGTAGTTTACTTGCAAACTGGGGTGTATTACCAATTGTACTTGAAGAGCAAAATGAAATGTACAATGATGGTGAGTTAGCTTGTAAGATTGCAAAAGAAAATGGTGTTTTACCAGGTCAATTAATTATTATTACTGCAGGGTATCCAACAGGTGTCGGATCTGCAAATATGATGAAAATTATTGAAGTTAAATAAATATTAAACCTTTGAGAAATCAAAGGTTTTTTTATGTGATTTTTATTTATTTAATACGTTTTATATCATTAAATTTGATATAATGATTTAAAGGAGAAATTTTTATGAATACTTATATAGGGATTGATTTAGGTGGTACAAATATTCGCGTTGCAAAAATTACTCGCGAAGGAAAGATTTTAGAAGAAGTTAAAGGGGAATCTTATGCTCAACAAGGACCTAAAAAGGTTATGGAGAATATGAAAGAAATGATTCGCTCAATAAGTGATTATCAAAATTGTAGTGGGATTGGTATTGGTGTACCTGGTCCTGTAGATACGACTAAAGGTGAAATGATTATGTCGACAAATCTACCAGGATTTGAAAGATATCCAATGGCACAAGAGTTAATGGATGCGTTTAATTTACCTACGTATGTAGATAATGATGCAAATGTTGCTGGTCTTGCAGAAGCGTTGGTTGGAGCAGGAAAAGGAAAACCTATTGTTTATTACATTACACATTCTACAGGAATTGGTGGGGCTTTAATCGTAAACGGACAAGTTGTTTCTGGAAAGAATGGTCATGCAGGTGAAATTGGAAACATTATTGTAGACCGTAGTAAAAAGAAACACAATCATTTAAATGCAGGTGCGGTTGAAAACGAATCAAGTGGTACAGCGATGATTCGTATTGCGCAAGAGACAATAGATCCAAATATTACAAGTGCAAAAGAAATTTTTGATTTATACATTAATAGTGATGAAAGAGCAACCAAACTTGTAGATGAAATGACGTATAACTTTGCGAGTGCAATGTCAGCGATTGCACATGTTTGTGATCCAGACTTGTTTGTAATTGGTGGTGGTGTTACGAAGTCAAAAGATTTATATTTTGACAAATTGAAATCTGATTTTTATTCACTGATTCATAAAGGGATGAGTTCAATAGAAGTAAAAACGGCTATTTTAGCAGAGCCGGGTATTATTGGTGCAGCAATGCTTCCAATATCAAAAGGAAATTAAGGAGAAAAAATGATTAATCAAAATTTATTACAAAAGTATGCAAAACTTGCAGTTTGCGTTGGCGCAAACGTTCAAAAAGATCAAACAATGATTATTAAATGTGCAACTGATAATGCTTATTTTGCAAGAATGTGTGTAGAAGAAGCATATAAAGCAGGCGCTAAAAAAGTTTTTGTAGATTGGACAGATGAACTAATTACTAAAACAATACTTGAGCATGAGTCTGTAGAGTCACTTGAGACAATCCCAGAGTATCGGGTTGCCCAATCAAATTATATGGTTGAACAAGGTGCATGTATTTTAAATATTTATGCGGAAACTCCAGGATTACTTAAGAATATTGAACCTGAAAAGCTACAAAGACTTTCTATGGCTTTTTCGAAGGCATTTAAAAATGCGCAAGAATACACTATGGGGAATCATGGGCAATGGTCTATTGTATCTATACCTACAGTTGGATGGGCGAAAGAAGTTTTTCCAAATGATACGGAAGAAAAAGCAATGGAAAAAATGTGGGAAGCTATTTTAATGTCAGTTCGTATTACTGAAGACAATGATCCTGTTGAAGAATGGAGTAAACATAATGAGAATTTAGCACATTATAGTAAAACTTTAAATGAACTTAACTTCAAATCATTACATTTTAAAAATAGTATTGGAACAGATTTAACTGTTGAACTTGTAGAAAATCACATATGGTGTGGTGGTGCAGAGCACTCAACAAAGGGAGTTATTTTTAATCCAAACATGCCTACTGAAGAATGTTTTACAATGCCTTTAAAAACAGGTGTTAATGGTACAGTATGTGCTACTAAACCATTGAATCACCATGGTAAATTGATTGAAGATTTTAAAGTAGAATTTAAAGATGGAAAAGTTGTGAGCTTCTCTGCTAAAAAAGAAGAAGAAACTTTAAAATCATTGGTAGAATTTGATGAAGGAAGTTGCTATTTAGGAGAAGTTGCATTAATTTCTCATAACTCACCAATTTCTAATAGTAATATCTTATTTTTAAATACATTATTTGATGAAAATGCATCTTGCCATTTAGCGTTTGGTGCAGCATATCCTATGAATGTAAAAGGTGGAACTTCGATGTCGAAAGAAGAATTGGCAAAAGCAGGTGCAAATGATTCTTTAGAACATAGTGACTTTATGTTTGGTAGTGCAGACATGTCTGTAATTGGAACTACGCAAAGTGGAAAAGAAGTTGTTGTATTTAAAGATGGTAATTTTGTAATATAAAATAAAGTGCAGCTTGCTGCACTTTATTAATAAACATGCCAGAAAAGGAGCTTTCTATGTTTTTTTATGATTTATTTATGTCACCTTTAGAATTTCTTTTTTTTAAAAAATTAAGAAAAGAAGTAATGATAAAAGCAAAAGGGAATGTATTAGAAATAGGGTTTGGAAGTGGTGCGAATTATAAATATTTTGATTTAAATAAAATATCAAAAATTGTTGCCGTAGATGTTTATGACAATAAGAATAATTTCCCTCAAGTTGAGTTTATCCATACCGCAGCAGAGAAACTTCCATTTGATGATGGTGTGTTTGATACTGTTGTCAGTGGACTTGCAATGTGCTCTGTAGATGATTTAGATGCAGTTCTTTTAGAAATACAGCGTGTATTAAAACCAAATGGAGAGTTCTTGTTTATGGAACATCAAAGACCAACAGGACGAATGGGAAATATTTTTGATCGCGTAAATAAAATATGGTCTAAAAATGAAATGGGATGCAATATTAATAAACAAATCTTGAAAAAAATTGAAGAGACACCTATGGAAGTATCCTCTAATATTAAGTATGGTGTGATGTGTTATGGAAGTGCAAAAAAGATGCAATAGATACGTTGTATGTTTATTGACAATTTGTAAATAGAAGATATAATAATAGTATGTCTATAGTAAAGACACAAGCAGATATATTCAATTTAGAGAGAAAGAGGGTTGGTGAAACTCTTTCGCGAAGTATCATACCTTACTACTTTACTGATAATAACAGGAAATGGTTATTCGTTTAACTTGCGTTAAAAGTTTCAAGCGTAATTTATTACGAAATTTAGGTGGTACCACGTTAGTATAACGTCCTTTTATAGGACGTTTTTTTGTTAAAAAAAGGAGAAAATTATGATTAATATTAAAGAAAATGAGCAATTGAGCATTATGAATCATTCTTGTGCACATTTAATGGCACAAGCAATCAAACGTCTTTATCCACATGCGATGTTATGGGTAGGCCCTGTTATTACTGAAGGGTTCTATTATGATATTGATTTAGGGGATGATGTAATTCGCGAAGAAGACTTTGCGAAAATCGAAAAAGAAATGAAGAAGATTTCTAAAGATGGAAAAAGAATTACAAGAGAAGAAATTTCTAAAGAACAAGCACTTGAAATGTTTAAAGATGATCCATATAAAATTGAACTTATAAATGGAATGGATGAAGAAGATACTGTAATTAGTATTTATAAACAAGGTGAGTTTGTGGACTTATGCCGTGGACCACATGTATCTACAGTAAAAGAATTGAAAAATTATAAACTATTAAAAGCAAGCGGTGCATACTTCAAAGGGGATGCAAGCAATAAAATGTTACAAAGGGTGTATGGGATTTGTTTTGAAACACCAGAACAATTAGAGGAACATTTATATTTACTTGAGGAAGCAAAAAAACGTGACCATAAAAAGCTTGGACGTGAATTAGATATTTTCATGATGAGTGAATATGGTCCTGGATTTCCGTTTTTCTTACCAAATGGGATGATTATTCGAAATGAACTAGAAAACTATTGGTATCAACAACATACACTTGAGGAATATGATTTTATTAAAACACCAGTTATGCTTGCACAAGAGCTTTGGGAGGTAAGTGGACATTGGTTCAATTATCGTGAAAACATGTACACAAGCGCAATTGATGATCGCTTGTTTGCGGTAAAACCAATGAATTGTCCTGGTGCGCTGTTAGCATTTAAGCATGGTCTGCATTCATATAAAGACTTCCCAATGAGAATTGGTGAATTAGGGCTTGTACATCGCCATGAAGCAAGTGGCGCTTTAAATGGTTTATTTAGAGTACGTACATTTACACAAGATGATGCTCATATTTATATGCGAGAAAATCAAATTGAAGAAGAAGTTGTTCGTCTAATTCGCTTTATTGATCGCGTATATGATGTATTTGGTCTAAAATACCGTATTGAGTTAAGTACAAGACCAGAAGATAAGTATATTGGATCTTTAGAAATTTGGGATAAGGCTGAGAAGGCTCTTGAAAAGGCATGTATTGCAGCGGGTAAAGAATATAAAGTGAATCCAGGGGATGGTGCATTTTATGGACCTAAATTGGATTTTCATTTAACAGATTCTTTAGGAAGAGAGTGGCAGTGTGGAACAATTCAATTAGATATGAATTTA
>CAYJAB010000009.1:0-50923 GCA_964368305.1 uncultured Erysipelotrichaceae bacterium | reverse complement strand
GGCTCGAACCGCCGACCCTCTGCTTGTAAGGCAGATGCTCTCCCAACTGAGCTAAACCTCCGTTTGTTGGTCAACTAAGGATTTTACCTTAGCGCTTAAATAATATACCATAACTAAAAATGAGAGTCAATAAGATATTTCTATTTTTTTTATTTTTCTATACTTTTTTTAAATTTTGTATTGAACATGTTTTGTATTTATAATAGAAAGAATATTTTTATATGAAATAAGTGCGATTATTTTATTTAGTATATGTCTGTGGTATACTTATTTTGTATATAAGGAGGTAGTTATTTATGTTTAAAGTATATAATTCTCGTACACTTGCTAAAAATCAAAGATTTATCAAAGGTTTATTATATGGAGGAGCTGCATCTTTAGTTCTTGCGGTTGCTTATGGATTTTTATCGAATTTAATTAGAATTGAATTTTCAGTTGTTTATCTAGGTATTGGATATGCAATTGGTATGGTGATTCAAAAATATGGACGTGGTGTTAAACCTGAATTTTCAGTTTTAGGTGCTGTGCTTGCATTTGTTTGTTTCTTTTTAGGGGATATGATATCAATGTTTGGGTTTAATATTTTTACAAGTTTTGATTTCTTCTTCTTATCAATTAGATACACATTTATGGTATGGACAAATTTATCTGCAAATGCGCTTTTAGGATTGGCATTTAGAGTTGCGGGTATTTATCTTGCATATCAAAACGCAAGAATTGTATAGGGTATCTATGTTTTATCGTGATACATGGGCTGAGATTAGATTAGATCATATTTATGATAATGTAATCTATTTAAAGAAAAAGACAAATAAAGCGATTTTTGCAGTTGTAAAAGCAAACGGATATGGTATTGGCGATGAATGGGTTGCAAAAGAGGCACTTTTAGCAGGTGCACAATATCTTGCAGTGAGTTCTCTTGATGAAGCATTGGCTTTAAGAAATAAAAATATTACTGCTTCAATACTTGTTTTAGGTTATACAAATCCGATATATGCACATATTGCAATTGAAAAAAAGATTGCGTTAACGGTAACCTCATTAGAATGGGCAAAGCAAGTCTATGATTTGAAATTAACTGGACTTGTATTGCATATTAAAGTAGATACAGGGATGAATCGTCTAGGAATGAACACTATAGAAGATGTAAACAACTGTTTAAGTTTACTAAAAGGAAATCAAATAGAAGGTATTTATTCTCATTATGCAAGATCGGATGAAAAAGAATGTGAATTTAGTCATACACAAATGGAGAGATTTAAGTCTATTGTGATGCGGGTTAAGCATAACTTTAAATGGATACATATTTCAAATTCAGATGCGAGTATTGCTTATGAGGATGATTTTTGTAATGCAGTAAGATGTGGGATTGCACTTTTAGGGCATAGTCATTATCCAAATGATTTAAAACCAGTATTATCTTTATACACAAAAATAGTACATGTTAAAGAAGTTGAGAAAGAAAGTCCTGTAAGTTATGGTGGAACGTATGTGACAAAAGATACAGAATGGATTGCGACAGTTCCTATTGGATATGCGGATGGATGGTTAAGATCTCATCAAAATACGATCGCTTATATAAATGATACACCTATTGAGTTTGTTGGAAGAATATGTATGGATCAGGCAATGTTAAAACTGGATCAGTATTATCCTGTTGGAACAACAGTAGAGTTAATTGGAAAACATAGCTTGATTGAAAATGTTGCGAAGCAAGTAGATACAATCGTCTATGAAATTTTATGTAGCTTAAATAAGAGAATAGCGAAGATATATTATCGAAATGAAGAGGAAGTTGCGGTAGTGAATTCGAGATTAACACATATGTAAACGAAGCATTTGCTTCGTTTTTTTATGCAATTTAGTTGTTTATAATAATGAACAAGTGTATACTATTGAAAAGAGGTAACGTATGGCACAAGTTTTAAAGGAAAATATAAGAAAGAAAATCATTGAAGCTACAAAAAATGAAGTTTTGATTAAAGGCGTTGAAAATGCCTCTTTAAGAGAAATAGCGAAGAATGCGGATATGACTGTAGGTAATTTATATCGTTATTTTAAAAATAAAGAAGAGTTGATTCAGTATATTATTGAGCCAACACTTTATAAAATAAATCAAATTGTTGTGAAATTTAGTAATCATCAGCTTGAAGTATTAAAAAATGATCATACATATTTAATTCCAATTGAAAAATTGGCTTTAAGTATTCCTTTAATTTCTAAGCAGTTGAGTGATATTGTAAGTGAGCATTATCAAGAAATGTTGATTATTATGTCTTACACTGACTTAAAAGAGCGTTTGATATCGTGGTTTGATTCTGTACTTCCAAAAGATTCAAATCAATTTATTCACAAAATGCATGTCTATGCATTTTGTAGTGGATTAGAATATGCATTTAAATCATATCCGGATTTAAATGGATCACTGCAAGAAATGATTCAAAGTTATCTACAAGATTTTGTATATGTATTAAATAAAAAAGAGGAAACACTATGAAAAACTTTATCACATTTAAAGATGTTAAAAAAATCTATCAAACTGCAGAAGTAAAAACAGAAGCATTATCTGGTGTAGACTTTTCTATTAAAGAAGGAGAGTTTGTTGTAATCGCTGGAGCGAGTGGTGCAGGAAAAAGTACAATCCTAAATATATTAGGTGGAATGGATACTGTGTCAGAAGGGGAAGTCAGTGTAGATGGACATCTAATTAGTGAATACACGTTGAAAGAATTAACGATGTATCGTCGTCACGACATTGGATTTGTTTTTCAGTTTTATAATTTAGTGCCAAACTTAACAGTTAAAGAAAATGTAGAGCTTGCAACGCAGATATGTAAGGATCCTTTAAATGTTGAACAGACTGTAAAAGATGTAGGACTTAAACATCGTCAAAATAATTTTCCCTCACAGCTTTCAGGGGGAGAGCAACAACGTGTGGCAATTGCACGCGCGTTGGCAAAAAATCCGAAGTTACTACTTTGTGATGAACCAACGGGTGCATTAGATTATCAAACAGGAAAACAAATATTGAAACTTCTTCAAGATACGCAACGTAAACAAAATATGACAGTCATTATTATTACGCACAACTTGGCAATTGCACCAATGGGGGATAAAGTGATTCATGTTAAAAATGGAAAAATTGAATCTGTAGTAATTAATGAAAACCCACAGGATGTAGAAAGTATAGAGTGGTAGTATGAAAAAGGCTTTATTTAAAGACACATTTATAGAGATAAAAAAATCCGCAAGTAGATTTATATCAATTTTAGCAATTGTTATGATCGGTGTGGCGTTTTTTGTTGGGGTTAGTTCATCTTCAGCGATCATGGAACACTCAGCAGATGTGTATTTTGATAAATATAACCTTTCAGATATTCGATTAGTATCGACATTTGGATTCACTGATGAAGACGTCGATGAAATATCGAAAATAGAAGGGGTAAATGGTGTCTATCCTGCATATACAAAAGATGTGTATGCTAAAATAAACAATACGCAGCAAGTGTATAGAATGCATTCGATATCTTCACCAAAAGAGGAAGATGACTTTATTAATCAATTTACATTAGTGGAGGGAAGACTGCCTAATTCTGTAAATGAATGTGTTGTAGAAGGATCATTACTACTGAGTGGTGGTTTGAAAATAGGGGATGAAATTGAGGTTTATTTATTAGATGAAGATTTAGAAGAATCTTTAAATACAACGGTTTTTGAAATTGTAGGAAAAGTTGAAACAGTAGAGTATGTATCTTATGATAAAGGACCTTCATTGATTGGCTCTGGTGTTGTGGATTCTTTTATGTATGTGAATGAAGATGCATTTAGTTTTGAGTATTATACAGATGTCTTTTTAACGGTAGAGGGTGTAAAACAATATAATTCATATAAAGAGGCATATTTTGATGCATTGATTCCAGTTAAAAATGAACTCAATAAAATTGCAGCTCAGCAAATTGATATAAGATATGAAGATGTTTTGAATGAGGCAAATGAAAAACTAGCACAAGCTCAACAAGAATATGATGAAGGTGTGCTAGAGTTTGAAAAAGAAATAAAAGATGCTCAGAAAAAAATAGATGAGGGTGAATATGAAGTTATAGAAGGTGACATTTTATTAAAGGTAAATCAAGACTTAGCAGAAAAAGAGTTCGCGCAAGCACAGGAGACAATTGTATCAGCGCAGTCTTTAATTGATGAGGGTAATGTCCAACACCAGCAAGCAGAGCAAGAATTTAAAGAAGCGAATAAATTGATATTTGATCAAATAGAAATTAATGAAAGAAAGCTAGAAGCCTTTGATGCTTTGCATCCTACTTTACAAGAGGATCATGATAAACTGTTGCAACAAAAATCAGATTTAGATGCAAAGTTAAATGATAAGGAAGCAGCGATCGAAACAACTCAAAAAGAACTTGATGATTTAAGAGAAGATGAATCAAGTACAGAAGAGCAAATAAAAGCGAAAGAATTAGAATTAGAAACTTTAAATCAAGAGAAAGAAGCAATCATACAAGAGCAAGAAAAGATAGAAGCAGAAATTACTGTAAGTCAAACTTTGGTTGATGAAAGGCAAGAGATAACAACGCAAATCGCTCTTTTAGAAACATCAATTTCAGCAGGACAAGCTACACTTGATCAAACAAAGATGCAATTAGAAGATTCTCAAGTAGAATTAAACAAACAAAAAAATATGCTTGAACAGGCTAAAATCGATACGAATATTGAATTTGAAAAAGCAGAGAATGATTTAAAAAAGGCAAAAACAGAATTAGAGGACGCGAAAGAAACACTTGCGATTGAACAAAAAAATGGAGAAGAAAAACTAGCAGATGCACAAGAAGAACTCATTATTGCGCAAAAAGACATTGAATTAATATTAGAACCAGAATGGTATGTATTAGACCGTGAAAGTCATTTTGGATATCGTGATTATGGAAGTTCAGCATCTAGTATGGAGGCAATTGCTACAATATTCCCAATATTCTTTTTCTTAGTTGCTGCACTTGTGTGTTTAACTACAATGACACGTATGGTGGATGAACAAAGACAAATCATTGGTACATTTAAAGCATTGGGGTATAAAAAAACAGAGATTATGATGAAGTATTTATTATATGCAGGACTATCGAGTTTTATTGGAAGTTTATTAGGATTGGTTTTGGGTATGGCAGTATTTCCATATGTGATTTTTACTGCTTGGAATATAAAATTTACAATTCCCGAACTAATTTTAACTCCACAATACGATCTTATGATAACTGCGGTCATCGTTGCAGTTTCAATCACGATGATAAGTGCATTTGCAGCATGTTACGCTTCATTAAATGAAACATCAGCGAGTTTGATGCGACCAAAAGCACCAAAGATTGGGAAGAGGATTTTCTTGGAAAGACTTCCTGGTATTTGGCAAAGATTGACATTTAGTGAAAAAGTAACAGCTAGAAATTTATTTAGATATAAAAAACGTTTCTTTATGACGATAATAGGTATATCTGGATGTACTGCATTATTGCTTTCAGGATTTGGGATTAAAGATTCTGTAAGTACAATTGTAGATTCTCAATTTAGTGAATTGTTTAAATATGAAGTCTTAGCACAAATTAAACCAGAGGTTGAAGATGAAACTGCATTTTTAATGGATGTTGAAAAACAGGATAATGTGAAGCAAGCACTTTATGTTTCCTTAGAGACAATGACATTACAAGAAGATGAAAATACTAGTGTAAGCGTAGTTGTTCCAAGTGATTTAAATCAGTTTGAGGATTATGTTACACTTCAAAATCGTACTTCCAAAAATCAACTTACATTAAGTGATAAGGGGATTATTATAAGTGAGAAATTAGCGAAACAGTTTGATTTAACGATTGGAGATAGTATAACTTTAAAAAATAAGGATCAGTTTGTAGCAACATTTGAGATTAGTGGGATTACAGAAAATTATATTGGACATTATGTTTATATGACGCCAGCTTTATATAAGCAAATGTTTGAACTTAGTGCAAAACAAAATACATTATTGATTCAATTAAATGTGCATTCGTATGACTCTATCAAGCAATTTGCAAGTGACTTAGCACAAAATGAGTTTGTTCAATCAACAACGACTTATGTGGATTTAGCGAATAGTTTCGATGATATGATTACATCATTAAACTTAATAGTAATCGTACTTATTATTTCAAGTGGACTACTTGCATGTGTTGTTTTATATAACTTAAGTAATGTAAATATTAGTGAAAGAAATAGAGAAATCGCAACAATTAAAGTTTTAGGATTTACAGATAAAGAAGTGAATAGTTATGTAAATAAGGAAAGTGTACTGTTAAGTTTAATCGGTGCGATTTTAGGACTTGGATTAGGTAAAATTTTACATGAATACATCATGCAGGTTGCAGAGATGGAGACAATCATGTTCGGGCGTGTAATTTTACCAATTTCATATGTATATGCAATTGTGATAACGATTATCTTTACTTTGTTTGTCAATAAAATGATGAATAAAAAATTGCGTAACATTAAAATGGTAGAATCATTGAAATCAGTAGAGTAGTTGATATACAATATTTAGAAATATGAAAGAGGTGTTAGTATGGCAAATATCGGATTGGCAATATCAGGTGGCGGAATTAAAGCATTTGCGTCAGTTGGTGTAGTGCGTTTAGCGAAAGAAAATGGTATCACTTTTTCAAGTTATGCTGGAACAAGTATGGGAAGTGTCATTGCTTCTTTACTTGCATGCGGAATTGAACAAGAGGAAATGGAAACTTTGCTGTTAGATTTAGAACAAACATTTATTAAGGATAAAATATTTACACCGAATATTAAGGTGATGCCTTTTTATAAGCATCAAATTAATGGGCTTGTGGATGCTGATCTTCTTGAAAATGTCTTGAAAGAAGTGTTTGAGAAGTTTAATGTAATACATATTAAAGATGTACCAGTTCCTTTATTTATTCCTGCTGTGGATTTAATATCAGGTAAACTTGTGATTTTCACAAATAAAAAAGAGGCGATTGATGCGTATGATCATATTATAGTGGAAGATGATGTTGAACTTGCAAAAGCAGTCAGAGCATCTTGTGCATTTCCGTTTGTTTTTAACTCAACAAAACATAAAGATTTGGATTTGATTGATGGTGGGGTACGAATGAATCTTCCAATTTGGCCTCTTAAACAACTTAAAAAGACAAAAGTGTTATCAGTAAGTATGTTAGAAATTGAAAAACCAAAAGAATATAAGTCGATACTTGATGTGAGTATTAGGGCAGCGGATTTAATGATTGAACAATCTGTTTATGCTGCAAAAACAGAAGGAGACTTAAATATCAATGTACATGTTTCTGCAGAACATCCATTTGACTTAAATAAAGGAAGAATTGTGATTGAAGAAGGATATGTAGAAGCGCAAAAAAATGTTGAGAAATTAAAAAAATTGAATAAGAAAGTATCTTTATTTGGATAAGAACCCTTTGGGGTTCTTTTTTTTATAAAATTTTAGTATAATCTATACTTAAGTGAGAGAAAAATATGAAAGAATCAAGTAACGTACTAAGTACACAAAGTACTTTTAAATTATTTATTAAATATTGTATTCCTGCGGTGATTTCAATGTTGATTGCGGGTCTTCAAGGAATGATTGATGGTATGTTTGTTGGAAATTATATCGGAAGTGATGCGCTGGCAAGTGTGAATTTTGCACTTCCTTTTATGCAAATTATTTTTGGTCTTTCAATGATCGTGTCAATCGGTACACAAAGCTATGCAGGATATCAATTGGGAAAAGGGGATATTGAAAAAGCGCAAAACGGCTTTCATACATTTAAAATCATCATAATTATAGGTGCTTTGTTTATAACAGTATTTGGAGTAGGATTTAGTGAATGGATTGCTGTGCTTTTAGGTGCAAAGGAAAGTTTAATTCATTACACTGCAGTTTATGTGCAAGTCATTTCTTTCTTTTCTATCTTTATATGTATTATGTTGTATTTTGGTTTTTTAAATAGAATTGTTGGGAAACCAGAAATGTATTTTTATGGATCAATTTTAAGCATTTTAACAAATATTGGATTAGATTATTTGTTTTTAGTTCATCTGGATATGGGTGTAAATGGAGCAGCGATTGCAACAGGAATGTCTTATATTGTTGCACTTTTGGTAGTAATATGGCCAATGTTAGATAGAAAAAATGCAATTAATATATTTGTGGGTAAATTTTCTAAAGAATGCATTAAACCAATTTTATTCAATGGTGCATCAGAAGGAATTAATTCGATGTCTATTGCGATAACAGCATATTTATTTAATGTATCGCTAATGCGTATTGCGGGTGCAGATGGTGTTGCAGCATTTACTGCGATCAATTATATTGGCGGACTTGGTGTTATGGTATTATTTGGAATTTCAGATGGAGTAGGTCCTATTGTGAGTTTTAATTATGGAATGAATGATAGTAAACGTGTAAAAGACACGATGAATTTTGCATATTTAAGTAACTTATTGTTTGGAGTTTTATTATTTTTATTACTTTACTTTAATGGAGAATTTTTAGCAGGACTGTTTATAAAAGATCAACCTACTTTAATTGATATGGCAAGTGCGGGTGGAAAACTGTATGGAATTTCATTTTTATTTGCCGGATTTAATATATTAAATTCAGGTTATTTTACATTTATTGGAAAAGGACTTGAATCTGTTATTGTAGCGTCTTGTAGAGGGTTTATATTTGTAAGTATTGGAATATTTGTTTTGCCTTTATTTTTAGAGTTAAACGGTATTTGGCTAAGCGTAGCGTTTGCGGAAGTGTGTGCTGTTTTTGTAGGAATTATTTTATTGAATAAAAAAAGAGAAACAAATTCTGTTGTAGCTTCATATGATAAAAGTATGGATAAAGAGAGTGTATATGAAACAAAATACAATCAAATTATTACAATTAATCGTACGTTTTCAAGTGGAGGAAGAGAGGTTGCGAAAAGACTTTCAGATGCTTTAAAGTGTGCCTATTATGACCGTGAAATTGTAAATGAGATACAGGATAAATTACATATAAAAGCAGATGTAATTGAACATTTGAAAGAATTTGATATGAAAAAATATCCATATGCATTTAGTCGTTCTTTTATGCAATATGAACATTTACCAATCGGAGAAATCCAACATATAGAAAATGAAGTCATTGTAAAACTTGCAAAAACAACAAAAGGGGTATTTGTAGGAAGATGTTGTAATGTAATATTATCTGATTTAAATCCATTAAAGGTATTTATTTATAATTCTAATATGGATAGTCGTATTGATCGTTGTTTGAAAAAAGAGAAGACAAGTGAATCAATCGATCCAGAAAAAATCAGAAGAGAAATTATAAAAATAGATGAAAAAAGAAGTAAGTATTATACAAAAAATACAAATCAAAGCTGGAAGGATTTAAATCAATATCATTTATGTATTGATACATCAAAAACAACGCCTAAACATGCGGTAGAATTGATTTTAATCGCATTAAATAAAAAGAGCTGACTTTGAAGAGTCAACTCTTTTTTTTAGATGGTATAAACACCAATTACTTTAAAGTGTTCCGTAAGCAGTTTTAAATCGTTGATTAATTGTTTAATAGAATCTTGTTGGAAATCTCCATCAATTTCCATATAGAAATAATATTTCCATGCTGTATCATGTAAAGCTCTTGATTTAATACTTTCAAGATTGAATCCTTTTTCACCAATATGATTTAGGATTTTAGATAGTTGCCCTGATTCATGTTTTACAGAGAATACACAGCTTACTCTATTTCCTTTTGTAGGAAGTGCTGATTTTAGTACAATAAATTTTGTTGTGTTATCACTTGCGGATTGGATATGCTCTACTAAGACATTTAAGTCATATAAGGAAGCGGTTGTAGCAGATGCGATTGCCGCAATAGTTGGATCGTTTTTTTCATGTACATATTTTGCAGCAAGTGCAGTGTTTGCGAAAGGAATAAGTTCTATATCTCGTCCTAAAAAGAAAGTTTTGCATTGTGCCAGCGCTTGAGGGTGTGAATATACTTTTTTAATGTCTTGAATTTTTGTGTTTGAAATTGCCAATAAGTTTTGGTCAATTGCTAAATTTAATACATCGCTAATATAAATATCATTATGATAAAGTAAGTCTAACACTTCTCCTACATCTCCTGTGTATGAATTTTCAATTGGTAAAATAGCAGAAGATACTTCGTGTTTTAAAACCGCATCGACAGCATCTTTAAATTCTGGATATGCGATTGCTTCTGCATCTTTATTATATTGTAGTAAAGCATTATAAGAAAAAGCGCCTTTTGTACCTTGATATCCGATTTTATTTTCACTTAAAAATTGTTGTTGATATTTCTTTGAACAGTTCATAACATCTTGAATAAATATAGCGTAATATGGTTTTAAGTTCTCATCTGAAATAAACATTAAGTTTCTTTCAATTACTTCAAGTTCTCTTTGTTCATTAAAGATTGGAAGGTTATTTTCAATTTTATATAAGATGACTTGCTTGACCTCATGCATTCTTTGAATAAAGAGTGAGGCCATCTTCTCATCAATTTGATTTATATTAATACGTGCTTGATTAAGCTTGTCCATGTTGTTCTCCTTTTTTATAGTTTACTAGTAAATAAATAAGTCCGATACTAGCAAGTGCAGCGAGTGCTGCACACATCAGTGTAGTATCAATGCTCGAATAAGTTGTGATTACTCCAATTAAAATAGGTGTGATCAATGCACTTACCCCAGTGAAGATACTCATTGAAAATAATTGTCCAGTTGCTTTTAAATGATCTGGTGAAAGATCATAAATTAAAACCTTGCTTGAGATATGGATTAAAGGATATGTTAGAAATTGTAGTGCCTGTATCCACATCATCATTTCAATAGAGGTTGCAAAAGAGAAAAGCGTGAATTGAATAAAGAAAAAGAAAGCGCCTGCTGCAAGAAGTACGTATCCATTGAATTTTTTTAATAATCGTGTTCCTAAAAGAAACATTGGAATTTCAAAAGAAGCGTGTATAAACCATTTAAGTCCGACATCACTTGCATCTCCACCTAAAATTAAGATCTTATCGACAACTGCATAAATACTTACATTGTTTACACAAAAAATAATAAATAAAATAATAGTTACAAAAATATAACGGTTGTTTTTTAATAGGACTTTTACATCCGATAAAGTAATATCTTGTTTAGGTGTGCTGTTTTGAGCATCTTTAATAAATAAAGATAATACAATCGCAAGGATACTACAAATAATAACGAAAAAAGATAAACCTTGATATCCAAATTGTGTTGTAACATAGGCTCCACTTGTTGCACCTATTGCCCATCCAAGTGATCCAATTGCACGTACAGAACTATAGCTTTGGTAAAATTTAGGTCCTGATTGTAAAACCCAACTATCACACAGTCCTACAAGTAGGTTGAAAAACCCACCTACCATTGCGATCATTATTAAGAAATATATAAATGAGAGTGTTGCTGTATTATAAAATAAGTAAACAGCAAGAACAAATAAAAGAAGGCTTATAATGACAACTTTTTTTATTGTTTTAAATTTATCGCAAACATACCCGCCAACAAGTTGAAAGAGTATAACAGCTACCGCAATAGAAGAGAGCAGTGTTCCTCTTTGTAAAGCATCAAATCCTAAATTTGTAAGATATGGTACAAAAAGTGTTGAACCAAGTGAGAATGCTAAATAGGAGAATAAAAATAAAAGATTAAAATATATAAATGTTTTTTTAAATTGCATAATAGATCACCTATCCCTTCGATATTTTAACACAGATAGTTTTGTTTCTCTATAATCTTTAGATGAGATGTAAAACAAATGATAAGGTTAATAAAAAAGAAACGCGTTTATTTTGTTTATTATGTTTAAGTTTATATATTGTCATATGTTGTATCAAAGTTTGTATATTACTTGCAAGTACAAAGCAAATAGTTTATTATATGTATATATTTAAGAGGTACAATTATGAAACCAATTAATAAGAAGTTTTATTATTACTTTAGATAGCCCCGACAAACAAAAAATTTAGTTTGTTATTTTATGTTGGCAGGGGCAAAATTATAGGCATCAAATAGGGTGCTTTTTTTATTGAAAAAGGAGAATAATATTATGGAATTAAAAGTGAATTTAATACAATCAAGATACTTGGTTAAAATTGAAAGAGGTGTTTTACAAAATGTAGGAGAATATATCCCACAAACGGGTAAAACATGTGTGATTACAGATGAGAATGTAGCGAAACATTATTTAGACACATTGATGGCACAAATTGAAAATGGATATTCTATTGTTGTTGCACCAGGGGAGCAATCTAAATCGATTGCAGTGTATGAACAAATACAAAAGAAACTTATTGAACTTGACTTTAATCGCAATGACGTCATTATCGCTTTAGGTGGTGGTGTTATAGGAGATTTAGCGGGCTTTGTAGCAAGTACGTATAAAAGAGGAATCCGTTATGTTTCAATTCCAACATCCACATTGGCGTGTGTAGATAGCTGTATTGGTGGAAAAGTGGCGGTGAATTTAGATGAATATAAAAATATGGTAGGAACATTTCATCATCCTTCTTTAGTATTAATCGATCCAAATGTTACAAATACATTAGATAAACGTCACTTCTACAGCGGACTTGCGGAAGCTGTAAAAATGGGCGTAATTGCGGAACCTGAATTATTGGATATTTTTGAAAAAGAAGAAATTGAAAAACAATTAGAACGTATTTTCTATTTATCACTAAAAGGAAAAAGAAGGGTAATTGAAATCGATGAAAAAGAAGAAAATCTACGAAAAATATTGAACTATGGACATACAATTGGTCATGGACTAGAAAGTTATTATCATTTAGATGAATTGAATCATGGAGAAGCAGTCATGCTTGGTATGATTATGATGATGGAAAATGAAGAGTTAAAACAGCGTTTAATCACAATCGCAAAAAAATGTAATTTAAAAACAGAAGTTGAATTTGATGTAGATGCGGTGTGCGCGTTTATTGTTAAAGATAAAAAAGCAGAAAAAGATGGAATAGGATTTGTAGTTGTGAATCAACTTCAAAGACCTGAGCTAAAAGTATATAAATTAGATGAAATAAAAACACTATTGGAGAAATAATATGAGTACGATTGGGAATCATTTAAAGATCACATTGTTTGGGGAATCGCATCAAGATGTAATTGGATGTACAATTTCAAATATTGCACCTGGGATTAAACTTGATATCGCGTTTATACAAAGCGTTATGGATTTAAGACGTGCAAAAGGTGCGCTTGTAACACAAAGACAAGAAAGTGATCAAATAAAGATAGTTAGTGGGTATTTTAATGGGTATACTACAGGGACACCTTTAACAATATTAATTGAGAATACTAAACAAAGATCTTCTGATTATTCTAAAGTATATAGACCTGCACATGCGGATTATACAGGTGAAATGAAGTATTTAGGATATCAAGATTATCGTGGAGGTGGACATTTTTCAGGTAGAATTACTGCACCACTTGTTGCAGCAGGTGCAATTTGTCTTTCGATATTAAAGTCAAAAAATATTGAAATCGCAAGTCATATTCTTAATTTATATCAAATCGAAGATCAAGCGTTTAATGCTGAATCATTTGATGTGGATTCAAAAAAATGTTTTGAACCATTTGCGGTAATAAATGATGAAGTTAAAGTTTTAATGAAGGAAAAAATTGAAGAAATTAAAAATGAGAAAGATTCAATTGGTGGTGTCATTGAAACAATGGTTTGTGGTTTGGATGCAGGAATTGGGGAACCTTTTTTCCACTCACTTGAAAGTGAAATCGCACGTATGCTTTTTAGTATAGGTGGTGTAAAAGGGGTTGAGTTTGGACTTGGGTTTGATTATAAAAATCATAAAGGAAGTGAAGTAAACGATGCACTTTATTTCAAAGATAGTAAAGTGTATACAAAAACAAACTTCAATGGCGGTATAAATGGTGGTATTAGTAATGGCATGCCAATTGTAATTAAAACAGCAATAAAACCAACTCCAAGTATTTATAAAGCGCAAGATACGATTGATATGGAAAATAAATCAAATACAACACTTGAAATTGTGGGTCGACATGATCCTGCAATTATCGTTCGTGCAAATGTTGTTATAACATGTTGTACTGCGATTGCCTTAGTGGATAGTCATATGGCGCGCTTTGGTTATATGTGGATGAAATAGTATGGAATATGGATTGATTGGAAAAAAACTAGGGCATAGTTTTTCTAAAGAAATACATGAATATTTAGCGGATTATACATATGAATTAAAAGAAGTAAATGAAGAAGAAGTAAAATCTTTATTGAATAAGACATTAAAAGGGATGAATGTAACGATTCCTTATAAACAAATGATTATTCCAATGCTAGATCATGTAGATGAAAGTGCATTGAAAATTAATTCTGTTAATACGGTTGTTCAAAAAGACGGAAAATTTATTGGGTATAATACAGATTATCTTGGATTTATCGCGATGTTAAAGAAACATGAGATGCATGTTGAAAATGCAAATGTCTTGGTGTTAGGGTCAGGAGCTACATCTAAAACAGTTGTAGCAGCACTTGAATATTTAAACGCAAAGCATATCCAAATTGTCTCAAGAGAGGCGAAGGATGATATCTTATCTTATGATCAGTTGGATGGTTGTTTAAACTATGATTTTATTATTAATACAACACCAATTGGAATGTATCCAAATGTGGATGATTGTTTGGTGGATTTAAGTTTATTTTCTAACTTAAAAGGAGTTGTGGATGTTGTGTATAATCCGCTTACGACAAAGCTTTTAATGCAGGCAAAGAAAATGAATATAAAGTATGCGGGTGGATTGTATATGCTTGTGGCGCAAGCGAAGTATGCGTGTGAGTTATTTAGTGGGGTTTGTATTGAAAATCATAAAATTGATGAAATATATGAATCTATATTAAAAAGGATGTGTAATGTTGTTTTAGTTGGGATGCCATATAGTGGAAAAAGTAGCATTGCGAAACAACTTAAAAATAAATTAGATAAAGTGGTGGTGGATACGGATTCTCTAATAGAAGAGAAAGAATGTAAAAGCATACCTGAAATATTTAACGATACATCTGAATCTTATTTTAGAAATGTGGAATGTGAAGTAGTTAAGGAAGTCTCAAAAGGAAAGTCTCAAATTATTGCGACTGGTGGTGGAGTTGTCTTAAACGATTCAAATGTGGATTATTTGAATATGAATTCAATTGTAATTTATATTAAAAGAGATTTGGGTTTAGTAAAGCCAAATGATTCAAGACCACTTACAAAAAACAGAGCACAGCTTAATTTACTGTATAAACAACGAAAAAGTTTGTATGAGAATGCATGTGACATTGTTGTTGAAAACAATTATACAAAAAGCAGTTGTGTAGATGAAATACTGGAGGTATTAGATGAAACTATTCGTAATAAATGGTCCTAACATTAATATGTTGGGTATACGTGAGCAATCAATTTATGGAAGTGAAAATTATGTTGATTTGTGTAATTCAATTATTGAATATGCAAATGAGAAAGAAATTGAAATAGAACTGTTTCAATCGAATCATGAAGGAGCTATTGTAGATTACATTCAAAAGTTGTATGGTGTTGCGGATGGAATTATTATTAATCCTGCTGCATTTACACATACAAGTGTTGCGATATTAGATGCTTTAAAGGCAGTTGACATTGATACGGTAGAAGTTCATATTTCAGATGTTTCAAAAAGAGAAGAGTTTAGGCAAGTAAGTTATATTAGATCTTATTGTATTGATACAATAAGTGGGTATGGAATTAAAGGGTATACAATGGCGATGGATGTATTTATCGCAAGAAATAAAGGGGTCACAAAATGATTATTACAGTAAAGAAAAAAACGAGTGAAGAAGAGCTTAAAAAGATTCAAAATGAACTAGAGGGATATGGTTTATCTTTAACAATTTCCAAAGGGGATGAGTATACAGTGTTTGGATGTATTGGAGATACATCTATGATAGATCCAAAACGTTTAGAAGCAAACATTCATGTAGAAAGAGTTACAAGAATTGCGGCGCCTTATAAAAAAGTAAATCGTTTATTTCATCCAGAAGACACAGTGATTGATGTACAAGGAGTTAAGATAGGTGGACAAGAGGATATTGTCATTATTGGAGGTCCATGTGCGGTTGAAAATTCAGAAATCTTTAATGAAATTGCGGATGGTGTAAAAGTGGCGGGCGGAAAGATGCTTCGAGGTGGAGCATATAAACCACGTACGTCTCCTTACGCATTTCAAGGTATGAAAACTCAAGGAATTGAAATTATGCATGATGCAGGTAAAAGATTAGGGATGCCAATTGTAAGTGAATTAATGGATGCGTCTGTAATTGATGAATTTGTAAAGCATGTAGATATTATTCAAATTGGTGCACGTAATATGCAAAACTTTGAACTCTTAAAAGCGGTTGGAAAAATAAATAAACCGATTTTATTAAAAAGAGGAATGGCGAATACAATAGAAGAATGGTTGATGGCTGCGGAGTATATTATGGCAGGTGGAAATTCACAAGTTATTTTATGCGAAAGAGGAATTCGTACGTTTGAAAAATATACAAGAAATACACTTGATTTAAGTGTGATTGCGATTGTTAAACAAAAAACGCATTTACCTATTGTAATTGATCCTTCTCATGCAACAGGGGATTGGAAACTTGTGGAAAGCATGTCACTTGCGGCAATTGCAGCAGGATGTGATGGACTTATAATTGAGGTGCATACAAATCCAGAGTGTGCTATGAGTGATGGAAGTCAATCACTAAAACTTGATAATTTCAGTACTCTTATTGAAAAAGGAAAGAAAATTGCTGAAGTTATAGGTAGAGGAATTTAATGAAGGCAAAGATTTATCCTTCAAAAAACTTAGAACATATTACAATTCCAGCAAGTAAGAGTATGTCACATCGTGCATTAATTTGTGCAGCTCTTTCAAAGGGAAAAAGTGTCATAAAAAATATTGCTTTTTCTGATGATGTAAAAGTTACGATTGAAGGAATAAAAAAACTGGGTGCAAGTGTTGTATGTGGATCAGATTTTGTAGAGGTAATAGGAATACAAGATTTTTCAAATGTAGAATCTTGTATTGTAAACTGTAAAGAATCTGGATCTACATTGCGCTTTTTTATCCCGATTTTCTCATTGATTGATAAGGAAGTTGTATTTCAAGGGGAAAATCGTTTGATGAAACGACCGCAGGAAATATATAAAGAAATATTTTTGAATCAAAATTTAAAATATGTTCAAAATGAAGACCAAATTATTATAAAAGGAAAATTAAAAGCACAAACCTATAAAATAAAAGGGGATGTAAGCAGTCAGTTTATAAGTGGATTGTTATTTATGCTTCCTCTACTTTCATCTGATAGTAAAATAGAAATAACTGGAGTGTTTGAATCAAAAAGTTATGTGGATTTAACGATTGATATGTTAAAGAAATTTAATGTAGAAATCATAGAATTTGAAAATGGTTATTTAATTAAAGGAAATCAGGCATATCAAGCATTTGATTATACGGTGGAAGCGGATTTCTCTCAACTTGGATTTTTTGCAGTGCTTGGAGCAATTAATCATAAAATTGTTTGTCATGGATTAAATTTTGAAAGTAAACAAGGAGATAAAAAAATTGTTGAACTTTTAAAGGATTGTAAAATAAAACATGAAATCTCAAAGGATACACTTGCGGTTTATCCTACTGAGTTTGAAAGTGGACGTATTGATTTAAGTGATTGTCCTGATTTAGGTCCAATCTTGACAGTTTTAGGTACGCATGCAAAAGATAATTTTGTAATTTACAATGCTAAAAGACTTCGTTTTAAAGAATCGGATCGCATTGATGCGATTGAAAGTGAACTGACTAAACTTGGAGTTACTTTAAAAACAACAGAAGATACAATTGTTGTATTAGATAGAAAAAATATTGAAAGTGAAAAAGAAGTTATTGGACATAAAGATCATCGTATTGTGATGAGTTTGGCGGTGTATGCAACTGTATTAAATTATCCTGTTGTAATTGACCAAGCAGAATCAATTGAAAAATCATATCCAACATTTTTCGATGATTTAAAGCAGTTAGGAATAAAGGTGAAATTGTATGAATCCTAAAAATATACTTATTGTGGGGTTAGGATTAATTGGAGGAAGTGTTGCGAAAGCACTGAAACAAGAAGGATACTTTGTAGGTGCCATTGATTTAAATGCTGAAACAATTGAATACGCAAAGAAGTCTTTAATCATTGATGAGGGAAGTGTTTGTGTTGAAAAAGAGTTTGTTTGTAAATATGATAGTGTGATGTTTGGACTTTATCCTAGTCAAATTGTAGTATGGTTAGAAAAATACCAAAGTATGATTAAGGACAATGCTATTTTAAGTGATGTCAGTGGGGTAAAGGTAAAATTATTAGATGATATACAAAATATACTAAGAAGTGATTTAGACTTTGTTGCTTTTCATCCTATGGCCGGGAAAGAAGTGAGTGGTGTTGCATTTTCTGATATAAATTTATTTAGAAATGCGAATGGGATTATTATTGAGCATCCTAAAAATAAACAATCTTCTATTGATAAAGTATTTGAATTCGTATCATTATTGAATTTTAAGCAGATTGTTTTCTTATCAGCAGAAAAACATGATCAAATGATTGGGTATGTTTCTCAATTGACACATGCGATCGCCGTAAGTTTAATGAACGCAAATGCAGATACAACATTAAAAAACTATACAGGAGATTCTTTTAGAGATTTAACACGCATCGCAAAAATAAATGAACATCTATGGAGTGAATTATTTATGATGAACAAAGCGGTTCTTATTGATGAAATTGATGTGTTTTGCGAGGAGCTTCAAAAATTGAAATCCGATTTAGTAAATGAAGATGTAGAGAGTTTAAAAAAGAAAATGGTACAGTCTACTAAGAGAAGATTAGAGTTTGAAAAATAAGCGAGAAATCGCTTTTTTATTTTTTTAGTACTAAAATTAATTTAGTACTTTACATTACATAGTAGTTGATGTATGATGAATATGCAAAAAGGAAGTGATGAAATGAATACACAGTTTAAAAAAGGTGTTTTAGACTTAATTGTATTACTTGCGATTCTAAAGAAAGATATGTATGGGTATGAACTTGTAAATGAAGTTTCTAAAGTTGTAGATGTAAACGAAGGAACGATTTATCCATTGTTAAAAAGGCTGACAAATGAACGTTACTTAGAAACTTATTTAAGAGAGTCCACAGAAGGACCGCCGAGAAAGTACTATCATATAACACATAGCGGTACTGTATATTGTAATCAAATAAAAGAAGATTGGTTGAAATTTGTAGAAGATATCAATGAATTTATCAAGGAGGGAAAATATGAATAAAACAGAATTTAAAGATTTTCTAAATGATCGTTTATCAATTTTAGAAGATACAGAGAAAAATGAAGTAATTGAAGAGTATATTCAACATATTGAAATGAAAGTTGAAAATGGACAAAGTGAAGAAGATGCAATTAAAGATTTTGGGGATTTAGAAGAATTTACAAAAGAAATATTAAGTGCATATCATGTAAAACAAACAAAAAAACCTGGTATTAATGACTATGTAAAATCAATGGATAACTTAATTGATAAAACAAGTGATGCGTTATCAAAAGTAAATAGAAAGAAATTAATTTCAATAGTGTTTGAATTTATGTTGCTTCTTGTAGGTATTATGATTTTTAGAGCATTCTTTTATGCGTTTGTTAATTTTATAATTGCACTTGCAGGGTTTGGAACACCATTTGATGGAATATTCCATATTCCATATAGTGTAACAATGTGGTTTGAAAATATGTTTAAATTTGTATTGGAAATTGGATATTTTGTAATTGCTGGATTTACAATTATTACATTTGTAAAAAAACGTGTGATATCACTTCAATTTACAGAGAAGAAAAATACGTCATCTTCAAATGATGAAAAAGTAGAAGATACGGTTGTAGATGATCAACAACCACATTTAAATGAAGAAGAAAAGGTCATAGATGCTGCAGTAAATGTAAGTAAAGTTAAAAAAGCACCAAAGGTTAAAAAAGAGAGTCAATTTAGTGCAACGCAATTGTTAGTTGGATTTGTTGTACTTATCGCAAGATTTTTCTCTTTCTTCTTCTTGATTGGAATTTTACCTGTAACAGTTACTATGGTTGTGATGTTTGGTGTTTCATTTGGAATGTTAGTTCAAAGTGCAGGCCTTTGGGGTCTTACACTTATTTTGTTTGGTGTAATGTTGATTTGTATATCAACTTCAGTTGCAATAGCCAAATTTGTATTTAAAGGAGGGAAGTAAAATGAAAAAATTATTAATTACTTTTCTAGTGGGGTTTGCGTTTATCGGGCTTGGTATTTCAGTATTTATAATGGAAATCTCGTCATTTGAAGAATCTTCTGAATTAATATTTGAAAATGCGATCGACTCTAAAATAGTTACGCAAGAAGATACATATTCACTTTCTTCAGACGAGAATATAAAAGTTAGATTTAGTGTGTGGGATGTTGAATATGAAGTGATTACAGATAATAGTTTAGAAGATGAGATTAAAATAGTTAAAAGCTATCCTGATTATACATATATTCATACAAACTCAAACCTTTACAGTGAAAATGATGTCAATGTTGATCATTTTAGATTCAATTCGTACAGTGAACTAAATGTGAATGAAATGATAGATATCGTATTATTTAGTTTAAAAAATAAAGTGACTATTAATGCAGATGATGCGCGAGAATATATGAAATCAAATTCTAAAGTACAAATTTATATGAGTGAAGAGACACTTGAAAATAGTGAATTTGTAGATTAAAAACGATAAATCATTTAATAAATGATTTATGATATAATACTTTTATGAAAAAAGTAATTAAATATCAAAATGAAATCATGGAATATGAATTTACACCAAAGAAAGTAAAGAATATTAATATGCGTTTGAAAATGGATAAAACGCTATTGGTAAGTGCGCATCCTGGTGTGCCTTTTGAAAATGTTGAAAGTTTCATTATTAGTAAATGGGTGTGGATTAGACAAGCACAAGTTAGACTTGAAAAACTTAAACAAATTCAAAGTGAACCCGAACAATGTGATTCGCTAAGACTATTTGGAAAAGTATACCCAATTCATTTAGAAAAAGGGAGTATGCGTTTTAAAGTAAATGAAGATCATGTATATGTGAGTTATCCTGATATTTCAAATCAAGAAAAAATAAAAGTGTTTATTATGAATGAATGTGTAAAGCTTTTAAAAAGGTATATTGAAGTGAAATGTCAGGATTTTGATGAAATCTTAAAGGAATATCGTATTGAAAAACCAGAGATCGTATTTCGTAAAATGAAAGGGAAATGGGGGAGTTGTCTTGTGAATAAAAACAAGATTACGTTGAATACGAATTTATTGTATTATCCTAAATCGTGTAGCGATTATGTATTATTGCATGAATATGCACATTTGATCGTTCCGAATCATTCAAAGCGATTTTATCAAGTTGTATCATACTATATGCCGAATTATAAGGAACAGGAAAAAATGTTGATGATGAAAGGATAGAATTTTATCCTTTTTTTTGGTATAAATATAGAGAAGATATAAAAGGGGAAACAAATATGAAATATGATTTTACTACAGTTGTAGATCGCACACAACATGGTGCGTCAAAATGGGAAATAATGAATAAAGTACGTAAAGTAGATGAAGGGGTTATTCCATTTTCAGTTGCGGATATGGAATTTAAAACAGCTCCTGAGATTACAGAAGGATTAAAGAAGATATTGGATGAATATGTACTTGGATATACAATGCCACTAGATGGGTATTACAATGCGATTATAAATTGGATGAAAAATAAACATCAATATGAAATTAAAAAAGAGTGGATTTTACCAACACCAGGAGTTGTAGGTGCAGTATGTACGCTTGTACAAAGTTATGCAAAAAAAGGGGAAGGGGTTATTTTGTTTACACCGACTTATCCACCTTTTAATACAGCGATTTTACAAGGTGAGTGTATAATTCAAAATTGTGATTTAGTAAGAGTAGATAATCATTATGAAATTGATTTTGAAACATTTGAAAAACTTGCGAAAGATCCAAATAATACAGTATTTATTTTATGTAGTCCACACAATCCAACGGGTAAAGTCTTTACAAGAGAAGAGTTGACTAAGGTTGCGGATATTTGTGTTGAAAACAACGTGTTAATTATTGCGGATGAAATTCACCATGATTTAGTTTTCCCAGGAAAAAAACACACTGTGTTGGCGACGTTAGGTGAAAACTATGTAAAAAATGTGGTAACAACATGTGCACCAAGTAAAACATTTAATATTGCTGGATTAAAAGCGAGTATGGTTATAATTGAAGATGAAGAATTAAGAGAACAATATAAAGTTGTTTGTAAAAGAAATCATGTAGGTAGTTTAAATATGATGGCAATTAAAGCAACTGAGATTGCATATAATGAATGTGGAGAATGGCTTGATGGAGTTATGGAAGTGATTTTAGAAAATCGTCGTGTATTAGATGAGTTTTTTAAAGAGAGATTACCTAAGTTAACTTTAATGGAGAGTGATGCAACGTATTTAGCTTGGATTGATTTTAGTAAATATGGCTTATCGGATGAACAGTTAGATGATGTACTAATGAATCAAGCTCAAATTTATATGAGCGAGGGGCATGCATATGGAACAGCAGGAAGTCAATTTGAAAGAATGAATATTGCGTGTCCGACATCAGAAGTGAAAAAGGCGCTGATTAGATTAGAAACAGTTTTAAAACAATTTGATTAAAATAAATAGGGGATATTATGAAATACAACTATCATACACATACAAAAAGATGTAATCATGCAAGTGGAAGTGATGAAGCGTATATTTTATCTGCAATTAAGGCGGGGTTTGATTGTATAGGGATGAGTGATCATATTCCATTTGAGGGATATAAAAATCAATGTGATCGCATGGATGATACAGAATTAAATGAATATATTGAATCCATGTATTTATTAAAGGAAAAATATAAGGATCAAATAGATATTAAGGTTGGGTTTGAAATTGAATTTTTTGACGAGATGGTAGAGTACTATCAAGAGGTTATAAAAAGAGTAGACTACTTAATTATTGGACAACATTATAAAAAAATGATTGATCATGATTATAGTTTTCAAGCAAGTGATGATGATTTAGAATATTATGTAAGTGCAATTGAAAAAGCGGTGTCTTTAAATTTAGTGAAATGCATTGCGCATCCGGATTATTTTATGTTAGGAAGATCAAATTTTAGTGCAAAATGTGCTGAGGTTGCAGTACGGCTAGCAAACTTAAGTTTAAAATATGATATACCACTTGAAATTAATTTAAATGGAATTCGTTATGGAAAAAGAGAGTATGAAACAGGAATGTTTTGTTGTTATCCGTTCTATGACTTTTGGAAGATTATAAGTGAAAAAGGGTGTAAAGTGATTTATGGATATGATGCACATACACCTGAGTGTTTAGAGGAAGAATATCGAATTGATGTTATAAAAGAAATTTTACAGGGGCTTTCGTTTAATATATTAGATAAATACGTTGTATAAAAAGGGGACAGTATGAACAAGATTATGAATGTGCTGGTTAGTCGCGTTTTTATTTTAGTTGTATCGGTATTGGTTCAACTTGCTTTTGTAATGTTGATTTTATATTATCTTTCCGCATCTATTTGGCAAGTTTATATTTGTCTTTATATCTTGAGTCTTATTATTGTATTGTATGTAATAAATAAAAGAGAAAATCCATCTTATACAATTATTTGGGTGCTACTAATTTTAGGTGTTCCAATTTTTGGTGGTGTGTTTTATTTGATGTTTGGGGGTAGAAAAATACCGAAAGAACTTCAAAGGCATGCGATGATGAATGATGAAGAACGTTTGCCGTTTTTGAAACAAAATGAAGATATTTTGAAGGATATAAAAGACCCGACGATTTTAAAACAAGTAAACTATATTTTTAATCATGGATATTATCCGATTTATAAAAACACAAAAACGAAATATTATCCAGTAGGTGAAGCGGGATTCACAAAAATGGTTAAGGAAATTAGTCTTGCAAAGAAATACATCTTTTTAGAATACTTTATTATTGAAGAAGGTAAGATGTGGGATACAATTCATGCGATTTTAGTTGAAAAAGTTAAACAAGGTGTTGATGTACGTGTGCTTTATGATGATGCTGGATGTGTAAGCACACTTCCAAGAAATTATAATAAAACACTTGAAAGTGAAGGGATTAAATGTAAAGTGTTTAATCCGCTTGTTGCGGAACTTGCAATAAAAATGAATAATCGAGATCATAGGAAAATTTTAGTTGTCGATGGTGAAGTTGCTTTTACAGGTGGTATAAATCTAGCGGATGAATACATTAATAAAAAGAAAAGAAATGGACATTGGAAAGATAATTGTTTATATGTGAAAGGTGCTGCTGTGTGGAGTTTTACTTTAATGTTTCTTCAATTCTGGAATTTTGAGGAATCAAATCCTGAAAAGTATCTGGATTATAAGTTAGAGGATGCCCACATTTCAACATTTAGCTCGGATGGGTTTGTTCAACCATTTTCAGATAGTCCAACAGATGATGAAAATGTAGGGGAAACGGCACATATTAATTTGATTACGCAAGCTAAAAAGTATATTTATATTACAACGCCTTATTTAATTGTAGGGTATGATATGATTCGTGCATTATCTGTGGCTGCAAAAAATGGAGTGGATGTACGTATCACAACGCCACATATTCCTGATAAATGGTATGTGCATATGGTGACGCGTTCTAATTATGAAGAGTTGATTAAAAATGGGGTACGTATTTATGAGTATTTGCCTGGGTTTGTCCATGCGAAAACACTTGTGGCGGATGATGAGGTTGCGATACTTGGTACGGTAAATATGGATTTTAGAAGTTATTATATGCATTTTGAATGTGGTGTATTTATGTATCAAACCTCATCTGTAATGAAAATAAAAGAGGATTTCTTAAAAACACTAAATAATTGTACAGAGATTACATATCAAGAGTGTTTAGATGTACCAGTTTTTGTAAGACTAATGCGTGCGATTATGAATATTTTTAGTCCGTTTATGTAAGTTAGACAAGTATTACAACATAAGGTATAATCAATATTGAGGTGAATAAAATGAGTAAAATAGGTTTAGTGCTTGAAGGTGGTGGACTACGTGGTGCATATACTGCGGGTGTGCTTTCTTGGTTTATAGATCATAATATAGAAGTAGATTTTGCAGTAGGGATATCAAGTGGTGCAATGCATTTATGTAATTATTTGAATAAAGAAAAAAATAAGCTTTATGGATTAAGTGTTACATGGGCAGGTTCTAAAAGAAATATAGGAATTTCTTCTATTTTACATGAGGGTAGATATGTTGGGTATGATTATATCTTTGATGAAGTATTAAAAGATATAATGCCAATTGATTTGAATCAGTTAAGAAAAACAAAAGTGAAAGCTGAAATTGGTGTGTATGATTTAGAGTATGGTGAAACATTTTGGAAGAATGTTCAAGAGATGGATGATACATATCGATTATTAAAAGCAGCGTGTACGCTTCCGATTGCAGGAAGAATAGTAGATTTTGAAGGAAGACGTTATTTAGATGGTGGAATCACAACAATGATTCCTATTAATAGAAGTGTACATTATGGTTGTGATAAACATATTGTTATTACGACAAAACCTGCGGGATTTAAAAGAAAACCAAGTAGTAAAGCATTTGAGATGTTGATGCGTATGAATTATCCTAAATATCCAAAGTTGATTGAAGATTTAAAGCAACGTGCAGATGTATATTATCGTGAAGTCTCAATAATAGAGAAACTCTCAAATGAAGGTAAATGTTTACAAATTTTCCCAACAAGAGATGTGGGTATAGCAAGATTTTCAGGAGATCCTGAGAAATTAAAGGAACTATTTGAGTTGGGAAGAAGTGATTGTGAATTAAGGAAAGAAGAAATATTTAAATATATTAAATAGGAGGTAATAAGATGGTTGATTATACACAAGGTTCAGATAAGCAGTATCATATTGGAGTAGGTCCAAAAGATATTGGAGAGTACGTTATTCTTCCAGGAGACCCAAAAAGATGTGAAAAAATCGCAAAGCATTTTGACGATGCGAAGCTTGTTGGCGATTCAAGAGAGTATGTGACATATACTGGGTACTTAAACGGTGTTAAAGTGAGTGTGACGTCGACTGGAATAGGTGGTCCATCGGCTTCTATTGCGATGGAAGAACTTGTAGCAATTGGAGCACATACATTTATTCGTGTGGGAACATGCGGTGGGATGGATATCGATGTAAAAGGTGGAGATGTCGTTATTGCAACGGGTGCAATTCGATTTGAAGGAACTACAAAAGAATATGCGCCAATTGAATTTCCGGCGATAGCTAACTTAGATATCGTAAATCATTTGGTTTCTGCAAGTAAGAAATTAAATCAAACATATCATGCGGGGGTTGTTCAATGTAAAGATGCATTTTATGGTCAACATCGTCCAAACTCACTTCCAAATCATCAAGAGTTAAATACAAAATGGGATGCATGGTTAAGACTTGGGTGTAAGGCATCTGAGATGGAATCTGCAGCACTGTTTATTGTAGCGAGTTATTTAAAGGTAAGATGTGGATCTTGCTTCTTAGTTGTTGCGAATCAAGAAAGAGAAAAAGCAGGGCTTGATAATCCTCAAGTGCATGATACTGAAATGGCGATTAAAGTAGCGATTGAAGCTTTAAAAGAAGTCATTGAAGCAGATAAAAATAATATATAAAGTAAAAGTAGTATTTAATAAATACTACTTTTTTTATGTTGTGAAACAATTTACATTGAAAAATGAAAGAAAATGATTGATTTTAGCAAACGTTTACATTTATAATGTATCTTATGAGGTGAACAATATGATACAAAAAGACAAAGTAAGACAAGCGATGGGAATTGTAGAAGAAGAGAAAATTGATTTATGGCTAACAATCGGAAGAGAGACAGTAATGAATTCGGAACCGGTTATTCCTTTGATTAGTACAGTAGAGTTTGGTGGAATTACAGTCGTAGCAATTACGAAGGATACAAACTTAGTATTAGCAGGACATTTGGATTCTTTTGGGATGTCTCAAATGGGGATTTATGATGAAGTATTAACATATGATAAAAGTTTTAAAACTGCTTTTTTCGAATTGTTAGATCGTTTTAAACCAAATACAATCGCATTAAATTATTCATTGGATGTAGCAAGTGATGGTTTAACGCATGGTATGTATATGATGTTGATGGAATTATTCACAGAGTATGGATACAAAGGTGAAATCGTATCTGCAGGTGGAATTATTAATAAACTACGTGGAAGAAAAACACTAAGTGAAGTTGAAAATATAAAGCTTGCGATTGCGTGTACAGAAACAATTTTAAAAGAGGCGACTGATTTTATTCGTGCAGGAAAAACTCAGATTGAAATTCATAAATTCTGTCAAGATAGAATAGCGTTTTATGGACATCAAAATGCATGGGAAGAAAAACATAATCCAGGCGTTATGCTTCCAAACGCGCCAGGTGGACATGCTGGTCCTGGTGAATATAAAGTAGAAAAGGGAGATTTAGTTACACTTGATTTTGGTGTAAGGGTAAATGGATATTGTTCAGATATCCAACGTGTTTACTATGTTTGTAAGGATGATGAAACAACAGCACCAGCAAAATATCAAGAAGCTTTAGATAATATACATATCGCACAAGATGCGGGTCTAGCGCTTATGAGAGAAAATACGCCTGCATATGTACCAGATGAAAAAGCACGTGAAGTGGTGAAATCATTTGGATATCCAGACTTTAACTTTGGTTTTGGTCACCAAGTTGGACTTGAAACACATGATGGTGGAGTAATGATGGGTCCAAGATGGGAAAGATATTTAGGAAGAGTAGAAGCAAATATGGAAGTGGGTATGGTGTTTACAGTTGATATTAACTTAAGCTTTGAAGATGGAAAAATTGGTCAGGAAGATATGGCGTATATTACAAAAGATGGTGCGGTGTATTTAACAACACGTCAAGATAAAATATACGTTTGTAAAGATTAGGTGCATATATGAAAGATATTCGCTTAACAAAGTATGCAAGATTACTTGTAGAACTTGGGGTTAATGTTAAAAAGGATCAATATTTAATTGTAGAAGCGCCTGTAGATGCGTATCCATTGGTGCGCGAAATTACAAAAATAGCATTTGAGAAAAAAGCGAAAGATGTCATAGTGTTTTATACGGATGCTTACGTGGATAAAGAAAGATGCAAACAAGTAGATCCTTCTATGATTTCAAAAGTAGAAGAATGGCAAAAGGAAAGTCGTGTCCATTATTTAAAACAAGGTGCATGTTCACTATTGGTGAAATCTGCCTACCCTTATTTATATGAAGGGTTAAATCAAGATGCAAGTAGTGCACTTCAAACATTCACAAATGATTTAAGAAATCATATCCGTCATTACATTGCGAAAGATGGGATACAGTGGTGTATTTGTAGTTATCCAAATCAATTATGGGCGGAAACATTATTTCCAAATGATGTGCCAGAAGTTGCACTTGATAATATGTTTAATACAATTTATGACATCTGTCGTGTGCAATTTGAAAATAATCCATATGAAGATTGGAAAGAACATTTCTATCGTTTAGGAAAATATTCAAAATATTTAAATACGATAAAATTGGATCGTCTACATTTTAAAAATAGTTTAGGGACAGACTTAGTAATTGGACTTCATCCAAATCATTCTTGGAATGGAGGGATGCAAGCAGGGGAAAGTTTTACGTATGTAGCAAACATTCCTACTGAGGAAATCAGTTCGTGTCCTGATAAATATAGAGTGGATGGAAAAGTGTATGCAAGTAAACCATTAGAATTGGGCGGAATGATTGTAGAAGATTTCTGGTTTGAGTTTAAAGATGGAAAAGTGGTAGGCTTGTATGCACCTAAAAATCAAAAGTTACTTGAGGATCTAATTAAAAAAGATGAAGGAAGTGAATATTTAGGAGAGGTTGCACTTGTAGAAGATAAGTCTCCTATTTCACAAAGTGGACTGTTGTTTTATAACACGCTCTATGATGAAAATGCTTCATGTCATCTTGCGTTAGGGAAAGGTTTTCCTTCAATGTTTAAAGGACTTGATCCATTGGATATTGAAGCGTGGAGTGAAGTTAATTTAAATTATTCTAATATTCATATTGATTTTATGTTTGGAACAGATGATATGTGCGTGGTTGGATATGATAAAGAGGGGAATGAATATCCGATCTTTAAAGAAGGAAACTTTGTAGAGATTAAGGGGTAATCGTATGTAGTTTGATTTGTTAATGAAAAAATAAATGTAAATTCTTTCATCAATATGAAAAATGTTTCAAAAACACTTGCAAAAAATGAAAAATAATATATAATTGAATACAGTTACAAGAGGAGAAGTGTATGTTTGATAAAGAAAAAATAAAATTAGCAACTGAAATTATGAAAAATGAAAACATCGACATGTGGATTATTGCAGGACACGAATCGGCGACAAATAGTGAACCTATTTTACCGATTATCAGTGATCATGAATTTATTGGGTTTACTGCATTGATCTTTAATCAGGATGGTTCAAGTAAATGTATTTGTACACCAATAGATAAAAATGGATATGTGCATGCTGAAACATTTGACGATGTTGAAGGGTTTGAAGTTTCATTTGTAGAGTCTATTTCAAATTATATGAAAGTAAAACAACCAAAAGTTGTTGCACTTAACTTCTCAGAAGAAGATCCAAGTTCAGATGGACTAAGCTATGGAACATATTTACATATAAAAGAGGCATTTGAACAAAGTGGAGTTAACTGTGAATTTGTGAGTAGTTCTAAAATTGTAAAAACTGTTAAAGGAATTAAAACAGAACGTGAGATTGCTTTAATGAGAAGAGCAAGTGAAATTACGCAGGAAATATTTGATGCAGCAAAAGACTTTATTAAAGAAGGTGTTAAATGTGC
Organism: uncultured Erysipelotrichaceae bacterium; assembly: GCA_964368305.1. GTDB lineage: Bacteria > Bacillota_I > Bacilli_A > Erysipelotrichales > Erysipelotrichaceae > CAYJAB01. The sequence goes on along the minus strand of CAYJAB010000009.1, from coordinate 20,791 downwards.
TGATATTCAAAAATTTTTCCAAGATGAAACTGAAAAAAGAGGCTTAGAGTATTCTTGGCCTAAGTCGTACAATCCTGGCGTGTTTAGTGGGAAAGATTGTCCGAGAGGACATATGGGCGCGCCGGATGTGACTGTAAAAAAAGGCGACTTAGTCAATGTAGACTTTGGTATACGATATGAGGGATATGGCAGTGATATGCAACGTATGTATTACGTCTTAAAGGATGGTGAAACATCTGCACCAGCTGGTGCAGTTCATGGATTTGAGACTGTAAGAGATGCAATCGCAAAAGCTGCAGATGCACTCAAAGTTGGTAAGACAGGATTTGAAATTGATTGTGTTGCAAGAGAATATGTAATGTCAAAAGGGTATCCAAGTTGGAGAAGTTCTTTAGGGCATTCTATTGGAGCTTATGCGCATGATGGTGGACAACTGTTAGGGCCTGAAAGAAATGGTGTAGATCGATCAGAAGCAATTCATACACCGATTGTTGCTGGAAGTTGTTTCACACTTGAACCAAGTGTAGATACAGAATATGGCGCAGTTGGGATTGAAGAGGATGTTGTGGTAAGAGATTCAGGATGCGAATTTCTTGTGCCTCCACAACAAGCCTTGTATTTAATTAAATAAAGTATCTAATTAGGAGGAGAATGGTATGCTTAAATATCTAACAAGAAGAGTATTAATGGGTATTGTAACTTTATTGTTACTATCAAGTATCACATTTGTATTAATGAAAGCAGTTCCGGGTAGTCCATTTCAAACAGATAAGTTTATGGATCCTGCAATAATAGAAATGATGAATGAAAAATATGGTTTAAATGACAGTGTTCCTGAGCAGTATTTTAGATATATGTCTAATGTATTCAAAGGAGACTTTGGTGAATCTTTGGTTCGTAAACAAAAAGAGGTTAGCGATATTATCTTAACAAGTGCACCAGTTACAATGAAATTAGGACTTGTAGCATTCAGTTTTGCAATGGTTGTGGGAATTACATTAGGAATGACTGCAGCACTTACAAAAAAGACATGGGTTAAAAATGTGGTTATGATTATTGTTACATCGGGTGTTAGTGTTCCAAGTTTCTTGCTTGCACTTGGTTTGATGATGGTGTTTGGTGTTGAACTGGGATGGTTCCCACTTATTGGATTAAAAACACCTGCACATTATGTAATGCCTGTTCTTGCGTTATCACTAAATACAATTTCTGTTGTAGCACGTTTGGTGAAATCAAGTATGACTGAAGTTTTAAAACAAGATTATATGACTTTAGCAAAAGCAAAAGGGTGTAGTAAGTGGACACTTTATACACGTCATGCATTAAAAAATGCTTTGTTGCCTGTAGTTACATATGCAGGACCTGCATTAGCATATCTTATGACAGGAAGTTTTGTTATTGAAAATTTATTCTCAATTCCAGGAATTGGAGCTGAGTTTGTAAGTAGTATTACAAATCGTGACTACACGATTATTATGGGAATTACTTTATTTTTAGGGTTCTTTATTATTGTTGCGAATATTGTTTCAGATATTATTGCAGCGATGATTGATCCTAGAATCAAGTTATCAGATTAGGAGGTAAGTATGACTACAATTGATAAAAGTCTTTTTGAAAAATTAGAAGAAACAGAAAAAAATACTGAGTTTATTGCTGTTGAGTCGAAAACTTATTTCCAAGATGCTTGGGGTAGATTTAAGAAAAATAAACTTGCGATGGCAGGGCTAATTGTTTTAGCAATATTCATTGTATTTGCGATATTTGGTCCGATGTTATCCCCTTATACATATGATGGACAAAACATTGATAATCGTAATGCATTACCAAGTTTTGAACACCCTATGGGAACAGATAAAATGGGACGTGATATCTTTGTACGTATTATGTATGGAGCGCGTATTAGTTTAGGTGTAGGATTTGCAGCAGCATTTATCAGTTTAATCATTGGGGTTGTCTATGGTGGAGTTTCTGGTTATGTTGGTGGAAAAACAGATAATTTTATGATGAGATTTGTGGATATTATGTATTCTGTACCAAGTATGTTGTATGTAATTTTAATTCAGTTGGTTATAACTGAAAATGATATTTTAGGAATTTTAGTTGGGATTTGTATCTCGAGTTGGATTGGTATGGCACGTCTTGTAAGAAGTCAGGTTATGACTTTAAAAAATCAAGAATTTGCATTAGCAAGTCATGTTATTGGGGCGAGTCGTACACGTATCTTATTTAAACACTTAATTATTAACTGTATGGGTCCAATCATTGTTTCATTAACATTAATGGTACCATCAGCAATCTTTACGGAAGCATTCTTAAGTTTCTTAGGTATTGGTATTTCTGTACCTATGGCGAGTTGGGGATCTTTAGCAAGTGAAGCACGTAGTTTAATTGTAAGTCATCCAATTCAAGTAATTTGGCCGGTAGCTTCAATTTGTATTACGATGTTGTCACTGAATTTTGTAGGAGATGGACTTGGGGATGCCCTTGATCCTAAGAAGAAGTAGGTAAAAATTATGGCAATATTAGAAATTAAAAACTTAACAACGCATTTTGAAACAGAAGCGGGTGCGGTTCAAGCGGTGAGAGATGTATCATTTCATGTAAATAAAAGAGAAGTTGTAGGTATAGTAGGAGAATCAGGTAGTGGAAAAAGTCAAACGATGTTTTCTGTTATGGGTCTACTTGCAGACAATGGAAAAGTAGTAAATGGGGATATTATTTTCAATGGTGAAAATATTTCTTCTGCAAATTTAACTAAAGCGGGTGTTAAAGAATATGAGAGGAAAATGCGTATGATTCGTGGAAAAGATATGTCAATGATTTTCCAAGATCCTATGACATTTCTAAATCCAGTATTAAGAATTGAAACGCAATTAATTGAACCTTTATTGATTCATACTAAAATGAGTAAAAAAGAAGCAGTTGAATATGCAATTAAATTAATGGAAAAAGTAGGAATACCTACTCCAAGAGAAAGAATTAGACAATATCCACATCAATTTTCAGGTGGGATGAGACAAAGAATTATCATTGCGATTGCACTTGCGTGTAATCCAAAGTTAATCATTGCAGATGAGCCTACGACAGCATTGGATGTTACAATTCAAGCGCAGGTTCTTGAACTGATTCAAAGTTTAAAGGAAGAAACAAGTACATCGATTATTATGATTACGCATGACTTAGGTGTTGTTGCTTCTTTATGCGATAGAATTATGATTATGTATGGTGGAAAAATTGTGGAACAAGGAACAGATGAAGAAATCTTCTATTCTGCAAAACATCCTTATACAATTGGATTATTAAATAGTATTAATAATCCAGATGCAACTGAAAAAGAGGAATTAAGACCAATCCCTGGATCACCACCGGATTTATTAAAACCTCCTGCTGGATGTCCATTTGTGGATCGTTGTGATAAAGCAATGAAAATTTGTAAAATCCAAATGCCTGAAGAGAAGAAAATTACTTCAACGCATATTTGTTCATGTTGGCTTGAATATAAGCCAGGTAAGGAGGCATAAAAATGAGTAACTACGTATTAGAAGTCAATGATTTAAAAATGCACTTTGATGTTACAAAACCTCTTACTAGAAAGAAAAGTTATGTCAAAGCTGTGGATGGAATTTCATTCAATATTAAGTCTGGTGAAACATTTGGACTTGTTGGTGAATCAGGATGCGGTAAAAGTACATTAGGACGTTGTATTATGCGTATCTATACGCCAACAAGTGGAGAAATTGTATTTGAAGGTGAAGATATCGCTAAAAAGAAAAATAAAGATTTAAAGCAGTATCGTAAAAATGCACAGATGATCTTTCAAGATCCTTATGCATCCTTAAATCCGCGTATGACTGTTGGTGAAATTATTAGAGAACCAATGGATGTGCATAATATTTATGCAAATAAAGAAGAAAGAAATGCGAAAGTACAAGAACTTCTTCAAGTGGTAGGGTTAAAACCTGATCACATTCGTCGTTATCCTCATGAATTCTCAGGAGGACAAAGACAACGTATTGGTATCGCGCGTGCACTTGCACTTAATCCAAAGTTTATTGTTTGTGATGAGCCGATATCAGCACTAGACGTATCAATTCAAGCACAGGTTATTAACTTACTTGAAAAGATACAAAAAGAATTGGGAGTAGCCTACCTATTCATTGCCCATGACTTAGGTATGGTAAAACATATAAGTGATAGAATTGGAGTTATGTATTTAGGTAGAATGGTTGAGTTGGGGGAATCCAATGAACTATATAGCAATCCACTTCATCCTTATACAAAAGCACTTTTGTCATCAGCACCAATACCTGATCCAAAAGCTGCGAAGACAAAACAAAGAATTGTATTGGAAGGAGAACTGCCATCTCCAATTAATCCACCATCTGGGTGTACTTTTAGAACACGTTGTCCATATTGTGAAAAACGTTGTGAAGAAGAAGTACCAAAGCTTGTGAAGGTGGGAACACGTGAAGTGGCATGTTTCTTATACGAAAGGTAAAAGGAGAAAAAAATGAAAAAATTATTATTAATTTTATTAGTTGCTTTATTAGCGCTAACAGGATGTTCATCATCTACAAATGAAGATCCAGATGCTCCAGTTGAAAAAGTGTTTACTTATGCACTTGGTGGGGAGCCAACGTATTTAGATCCAGCGATCGCTGGTGATGCTGTAACAAACAAAGTAGTATCACAAATGTATGAAGGTTTGTTTGGTGTAAATGAGTCTGGAGAGCTTGTAAATGAGCTTGCAGAATCATATACAGTAAGCGAAGATGGATTAGTTTATACATTTAAATTAATCGATGCAAACTGGAGTGATGGACAACCAATTACTGCACATGATTTTGTATACGGAATCAAACGTGCTGTAGGATATGGTCCAACTGATGCTTACTACTCTTCATTCATTACAAAAAATGTTGAAGGTGGAAAAGAAGCAAGTGCATTACTTTCTGAAAGCGTAAATGTAGCAATCGCTGATCTTCCAGAAATGGGAGTTGTAGCTATTGATGACAAAACATTAGAAATCACAATTCAAAAAGATACACCTTATTTCGTTAGCCTTTTAACTCAAGGTACATTCTTCCCAATGAGAGAAGATTATGCTGTTGAAGCTGAAAGTGCATGGGCAAATGAAGTAGGAACACCAGTAACAGGTGCGTTCATGGTTGAATCAATTAGTGATAAAGAAGAAATCGTTTTAGTTCCAAATCCTAACTATAGATTAGCGGATGAAGTAACTTTAGATAAAATCGTATTTAAAATTATGCCAGATGCAGATGCTCAATTAAATGCATTTAAAGCAGGGGAAATTGATTTTGCTGAACTTGTACCATCAAGTGCAATTCATACATATGATGGAACTGATGAATTCTTCACAATTGATCCATATGTAATTAACTATTTCGTAACAATTAACACTGGTGACAAAGCGCCTGAAGCTTTAAAAGATGTTAATGTAAGAAAAGCATTAAATTATGCTGTAGATAGAGAATCTTTATTAGCTGTATTGGATGCAGGTTCTACTCAATATGCATTACATGGAATCGTTCCTAAAGGAATTCCAGGTGCAACTGGAGACTTCCGTACTGAAGCAGATGATGTTGCTTTACTTTCTGAATACAATAAAGAAGAAGCAATTAGATTATTAACTGAAGCTGGATATACAACAGAAAATCCACTTGAAATTTCTTACTACTACAATGACTCTACAATGCATAGAGACGTTGCACAAGTTCTTCAAGCTCAATTTAAAGAAGTTGGTGTTGATTTAGAACTTAAAACTGGAGAAATCCGTGTATTCTTTGATGATCGTACAAATTCTGATTATGAACTTGCACGTCATGCAAACTCTGCAGACTACTTAGATCCAATGATCTACTTAGAAATGTACTTAAGATCATCTCAAGGAACAACACCTGCAGTTAATGACCCAGTATATGACCAAATGGTTGCAGATGCAAATCTTGAAAAAGATCCTGTAAAACGTATGGAAATGTTACATGCTGCTGAAGAGTACTTCGTAGCTGAACAAGCATACATCATTCCATTATTTGGATACACAAATCCAATGTTAATTAGTACTAACGTATCTAATCTTGGAAGTAGTCCAGATGGTGCTTTAGATATGCGTTTTGTTGAAATCGCAGAATAGTATAAAAAGACTCAAAGAGGTGTTAGGCGACTAACACCTCTATTTTTAATGATAGGGGAAAAACATGAACTTAAATAAAGACAAATTACCGCTTATTTTTCATTCTTTAAAAGAGAATAACATCGATGCATGGTTGGTGATGGGTAGAGAAACAATTATGCGAAGTGAACCGATATTACCTGTTTTAGGGGATATGGAGTTTATTATTACATCAGCATTTATTTTTACACAAGAAAAATGTTATGCAGTTGTAAGTGAACTTGATTTAGAAGGATTTAAATTAATTGAAGGCATTGATGAAATCATTTCATATCAAGGTGAAATGATGGAGGAAGTTGTAAAAAAACTTGCAGTGCTACAACCAAAAGTGCTTGCGCTTAATTATAGTAAAAATGATGCAGCAGCAGATGGGTTGACTTTAGGGTTCAAAAATAAATTAGATCGTTATTTAGCTTCAATTAATTTTGAAGGTGAAATTGTATCTGCATTTCCTATTATTTCAAAAGTACGTGGTCAAAAAACTGCACAACAAATTAAGTTAATTAAACATACAGCTGAAAAAGCACTTGAATACTTAGAAAGTGTTCCAACTATGTTGAAAGAAGGAAGTACATCATTGGATATATTTAATTACTTACATGATGTTGCAAAAAATGAAGGGTATGGTATGTCATGGACCCCATCTCAATGTCCTGGTGTAAGTGTAGATCCAAATGTTCCTGCAGGACATATGGGAATCATAGAAACACCGGTTGTAAAAGGATATGTAATTAATATTGATTATGGAGTATCAAAAGATGGGTATTGTAGTGACCTTCAAAGGATGTATTATGTTTTAAAAGATGATGAAACAGATGCACCAGATGAAGTAAAACATGGATTTTATGCAGTAAGAGATGCAATTAAACTTGCCTTTGATGCATTAAAAGCAGGTACAACTGGGTTTGAGGTGGATAAAGTCGCAAGAGATTATGTCATTGCTCAAGGATATGAATCATGGAATGCAGCACTTGGACATCAAGTAGGGCATCAAACACATGATGGTGGTACATTGCTTGCGAATCGTCGCGAAAGATATAATAGACCTGAACTTATTGATACACCGCTTGATATTGGAAATGTATTTACAATAGAGCCAAGCGTACGTGTTTCACAAGGAAGAATTGGTATTGAAGAAATGGCTGTGATTACAAGTGAAGGTGCTAAGTGGCTTGTTGAGCCTCAACAAGAACTTATTCTTGTTAGATTGAAAAAGGAGAATTAAAATGAAAATAGCTTCAAATGAAAAATGTGTTCGTTTTTTTGAAGAAATTTGTAAATATCCACATGGTTCTTTTAATGAAAAACCATTGAGTGATTATTTAGTTAGTTTCGCAAAAGAAAGAGGACTTAGATATATTCAAGATGAAATGTATAATGTAGTGATTTATAAAGAGGGCAGTGCTGGTTATGAAAATGCACCTGCTGTACTTCTTCAAGCACATATGGATATGGTTCCAGAAAAAAATGTAGATTCAGATCATGATTTTTTAGTAGATCCTATCGAAATTCGCTTAGAAGATGGATGGATTTATGCAAATAATACAACATTAGGCGCAGATGATGGTCATGGTGTAGCTTATATGTTAACGCTTTTGGATGAAAATGATTATAATCATCCCCCATTAGAATGTGCATTTACGGTACAGGAAGAAGTTGGTTTATTTGGTGCTCAAAACTTAAAGAAAGAATATTTTACAGCACGCAATTACATTTGCCTTGATGGTGGCGGGGAGCATACGACATTAATTTCATCTGCGGGTGGACGTCGTGCAGCGCTTGTTAAATCATATGAAACGATTGAAGTATTTGGAGATGTCTACACTTTAAAAATCCGTGGATTGAAAGGTGGACACAGTGGTGGAAATATTGATAAGGAACTTGGAAATAGTAATAAAATTGCAGCTCGAATTTTATATCATTTACAAAAAGAATGTAAGATTCAATTAGTAAGAATTGATGGTGGACTTCAAGACAATGCAATTCCAAGAGAATGTGATGCAATATTTGTATCATGCAACAATAGTAAAGTAGATGAAATCATTTCTGCACAGTCTAAAGCAATTAAAACTCTTCTTGAGTTTTCAGATGAAGGGTTTTATATTGAAGTTGAAAAAGAAGAAAGAAAAGTACATGCATATAGTGTGGAAGATTCAAAACAATTCGTCACTTTTATGTATTTGCTTCCAAACGGATTGTTAAGCAAAAGTATGAAAATACCAGGATTAACATTAACATCATTAAATATGGGGATTGTTAAAACAGTTAAAAATCAAGTTGAAATTAATTATTCACTTCGTAGTGCAATTAATGAATCTATTGATGAAATGGCGTATGCACTTGAGGAATTATGTAATTTATATGATGTGGATATTCAATTTGATGCATCGTATCCAGGATGGAATTTCAAGGATATTAATCCATTACGTGATGCACTAATGGCTGTATATAAAGAAAAATATCAAAAAGATATGATTAGTGTTGCAGCACATGGTGGATGTGAATGTGGGGTCTTTGATTCACTTTTAGATCCTGTAAATATTATTAGTTATGGTCCGATTACAGAAAGTATTCATACACCAGCAGAAAGAATGGATTTAGCTTCATTTGAAAGATGTTATAAAGTTTTAAAAGAACTCTTAACTAGACTTGTATGAAAAAAGCATCGTTAAATGTATACTTTGCTTTAATGGTGTTTCAAACGATCAGCGCAAATTTTGCGCATCCGGTTACTCCGACATTGATTCAAAATTTAGAATTAAATGATTATATGTTTGGGGTATCTTTTGCAGCAATGGCTTTGGCAAATTTCTCTGTTTCACCGCTTTTTGGGAAAATCAGTGATTCTGTAGGGCGTATTAAAATACTAGGTATTTGTTGCATGGGATATGCGTTTGGTCAATTTTTATTTGGGTCAATGACAACTGAATCTGGTATAATATTAGCAAGATTAGTATCAGGATTTTTCATTGGAGGAATTTCTGTTACACAATTAACGTATATTATTGATTTAAGTGATGAGAAAACAAAAGGACGTAATTTAATTATTGGAGCATCGCTTCAATCTGTATTTGGTCCTGTAGGGTTTTTAGTAGGTGGATTAATTGGAACGTATTCAATTTCATTATTGTTTGCGCTTCAAGTTATATTTTTAACAACATCAGGAATATTAATTTTAACATTCTTAAAAGATGTTGAAAAAGAACGTGCAAAACTAAAGCCTGTTGAATTATTGAAAAAAGCAAATCCAATTAAACCATTTTTGGAAGCGAAGTATTTTATTACACCGCTGTTTGCGCTTTTTTTCTTAAGATTAATGATTGCATCTTTTGGTGCAACGGCATATGATCAATGTTTTAATTATTATATAAAAGATTTTTATGGGTTTACACCAAATTATAATGGGGTTTTAAAAGCAGCAATTGGAATGATTGCCCTGATAACAAATCTTACAATTTCAATGTATTTAACTAAGAAAACAAACATTAGTAAGTCAATTATTTATGTATTTGCGCTAGCAAGTACAATGACATTCTTAGTTTCTGTAAATAAAGAATTCGCAATATTTGTAGTATTGAATTTAGTGTACTATGGGTTAAATGCAATATTTGTACCGATGCAGCAAAATTTGATTTCAAGACGCAGTACTGAAAATAACAGTGGACAAGTCATGGGGTTTTATAACTCTATCAATGCTTTAGGTATGGTAGGTGGTTCACTTTTTGCAGGATTTATTTACAGCAGTGGAGCAAGTTTATCGTTTACATTTGCATCACTTTGTTTTATAGCATGTTTTATTATTTCAGTTTATTTATATAAAAAGACAAATAGGGGGTCAAAAGATGAGAAAAGTATTACCGCTTAAAGAGCAATATGCTTGGATTGATGCAAATTTACCAGCTAAACTTGATTTAATTCCAGGTATGATGAAAGAATTTGATATTGATATGTGGGTGATTTTCGCCAAAGAATACAACGAAGATCCAGTATTGGAGTTTATTACACCAACTACATTTCCAACAGCAAGAAGATTGACTTGTTTGATCTTCGCAAATACGAAAGATGGATTTAAAAGATATCATATTGGAAGACCAAACCCTGAGTTGAATCCATATTATGAATCTCCATTTAATGGAATTGACGATGATCAATTTGAGTTTATTGGAAACTTAATTAAAGAAATCAATCCTAAAACAATAGGTTTAAATTATTCGCATTGGTATGCGTTTGGGGATGGTTTAACTAAACAAATTTATGATGATTTTGCAGCGGAAATGCCACAAGAGATCATCGATAAATTTGTTAGTGCTGAAAAATTATGTCTTCACTTTTTAGAAACAAGACTTGATGTGGAAATTGAAAAATACTATGAGATTTCTGAACTTGCGATGGATATTGTAAGAGAAGGATTCTCATCTAAAGTAATCACACCGGGTGTTACAACAAATACGGATTTAATGTGGTGGTTAAAACAAGAAGTAAATAACTTAGGGTTGCCATTTTGGTTTCCACCAACAATTGATGTTCAAAGATATGGATGCTCTCCAATGTGGGAAGAAGATGTTGTAATTCAAAAAGGGGATTTATTGCATGTTGACTTTGGACTTGTTTATTTAGGATTATGTACAGACCATCAACGTTTGGCGTATGTACCTAAAGATGGGGAAACAGAAGTTCCATCTTATTTAGTTGATGGATTAAAAATAAACAATCGTTTCCAAGATATTGTAGCAAGTCATTATAAAGTTGGAAGAGAAGGAAATGAAGTATTAGAACTTTCTTTAAATCAAGCGAAAGAAGAAGGTATTAAAGCGATGCTGTATACGCATCCAATTGGACATTATGGACATGGCCCTGGTCCAACAATAGGACTTCATAATCAACAAAGTTTTATTAAAGGAAGAGGAGAATATCCTTTATATCCAAATACGTGTTATGCGCTTGAATTAAATATTAAAACGATGATTCCAGAGTTCTCTGATAAAGAAGTATTTGTATATTCAGAAGAAACAATTGCTTATGATGGAAAACAAATTCATTATTTAGCAAAAGGAAGAGATAAAATTTATTTAGTAAAATAGGAGGAAAACTTATGAAAAAACCATTTGTAATTGTATTAACGGGTGCGAGTTCTGTTGGGAAAAAACCAATTAAAGATGCTTTAATGGCTGATCCTAGTCTTGAACTACATTACACAAAATCAGTGACAACGCGTCCTAAAAAAGACTGTGAAGTGGATGGAGTAGATTACTATTTCATTACGCACAAAGAATTTAAATCAATGGTAAAAGAACGTCAGTTAATTGAGTTTACTGAATTTGGGGGATACTATTATGGAATTCCTCGTCAACAAGTAGACATGTTAAGAAGCTTAGGTAAAAATATTTTGATAGATACAGAAGCGCAAGGGGTAGGGCAAGTTAAGTTGCATTTCCCAGATGCAGTGTGTATTTTTATAAAACCTAAATGTTTTGAAGATTTAGAAAAACATATTAAGACAAAATATGAAGGCACAGATTCTGTACAAGAACGTCTTGCAAAGGCAAAAGTGGAAATGGATTTATTGCCATTGTTTAGAAATACAGTGACTGTATGTGATACGGATCAAGCTGTAAGTGAAATTAAAGAAATTTTAGAAAAGGAGCTGAAAGAAGTCGCTTAGCGATTTCTTTTTCTCGTTGAAAGGAAAATTATGAAACATTTGATGAATTCAAGATTTAAAGATGTACAAGGTGGTTTATTTGTTTCTGTTGCGAAGGCGGATGTTGGTGGTGGAGTCATGAAACTTGTTGAACAAGGATATGATTTAATGGCATGGGCAGATCCATTTTATCCAGATCCTATTCTTCCAAAATCGGTAAAAGAAGGTCTATTACAAGCAATTGAAAAAGAAGAGATTATGCATTACTCTCAACCAATTGGACAAACAGTGTTAAGAAATAAACTTGCAAGTGCAATTAATAAAAAGACGGGACTAAACCTACAGGGAGAACGTAATATTATAATTACACCTGGAAGTGATAGTGGTCTTCTTTATGCGATGATGCCTTTTATTGAGTATGGGGATGAAGTCATGGTAGTAAGTCCAAGTTATGCTTCAAACTTTGTGAATACAGATTTATTAGGTGGTAAATGTGTAAATGTTCCTATTTTTGAGGAAGATGGATATCAACTTCGTATTTCTGAATTTGAAAGAAGAGTGACAAGTAAAACTAAAATGGTTGTTATTACGCATCCAAACAACCCGACAACAACTGTATTTAATCGTGCATCTTTAGAAGGGTTACGTGATTTTATTGTTAAACATGACTTGGTTTTAGTAAGTGATCAAGCATTTGAAGATCATATTTATACAAAGGAGTGTATTTCTCCTGCTTCGCTCGATGGTTTATTTGAAAGAACATTGACTGTATGTAGTTTTTCTAAAGGATATGGGATGAGTGGTTTTAGAGTTGGGTATATTTATGCATGTGATACAATCATGGATGTATTATATGGTGCTGCAGTAAATGTACTAGGGGCAACAGGAACTGTGAATCATTTAGCTGCAAATATAGTTATGGATGATACAACGTATTTACCTTGGGTAAAAGAAAAATTTATAAAACGCATTGAAAAAGTAACAGAACTTTTCTCTACTTTAAAGTGTGTATCTTTGACACCGATTGAAAGTGGGTTTCTGGCGTGGATTAATATTAGTAAGCTGGGAACAAGTGCAGAGGTTGTTAAACGTATTCAAGATGACGCACATGTACTTGTAAATAGTGGTGCACAGTATGGTTCAGAAGGGGAAGGTTATATTCGTGTTGTAATCGGTTGTTTTATGGATGATGCGCGTGCAATTGATGCTTTAGCACGTATGAAGAATGTATTTATAGAAATGGCAAAAGAAAAGAATATTGAAGCGTAGGATAGTTGATAAGAATATATTGTAATTAATGCTTAATTTTGTTATAATATGTAAGCATTATTTAAATATAAGGAAAGGAGAGCAAAAATGTTAGACATATTATTAATGATTATCGCTGTCGCATTAATACTTCTTTCGCTACTTCAAAGCGGGAAATCAGACGGAATCAGTAGTGCTTTCACAGGTGGAAATGGTGGTTTAAACTTATTTTCAAATGTAAAAGAAAGAGGGCCTGAAAAATTAATCGCAAATGCTACACTTGTAGTTGGCGTATTATTCTTCGTTATGGTTATCATAGTAAGAATCGTATAATAAGGCTGGATACAGCCTTTTTTTTATAAAAGTGAGGTGAATATATGGATTATAAAATTTTAATACTAGATGAAATGAATCAAAAAGGATATCAGGCTAAATCAATTGAAGATTGGGAAGCTTTTTTCAGTATTGATTCAAAAGAAGAGTTCACTAAACTTATTAAAGCATTAACTGAATTTGAAGAGGAGTATACTGTATTAAGAACTAAAAAAGACCGTTATGTACTTGCGGAAAATAGTGGGTATTATAAAGGGAAGTTGTTAGTGAATCGAAAAGGATTTGGATTTGTGGATTTTGAAGATAGAGATTCTATCTTTATCGCTAAAAACAAACAAAAAGATGCGTTTGATGGAGATATTGTTGTTGTATATCAAACTGTGTCAGGAAAAAAACCTGAAGGGGAAGTTGTAAAGGTAGTAGAACGTTCGGTTTCTAATTTAATCGGGACGATTTATTGTAAAAGAAAGCCTGTAAAATTTGTACCAGACGATGAAAGAGTTAAAGGAACGATTGAAATCACAAATGAATCGGAATTTAATTTAATACATGGACAAAAAGTGCAGTTGCATATTGATAGTTTTGGACGTATTTTAAAATGTCGTATTGTTCGTATTTTAGGTCATCAAAATGATCCAGGTGTAGATGTATTGTCTATTCTTTTAAGTAGTGGAATAAAAACAGAATTTCCACAAGAAGTATTAGATCAAGCAAATCAGATTGCACCTAAAGTACTTGAATCAGATAAAGAAGGACGTACAGATCTTACAGATCAGATTATTGTCACAATTGATGGGGACGATGCGAAAGACTTGGATGATGCGATTTCTCTTATTAAAACAGAAGAAGGATATCGTTTAGGTGTCCATATTGCGGATGTGTCACATTATGTAACTGAAAATAGTGCATTGGATGTTGAAGCATATGAAAGAGGAACAAGTACATATGTTACGGATCGTGTTGTACCGATGCTACCACATGCTTTAAGTAATGGTATTTGTTCATTGAATCCGCGTGTAGAACGTCTTACGATTACATGTATGATGGATATTAATCATGAGGGAGATATTGTAAACTATCAAATCTTTCCATCTGTTATCCGTACAATAGAAAGAATGACGTATCGAAATGTGAATGAGATTTTAGCGAATAATAAAAAAGTAATCGCAAATTATGAGCATTTAGGAACATTATTTACAGATATGAAGAAGTGTGCAGATATTATTAGAAGAAAGCGTTCTAATATGGGAGCAATTGACTTTGAAAAAGATGAATCTGTGATTAAAGTAGACCGTAGTGGTCGCGTTGAAGATATAACGATTAGAGAACGTGGTGATTCTGAGAAGATCATAGAGGATTTCATGGTATTGGCCAATGAATGTGTAGCACGTCATACAAAGTGGCTAGAGCTTCCTTCATTGTATCGTGTGCATGAAGTTCCACTTGCGAAAAAATTGCGTGAATTCGCAAAAATGGCTTTAATCATGGGATATAAGTTTAAAGGAAGTGTGGAAGAGATACGACCAAAGGCATTACAGAATATTTTAAGTGAGGCAAAGGATAGTGAAGAATATCCTATTTTATCTACTTGGCTTTTAAGATGTATGCAAAAGGCGAAATATGATGCTGTCTGTCTTGGTCATTTTGGATTGGCATTAGAGGAGTATACACATTTTACATCACCTATTAGACGCTATCCAGATTTGATTGTACATAGAATGTTAAGAAAATATGTTTTTAATACACAAACGAATTTGAATATGATTCAAAATGATGAAATTAAGATGAATGAAATCGCAAAGCAAACTTCTATATGTGAAAGAAAAGCAATCGAGGCGCAAAGATCTGTAGAAGATATGAAGAAGGCAGAATATATGGAACGTTTTATTCAAGCTCAATTTGAAGGTGTAATTTCTAATATTACAAACTTTGGCTTTTTTGTACAGCTTCCAAATACTGTAGAAGGACTTGTACGATTAGAATCACTTGAAGATGATTATTATGATTATGTTGCGGATCAGTTTAGTATTATTGGAAGAAGAACAGCAAAAACATTTAAAATTGGACAAAAAGTGCGTGTTAAAGTCGTGGATGCATCGAAGAAATTTCAAACAATTGATTTTGAAATTGTCGGAAAGTCATCTAAAAAGAAAAAGAGAAATTATCATAATTAAAGGGGAGGCAAAATGAAAAAAGTTGTTTCAACAAACCGTAAAGCATTTCATGATTATTTTATTGAAGATAAATTGGAAGTGGGTGTAGTGCTTGTAGGGACTGAGATTAAATCGATAAGAAAAGGAAGTGGACAGCTTAGAGACTCTTATGTGGAGTTTGTAGGAAATGAGGCTTTCATAAAAGAAATGTTTATTGGTAAATATGAGTTTGGAAATATTTTTAACCATGAAGAGAGAAGAGATCGTAAACTATTGATGCATAAAAGTGAAATCAAGAAATTTTCAAATAAAGTAAAGCTTAAAGGATATACAATTGTACCGTTAGAGCTGTATATTAAAGATGGAAAGGCAAAGTTAGAAATTGCCTTAGCGCGTGGTAAAGCGAATTACGATAAGCGTGAAGCACTTAAAGAAAAAGATGCGAAGCGCGAAATTGAGAAGTCACTTAAGCATAATTATTAAAAACTTGTATAAACGATTTGAGTGTTGTATAATATCGTTTATATAAGGAGATTTTAAACTATATATGAATGATGATAGTAGTCAGCAGATTAAAATGAATCAATTAAAACCAGACATGTTTTTTGACATGTCTTTTATGATGGGGGAAATGAAGTAATATGGATAGTCATACGATTACAATGATAGTTGTTTTAGGTGTAATGATTTTAATGTCAGCATACTTTTCAGCAACGGAGACAGCTTTTTCATCTTTTAACCGAATTAGAATGAAGAATATGGCAAATGCGGGCAATGAAAAGGCAGAATTGGTCATGGAATTATCGGAAAACTTCGATAGAGTGTTATCGACAATTCTTATTGGGAACAATATCGTAAATATTGGATCAGCTTCTTTAGCAACTGTATTGTTTACACAGTATTTTCCAGAAACAGGTGTTACACTAAGTACAATTGTAATGACAATACTTGTCTTAATATTTGGGGAAATTTCTCCAAAAAGTATTGCCAAGGAAATGCCTGAGAAATTCGCAATGTTTTCAGCGCCGTACATTCAATTTATTGCAGTGGTATTAACACCGCTAAATATCATTTTTATGAAAATTAAAGACATTGTTACTAGAATGGTATCGGTAAATGATGAGCGTGGTGAAATTGAGGAAGAGTTAATCACAATAGTAGAAGAAGCGACACAAGATGGAGATCTTGAAGAGCATGAAGGCGATTTAATTCGCAGTGCAATAGAATTTGATGATTTAAGTGCAGGCGATATTTTAACACCAAGAACAAGACTTTTTGCGATTGAAGACGATGAGTCTGTAGAGTCAATCAATCGTTTGTTTAATGAAAGTGGGTTTTCAAGAATTCCGGTGTATCATACGAATATTGATAATATTATTGGTGTAATTCATTTGAAGAACTTTAGAAAACATTTAAATGAACCAATTGAAAATAGTATTTCTAATGTACTTTATATTCCACCTTCAATGAAGATAAGTAAGTTGTTAAAACAACTTCAGGCAAATAAAACACATTTGGCTGTCGTATTAGATGAATATGGTGGTACACTCGGTATTGTTACATTAGAAGATATTTTAGAAGAATTGGTTGGCGAGATTTATGATGAGCATGATGATGTTACTGCCGCTTTTCAACAAGTTAAACAAGGTGAGTATTTAATTGATGCAAGTACAGATATTGAAGATTTCTTTGATATGTTTCAAATTAAAGAAGAATCAGAATCTTCTACTGTTGGTGGTTGGGTAATTGATAAAATGCAGACAATTCCAAAGGAGAAAGAATTCTTTAATTACAATAATTTAACAATTACAATTGTAAAAGTTGAGTACAATAGAATAGTAGAGATTAAAGTTGTAATCGATAAGGAGTAGTCTTATGAAAAGAACTGTAGAATTTAAAGATGGATTTAAAGGAAAATTAGTTTTAGATGAAGGTGAAGTTTTAATTGGGGCAACACCTGATGTAGCACGTCCGTATGATTTACTTTATGGTGCGCTTGCTGGATGTCTTTATGTGACATTTTTAGAAATCGCTGAAAAGAAAAGACTTGTTATTGATAGTTGTACAATTGTCGTAGATGCTAAAAAAAGAGAAGAAGTTCCAATGATGTTAAAAACGGTGCATTTAATTGTAAAAATTAATACAGAAGCTAAAGAATCGTTGATTTTAAAATCATTTGATTTAGCTTGTAAGTATTGTTCTATTTTTCAAACAATTAGTCATGTTGCAACTGTAACATATGAAATAGAAGTTATAAACACATAAAAAAAGAGTCGTATGACTCTTTTTTAGTGTTACCAGCTTCCGCCGCCTCCACCACCAAATCCGCCGCCAGAGAAGCCACCGCCTCCACCGCCAAATCCGCCACCACCGGATGAAACCGTTGGTTTAGGGATTGAAATAGCAGATGCTTGAACAGTTGACATTGACCTTGCAAATGAGCGCATGAGTAAATAATTACTCAATCCTGGAGTATATCCAGTATAGAATGTATTGTCTGGTATAGATATATTTTTAAAGTGTTCATTCCATACATCTGTTAACTTAAATGCATATGCATAAGGTAAGATATCATAGAAGATAAATGGATTGTCTTTTGCTAAAACTTCTAAACGATCTTGTTCAGCTGTCATAATGAATTTTCTTAATCCTAATACTTGTCCATATACACGTGTTCCATAATCTGATCTTTTTGTCATAAATACACATAAGATAAAATTGATTACAGTAAGTGGGGTCATTAAAATGAAGAAGTCTATGCCAGTGTGTGTAACTGAATAAATACTGAATAAAAATCTCATCGTAATTACACCAAATAGTGCAATTAAAGCAATGTAGAAAATTTTCTTAGAGATAGTTGATGTTTTAAATGATTTTGTAACATACACCCATATCGTGAAATTAAATAATAATGTAATTAAAATAATGATGGCGAATGTTAAAATATCATATAGCAGGTAATCAGCTAAATATACACCCAATAGTCCAATAAGCAAAGGTACCATTATAATCAATAAGGATACCCCTTGCATCTTAGCAGAAACAGGATTGTATAACTGTCTCTTTTTTGCATTGAAATAAACAGAAATATCACGCTTGCATCTTTGTACTGCAGTGCCTAATGTGGTGTCTAGTTCTTTTGTCGTTGTCTCATCTTTTGATTTAAACAGTTGATTGAATAATCTTCTTTCATAACCGACACGTTCTTTACCCATTTCTTTTAATTTAGATAGTTTTAAATTATCTTCACTTATTTCTTCTATTTTTAAATAGCCATCACGACCCCATTCAATAAATAAAGATGTAACATCTTCATTGCTGGCATCGCCATCTAAAATGTATCCGCATGCAGCGCTTGTAAGTCCATCTGGTGCAGTAAACTCAACAGTTTCAATTACACGCTTGTCTTTTCCATATTTAATAAACATAAATATCATAACAACTGTAGCGATCACACCAACACCAAGTGCTACAATAAGTAAATAATCATAGTTTGGGTATGTAAAATAGTCCGCTGGAAGTTTTTGTGAAACAGTTATTCCATCATATGCAGATAATGGAACATTTGTTGAACAAGAAGTTTTATAATTTGTTTCATCATAGCTGCAATCTATAAAATGTTCGGCTGTACTATATATAAAAAACTCACTAAAATCCACATCTTGATAGTATTGAATCGTAAAACTACTGTTTTGAATCATTGTATCCCACTCATATGGGATTGCGTTTAGATAAAACAATTGATGATCAATTGGTAAGTCTAAACTGCGAGAAGCAATTGTGTATTCAATAATGTATTGTTTTTCTCCTAATAAATACGTATTCGCATCTCCAATACGAATGCTTTTTCCACCATCACTGTCTATTTCATAAGACTCATTTTGTACATCGATGTCTTTAACATACCATGAATAATTACGGTAATAAGTCTTACCATCAATTTCCCATTCCATATTATAATGTTCTGGAATATTACGGTAAATTCCTCTTCTTTCTTCATTGAAATAAACATCAATGGTTTCTACAATTTCTATATCCCCATTTTCATGTGCTGTCATATCTACATGATAGTTTAGTATATCATAAGGATAATATGCTGAAATAGAAGAAAGTTGTGTGAAAATCAGAAATAAAGAGACGAGTGTAAATATTATTTTCTTTTTCATTTGTTCTCCTTTTTATAAAAAAAGATATCGATTGCTCGATATCCTTGTATTAGAATGATACTTTTACGTTTTCGCGTGCAGCATCTGTTGTGATTTCAAACATTTCTTTTTCTGTGAATTTAAACATTGATGCAACAATATTGCTTGGAATAGAACGTACTTTTACATTGTATACTTTTACAACACCATTATAGTACTTACGAGAACTTGCGATTTCTGTTTCCATTGTTTTTAATTGCGCTTGTAAGTCTAAGAAGTTTGTATTTGCTTGTAAAGTAGGGTAGTTTTCAGTAATTGCCATTAATCTACCAAGTACACCACTAAATTCTGATTCTGCAGCAATTTTCTCATTTGGAGTTTTTGCTGATACAGCTTTTGCACGTGCTTCAACAACTCCAGAAAGTGTTTCTTTTTCATGTGCAGCATATCCTTTAACTGTTTCTACTAAGTTAGGGATTAAATCATATCTTTTTTGAAGATAAACATCCATAGTAGAGAATCCTTCTTCTACCTGTGTATCTAAGCTTACAAAGCTATTGTATGTAACCATTACGTAAAGTCCTAAGACAACTACAATTCCTAATATAATCCAAATTTCCATAAATTTTACCTCCATTTAACTCTATTATTATACACTTTTTATGTGCTTATTACAAATCACAAAAACATTGACTTATTTATGGAGTATAGTATACTTTATACACATGGGGATGTACTGGTTTCGACAGAATTATGTTTGAATCAAGTTGCAGTGGTGTGACTACCTAAAGGTCAAAAAAAATTAACTGGAAACAGATTATCATTCGCTGCTTAATTAGTCAACTTTAGACTTCAGCGCGCACATGTATTGTTGGTTGTTGGCTTTACATCTTGCGTCAGATACAATAACTAAGGTGTTTGGATCTCTTTAGTCCAACCACACGAAAAATTCATAAAGAAACCATAAGTTTAAGTTGTCCGTTGATTGAACGTATGGTATCCCTTGACGGAATAAACTGTAGAAGCTTGATTGTGGAACTTTTTTTGGACCGGAGTTCGATTCTCCGCATCTCCACCA
>CAYJAB010000008.1:45903-52040 GCA_964368305.1 uncultured Erysipelotrichaceae bacterium | reverse complement strand
TAGTGAACCAAGCACGTCGCCAGTTTATTTGGAACTCATTTGAGTTCCTTTTTTTAAGATTTGGTAGTGATAGAGTAATGGTCACACCTGTTCCCATCTCGAACACAGAAGTTAAGCATTATATCGGCGAAAATAGCTATGCGTGCCATAGTGAACCAAGCATGCTGCCAGATAATTAGGAACTCATTGAGTTCCTTTTTTTATATATAAATATGAGTAAAAAAATATGATATAATTTGAATGGTGATAAAATGAATAAATTTGTAGATATGGAAAATTATGCTAAAGAAAATGATGTGCCGATTATGGAAAAAGAAGGCATTCTTTTTATAGTTGATTTAATACATAAAAGAAAAGTTAAAACGATATTAGAAATAGGATCAGCAATTGGATACTCCGCAATATGTATGGCGGAATGTGATAAGGAAATTTATATTGATACAATTGAAAGAGATGAGAAAAGATTTCATATTGCACAAGAAAATATAAAGAAGTATGATAAGGATAAGCAAATCAATTGTGTAAATATGGATGCTTATTTATATAAACCAAATAAAGAATATGATTTGATTTTTATTGATGCAGCAAAATCACAGTATCAAGGATTCTTTGATTTATTTCTCCCTTGTTTAAAAAAGGGAGGAGTTGTTTTGGTAGATAATATTTTATTTCATGGGTTTGTGGATCATCCAGAACGTATTTCAAATCGAAATACAAGACAGCTTGTTGGCAAGATTAGAAGATTTAGAGATGAGATGTTGAATAGAGAAGATTTAAATGTGAAGTATTATGATACTGTAGGAGATGGCGTATTATTAATAGAAGTTAAATAAGAGGGTACTATGGAAAACATTACTTTTGAAATGATTATACAACTGATTCAAGACAATGATATAGAACAGCTAAAGTACATATTTGATGAATATAATATTGTTGATTTAGCTGAAATTGTCGATGAATTACAATATCAGCAGATATTGTATCTATTTAATATATTAAATAGTGGTTTATCTGCGGAGTTGTTTTCGTATTTATCTGAAGAGAAACAGCATAAGCTTTTAACTTTATTTACAAGCGATCAATTAAAAAATATATTGGATAATCTATATGCAGATGATATCGTTGATTTACTTGAAGAACTTCCAAGTCATATCATTAAAGAGATTTTGAGGTCGGTTACTGTAAAACAACGTGATACAATAAATAAACTATTAAGTTATCAAGATAATACAGCAGGAAGTATCATGACTGTCGATTATATTGAGCTAGATGATACAGATACTGTCGTTGTCGCTATGGAAAAAATAAGACAAATTGATAAAATCGTTGAGACGATCAATTATTGTTATATCGTAAATAAAGAGAAAATATTAGTAGGTATTATTTCATTAAGAGATATTTTATTTGCGCCTGAGCATACGGTATTGAAAGATATAATGAATAAAGATGTCATTTCTTTTAAAACAGAAGATGATCAAGAAGAGGTTATAAAAGCCATTTCTAAGTATGATATTACAGTTGTACCAATTGTGGATAATCATCGTCGATTGGTAGGTATTGTAACTGTGGATGATGCGTTGGATGTCATAGAAGAAGAGGCGACAGAGGATATTCATAAAATGGGTGGGATTATGCCGATAGAAGGCTCTTATCTTAAGATGTCTTCATTTAAAATGAGTAAGAGTAGACTTATTTGGCTTTTAGTCTTGATGATATCTTATGCAGTAAGTAGTTTAATTATTACAAATAATCAAGCTGTTTTAATTGCGGTTCCAAGTTTAATTACATTTATTCCTATGTTGATGGATACTGCAGGAAATGGGGGAAGTCAAGCAAGTGCGATGGTTATACGTGGTATTATTGTGGATGATCTTACAATCTCTGATTTTTATAAAGTGTTTATAAAAGAACTTCAAGTCGGTATGATGTGTGGAGTGATTTTATTTATTGTAAATACACTAAGAATTGTTTTATTTGTACCTGATACGAGTTTGACAATGGCTATTATGGTTTCATTGACAATTTTTATTATATTAATAGTAGCGAAATTGATTGGAGGTCTTTTACCTTTGTTTGCCCTTATTATAAAGGCAGACCCGGCTGCGATGGCATCTCCTGTAATTGCGACAATATGTGATGCATTATCACTTACAATATACTTTGCGCTTGCAAGTGTATTCTTTGGATTGTGAGGGATAGTATGGAAAATATATTTGTAACAAAATCACTTTTAATAGAATTAATAAATGAGAATGAAGTTTCTAAAATAAAGATGATTTTTGAAAATTATAATATTGTAGACTTAGCGGAACAAGTAGAAAAATTAGAGTTAACGCAGATTTTATATTTATTTAAAGTATTACATAAAGCGGTTAGTGGTCAGTTGTTTTCATATTTTGACAGTGAAAGCCAAGAGAAGTTAATAGAAGCATTTACTAGTCAAGAGATTCTTGATGTATTAGAGAACTTGTATTCAGATGATATGGCAGATTTTGTAGAAGATATGCCTGCGAATATTGTGAAGAAAGTTTTAAGTGCTGCAACAGATGACCAAAGAGAGATGATTAATACATTGTTGAGTTATCCAAAAGACAGTGCAGGGAGTATCATGAGTACTCAATTTGTTGAATTGAAGGAAAATGATACAATTGAAAAATCTATTAAGAAAATTAAACATCTTGGGAAAATAGCAGAGACAATTAACTTTTGTTATGTTACGAATAAGTATAGAAAACTTGTAGGAACGATTTCACTAAAAGAGATCATTTATGCAAAAGAAAATGAAAAAATTAAGGAATTAATGGACAGCGATGTTATTTATGTTTATACAGATACCGACCAAGAACAAGTTGCGCATTTATTTAAGAAGTATGATGTACTTGTACTCCCAGTTGTGAATAATGAAGATTGTTTAATTGGTATTATTACTGTAGATGATATTATCGATGTTTTTGAAGATGAAGTTACAGAAGATATTCAAAAGATGGCTGCGATTCGTCCATTAGAGGAATCTTATTTAGAGACTTCAAGTTTTGAAATGATGAAGAGTCGTATTCCATGGCTTTTAGTCTTAATGGTTTCAGCAACACTTACAGGTGCAATTCTAACAGGATTTGAAGAAGGATTGATGGTGATTCCAGTACTTTCAGCATTTGTACCAATGGTGATGGGAACTGCAGGAAATGCAGGAAGTCAAGCAGCTGTAATGGTAATACGTGGAATTGCAGTAGATGATTTGAAAGTAAAAGACTTATTTAAAGTATTACTAAAGGAGTTTAAAATAGCAGCAATTTGTGGAGCTGTCTTATTTGTAGTTGTAATGCTACGTATACTCATATTACCACCTTCTGTACCTTTAGATATTGCGCTTGTTGTGTCTTTTGCAATGGTTGTCTCTCTTTTTGTTGCGAAACTTTTTGGAGGACTTTTACCACTTATTGCGCTGTCTTTAAAACAAGATCCAGCAGCAATGGCATCTCCACTTGTAACGACAGTTGTAGATGCTTTGGCTTTAATTATTTATTTTCTAATGTGTAAGTATTTTTTAGGAATATAAATTATGATATACTATAAAAGTAAAAAAAGGAGAACATAAATATGTCAACACCACATAATAACGCAAAAGTTGGTCAAATCGCAAAAACAGTATTGATGCCAGGAGATCCACTTCGTGCAGAGTTTATCGCAAATACGTTTTTAGAAAATCCTGTATTGTTTAATGAAGTAAGAGGAATGAAAGGATATACTGGTACTTATAAAGGAAAAGAAGTTTCTGTAATGGGTAGTGGTATGGGAATGGCAAGTATTGGAATTTACTCATATGAACTTTATTCAGTTTATGGAGTTGAAAACATTATTCGTGTCGGATCTGCTGGATCATATTCTCCAGATCTTGAAGTATATGATGTAATCTTAGCAAGTGCAGCTTGGAGTGAATCTACTTTTGCGAAAGTACAAAGTGGATATGAAAAAGATATAATTGAACCAAGTGCTGAATTGAATGAAAAACTTGTCGAAAGTGCAAAAGAGTTGGGATATGAAATGTCAGTAGGTGTCATTCACTCAAGTGATGTATTCTATCGTGAAGACAAATCTAAATACTATGAAGTGCTTTTAAAAGAACATGGTTGTGAAGTTGTAGAAATGGAATCATTTGCATTATTTGCGAATGCGAAAGCTTTAGGAAAAAGTGCTGCATGCATTTTAACAGTAAGTGATACGTTTACAAGTCATGTTGTTACAACAGCTGAGGAAAGACAAAATTCATTTACAAAAATGATGGAAATTGCACTTGAAGCAGCGATAAAATAAAGAGCATAGCTCTTTATTTTTTATGAAGGAGAAAATTATGTATATTACAAGAATAGTAGAAGAATTAAAAAATAAAGATTCACATCAAGTGGAATTTATTCAGGCTGTGGAAGAGGTATTAAATAGTGTAAAGGTTTTATTTGACCGTCATCCAGAATATGAAAAAATGGCTATTTTAGAGCGTTTGGTTGAACCTGAAAGAATTATTCAATTTAAAGTACCTTGGATTGATTCAAATGGGAATTACCATGTGAATAGAGGATATCGTGTTCAATATAATGGAGTACTAGGACCTTACAAAGGGGGATTAAGATTTAATCCAAGTGTAAATCTAGGAATTATGAAATTTTTAGGATTTGAACAAGTATTTAAAAATGCTTTAACAACACTTCCAATCGGCGGTGGAAAAGGTGGGAGTGACTTTGATCCAAGAGGAAAAAGTGACTTAGATATTATGAATTTCTGCCAAAGTTTTATGAGTGAACTTTATCGTCATATTGGACAAGACATCGATGTACCTGCAGGGGATATGGGTGTAGGTGCACGTGAAATAGGCTATTTATATGGTCAATACCGTCGTTTAAAAGCAGTGAGCGAACCTGGTGTTTTAACAGGGAAAGGTATAGGCTATGGTGGAAGTTATGCTAGAAAAGAAGCAACAGGATATGGATTGGTTTATTTTGTAGATGAAATATTAAAAAGAAATCAAGATAGTTTCACTGATAAGAAAGTTATAATATCAGGAAGTGGAAATGTTGCGATTTATGCAGCTGAAAAAGTATCTGTATTAGGTGGCAAAGTAATCGCAATGAGTGACTCTAAAGGATATATCATTGATGAAAATATTAACTTAGATACAATTAAACAAATTAAAGAAATACAACGTGGTTCACTGTGTGATTATCCAAAACTAGCAGGGCAAGGTAAGTATTATGAGGGCAGTGTGTATGATCATGTAATCTCGTATGATATTGCGCTTGCATGTGCTACACAAAATGAAATTGATTTATCACGTGCAATGATTTTAAAAGAGAATGGATGTAAACTTGTTGGAGAAGGTGCAAATATGCCAAGTACAAATGAAGCAATCGCCTTCTATTTAAACAACGATATTATTTTTGCGCCAGCAAAGGCAGCAAATGCAGGTGGAGTTGCCACAAGTGCGCTTGAAATGAGTCAAAATAGCATGAGAATGAATTGGTCATATGAAGAGGTAGATAATAAGCTTCATGAAATTATGGTATCAATTCATAGTCAATGTACACAAGCGATTGAAGAGTATAATTTAGATCCTCAAAATTATGCTGCTGCAGCAAATATTGCAGGTATGAAAAAAGTAATAGAGGCAATGATTGCACAAGGGAATTATTAAGAGCACAGCAAATAGGAAACTATTTGCTGTTTTTTTTAAGTGTACAATTTTAAGAAATATTATATAATATGTATAATGAAAAAAAAGGAGATCACTATGAAAACAATTATTTTTATTAAAAATATGGACGATCAAGCAACTGAGAAAATCACTGAAGCATTGGAAGGTACACGTGTCGAATTTGAAGTGCTTATGGGGAGTAAATGTGTTGTGATTGAGGGAAGTAATGATCTTGTACATATCGCAAAAGGAGCGATAAAAGAGGTTGGGTATATTGTAGAATAGTAGTTTAATTGTGTTGCAGTTATAAGTAAAAAAATATAAAAAAATCATAAAAAGGACTTGTCAAAGTATAGGATGCATGATAATATATATAAGCGCAATTAAAACAGTTGGAAAAGTACTCAAGTGGCTGAAGAGGTGCCCCTGCTAAGGGTATAGGTCGGGAAACTGG
>CAYJAB010000008.1:32293-45893 GCA_964368305.1 uncultured Erysipelotrichaceae bacterium | reverse complement strand
TGCCTCCCTGTCACGGAGGAGATCGCGGGTTCGAGTCCCGTCTGGACCGCCATTTAAAAAATTGCAGGTGTAGTTCAATGGTAGAACACGACCTTGCCAAGGTTGATACGGCAGTTCGATTCTGCTCACCTGCTCCAGATATACATTTACAAGCGAAGGCTTGTTTTTTTATGCTTGTTTTGAAAGCACAATTAAATAGATTTCTTTTTTAATGTTTTTTGGGTATAATATTAAAAGTGAGGTAAGATATGGAAAATAGAAATTTAGCAGTTCATGCAAGTGAAATTAGAAGAAACATTATTAAGATGATTAGCAAAGCAAAGTCTGGTCATCCAGGAGGAGCATTGTCTGCTGTTGAAATTTTAACGTATTTATATTTTAATGAAATGAACGTTACAAAGGATAATGTATCAAGTAATCAAAGAGATCGTTTTGTATTAAGTAAAGGACACGCATCGGCACTTGTGTATGCTGTTTTAGCTGAAAAAGGATTATTAGATAAAGATATGCTAACAAGCTTTAGAGCAATTGATTCTAAGTTACAAGGGCATCCAAATATGAATTATATTGAAGGTGTAGATATGAGTACAGGAAGTTTAGGACAAGGAATTTCTTGTGCTGTTGGTATGGCGATGGCAAATAAATTAGATAATAATCCATACCGTGTATTTTTCTTATTAGGAGATGGGGAATCGCAAGAAGGACAAGTATGGGAAGCAGCAATGGCTGCAGCACATTATAAGTTAAATAATTTAATTGGATTTTTAGATTTTAATGGACTACAAATTGATGGAGATATTAAAGATGTAATGAATCCAACACCACTTGATGAAAAATTTAAAGCATTTGGTTGGGAAGTTTTCATGATTGATGGACACAATTATGATGAGATTAAAACGGCTTTAGACCAAGCTAAAAAGGTTGAAGATAAACCAGTGATGATTATTGCGAAAACAATAAAAGGAAAAGGTGTAAGCTATATGGAAAACAATGCTGGATGGCATGGAAATGCACCAAGTGAAGAACAATGCAAACAAGCATTAGAAGAGTTAAAAGGAGAGTAATCATGTCTAAAGTAGCAACAAGAGAAGCTTATGGTAAAGCATTGGCAAAATTAATTGTAGAGAATGAAAATGTTGTCGTATTAGATGCGGATTTAACAAAAAGTACAAAAACAGTAGATGCAAAAGTTGCATGTCCACAAAGACATTTCAATATGGGAATCGCTGAAGGAAATATGATGTCTACAGCTGCAGGACTTGCAGCAAGCAATAAAATTGTGTACGCAAGTAGTTTTGCGATTTTTGCAGCAGGAAGAGCATTTGAACAAATTAGAAATAGTATTTGTTATCCAAAACTAAATGTTAAAGTATGTGCAACACATGCAGGTTTAACAGTAGGAGAAGATGGGGCAAGTCATCAATCTATTGAAGATATTTCTTTAATGAGATCAATTCCAAACATGATGGTGATTCAACCAGTGGATGATATTGAAACATATGCAGTAATCGATGCGATTAGTAAATATGATGGACCTGTTTATGTAAGACTTGGAAGAGCTGGTGTTGAAAGGGTACATGAAGAAAACTACGAATTTACACTTGGAAAAGCAGATGTAATTAAAAAAGGGAAAAAGATTGCAATGGTTGCGACAGGTATGATGGTTCAAGAAAGCTTAAAAGCAATTGAACTTGTAAAAGAGGAAGGAATTGAGCCTACACTTGTAAATATTCATACAATTAAACCAATTGATCAAAATTGCATTATAGAACTTGCGAAGACACATGATGTTATTATGACTTTAGAAGAACATAGTGTGATTGGTGGTCTTTCAAGTGCAGTGGCGGAAGTAGTGGTGCAAAACCATCCGACTAAAGTTGTAATGGTTGGTGTACAGGATACATTTGGAGAAAGTGGAAAACCTCAGCAATTAATTGAAAAATATGGATTGTCTGCACAACATATTGCGGATAAACTACGTTCACTATAATGGATAAACAGAAGTTTGACGAAATATTTGCGATATTAGAAGATTCATTTTATGAATCTGAGTATCGTACCTATGATCAACAAAAAGCATTATTAGATAAATCGTATTATAATGTTTTTATAAAAGAAGAAAATGGAAAAATTCTTGGATTTATTATGAATTGGACATTTGATACTTTTTGTTTTATTGATCATTTCGCAATTTCAAAAGAATATAGAAATAAAGGTTTGGGAAGTACAATTCTACAAGAGTTTATTTCTCAAGTGAATGTTCCTGTTGTATTAGAAGTCGAAAACGACGATAGTGAATTATCACTACGTCGAATAGAATTTTATAAAAGAAATGGGTTTTATTTAAGTGATTGTATATATATGCAACCTCCATTTAAACCAAACCTAGATGCAGTGGAGTTAAGAATGATGTCTACTGTTAAACTAAATACAGAAGAGTATTTAGAAAATAAGAAAATCGTATTTAAAGAAGTATACAAGGTGATGTAACAATCACCTTTAAATGCCCTCATAGTATAATGGATAGTACAAGGTCCTCCTAAGACTTAGATGCAAGTTCGATTCTTGCTGAGGGTGCCATTATTCTAGAAAATAATGTCTAAGCACAAAATGTTGCTTAGACACTTTTTATTTAATCCTTCGATAATTCATTCACACTAAAGATACTTTTGTATTCAACAGATGTAAAATATTGTATGTTTAGGTAGACATTGTGCTTTTCTTTAGTCAAGCATGTTTGTTGATAGTTATATTTAAATACGATATAATGAAAAAAACGAAAGGAGATGCTTTATGGAGAAAAAAGTTTATGATTTAATTAACGAGCAGGTGAATAAGGAGCTATATTCAGCTTATATCTACCTTGACATGGCAAACTATTATACAGACGCAGGACTTTCTGGATTCGCAAATTGGTTTAGAGTACAAGCTATGGAGGAAAGAGATCACGCATTTATATTCATTGATTATTTGCAAGATAATGGTCAATCGGTTAATTTAATGCCGATAGACAAACCTGAGTATATTTACAAAGAATACATTGATCCATTAAAATACTCTTTAAAACATGAGCAGCTTGTTACAGCTTCTATTAATAATATTTATAAAGTTGCTTCAGAAGTTAATGATTATAGAACGACACAGTTCTTAACTTGGTTTATTAAAGAGCAAGGTGAAGAAGAAAAAAATGCGGATGATCTTATTAAAAAGATGGAGCTTTACGGAGACGATGCTAAATCGCTTTACCTTCTTAACGCAGAGTTAGAACAAAGAGTTCATACGCCTGTAACATTGGCTGATATTTAATACTATAAATTTGACATTACATGTAGTTATCATAAAATAATACTGAATAAAACAGGTGATACGAATTCGTATTACCTGTTTTTCAGTGAGTGAATGTATGTATTACAAGTGTAAAATAATAAAGGAAGTTATCCCTGTTTAATTGACAGCTCCACAAACATAGTAGTAGAATTAAAGTAATAAATACATTAATTTAAATGTAGAGAATAAGATAATATTATAAAATTAAATCAAAAAGATCACTTAAATTAATGTTGATTTTATTAGTTAAGGGTAGAAGAGATTATAACGATGGAAGAGTTTTTTTATTATCTAAGATTAGTATAAAATTAGCATTTTTTTAATTTATAATTTGCGTGTAAAACGCGGAAAGGGTGGACAAAATGAAAAAGAAAGTATTTTATATTGTCGTATGTGTGATGTGTATTATGTTAAGCGGTTGTACAAGTAGTACTGTTGATGAAGAGGATAATGTTAAAAATGAAGATAATAAGGTAACTATTGAAGAAGTATTATTATATGACAAAGATGATATTACACTGGTTGCGAAAGAATATGACGATTCTTATGGTGTAAGAAATGTAAAAATTTCAATAGAAAATAATAGCGAAAAAGACATTCGAATATTGCCAAAAGAATGTTCTGTCAACGATTTTATGATTGATGCAGATATGCTTGTGAATATACCGGCTGGGGAACAATTGGTTGAGCCATTAATATTGCCAAGAGAAGAATTGGAAAAAGCTAAAATAGAGAATATTACTAATATTACAGTAAGTTTTATCATTGTACATGACAACACGGATAGAAGTTATACAGAACTGGCTTCAATAGATACGAGTTTGTTTGGAGAGTATACTCAAGTTATTGATGATAGTGGAATAGTAATGTATGATGAAAATGATATAAAAGTCGTTTCAAAAGGTATAGTAGACATCATAGGCGGTCAAGCATTAGAACTCTATATTGAAAATAACACGGGTGAAACAATTCAATTAATTGGAGATGAAATTTTTGTAAATGGAATCAAAAATGGTACAGAATCACTTTCGTTGATATTTAAAACGGAAATATCTCCTTTTAAAAAAGCGATAGGTAGAATTAGTTTCCAACAAGAATTTTTAGATAATAATAAAATAGAAAGCATTGAAAATATGAACTTGAATTTAAAAATCTCTAATGATTTAACAGGTGAATTAATTTCAGCTGTTGATAAAATCTTTTTGGAGTTTGAATAAATAAAGAGAGTATTGTTTATGAATCAAGTAATTTAAAATATGTAAAAGACAAGTGAGTAAAAATCACTTGTCTTTTTTTATGAATCAATATAAAAAATTGCATGTGTATTTTTAGGAAGAAAGCGTATTTTAACTACTGTATAATATAAATGAAGGTTGTGTACCAATGATAGATTATAAAAATAGGAGAAAATATGTATAGAAGAGAAACAGATGTAAGAGAAGAATTATTTGCATTAAGTGATGAAAAATTTAGAGATTTTGCGACTTCTCTTATTCCTAATTGCGATAATCTTATTGGTGCGAGAATTCCAATAATACGAAAATAGCTAAAAGAATTGTTAAGGATAATCCAATAGAGTATCTTGATAAAGCGAATGATATATACTTTGAGGAAACAATGCTAAAGGCGCTTATTATAGGGAATATGAATGAGGATATTGAAGAAATGCTTAAGTAAATAGCATTATTTATCCCCAAAATTATAAATTGGTCATTATGTGATAGTTTTTGTAATGAACTTAAAATTGTCAGATTGCATAAAGAAAGAGTGTGGAAGTTTTTACAAAGATATCACCAATCAAGTGAAGCGTATGAAATACGATTTTCTGTGGTAATGTTATTATTTCATTTTATCGAAGAGGAGTATTTGGATGATGTATTATTCATTTGTGATGTTATAACACATGATGATTACTATGTAAAAATGGCTGTAGCATGGTGTTTACAAGTCTGTTTTGTACATTATCCTCAAGAAACAATGCGGTATCTTAAAGAGAACAACTTGGATAATGAAACATATAACATGGCTTTAAAAAAGATAACAGAGTCATTAAAAGTGGATAGTGAGACAAAAGAGATTATAAAATCAATGAAAAGAAAGTAGGTATAGTATGAACTATAAGTTAAATATGACCTTTGATGAAATGTATGAAGCTATAATTTCAAATGATGCAAGTTATGACACTGTATTTTTTTATGCAGTAAAATCAACGGGTATTTATTGTAGACCTTCTTGTAAATCAAAAGCACCTAAAATTGAAAATATAGCCTTTTATAAAACAGCAAGTGAAGCAGTCAAAGCGGGATTTAGACCCTGCAAAAGATGTAGAAGTGATCTGCTTGATTATAAGCCAATGCGACAGATTGCTAAGAAACTTAAGTGTCTTATTGATGA
This sequence comes from uncultured Erysipelotrichaceae bacterium, assembly GCA_964368305.1. Lineage (GTDB taxonomy): Bacteria > Bacillota_I > Bacilli_A > Erysipelotrichales > Erysipelotrichaceae > CAYJAB01. The sequence continues at coordinate 40,172 of CAYJAB010000008.1, read as the reverse complement.
TATGTTTAATGAAGCAGAAAGTTTAAATACAAGAATAGATGAACTAGGATTTTCTAGAAAAAGAATGGTAGAAGTATTTAAAGATGAGTATGGGAAAACACCAAGCATGTATGTAAATGATTTAAGGTATAAAGAAGCAACTAGACTTTTAAGAAATACAGATAATGAAATTATCGATATTGCGTATTCGGTTGGGTTTAGTAGTTTGTCCGCGTTTTATAAGTTCTTTAAAGAAAGAGCGAATATGTCACCTGCGACATATAGGAAAGGAAAAGAAGAATGAATGGATTTGCAATATATGAAACAAAATTCGGATATTTTAAGATGGAATATATAGATGGAAATATTTCTTTTTTCAAGAAAATATTTGAAGAAAATATAACTGATTTTGGAGAAAAGACAAAGATTACAGATGCAGCCTATGCAGAACTGTTAGAATACTTAGATGGTAAAAGAAAGACGTTTGATGTTCCATTTATATTAAAGGGGACAGACTTTCAAAAGAAAGTCTGGTCTGCACTTTGTGACATTCCATATGGTGAAACAAGAAGCTATAAAGAGATAGCAATAGCAATAAACAATCCAAAAGCAAGTCGCGCAATTGGGATGGCAAATAATAAAAATCCAATTACAGTAATTGTGCCATGTCATAGAGTAATTGGAGCTTCTGGAAAACTTGTTGGTTATGCAGGTGGACTTAAGATGAAAGAATATTTATTAAACATGGAGAAAGAAAATAAATGATTATAAATATAAGTGGAAGAACTGATGTCGTAAATCACTACTCAGAGTGGATGTTTAATAGATTTGAAAAAGGATATGTCTTATCAAGAAACTCTCTTTTTCCAAGACATATTCGAAGATATGAACTTACACCAGATAAAATAGATTGTATTATTTTTGGTTCTAAAAATTATGAGCCTGTACTCTCTCGTATTCATGAGATTACAGATTGTTTTTCAACCTATTTTTATTACACCATTACTGCCTATGGAAAAGATATAGAACCAGGGGTTCCAACTATAGATGAAAGCATTGAAACATTGCTTAAACTTGAAAGAATCGTGGGTGCACAAAAGATCGCCTGGAGATATGATCCTGTTTTACTGACAGAAAAATATACAATAGAAAAGCATCTAGAGACTTTTGAAGAAATGGCTAAAAAACTGACAGGACATATTGATAGGTGCATTTTCAGTTTTGTCGAAATGTATTCAAAGCATAAAACAAATTTTCCAGAACTTAAAAAAATTACTAAAGAAGAAATGGATATTTTATCTGAAGGACTTGGGAAGATTGCTAAAAAATATAATCTAATTCTTCAAACATGTGGACCAGAGGAGGATTATGCAAAATATGATATTAATTCATCGGGGTGTGTTACTTTAGATATATTGGCAATATCAAATAACTTAGAGTTTAAAAAGCTTAAGCATAGAGGGTTTCGTGAAGGGTGCAACTGCATTGAAAGCCGTGATATCGGCATGCTGAATTCTTGTCCTAATGGTTGTAAATACTGTTATGCAAATAAGAGTATGCAACAAGCATTAGAAAACTATAAGTTACATGATCCTATGTCACCTTTACTTATAGGACACATAAAAGAAGACGATGACATCAAACAAGGTGCGCAAAAATCATTTTTAAAAATACAGAAATAACTTAATCATAACAAAAAGCCACACATACTTTTGTATATGTAGCTTTTTGCTTATTTGAATACTTTCATTGGCATAAATCTCAGTAGTTTTTTCGCATCATGTTCATTGAAGTTTTGATTTGTTGATAAAATGTCAATAAATGGTTTATTAAATCCTGCCTTAATGCCAGTATGAATAAACCCGTTTCTTTCATAAAAAGAAAGACGTTTTATACGTTGAGGATAGTTTTCTGCTGTTTTTTCATCCATAGTTTCGATAAACAGTGAAACAGGTTTATTAGGATACTTGTCAAACAAAGTATGCAGTAGTTTTGATCCATATCCTTTTGAATGAATCGTATCGTTTATCGCAATATAAAACACAAATAATGTATCTTCTGAATTGATTGTAAATAGGACACCTACAAATAAATCCCCATCATAATAAACATTAAAATCATAATTCTTTTTCAAAGTTATCAAGTGAATAAGCCACATTGGCATAAGTTCTTCTTTTGGGAATACTCTATTCATAAAGTCGCAAATTTCATCATAGTTACTTAAACTTCTAGATAGTTTTTTTTCAGTTAAATTCATTTTTATCTCCTTATTGTATGATTACAATTAGAATATACAATATAGAGTAACTCTATACGCAAGAGAAAAGATAAAATATTTTTACTTTCTCTTTTTTAACATATTTTCATACATCACAATCATGACAAACAAAATTATTCCGATAAATATAGGATATAAATCAAAACTCAATTGTTTAGCAATTACCCCAAATAGTGCTGGCATAATCAATGTACCTGTATAAGCACAAGCCATCAAAACGCCCGTGATTGCTTGAGAGTTTTGTTTATTAAATAATTCTGGAACAGAGTGGATAATACATGGAAATACGGGAGCACATCCAAGTCCAATTAATGAAAGACCAAGGTATGTGATGTATTCATTAAGAGGAATAAAAAGTGTTATAATTCCAAGCATAATAATCAGCATTCCACCTCTAATCATTTGTGTATCGTTATACTTCATTGCGATAAATCCACAGATTCCCCTACCAATTGTAATCCCTAAATAAAACAATGCGGAAAACCCAGTAGCTATGTTTGGAGAAATAGATTTACTAAACACTAAATAACTACTTGCCCAAAGACCAGTTGTTTGTTCGATTGCGCAAAAACAAAAGAATGCGAGTGCAATTTGTGCTACTCCAGGTATTTTTAGTATTTCTTTCAAAGTAAGTGTTGGTTTACTTGATTGTTGAAGCTGATTCTCTTTAGTATCGTTTTTTATTTTCCAAATAGGAGCACTTATAAAAATAATAATAGTTAAAAACATTTGAATGATAAATAGGATCATATAGCCGGTAGTATATGTATATCCACCCGTAAGTGCGATTGACATAATATAAGGGCCAAGTGTTGCCCCAATTCCCCACATACAATGCAACCAACTCATGTGTTTACTTTCAAAGTTGACAGCGACATAGTTATTTAATGCAGTATCGACCCCTCCAGCACCTAAACCATACGGAATTGCCCAAAGACATAATACGAAAAAGGAAGGGCTGCTTGAAAATCCATATAAAGAAATCGCAGTAAATAAAACACTTAATGTAGTTACTTTATGAACACCAAATTTATTAATTAAACGATCACTATTTAAACTTGAAATAACAGTCCCACCTGAAATGATAATGGTTACAATACCCATATTAGAAATAGAGGTATTAAATTGCTGACTAATCAGTGGCCAAGCTGAACCAAGTACTGCATCAGGTAAGCCCAAACTAATAAATGATAGATAAATCAGCGCGAGTAATAAGTTAATCATATAAACCTCCCGATTCACTTGTATATGATTATATCATTGATACTTTACTTATTCCATTGTAAAAAAAGAACAGAAAATCTGTTCTTTTAATTATTCAGTAATTTCAATAATATTGCCTTCAGGATCTAATACACAACTTTCATAATAACCATCTCCTGTAGTGCGTGGACCACTGACTACATCAAATCCATCTTCCTTAATAGTTTGTGTTAAAGTATCTACTTTTTCTTTGCTTCCTACAGAAAATGCAAGATGTATAAATCCAGTTCTCTTTTGCAAAGAAATCTCTTCAAGGTTTTCTGCATACATTAATTCAAGTCTAGTATTTGAATCAAATGATAGAAAGTAAGATTTAAATCCGGTTGTTTTATTGTGGTAAAGTGAATTACTTTTAGCATTAAAATATTTTTCGTAATAAGATTTACTTTTTTCTAAATCTTTTACATATAAAGCGATATGTTCTATTTTCATATTCTCCCCCATTGTTTGATATAAAAATTATACTAGCGAATAGGTAAATAGAAAAGAGTAAATAAAACTTATTGCATTTGTAGTTCTTTAGTACCAAAGATTTACTAAAAAATAATAATGGGGTGTTGACTTTATTTAAGTATAGTGTATACTGTGTATATAAGGTATACACAATATAGGGAGATGAAATATGGAAATTATTATATCAAATCAAACAGATGCTCCAATTTATGAACAAGTATATTCACAAATAAAAAATTCAATTTTAAATGGCCAATTAAAAGAAAATGAAATGTTACCATCTGTTAGAAATCTTGCGAAAGATTTAAAGATTAGTGTTATTACTACAAGAAGAGCATATGAAGAATTGGAACGGGATGGGTATATCTATACGAGTATTGGAAAAGGATCATTTGTATCTAGTTTAAATCATGAACTGATTAAAGAAAATACGCTTCATGATATTGAAAAGCATATTCTAAAGGTTAAGGAATTATCAAATTCAATCTCACTGAGCGAAGAAGAATTATTAGAAGTTATAAAATCTATGTTGGAAGGAGAGTAATATGAACGCAATAGAAATAAGAAATGTAGAAAAAGAATATGTGGGATTCAAATTAGAAAACATCTCTTTTGATCTTCCTAAAGGAACAATAGTAGGTCTTGTAGGTGAAAATGGAGCAGGAAAAAGTACAATGCTTAAATTGATTATGGATGCTATCAAAAGGGACAGTGGGCATATATCGGTATTGGGTGTAGATAATCAAGCAAGTGAGTTTACAAGTCTAAAAAATGAAATTGGAGTTGTTTTAGATGAGTGCTTTCTGCATGATGTTTTAAATGCAGATGAAGTCGGAATGATTATGGAAAAAACATATATAAACTGGGATATGGATTTATATAATAAATATCTGAATAGATTTAACTTACCAAAAAAGAAAAATATAAAAGAATTTTCTCGTGGTATGAAAATGAAATTAACCTTATCAATCGCACTTTCACATGGTGCAAAATTGTTATTATTGGATGAAGCAACAAGTGGGCTTGATCCGATGGTTAGAAATGAAATGTTGGATATTTTTAGTGAATTCACAAGAGACGAAGAAAAATCAATATTGATATCTTCTCATATTGTAAGTGATTTAGAGAAAGTTTGTGATTACATTGCCTTTTTGCATAAAGGTAAATTAATGATGTTTGAAGAAAAAGATCTTATTTTAGAAAAATATGGCATTTTAAAGTTAAAAGAAGATGAATTAAAGGATATCTTTGAAGATGCGATTATTGCTAAACAAAAAGATGCGTATGGATACAGTGTATTGGTTTATAAGAAAGAGGTTTCATCTGTATTTAAATTTGAAAAATCAACACTAGAAGAAATTATTATTTTCTTAGCGAAAGGAGAAAATAGATGAGAGGATTATTATTAAAAGATTATCTTGTTGTAAAAAAAGAACTACTGAAATTATTAGCTATATCAACCATCTTTGTATTAATTGGAAACTCATTTGTTATGATGGCTGTGATGATAGGGATTTATATACCAGTTATTGTAGTCGCTTATGATGAAAGGGCTAAATGGGATAAGTTTGCTAATATGAGCCCTTATAAAACAGAAGAGCTTATAGGGAGTAAATATATATTAGGAGTTATTAGTATATTCTTAATAACAGCATTTATTCTTGGCGTAGATTGGATGAAGATGTATTTACTGCCTGAATATAGTTTTGATAGTAAATCAATTCTTTTAGTATCAGCAGTTGCTCTAATTTTCCAGGCGATTTATTTACCAATAATGTTAGTGATGGGCGTTGAAAAAGGGAGATATATATTCGTTTTATTGTTTTTTGGAGTTGGTGCATTAGGAGGGTTAATTGCTGATCCAATAGCAGCAATGCGCTTTATGTCTTCAATATCGATACCTGCAGTCTATCTTATTGGTGTAATTGCAAATATAATGTCTATATTTATAACAAGTTATATAAAAAATAAAAGGTGAGCAATCACCTTTTATTCTATTGGAAGTCCATTTAATTTTAAAAAGCTCAGCTTATCCATATAACCTCTTTGAAATTTGATTTTGTTAACATAGAAATAAAAATAACTCATTAATGTATTTAATAACAAATAAGAGAATATGATAAAAAAAGATATGGAAATATCCATATCTTTAAAATATTTGTGCAATTTGTGCTACATCTTCTTCTTTGACCACACCTTTTAACTCAAGTATTTTTGCCTTAAGTTCACTGGCTTCCTTTACATGATATAAAATAAAGTCAGAATCATGGATATTATTTTCTTTGGAAATAGTTTTTATTGCTTTAGTAAAACTTGTTTCACTTTTATCTAAAATTAAATTGTAAACACCAATTGATTCAGGTTCAATGCTAACATTTTTTATGTCAGAAAGCTTTCTTTCTCTGTATAAAATATCATCTTTAAAACATATAATTCTATGTGAAGTTAGTAGGTATTTTTCATTTTTATATGGTTTTTCATATCTTGTAAAAAGATAAATTAATAGAGTTGTAATACATAATGTAGCACTTCCCAAAAAATAAGGCATTAAATCAGGTCTTGAGATTGCTAAGGTAAATAAAACACTTGTAAGCAGTGCCATTGAAAATAAAGTAGGTAATAAAATATAACTATTCCTCGTCTTATAATCTTTTTTAATAAATGGAATAACTTCCATTACGAATTTTTCATCTTTTGCATATTCAAATGGTTTAATCATATTGCCTCCTATTTATATCTTAATTCAATTATGCATAAATTTGATTTGCATGTCAAATAATCAAAAATGTGCCATTTGGCACATTTACCAAGGTATTCGTCTTTGATAAAGTAAGAATATAAAACTGTGGAGGGAAATATGGAATTGTTGAAAACTTTAATGCAATATGGTGGGATATTGCTGATAGTTGGTGTGATTATACTAGGATTCATTATCTTTAAAAGCTTAAAGATGTATAAAAAATCAGAAGATGATGAAAAATATGATGAACTATTAAAACAACCACGTGAAAAGCTTATAAAATCTGAAGCAGAAACATTAGCAGAAAAATATGAAAAAGGAGAAAACAAATGAGTATTTTAAAAAGAATCACAAATATTTTAGAGGCAAACATTCAAACATTATTAGATAAAGCAGAAGACCCAGAAAAAATGATTGAACAGTATTTAAGACAAGCGGTTGAAGATTTAGAGGAAGTTAAAAAGGAAACTGCGGGGATCATGGCTGAAGAAAGTCGTGCAAGACGTGTATATGATGAAAATATAGCAGAAGTAGAAAAATATTTAGATCTTGCTAAAAAAGCATTGGCTGCTTCAAATGAAGCAGATGCAAAAGTATTTATTGACAAAAAACAACAACTTGAACAAAATGGAGAATCTTTAAAGAAAATGTATGAACTTGCAAAATCAAACGCTGTAAAAATGCGTAAAATGCATGATAAGTTAATCGAAGATATTGATATCTTACATAGCAAAAGAGATGAGCTAAAAGCGAAACTAAAAATTGCAGAGACACAAGAAATAGCGAATAACATCGCCTCAAGTGCAAATGATGCGAAAAGTACATTAAATGATTTTGCGAGAATGGAAGATAAAATTAATCAAATGTTAGATGTTGCGGATGCAACAGCGCAACTTGAAGGAGACCTTCAACATGAAGCTGAAACACTTGAAGAGAAGTATGATACAGACAATACATCAGTGGATAAAGAATTATCTGATTTAAAAAAATCAATGGGACTATAAAAACGGGTAACCCCGTTTTTATTTTAATATTTTTTGAAATTCGACATTATATCCATTTGGGTCCTTCATAAAAAATGAATAGACTTGAAAGACTTTATGTTTTTCTGGTTTAGATGTAAATTCTACATCATATTGTCTAAGATGATGATACATCTTATCAAC
>CAYJAB010000008.1:290-32193 GCA_964368305.1 uncultured Erysipelotrichaceae bacterium | reverse complement strand
TTAGTTACATATAGTGTATCATATTAGGGGTTTAATACAAAATTACTGCTTACACCATTGAGTGTGATTTCTACAGTAGCATCGATAGATGTATGATCTGTTCTATCACCGACAGTGTCATGTTTTAAATCATAATCAGGTCCTGTATAAATGATATCTCCACTTACAGATCTCATATCAATTTCAGTATTGTCATAAGCAATCACATTTAAGTTGCCGCTAACTGAATCAAATTCTATTTCTTCTGTTTGATGCGTGATTGTTAAAGGACCACTCACTGTTTGAACAAGAATAGATTGTGTGTTGATATTGATGTCCATATCTGAGCTTACATTACTAATTTGAAGAGTTGGTAATAAAGAAGAAGGGACTAAAATTTTAATTGTGTTTTCTTTTATGTTTGAGAAATTAAATCCAAACCATGAAGTTTCATGTTGTTCAATTTCAATTAATAACTGATCTTCTATGACTTTATAATATAAATTCATAGCATTTGAATTATCGTATAAAATCGTAATATGCGCATCATTGCTTTCAACCACTTCGATATCTGCAGAGATTGCTAAAACTTCAATGTCCTGTATAGAATCATCTATGATAGCGGATTGTTGTACTTTAGTATAAGTATCATATTCACGTGTCACTGTGGTAAAAGAAAAGTCAAATTTATTAAAAAAAGTAATGTAGAGTATAAATATAAATAAAGCGACTAATAAAAACAGTTTAATAATTAATAGTGTTTTTTTCATAGAATTACCTCTTAAAAATATTGATTAAAGTTTCAATAATCTCAGTAAAAATCCAAGTTAGTGGAAAAACAACCCAGGCATTCCAATTGTTAAATACAAATCCACAAACAAAGAAGATTAACGTTGCAATACTCCATATTAAACTTGAGATTGTTTTATCTTTATCTTTTTCTTTTTTATCTGCTTCAGTAAAGGTTTCTACTTTATCTGAAAAATGAGCGCTATAAATAAATAACGAAACCCCTGCAGCTATTAAGATAAAGAATGCAAGAATTGAAAGTTCTCCTCCCATAATAGAATCCATTAAAGGAAAAGCACCTACTGCTAAAAAGATAAAGAAAATACCTAAAGCAACGTAAAGTGAAGACTTCTTTTTGTCCTCAAGTGTATTCACAAAGATTTCCTTTTGATCAGGTTTTGGAAGTTGATTTAATAAATCATCAATATCACCAAGGTTTGAAATCACTTTAGAATATGCTTGATTCTCACTTAATCCTTGTGCCATAAAATCTGACATTGAAGCGTCCATATTAGAAAGAAGTTCTTCTTTTAATTCAATAGATTGAACAGTTTTTGGGATGTCACTAAATAGGACATCAATATAGTTTTTAATTTTTTTATTCATGTGTATTTCCTCCGATAATTAATGTATCTAATATTTGCCTGATTTGAACCCAATCTTTTTTGTTCTCTTGTAAGACAGTCTTACCTTTATCTAAAAGAGAGTAGTATTTCCTACGTGCTCCAATATTTTCATCTCCCCAATAAGCAACAATTAACTGATCTGCCTCTAACCTTCTAAATGCAGAATATAGAGTTGCTTCTTTAATTTCAAATTGATTGTTAGAAAGAGCCAGGACTTCTTTAATAATTTCATATCCATATACATCTTTAAATTCAAGACGTGATAAGATAATCGAATCAATATATCCTCTTACAATATCTGTTTTATTTAACATAGTTGCCTCCTTTGTATATATATCGTATAACAATATACCTCGCCTGTCAAGGTATGTTGTTTAAAAAAATTATGCACTATAATTAAAGAGTAAGATGGGAGGGAAAGTATGAACAAAGATGAGTTTAATGATTTAGCGTTGGCAATTGTTTCAGAAATCCCAAAAGGAAAAGTAGCAAGCTATAAGATGATTGCACAGATGATGGGATATCCAAAGCATGCAAGGCATGTAGGTAAAGCGTGTAGTCAAAGTAAATACTATGGAGAGTATCCGTGTCATCGTATTGTGAATGCACAAGGAGGTCTTGTAAAAGGATGGGATCAACAAAGAGAACTTCTAATTGAAGAGGGAATTGAGTTTTTAAATAACGGAAATGTGGATATGAAAAAATATGCCTATAAATAGCATAGAATAGTGAGTAAAATGTATCGTATAAAGGAGGTGAATAGATTGAAAAAAAATAAATGGACAGCGTTTTTTCTTTGTTTGTTTTTCGGTCTGCTTGGTGCACATAAGTTTTATGAAGGGAAAGTACTTCTTGGTATTGTCTATGTCCTTACATTAGGATTATGTGGAGTAGGGATTGCATTTGATTTAATTGTATTATTTTTTAAACCAAATCCTTATTATCCATAATATATAAATAAAATAATCTGTTACTAGATTATTTTTTTATTTTGATTGATAAAGAAGATGATATTCTAGCAAATAAATAGTCATATTAAAAATATTTAAAATGTGATATAATAAATCAAGCAAGTAATATGAATAAAAGAGATTTTATAAAAGGCTTATCATAACGACAAGCTTTTTTGATAGAGTAGAAATGAGGGGGAAAGATGATAAAATTTGAAAATGTTGTGAAAAATTATAAGTCAGCAAATGTTATCAATGGCATTAGTTTTGAAGTGAAACAAGGAGAACTTGTAGTTTTAATAGGTCCTTCAGGATGTGGTAAAACAACCACACTGAAAATGATCAATAAATTGATTACACAAAATAGTGGTACGATTACAATTAATGGAGAAGATATCGCAAAGCAAGATACGATTGAACTTAGAAGAAATATTGGATATGTTATCCAACAAACAGGATTGTTTCCGCATTTTACAGTAAAGGAGAACATTGAAATTATTCCTAAGCTGCAAAAACGTCCGCAAACAGAAATTGATAAGAATACAAGAGCATTGTTGAAAATGGTAGGATTAGATCCAAATATATATATGGACAGATATCCAGTACAGCTTTCTGGTGGGCAAAATCAACGTGTAGGCGTTGCACGTGCATTTGCGACAGATCCTGAAATTATTTTAATGGATGAACCTTTTTCTGCAGTAGATCCAATTACACGTCAGCAACTTCAAGATGAACTTGTAAATTTACAATCAAAACTTAAAAAGACGATTGTGTTTGTAACACACGATATGGATGAAGCGTTGAAAATTGCAGATAAAATTTGCATTTTAAATGAAGGGGAAGTTGTACAATATGATACACCTGAAAATATTTTGAAAAATCCGATTAATGAATTTGTATCTCAGTTTGTAGGAAAAAATCGTATTTGGAATAATCCTGAGTTTATTAGAGCAAAAGATATTATGAGCACAACGCCAATTACGACAGGACCAAAGGTTTCTGTATTAAAAGCGTTGGAAAACATGCGTATTCGAAAAGTGGATACTATTTTAGTTATTGGAGACGATAATAAATATTTAGGAACAGTAAGAGCGCATATATTAAATCAATATGCAGATAAATCTGCATCTGTGGAATTGGCAATGAGAACTGCAAAAGCAATCGCCCATCCATATGATTCTATTATTGAATTATTAAAACAAACTAAACTTAAAAAAGTTTCAAGTATTCCTGTAGTGGATGAACATGGCTTTTTACAAGGTTTAATTACAACAAGTAACTTAGTTACAACACTAAGCGAGCAGTTTATTGATTTTGAGGAGGTTGAAGCGGATGAGTGAGTTTATCGCGTATTTTACTGAAAATATTGATTATATTTTTACATTATTTATGAATCACATCCAATATTCACTTGTCGCAACTTTTATCGCAATTGTCATTGGAGTTCCACTTGGAATAATTATATATAATACGAAAGCTTTAAATAAACCTGTATTAAGTCTTGCGAATTTAATTCAAGCAATTCCAAGTCTTGCGGTGTTGGGGTTTATTGTTCCATATTTTGGGATTGGATCTTCTACCGCAATCTTTATGGTTGTGATTTATTCATTATTACCTATTTTAAAAAATACATATGCAGGTCTTAAAAATATAAATAAAGAGACAATTCAAGCAGCACGTGGGATTGGTATGACAAACATACAAGTTTTAGCAAGAGTTCAAATCCCACTAGCACTACCTGTTATTATGGCGGGTATTCGAATTTCAGCGGTATCTGCAGTTGGACTTATGACGATCGCTGCTTATATTGGGGCCGATGTACTTGGAAGTCTTGTTTTCTCAGGAATAAATATTGATAATCCGTATATGATTTTATCAGGAGCAATTCCAGCGTGTATTTTAGCACTTTTTATGGATTTTATTATGGGAAAAGTGGAGAAAGCCGTAACACCGGTTAGTCTTCAAGTAAAAGCAAATAATTTAACAGTAGAAAAAATCGCAGAGATGAAAAAGTCACGTCGATTTACATTAGCGATGTTTATGACATCCATCGCAGTTATTTTAGCTTTATTTGTTTCAACTTCATTTTATAAAGAAGCAGATATTGTTGTAAGTTCTAAAGAATCTGTTGAAGGGCGTATTGTGGGGCATATTATTGCACAAACAATCGAAGCGATGACAGATTATACAGTAGAAGAAAAAATGGGACTTGGGCCAACAAATATTGTGCGTGGTGCGATTAAATCAGGTGAGATTGATATTTATCCTGAATATACAGGAACATTATATACACTTATTTATGATCAAGAGTTTATACCAGGAACTCCAAGTGAAGAGGTATATGAAACTTCAAAACAATTATTGTTAAGTGAAGATAATTTATATGGATTAGATCGATATAATGCGAATAATATGTATGCAATGGCGGTCAAACCTGAGGTAGCAGAAAAATATAATCTAGAGAAAATCTCTGATTTACAAGGATTAAGTGGTGAATTTAAAGTTGGAGGGTCTCCTGATTTTCAAGCGCGTGAAGATGGAATCTTTGGACTTGAAAAAATGTATGGAATTGAATTTGAAGATCGATTATCTTTCTCAGGTACTTTAATGTACACAGCGATTGACAACGATGAAGTCGATATTATTGCTGCGTTCACAACGGATACACTTGTAAAGAAATATGAACTTGTATTGTTAGAAGATGATATGAATTTCTTTGCACCTTATCATATTATGCCAGTCGCAACTGAAAGAATGTATACAGCATTTCCAGATGCAGTGGATGCGCTAAATAGCATTGCACCACTTCTTGATAATGAAATGATGTTAGAGTTAAATGGATTAGTTGTAGAACATCAATGGACGTATGAAGAAACAGCAACTTATTTCTTAGAAGAAATAGGCGTATTAAAGTAAAATAAAAAAGGTATGATTTTTAAGAAATCATGCCTTTTTTAGTCTTAATTTTATTAAATAGTATGGATTGTTTTTATTGTTTAGTAGTGCACTCCATTTTCATAGTAAGAAGATTTTTCAAGCTTAATAAAAATAATATCGATTGATAGATTAGGGTTATGCACTAATATAGAACTTGTCAAAATCTTTGCTACTTCATCTTGTATCGATTGACCACGATCAAACCATTCTATATAAACATAAACCATATTTGTCACTTCTTCTGCATTGCAATATAGCGTTGTATTATTGTTTGAAAATACAATCCAATCAACAGGACACTGAAAAGAAACAGATAAAGATGTACTTGTCTCTTTTGAGAGTTGTTTGATTGTTGGACTTTCAAGTCCTGTAATTTTTATATGTGGCATATGTTCTCCTATTTTACTTGAAGACTTTCAAGTAATCGTGTTTTATATTCGCTTGTGTTTGAGATTAGAATTGGAAGAGATTTTAAAGGACAATGAATAGTATGTATTTGTCCACCTTGGTAGAGCGTATGATTCACATCGATCCACTCTCCATCTGGAACGTATATTGTATGAGAAGAACAATTTTCTTTAAGTACGGCAGATACTAAAATATCTTTTCCAAATAAATATTGTGTTTTAATGTCTCTACAATTTAAATCATCAGGATAATGAAGCCAAAGTGAACGAATCATTGGAATACCTAAGTTTACAGCATCTTGCTGTAAAAGGAGAATATACCATTTTAAATTTGAATGAATGTTGGCCATATAGGAAAAGAACTCATATCCTTCAGTATCATAATAAAACTGATAGTTTAATGGATTAGAAAAATTACCATCGTGTGTTCTAAAAATTGGTGTAAATGCAGCGACTTCAAGCCATCTAAACATAACTTCTTTTTTTCTTACCATTTTATAGATTGGAGTCATAATGGTTGTGAATCCACCAATATCAGTATGGTTGATACTCATTCCAGATAATCCAGAACTGATTAATCCACAAATTGCAGAAGCAAGACCGTCATTTGCGTCAAGTGTAGGGTTTTGATCACCTGCCCAATAGCTTGTAGCAAAATGATTGCTTCCCATTGCGGCTGAGCGATGGAATATTAATAATTCTGTACGGTTTTTTGTTTCTTCAACAATCTCATGATTAAGCTTCGCCCAAAGAAGTGGAAGTTCACAATGCGCTTTTATTGTGTTTGGTTCATGTACTTTACAATCAAGTGGTAAATATTCCCCATAATCCGCCATCCATCCAGACAATCCGTTTTGAATCATCCCTTCAATCATCGTATTTTTTAGCCAAAGATAAGCACTTGGATTTGTCAAATCGACTTGTACATACGTGTATTTTGGGCTTGTCCAAAATGCCTGTACTAAATCTTTATTATTTTTTCCCTTTACAAGATAGTTATGCTCTTTTGCATGTATATATAAAGGATTTGTTTCATCTAATGATAAGAAAGGATTCGCATAACCCAAAAGTGCAATTCCTTTTTCTTTAAGTTCAATTGACCAGTTTTTAAAATCAGGGTAAAGTGTTTCATCCGCAAACCATTTCCACCAAAGAGGAGGACCTCCGTTTTTACCACGCTTTCCTTGCCAATCTTCTATCCATAAAGCTTTCACAGGTGTATTGTAAGAAAGTGCTTCATTTAGTATTTTTGAAACAGCCTCTTTTCCACCTCTTAATCCAAGCACTGTATCATAGGCAAAGTCAGGTAATGGCTTTAATCTTCCTGTTTTTTCTGTCATTTTCTCTATTAATTCAAGTGGTGTTTTTTCTATAAAAATAGTTCCAGAAAAATATGCACCATGAATTTGTGCTTGGATTTGTTTAGAGTGACTTAATCCAATATCAAAATGATAGATTGTGTTTTGATCATAAACAAGCGCAAAAAGATCAGATGTCATAAATAAAGGCATCGGTGCATATGTAGTAAATGCATTTCCACTAGAGTGAGGGCTGACTAAATTCACAAGAGATGAAATAGGTTGTTGACCACGTCCAATTCCTTGTTCACTCACACAAAGTGTAAAGCGTTGTTTTTGAAAGTTAAGATGTGTAAATTGCTCTCCAAATCCATAAACAGCACTCAAAGGGTTACTATTGATAGTCCAGCGTATTTCATCGTACTTTTCGTTTTTAAATGTGAAGTCTACTTTTGAATCATTGGACTTAAACTCAAGTGTAAAATTTGAATTTTCTTTATCGTTGAATGTACCAACAACTAAAACAGAATCTTCATTTAAATCGATAGAGTCTATAAAAGTTGGTATAATTTTTGTGATACGACGATTTAGTAAAGTCGTTCCATTTTTTGTCGTTGGTTTACAAATGGATTGTATTGCGACAACTGTATCTAATTCAATCGATACAGGAATACAATCTTCTTTAGTCATAAGTAAAGTATAGTTATCTAATTTAAATTGAATCATAATTTTTACCTACCCACATTTCTTCGAAAGCAATACCAGATACTTTTTCACATGCTTTAATCACTTCAAGATCTTGTGTTGGTTGATGTGTTTCATGTTTGGTTTGAATTGCTAAAAGAATTACTGCATGATTTTTTTTATTTAAAGCAAAAGAACAAGCGAAATAGATTGTGAATAGTGTTAATACAATCGGCAAGATACAATATAATATCTTAATCCCTAAAATAACAGAATCACTTTGGACAACAACGACATCTGCACTACTTTCGATATAACCAAAGAAATCAATCGCAATCCCGATTATAAATACCGCAAATCCACTTGAAAACTTACGGACAAAAGTAGACATTCCAGCATAAATCCCTGCGTTTTTTTGTCCTGTAATCATTTCATTTGTATCTGGAAGATCAGGAAGGAGCGTCCATGGTACAAAAGAGGAAGCACTTCCTCCGATTGCCCCTAAAGTACAAACGATAATAATGATGTACTCAGGTGCATCATTTCCCAGGAAAAATGCAAGGATTAATCCAATTACTCTAAATGGTTGTTCAATAATTGCAGGAAAGTGCTTTCCGTATTTTTGGGCAATCTTATTATTTACGGGAAGCAACGCTACAGCAATCACCATTGTAAGGGCGGTAACCAAAGATAAAATATCATTTTTTACAATGACATCGCTTATCCAAAAAATCAACATAGATGTAATCACATCTGTTGCCATTTGTCCGAATACAAAAATCCCTAAGTATTGGCGGTATGTACGGTTTTTAAATGATAAGAACAATTGAGAAATCAATTGATTAAAGTTTGGCTGTGATTGTTGTGCATCTTTTAGTTCCCATGTGCTTTTAAAAGTAATAAATAAAGGTAAACTATAAAATAAACCAAATGTAACTCCCATTTGAAGATAGCTAAATCCTAATTTGAATAAAATATTTAGAAGTACAACAGATATTAATGCTGAAAGACTAGATAAAAACATACGAATGGTACTAAATCCAATACGGTCTTCATAATTTTTCACCATATCCGCAAGGAGTGCATTATAAGGAACCATTACAATTGTAAATGCAGTAGAGAATAAAATATAAGCAATTGTATAGTAGATAAATTTTGCGGTGATGTCTGTTAGTCCAAAACTATACCAAAGCATAGAAAATGTAATCGCAACAGGTAAAATGCCTGCTAGTAAATAAACACGACGTCTTCCATGTTTTGAATTTGTTTTATCGGAAATCATACCCATAAGTGGATCCGAAATTGCATCCCAAAACTTTCCAATCATAACAATGATTCCAGCCATTGCTGCGGGGATAGACTCTACACTTACAAGATAATGTAAGAAAAGCAGAGAAATTAAGGCGAAAGCACCACCTCCGATGATATCACCTGTAGCATAGCCAAGCTTGGATTTTAATGTATATTTTTGCATAAGAACTCCTTTTTAACTTATTTATTATGACATATTTCAAAAATAAAATCATATTAATTTGAAATTCAAAGAAATAGGGGATATATAAATAGTGCTATAAAAAGGATGAATAATATAGTACAATAAAAGGGATGTTTAAATTAATGGAGGATAAAAAAATGAATGTACATGCAAAGTATGATGTAGTAATTGTAGGAGGCGGTATTGGTGGATTGATGTGTGCCTATCGTTTAGTACAAAATGATCCAAAAATATCAGTTTTATTGTTAGAAAGAGGAAAAGATTTAGAAAATAGATCATGTCCAATTATAGCGAAGAAAACAGTGAAATGTGTTAAATGTAGTCCTTGCCATATTATGGAAGGAATTGCAGGTGCAGGTGCATTCTCTGATGGAAAATATATTATATCTACTGAATATGGTGGATGGCTTTGTGATGTAATGGATAAACAAACAGTTTTAAACTACATTAATCAAGCAGATGATGTTTTAATGCAATTTGGAGCAACAAAAGACCGTTTTAAACCGAATAATGATTTAAAAAGAGATTGTCTTCAACATGATTTACATATGCAACAAGCGGAAGTAAAACACTTAGGAACAGATGCGAATTATCATACAATGTTAAAGCTGTACGAGGATTTAAAAGACCGTGTTCAAATTGAAGTGAATGCAACAGTAGTGGATGTAAATAAAGAAACACGTGAGGTTGTTTTTGAATATCAAAACCAAACATATAAAACAACAGGTGAAAAAGTTGTCTTTGCAGTTGGAAGAGCAGGATCTCGTACATTTGCGAAATGGTGTGAGAAAAACAAAATCGCATGTTCAAATAATCAAGTTGATGTAGGTGTAAGAGTTGAACTTCCAGCGATGGTATGGGATCATTTCTCTAAAAAAATTTATGAACCAAAAATCTTGTATCGCTCAAAGAAATATGGGGATAGTACAAGAATGTTCTGTTTTAATGAAAGAGGGCATGTTGTAACGGAAAATACAGATGGTGTATTAACTGTAAATGGACATGCATATAAAGATGAAATTAAAAAGTCAGATAATTCTAACTTTGCACTTCTTTGCACAATTAAGTTTACAGAACCATTTAATGAACCAATTGAGTATGCACGTTATGTAGCAAGTTTGGCAAATAAAATTTCAGGAGGATCTGTTCTTGTTCAAAGACTTGGGGATTTAGAATCAGGAAAAAGAACAGATGCAAAACGTTTAGCACAATCATCTGTGCAACCGACACTTGCTGCTGTTCCAGGAGATCTTAGTTTATGTATGCCAAAACGTCAGTTAGATAATATTATTGAGACATTACATGCTTTAGATAAAGTGGCTCCAGGAACAGCGAATTATGATACGCTGTTATATGGTGTAGAATGTAAATATTACAGTGCAAGACCTAAAGCAACTATGTTTGAGCTTGAGGATGCGAAGGGGATTTATGCCCTAGGAGATGGTGCAGGATTTACAAGATCTTTAAGTCAAGCAGCCGCAAATGGATTGATTGTAGCAGATCAAATTACAAGTAAAAAATAATTAATCATATAAATGGGGGGAAATATGAATAAAATACAAATTGAGAAGTACGCTAAGTTATTAGTGGAAAAAGGAGTTAACTTACAAAAAGGTCAAATAGTCTTACTACAAGTAGACATTGAGGCAAAAGAGTTGGCATTAGAAGTCGCAAGACAAGCCTTTGAGCGTGGAGCAAAGGATGTAGTTATTAAATGGAATGAACCAGAACTTACAAAATTAAGAGCACAGTATTGTAGTACAAGTACATTAAGAGATGTAAAACAATATCACTTAGATGAATTTGAGGATATCTTAAAAAACAATGCGGTTCAAATTGGAATCATGGGGACATATCCTGATTTATATGAAAATATTGAAAATGAGAAGGCGTTCGCAATCAATCAACATAGCAACGATTTAAGAAATGTAGTAAGAAAATATATTCGTTCAGGAGCGATTCAATGGACGGGAACTGCATATCCTAATAAAGCATGGGCTAAAAAAGTATATCCAGATTTAGATGAAACATTAGCACATGAAACACTAGAAACTGCGATTTGTAAAATGGTGCGTGTGAATGATGATTTAGATCCAATTGTAGAATGGGAAAACCATTGCGATCGTTTAAGTAAATTTTCAAAATGGTTGAATAGTCTAGATTTAAAATCATTGCATATTACAAGTGAGCTTAAAACAGATATCACAATGGATTTAGTAGATAATCATATTTGGGTAAGTGCAGGAGAAATGGGTGATGTGAATACGGTTCCATATATCGCAAATATTCCTACAGAAGAAATTTTCTGTGACCCGCATAAATACAGTGTAAATGGCATTGCATATGCAAGTAGACCACTGATTATGAATGGAAAAGTAGTAAAGGATTTTTCTATTGAATTTAAAGATGGAAAAGCAATCAACTGCAGCGCAAAAGAAAATGAAGAATCACTAAGAGAATTGTTGTTTAAAGATGAAGGAAGTTGTTATTTAGGTGAGGTTGCACTTGTAAGTAAGCAATCTCCAATTACTCAAATGAATACAGTATTTTTAAATGGATTGATTGATGAAAATGCCGCAAGTCATTTAGCATTTGGGAATAGTTTCCCTGATTGTGTAGTAGGTGGCGTTAAGATGTCAAAAGAACAACTTGAAGAAATTGGAGTAAATGTATCATCAGTTCACTGTGATTTTATGATTGGTACACCAGAGTTTAAAGTTGTAGGTACGACAAAAAAAGGAGAAGAAGTACTTATAATGGAAAACGGTGATTTTGTGAATATCTAGGAGAAAAATATGAAACAAACAAATAAAATTGTATTAATGGGATTATTTATTGCTTTAGGATTAGTCGTACCAAGTGTATTTCATACATTTGGCATGATCGCAGGTAAAATATTTTTACCACTGCACTTAACTGTATTATTGGCAGGATTTGTATGTGGGCCTACATATGGTCTAATCGGAGGAGTGCTTACAGTACTTGTAAGCTCATTGATAAATGGAATGCCTCCAATGGGTCCAATCGCATATAGTATGATGATTGAACTTGCGGCATATGGATTTGTAAGTGGATGGATGTATGAAAAAACAAACAAGGTATTTATAAGTTTAATTGCCGCGCAAGTTGCAGGTAGAGTTGTAATGGCAATTGTGGATGTACTTATGTATGCGACTGCAATGTCTACAAATGGGTTTGTGCTTTCTGCTTTTATTTCATCTGCGTTTATTACAGCATTTCCAGGAATTGTGATTCAATTGATTTTGATTCCAATGATTGTATTATTGCTTAGAAAACATAAATTAATGAAGTAAAGTTAAAATATAATAATAGATCTTGCTTGGTAGTCATTTTCTACAGGTAAGATCTTTTTTATAAGGTCAATAAAATATTGAGAAGTTTTATGAAAACTTATGGACATATGATTAGATATAAGATACTCTATAATAGGATTTTAAATTATAGAAAAAGGAAGGGCATTATGAAAAGAAAATTATCGTTTTTAGGATTATTATTAGTTTTATGTTTGACAGTAGTAGGATGTTCATCAGAAAAATTTAATGCAGAGGGATTTATTGATGGAGATATTAAATCAGCTTATTTAAATGTACATACGGAAGAGTATATGGATTTACTTGTAGATGAGACTACGGTGGAAGAGTTAAAAGAAGTGCATGAATCTATTGTTTGGCAAGAAGTTGAGTATTTCTTTGGATATTGTGAAATCGAAGCTGGTATGTTAACAGATGAGATGATTGATGAATACTTTACATTATTTTCTAATATTTTAAGCAAACTAAATTATGAAGTTGTAGGAAGTGAAGAAGCAAATGGAAACTTCTTTGTAGATGTTGAAGTAAGTCCAATAGATATCGTTCAAAAAGCAATTACGGATGAATTTATGAGTGACTTAATTGATCGTTATATAGCTTTAGAAGTAGAAACAATTGAAGAAGCAGAAATCTTTTATGCAGAAGAAATTCTTGCAAGAATGAATGAACATTACACAACACTTGGATATTATCCAACACAAACAATTAATATCAAGTTAGAAGATAAAGTGAATTATTATGAAGTAGATCAAAATGATGCGATTGATTTCAATATGGCAATCATTGCATATGAGGACTATTCTGAATAAGAGAGTATCTAGATAAGACCAATTGAAAGATTGGTTTTTGTTTTATTTGTTAAAAAAAAGACAAAAGAATATCGTGTATTTATTTTTCTATGGATTATCATTAAAAAAATGCAAAAGAAGTCAATTTTTTTCTTTAAAAATAAAAAAAATCGTTTAAAATAATAGTGAGGAGGTATTATAAAATGCCATTAGTAAATTCAAAAGAAATGTTAAAGAAAGCTTATGAAGGTGGATATGCTGTAGGAGCATTCAATGTTAATAACATGGAAATCGTTCAAGCAATCACTGAAGCTGCAAAAGAAACAAATTCTCCGCTTATTCTTCAAGTATCATCTGGTGCTAGAAAATATGCAAAACACGGATATTTAGTTAAATTAGTCGAAGCTGCTGTAGAAGATACAGACTTACCTATCGTTTTACATTTAGATCATGGTGATGACTTTGAAATTTGTAAAGCTTGTATCGATGGTGGGTTCACAAGTGTTATGATCGATGGTTCAAAACATAGTTTTGAAGAAAACATCGCTTTAACTAAAAAAGTATGTGACTATGCACATGCGCATGTACCATATGTTACAGTTGAAGGTGAACTTGGAAAACTTGCAGGAGTAGAAGATGATGTAAATGTATCTGAAGCAGATGCGCAATTTACTAATCCTGATGAAGTTGAAGAATTTGTAAAACGTACAGGTGTTGACTCATTAGCAATCGCTATTGGAACAAGCCATGGTGCATTTAAATTTAAACCTGGACAAAAACCACAATTACGTTTTGATATCTTAGAAGAAATTCAAAAACGTTTACCTGGATTCCCAATTGTTTTACACGGTGCATCATCTGTAATGCCTGAATATGTAAAAATCGTAAATGAAAATGGTGGTGCAATGCCAGATGCTATCGGTATTCCTGAAGCAATGTTACGTGAGGCAGCTCAAATGGCTGTTTGTAAAATCAACATTGACTCTGACTTACGTCTTGGAATGACTGCTGCAATCAGAAAACATTTTAATGACCATCCAGATCATTTTGACCCACGTCAATATTTAACGGATGCACGTAATACAATCAGAGATGTTGTAAGACATAAAATTACGGATGTGTTAGGAAGTCAAGATAAAATCTAATTAAAACAGCGAAAGCTGTTTTTTTATTTTATGGTTAAGTAAATACATCAAATTCGTGTATAATTAAAGAAAGATAATGGGGGTAAATAATAATGAATCAAATAAATTTTGATGTCGCAAACACGACACTCATATTACTTAAACTTACATTGGCGATGGTTTTCGGTGGAATTTTAGGAGCGGAACGTGTAATTAAAAGACGACCAGCTGGAATAAAAACACATGCGCTTGTATGTTTGGGTGCAACACTTGTAATGATAACTTCAGAATATATTTTTAATGTGTATGGTACAGGAGATGTTGCAAGACTTGGCGCACAAGTCATTAGTGGGGTTGGTTTTTTAGGCGCAGGAACAATTATGGTGACAGGGGTAAATAAAGTGAGTGGACTAACAACTGCTGCAGGACTTTGGTTTAGTGCATGTCTTGGTTTAACAATTGGGATTGGATACTATACTGCAGCAGTACTTGCCTTATTTATGACATTGATTATAAATTTTGTTTTAGGAAAAATCGATGGATATTATAAAAGACATGCTTATATGGGAGAGTTTAGAATTGTTTTAGAAAGTGGAAGTGATGTGGCTGATTTAATTATTGGAATAAAGAAATTAGATGCGACAGTATTAAACTTAGGTGATATTACGGCTGCAACACGTATTGTGACATTAAATATTTCTTTCGCAAGAAATATTGATCATGGACAGTTTATTGAGGATTTACATAATATAAAAGGCGTTGTGATTGCGGAGGAAATCTAATGAAAAGATCAATTATACTAGCGAGTCAATCTCCTAGAAGAAAAGAATTAATGACGACATTGAAACATCCGTTTAGTAGTATTTCACCAAGTTATGATGAAGTTTTTGATACAACTTTATCAATTGAAGATAATATTAAAATGTTTTCGAAAAATAAAGGTGCAATGGTTCTAAATGATAACTTGGATGCGATTGTAATCAGTGCGGATACAGTAGTAGTTTTAAATAATGAAGTTCTACTAAAACCAAAAGATGAACAAGATGCGTACGAAATGTTGAAAAAATTATCGGGTAAAAAACATGAGGTTTTTACTGCAGTTACTATCATGACAAAAGAGCATCAAGAAACTTCTTTAGTTAAAACAGAGGTGGAATTTTATGAGTTAGAGTTGTGTGAAATTGAAAAATATATTGCCTCTAAAGAACCGATGGATAAAGCAGGAGCTTATGCGATTCAGGGGATTGGAAGTGTGTTTATTAAGAGTATAACAGGCGATTACTATGCTGTAATGGGATTACCAGTTGGAATAGTCTATCAAATGCTTAAAAGATATGAATTAGATTAGAAAGAAGAGGTTATTTATGTCGCAAATAGTCGTAAAAAATTTAACATTTAGTTATGACGATAGCTTTGGGAATATATTCGATAACGTTAGCTTTACATTAGATACAGATTGGAGACTTGGATTTACTGGAAGAAATGGTAGAGGGAAAACTACGTTTTTGAATCTATTATTAGGTAAATTTGAATATAAAGGCAGTATTTCAAAAACAGTAAAGATGGTTTATTTTCCTTATAAAGTAGAGGATGAGAGTTTAAACACTTTAACAATTGTAGAAGAATTATATCCGATGCTTGAATATTGGAAAATTGTAAAGGAATTAAACAAACTTCAAGTAGATGAAGAGGTTTTATATCGTAGTTTTGAATCCTTGTCTGAGGGGGAGAAGACAAAAGTATTGATAGCGATGTTGTTTTTAAAAGAAAATGCTTTTTTATTAATTGATGAACCTACAAATCATTTAGATGAAATGGGAAGAAAAATTGTAGCCAACTATTTATCTACTAAAAAAGGGTTTATTTTAGTTTCGCATGATCGTCAGTTTTTAGATGATGCTGTAGATCATATTTTATCAATTAATAAGACAAATATTGAAATACAACAAGGAACATTTACATCTTGGTATACAAATAAACAACTCCAGGATTCATTTGAACTTGCGCAAAATACAAAATTAAAAAAAGAAATCAAAAGATTGGACGCAGCTTCAAAAGAGAAAGCAGGCTGGTCTGATGAGATTGAAGCTTCAAAGATTGGAACACATGTAGGAGACCGTGGTGCGGTTGGAGCGCGTGCTGCACGTATGATGAAAAGAGCTAAATCAATTGAAAAACGAATGCATGAAAATATAGATTCTAAAAAGAATCTCTTAAAAAATATTGAGGAAATGGAAGCATTAAAAATTGCATCAATGTCTCATCATCAAAAAACGCTTGTGTTTTTTGATGATGTATCAATGAAATATCAGGATACAACTGTATTTGAGAATTTGAGTTTTGAAATCAAACAAGGGGAATGCGTTTGCCTTAAAGGAAAAAATGGAGCAGGTAAATCAACTATAATTAAGTTGATTATGGATGACTTGTGTCATGAAGGAGAAATTTCTTTAGCGTCTCATCTTAAAATATCCTATGTATCTCAAAAAACAGATCATTTATGTGGAACACTTTCTGCATATGCAAAAGAACATGGGATTGATGAAAGTTTATTTAAGTCAATTTTAAGAAAACTTGATTTTAGTCGAGATCAGTTTGAAAAAAATATGGAACAATATAGTGCGGGACAAAAAAAGAAAGTTTTAATTGCACGAAGCTTATGTGAATCAGCGCATCTTTATATATGGGATGAACCACTCAACTACATAGATGTTTTTTCTCGTATTCAAATAGAAGAATTAATTATAAATCATAAACCTACCATGTTAATTGTGGAACATGATGCTGCGTTTATAAAAAAAATTGAAGCGCGTGTTATAAACTTATAGGAGGTATGTATGGAAAAAAAGTATTTTGAATATGGAGAAAAAGAAATCGCATACTTAAAGTCTAAAGATAAAATGTTGGGTGAAGTAATTGACCATATTGGTATGATACAAAGAGAAGTGAGCGATGACTTATTTTCAAGTATCGTAAATAGTATTATTGGGCAACAAATATCGACAGTTGCGCATAAGACAATATGGAAAAGACTCTTAGATAAAATAGAAGTGGTAGATGCGAAATCTATTATGCAGTTATCTAAAGATGAACTTCAAAGCGTCGGTTTGAGTTTTAGGAAAGTGGAGTATATTCAAGATTTTGCAAGTAAAGTTTTGAATAATGAATTTGATATTGAAAAGCTTCATACGCTTTCGGATCAAGAAGTGATTGACCAGTTGTCTTCTTTAAATGGAATTGGTGAATGGACAGCAGAGATGATGATGTTACATTGTATGAAAAGAAGTGATATTGTAAGTTATAAAGATTTAGCAATCTTAAGAGGGATGCGTATGGTGTATCACCATCGTAAACTAGATAAAGTCAAATTTAAGAAATATATAAAGAGATATTCACCATATGGTACAGTGGCGAGTATATACTTTTGGGAAATATCAACTGGTAAATATCCACAATATAAAGATTTAGCGAAAAAAACTGTAAAGAAAAAGGAGAAAAAATGAGTAAAGTTATTGTGTTGTTTGAAGTAACTCCTTCAAAAGAAGGATATGCACGCTATTTAGAGTTGGCTGCAATGCTTAAACCTATGCTTTCAAATGTAGAAGGTTTGATAAGTGCAGAAAGGTTTTCAAGTTTAGTGCAAGATGGAAAGTTGTTGTCCATGAGTGTTTGGGAAAGTGAAGAAGCAATAGAGAAGTGGCGTACAAATATGTCACATAGAATGAGTCAAAAAGAGGGTATGGAGCAGTTGTTTGTAAGTTATAAAATAACAGTAACTTCACCAATACGTGAATACACGTTGGATGAACGCAAAGAAGCACCTAAAGACGCAAATGAATTTTTTAGTAAATAGATGGTTGTTAATGGATAAACAAGTTGAAAATAAATTGATGAAAAAAATGTAAAAAGAGTTGTTAAAAAGTGTGAAATTTTCACATTTTTTCATTGTAATGGACAATTGGTAGCGTTACAATAGAAGTGGGTAAACCCTATGGAGGAAATTTTCAAATGAAAAAATTATTAGTATTATTTCTTGCTATGTTGATGTTAGTAGGATGCACATCAAACAATGCCGATTCTCAACAAGATGATAGCGACTCAAAAGTAATTGAAACTTTAAAAATTCAATTCGTACCTAGTCGTGATGTTGAGGATATCGTAGCTGTTACGGATCCACTTAAAAACTTAATCATCACTACAATGGCTACAAAAGGTTATGAAGTTCAAAATGTTGAGATCACAACAAGTTCAGTTTATGAAGCTGCAGGAGAAGCATTAGCTGCTGGTACTGTAGACTTAGCTTTCATTCCTGCTGGAACGTATGTTTTATATCATGAAGATGGTGTAGAATTATTAGTTGCTGCTACGCGTGATGGTTTAAGTAAAGATTCTGAAAATGCAGCTGATTGGAATGATGGAACTGAAACTGTAGGAGATCCTGCAAATCAAGTTGCTTACTATCGTTCAATTGCTGTTGCTGGACCAAGTGAAAAAGGTCAAGAATTAGCTGCAAAAGTAAATGCTGGTGAAGCATTAACTTGGGATGATGTAAATAGTGCTACATTCTGTCATGCTGCTTCTACTACTTCAAGTGCTGGATATATCTATCCTTCAATTTGGTTAAGTGAATTAGAAGGTTCTAATGGAAAAACAGTTTCTGATTTAGAAAAAGGTGTTCAAACAGCTGGATATAGCGATACTGCTAGTCGTTTAGCTGCTATGGGATGTGACGTTGGAGTTGGTTATGCTGATTTCCGTCGTGACTATCAAGAAGAATGGACTACTGAATACGGACGTGAAAACTCAGTTTGGGAAGAAACAAACGTAATTGGTGTTACTGCTGGTATCATGAATGATACAATTTCTTATACTACAAAATCAGAAATTATGACTGAAGATGTAGTTAAAGCTTTACAAGAAACTTTCATCGAATTGGCTCAAACTCCTGAAGGAAAAGAAGCAATTGCAATTTATAGCCATGCAGGTTATACAGTTGTAACAGATGAAGATTATGATTCTTCTCGTACAGCACAAGAAATCTTTAAATAAGACAAATTTAAGATAAGGCAGGTTCTGCCTTATCTTTCCCTATTTATATAGAAAGAGGAAAATTATGATAGAATTCAAGAATGTCTCAAAAGAATATGGTAATAAAGTACGTGCTTTAAATAATGTGAGTTTACAAATTGAGCAAGGAGAATTTGTTGCAATCATCGGTTTATCTGGTGCAGGTAAAAGTACATTAATTCGTGCAATTAATAAAATGCATCCAATTACAGAGGGAGAACTTTTAGTAAATGGTGTGGACGTTGCTAAATTAAAGGGTAAAGCTTTAAGAAAATTTAGAAGAAAAATAGGAATGGTATTCCAATCTTTTAACTTAGTAAAAAGAACGACTGTTATTAACAATGTTTTAAGCTCTAAAGCAGCGGACATGAATTTTATTCAATCTTTAGTAGGTATTTATTCTAAAGAAGATAAAATGGAAGCATTAGAAGCATTAGATAAAGTGGGCATACTTGAAAAAGCCTATATTAGAGCAGATCAACTCTCTGGAGGACAACAACAACGTGTTGCGCTTGCGCGTACGCTTGCACAAAATCCAGATATTATTTTAGCAGATGAACCTGTAGCATCTTTAGATCCAGTAATGGCTGCTGCAGTTATGACAGATTTTAAAAAGATTAATGAAGAAACAAATATAACCGTTTTAATTAATATTCACCATGTAGATTTAGCGCTTAAATATGCAAATCGTGTAATTGGTATTCGTGCCGGAGAAATTGTGTATGATGGACCAACAACAAACATTACGCATGATGTTTTAAAAGAAATCTATGGAAGAGAATTGTTAGACACTGAAATTATGGAGAAAGACAATGCTACAAAAGCTTAAATCTCTATTTGTAAGAGAAACATTTACTTTATCAAATGGTAAAGTTGTAAAAGAGAAATTTAATCCAACAATTTATATTGTTTTACTATTAATCGCGCTTGTTTATTATTCTATGGAATTTACTGGGTTTAGTTTTGAAGTTTTATATAAGAACGGACATCAATTCTTTAAAATTATAATTGATATGTTTCCGATAAATTTCAGTTATTTAGAAAAAGCGTTTAATCCAATGATTGATACAATTACAATGTCATTAATTGGAACGTTAATTGGAGTTATCTTTGCACTTCCAATGGCGTTTTTAAATGCGACAAATATCATGAAAAATCGTTTTGTCATTACAACACTTAGAACGTTCTTAAGTTTACTTAGAACACTTCCGATATTAGTGTATGCGCTTATTGCAGTATATATTTTCGGTGTAGGAACTTTTGCAGGTACTTTAGCAATTGCAATCTTTACATTTTCGATTGCATCTAAAATGCTATATGAGCAAATTGAAACGGTGGATATGGGACCTTATGAAGCAATGGAATCTACTGGTGCAAGCGTATTTAGATGTGTGCGTTATGCAATTTATCCACAAATTAAACCTTATTATTACTCAATGATTTTATATAATTTTGAGATGAATGTAAGAAGTGCTGCAATCTTAGGGTATGTAGGTGCAGGTGGTATTGGTATTATTTTAAATGAAACTTTAGGTTGGAGATTATATCAAGAACTTGGGTTGGTACTATTGGTATTAATCGTAGTAGTCGTTACGATTGAAAGTACTTCAAGATATATTAGGGGGAAATTAATGTAATGAGTCAATTAACAGTAGAAAAACAATATGATCTTCGTCCAAAAACATGGATTCGTGTTTTGGTGAATACAATTGTATTAGTAATTATTATTTTACCGTCTTTAATGACAATTGAATTCAATGGTGTTTCAGAAAATGGTCTTGTGATTGCACAAAGTATTATTAAAGGTTTATTAAATCCATCTATGGATTTAGCTTATAACTTTACAAGTACAGGTTTATTTTATTTATTATTAGAAACAGTTACGATTGCATTTTTAGGAACATTGATTGGTGCGATTATTTCTATTCCGCTTTCATTTATATCCTCTAGAAATATTACTCCAAAATGGGTAAATTCAATTGGTATTTTAATTATTACAGTTTTAAGAACATTCCCAGTATTGGTATATGGTCTAATGTTTATTCGTGTTACAGGTCCTGGACCTTTTGCAGGGGTATTAACACTTGCGGCTACATCAATTGGTATGTGTTCAAAACTGTTTATAGAGGTAATAGAGGATTTAGATAGTGGTATTACAGAAGCGCTTGATGCAACAGGATGTACTACATTTCAAAAGATTCGATTTGGAATTATTCCACAACTTATGACAAATTTAGTATCGATTGTTATTTATCGTTATGATATCAACGTAAAAAATGCTTCGGTATTAGGGCTTGTAGGCGCAGGTGGGATTGGTGCACCAATTCAGTTTGCAATGGCTGCAGGTAGATGGTCAGATTTAGGTGTATTATTACTTGGATTGATTATCGTAGTTTTAATTATTGAATATTTCTCAACTAAAATAAGAACAAAATTGGCTACAGGAGAGTAAAAATGAAAATCAAATTTCTTGCGACTTCGGATATGCATGGATATATAACACCATTCAAGTATAGCGATAGAAGTCATGCACAAATAGGTCTTGCGGCTTTAGCGCAATTTATTAGACAAGAAAATGATGAAAATTGTATATTAGTAGACAATGGGGACATCTTGCAAGGAAGTCCCCTTGCTTATTATCATCATTTATTTTTAGAAGATCAAACACATCCAATGGCGTTGTGCTTAAATGAATTAAAATATGATTATTACAATATTGGAAATCATGATTTTAATTACCATCAAGATGTATTGCATAGATTTATTTCAGATATAGATGCAAAATGTATTACTGGGAATATTTTAGATGAGAATCATCGCTTTGATTATAAATATGAAATCAAAGAGTTAAATGGAGTAAGAGTTGTGATGATCGGGGCTACAAATGATTATATTTCAAATTGGGAGCTTGCAAGTCATATAGAAAATATCACATTCAAAAGTGCCTTTGATTATGTAAAAGAAACAGTTGAATATGTAAAAGAGAATGAAACATATGATTTAATATGTGTTGTCTATCATGGAGGATTTGAAAAAAATCTAGATGGGACACAACTTGCTCTTAAAACAGAGGATAACTGTGGGTATAGAATGGTATCAGAAATTGAAGGAATTGATTTATTAATAAGCGGTCATCAACATCGTTCAATCTCTGAAAAAGTATGTAATACATATGTAACGCAAACAGCTTCCAATGCCGCTGAGCTTGCGTATGTAGTGTATGATAGTGATACCAAGCAATTTAGTGGAGAGCTTATCGCAGCAAAATATGATGCGGATAAAATCTTGATGGATTTAATTTCTGAGGAAGAAGCGCAAACACAAAAATGGCTTGATCAGCCAATTGGTGTTTTACAAGATGGCGATTGTTTAATTAAAGATGAAGTGGATGCGAGAATTCATAAACATGCATGTGTTTCATTGTTAAATCAAATTCAAAAGGATCATTATCAAGCAGATCTTTCAGCGGTTGCTTTATTTAATGATGCGGCAGGGTTTAATCAATCTATTACAATGCGCGATATTGTATCAACCTATGTTTATCCTAATACACTTGTGAAGATTTTATTGACAGGTGCACAGTTAAAAAAATACTTAGAAACTGCAGCAAGGTATTTTGATGTAAAAGAGGATGTGGTTGTTATTTCTGATAATTTTATGGTTCCAAAGCCAATTCACTATGAATATGATATGGTGGATGGATTAGAGTATACAATACAAGCACACAGACCAGAGGGAAGTCGTGTATGTGAGATGAAGATTTGTAATGTCTTAGTAGAAGATACCGATTTATTTTCTATTGTTGTAAACAACTATAGAATGGCAGGTGGAGGAAACTACCATATTTTAAAACAAGGAGTTGTTTTAAAGGATGATGGAAAAGAGATGGTGGAAATTATTGCAGAGTATATTATGAAAAATACCCCTGTAAAAATTAATCATGAAAATAATATAAAAGTCATTGTATAAAAAGGTATTTTAACTTAATATATTAATATAGAGGTGGAGTTATGCAAAAAATTTCAAAGTACTTATTAATCAAAAATGATATATTAAAAGCCATACATAATAATGAATTAAAACCAGGAGATAAGATAGACAGTGAGTCTGTTTTAAAGAAAAAATATAATGTTTCTACAATCACGGTTAGAAAAGCATTTTCTGATTTAATAAATGAAGGGTATCTTTATGGTGTTCAAGGTGTTGGGACATTTGTTACAAAAAAACAGATGATTCGCGGTCTGACATCAATTAGTTTTTCTGATGAACTATTACAACAAGGGTATGAAATTGATATGATTATTGATAGTGTTGAAGAGATAGAAAATGAACATATTGCAAATAAGCTTCAAGTAGAGGCTTCTACAAAACTTATTTGTATCAAACGTGTTCGCCTTGCGAATAATGAGCCTCTTGCTTATCAAATCTCTTATATTAGCAGTACACTTCTTCCGATAGAAGAAGCACTTAAAATTAAAAGTGAAAGATCATTTTATAAAGTATTAAAAGATCATTATATTTATCCTGTTTGGGTAAATGAGAATTATTCTGTTAAAGAAGTGTTTGATGTAAATGTATTGAATCAAATGAAAATAAAAAAGGGAACGGCTTCTTTTTTCGTAAAACGTGTTGCCTTTGATGATCATGATGAAATTATTGAATATTCAGAAACTTATTTTAATAAAGATTCGTATAATGTCACTGTAAATATTACAACTTAACTTACTGTAAAAAGTAAGTTTTTTTTATAATAAAAAGAAAGCGCTTGCATAAATGAAAAAGATGCGTTATCATAGTTAATATATTAATATGATAAGGAGCGGAATATGGAAATATTAAACTATGATCAAAAGTATGAAGATGAAGTTGTAGATCTTTGGAATAAGTGTTGTAGTTTTGATACTTTATCTAAAGAAAAGTTTAGGAGACAAGCTTTGTTTGATGAGAATTTTAATACTGATTTGTGTAAAGTTGCAATAGAAAATAATAAAGTAGTGGGATTTGTTTTAGCAACAAAAAGAAAGTTCCCTTATTTAGAAAGAGGATTAGAACCATTAAAAGGGTGGATTAATGTACTGTTTGTAGATAGTGAATATAGAAGAAAGAATGTAGGTTCCCTTCTTTTAAAGTCTGTTGAGACCTTATTGCTTGATATGGGAGTTAAAAAATTTGTTTTAGGAGCATACAGTCCTAATTATTTTTTTGCAGGACTTGATCCAATAAATCACCAAGAAGCAGTACTTTTTTTCGAAAAACATGGGTATGTTGCAGGGAGTGAACATTATTCAATGTGTAAAAATCTGCATGGATTTAAACTAACAGAAAAGCAAGTAGAAAAGAAAAAAATTGCGATGCATAAAGGATATCAATTTATTAAGTTTGATTATCGTTATAGCTTAGAGTTATTAGAGTTTTTAAAAGATGAGTTTGGGGGAGGATGGAAGCGCAATGCATTAATTGCAATGCAAACAAATCGTGCAGAAGATACAATATTAATTGTATTGGATCCAAAAGGTAAAATATGTGGATTTTGTATGAGGATGATTGATTTAAATCCAATGCGATTTGGACCAATTGGGATTGGAAAAGACTATCGTAATGAAGGAATAGGAAGTGTCTTAATTAATTTCATGTTTGAAGAAATGGCAAAAAAATCAATATATCACATGTATTTTATGACAACAGATGATGCCGGAAAACGATATTATTTAAGAGAGGGATTAGAACAATTTAGATCATTTATTGAATATGAAAAGGAGATAATATGAAACAAGTAAAAAGAGTCGTTTCTGTAGGCGCACATTCCCTAGATGCGGAAATAATGGGGGGCCCATTGTTTGTAAAGTATAAACCGCTAGAGGTAAAGTGCACATTATTACATGTGACAAGTGGAAGACTAGAAGATCCTAATGCTACAAAAGAGGAATGTGAAGCGTATCTTCAACAAGTTTATAATCAAAACAACCGTGCTGCAGCACTATTGGGGGCAGATGTAGTAAGGCTTGGGTATCAATCTAGTAATATGCCTTCACTTGAAGAGTTTAAGGAAGATTTAATGGATTATTTCTTAGCTGAAAAAGTGGATTTGGTTATAACGCATTATAGGGGATCTATGCATCCAAGGCATATTAATACGCATGATGCTGTTGTAGCAGCAGTAAAAGAATTGCGTGCACAGGGTAGTGAAATTAAATTAATTTATGGCGAAACTTTTGAGGATTTAGTAGGATTTATTCCACAAGCATATTTTGTATTAACAGATGAAGAAAAGAGGCTGTGGTTTAAAGCATTGAAACAGTATACAGTATTTAATGGAGGCGTAAATGATTTTCCATATATGGATTATTATTCAACAAATTTAAAAATTAGACAGATTGAAGCGAATAGTACTGGTCCAACAGTTGGCTTTATGTACGCAAGTCAAATTGAGAAAGATGTATGGTAAAACTATGGTAAAAACGGTAATAAGGGTAGATGATCGTTTGATTCATGGACAAACAATCGTTGCTTGGTGTCCTACTTTAGCAATACAGGAAATAATTGCAGTAGACGATGATAGTGCAAACAATCCATTATTAAAATCAATTTTAACAATGAGTGTGCCAAAGCAATATAGTGCATCGATTACAACAGTAGAGCAAGCACAAAAAATGCTCAAGGAACAATCAGATAAAAAGAGATTAGTGATTGTAAAGAAACCACATCAGTTAAAAGCGTTTGAAACATTTAAAGATCAAATAGAGATGATTATTTTAGGTAATATGGCTAAAAGAGAAGACACAAAGCACCAATTAAGTGGTGCTACAGGTATTTTTTATTTAAGTGACCAAGATGTTAAAGATATTGACACATTGGTTGAAAATGGGTTTAAAGTAGATTTCCAACAATTGCCAAACACAGTAAAAATTAGTTGGGATACATTTAGAAAATCAATATAAGAAAAGGGGGGAATCAAATATGTCAATGATTCAAATTATACTTATCGCATTGTTTTGTTATTTAGGTTCAATTGGTTCAGTAGTAGGGAATACAATTGGATGGTACACGTTAGGAAGACCAATTGTGGCATCGTTTGTAGTTGGATTAATTATGCAGGATGTTACAACAGCAATGGTTGTAGGAATTCCACTTCAAATTATGTATATGGGAAATGTAACACCAGGAGGAGCAGTTGCTTGGGATCTTTCCTATGCAACCTACATTGGAACAGCAGGAGCAATTGTTTTTGGTAAAGGACTTGAAACAAATGAAGTAATCGGACTTGCGGTTATCTTCGCAGGTATTGGAGGGCTAGTAGGTCAGTTAATGTGGAATTTATCTTACGCATTAAACTTACCATTAAATCGTGTGGCTCAAAAATATGCAAGTGAAGCAGCAGTAGACAAGATGTATATTCCAAACTTAGTGTTAGGACAACTAATTGGGTTTGCATGTCGCTTTATTCCAGCGTTTATAGTTTTATCTTCAATGACTGCAGCATCTGCACAAGCAGATTTTGCAACATTGATTCCAGGATGGTTAACAACATCTCTTGGTGTATTTGGTGGAATGATGGCAGCACTTGGGATGGGTATTATTCTTTCATTTTTAATCAAAGAGAAATATCATTTCGCAATCTATTTAGCGGGATTTGTACTCGTTACTTATTTTAATTTAAGTATTATGGCTGTTGCTGTAGTAGCAATTATTACTGCAATAATCTATTATACGACAATCACAAAAAAGGAGGCGGCATAGTATGACTACAGTTAAAAAATTAAGTCCTGCAACATTAAAGAAATCATTTCTAAATTGGTTCTTCTTCAATGGATGTTCACAACAAGCAGAGTCAATGCTGGGGATGGCATTTGGTCAATCTATGGCACCAGTGATTAAAGAATTATATGATACAGATGAGGAGAGAAAAGAGGCGCTTCAAAGACACATCACATTATTTAATACTGAATCGCAAGTAGGTTCAATTTGTAATGGAATCGTATGTGGACTTGAAGAAGCAAATGCGAATAAACAATGTACACCAAGTGTAATTGAATCAGTGAAAGTAGCCTTAATTGGTCCAACTTCAGCAATAGGAGATTCACTTTGGGTTGCGACCTTTATTCCTATACTTCTGACAATTTGCGTATCGGTTGCACAAGCAAATGCTGAAACAGCATGGCTTGGACCAGTGATCTATATGATTGCATATCCTTTGGGAACGTATATCTTAAGTTGGTCATTATTTAAACTTGGATATAAATCTGGGCTTGAAGGAATGCAAACGATGATGGCAAATGGAAAACTAGATGCATTAACAAATGCAATGACAGTTTTGGGATTAATTGTAGTAGGCGCACTTACTGCAACATTTGTGAATATGGTTTTACCTATTCAAATTGTACAAGATATTTATGATGCAACAACACAGACGGTGATAGAAAACCATGTAATATTCAATGCAGATTCAATGATCAATTCAATCTTCCCTAAAGTATTACCATTAGGATTAACACTTAGTGTATATATCCTTTATACAAAGAAAAAATGGTCTCCACTTAAATTAATGGGATTGATCTTAGTACTTTCAATTGTATTAACTGCAATTGGATATTTTACAGGATTCTATATGTAAAGAGAAAAATTATGGTGCTTGCATCATAATTTTTTTCATTATAATTAGAATAAGATATGATATACTAATAAAATAGAAATGGGGAAAATTATGAATCAAACAATTAATGAAGTATTTAAACGTAAATCAGTACGTGTATTTGAAGATAAAGAGATTTCTCAAGAGGAAATCAATTACATCCTAGAGGGAAGTAAACAAGCACCCACTGCTGGGAATATGATGATGTATTCAATTATTTCAGTAACAGATCAAGCTAAGAAAGATATTCTAGCGGTAAGTTGTGATAATCAACCATTTATTGCACAAAGTAAACTATGTCTAATTTATTGTGCAGATTTTAAAAAATATTATGATTTATTTAAAATCTATATTGGTGAAAATGCAAGAATACCAAAAGAAGCACAGTTACTACTTGCGATTGAAGATGCAATGTGTGCAGCACAAAATGCTGTTGTAGTAGCAGAATCGCTTGGAATAGGATCTTGTTATATTGGGGATATTTTAGAAAACAAAGAACAAATTACAGAACTTTTAAATTTACCAAAATATGTACTACCAATTACAATGTTAGTATTTGGATACCCAACACAACAACAAAAAGATCGTGTAAAGCCGACACGTTTTAAAACAGAACATATTGTGTTTGAAAATGAATATAAAGAGTTAAATAAAGAAGAATTAGATGCTATGCTTCAAAATAATTTTAAAAATAATCCTTTGATGACACCAGAAAAATTTATTACATCACTTTATAATCGTAAGTATGGTGAAGGATTTATGGATGAAATGCAACGTTCTTCAAAACTTTGGGTAAAGGAGTGGGAATAGGATGTTATTAGATCAATTAAGAAAAGATAAAATGACTGCATTAAAAGAAAAAGACAGTCTTAAAAATGGAATTTGTAGTTTACTGATTAGTGCAATGTCATTAAAAGAAAAGGAAGACAAAAAAACTTTGTCAGATGAAGATGCGCTTTTAATTGTTCAAAGAGAATTGAAACAAACAAAAGAGACACTTTCAATGACGCCACCTGATCGTGTTGAACTGATTGAAGAGACAAATAAAAAAATCGCTATTATTGAAAGTTATCTTCCAAAACAATTAACAAAAGATGAGTTAATAGAAAAAATCCAAGCAATTGCGGATGAGAAATCACTTGAACTTGTCATGAAAAATCGTGGTATAATTATGAAAGAAGTTATGTCTAAATTTGTTGGACAAACAGATGGAAAGACTGTAAATCAAGTCATTAGTGAAATACTTAAATAGGAGAACATGAGAATGAAAGAACCGGTATTAGTTATACTTGCTGCTGGTATGGGCAGTAGATATGGTGGACTTAAACAAATCGACACTGTAGGAAGCAATGGTGAAAGTATTATTGATTTTTCAATTTATGATGCATTAGAAGCAGGTTTTAAAAGATTGTTTTTAATTATTCGTAAAGAGCATCAAAAAGCGTTTGAAGAGTCACTTGGAAGTAAAGTTTCACAGTTTATGGAAGTTGTATATTGTTATCAAAATCTAGAAGATGTACCAAGTACAATTAAAGTGCCAGAAGGACGTGAAAAACCTTGGGGAACAACGCACGCTCTTTTAGCAATTAAAGATCAAATTGATGCACCTTTTATGATTATCAATGCAGATGATTATTATGGAAAAGATAGCTTTAAGAAAATGTATTCATTTTTAACGACAAAAGTAACAGACACTGATTTTGCGATGGTTGGATATGTTCTTGAAAATACACTTACAGATCACGGGACAGTAACGCGCGCAATTTGTAATGTAGAAGATGGTTGTTTATCTGAAATTATTGAGCTTGATAAAATTGCAAAACGCGATGGATATGCAGTAAATATTGATGAAAATAATCAAGAGGTTGTACTGCCAAAAAACAGTTTAGTATCAATGAATTATTGGGGATTTACACCGAAAGTTTTAGAGTATTGTCAACCAATCTTTGAGAAATTCTTAGAAGAGAATATTGATAAAAACCCAATGAAGTGTGAACATGTTATCCCAACAGCGGTAAGAGAGTTGATCTTAGACCCTAATATTAAAGTACATATGTTATCAAGCGATGATAAGTGGTTTGGGGTTACATATAAAGAGGATAAACCACTTGTAGTGGAATCATTACAGGAATATAAAGATAATGGATTGTATCCATTTGATTTGTGGAAAAAATAAAAAGTAAAGGAATTTCAATGAAATTCCTTTTTTCATAGTATAATAATAGTAGTAGAGGTACAATATGAATGAAGTAATTAAAGAAATGTTAAATCAAAAAATTGAAAAGATCATTATAAGTAATCCGAAGTCTAATCAATCTACAATTAAAAAAATAATAATTAGACCAGTGATGATAAAAAAAATGATGGTGTATCAATGTGAACAATATACAACAACACAAGTGTTTCATTTGAATATTCAAGAAGATGCACTTGAGGATAAATTAATGGAGGAAATGGCTCAGTTTAAACAAACAGATGCGTATACAGATCAAGCAGAGTATCATATTAAAGTTTCTAAAAAGGATAAAGTTTTTGTATCTAAAAAAGAAAATGTGATAAAAAAAGAGATCAATCTTTCGCATAATCGAAATAAGACATATTTACTACAAGAAGGAGATGCAATTTTAGCTTTTCAAGATTTAGGAATCTTTACAAAAGAAGGAAAAATTGTACGTTCGATGTATGATAAGTATAAACAAATCAATCGTTATATTGAAATGATTGATGATTTAATAAAAGAAGAAAAACTGGATTTTTTAAGAATTGTGGATTTTGGTTGTGGTAAGTCTTACTTAACTTTTATTGTGTATCATTATCTTGTGAATATTAAAAAGATAAAAGTAGATATGATCGGGCTTGATTTAAAGAAAGATGTCATTGAACATTGCAGTGCACTTGCAAAAAAATATGGATATCATGACTTACGCTTTGAAGTAGGGGATATTAATGGATATCAAAGTAAAGATCCTATTGATATGGTGATTAGTCTTCATGCATGTGATACTGCTACAGATTATGCATTGTATAATGCGATTATATGGAATGCGAAGTATATCTTTAGTGCACCGTGTTGTCAACACGAATTAAATCAGAATTCAAAAAGTAAGGATTTAAAAATATTAAATCGCTATGGATTAATACAAGAAAGAATCAGTGCATTATTGACAGATGCGATACGAAGTAATCTATTAATTACACAAGGATATGATGCACAAATACTAGAGTTTATTGATATTGCACATTCACCAAAAAATATCTTAATTCGTGCAAAACGTAAACAGCATAAAAAGAAAGAGGAAGCACTAAAAGAAGTTGAAGTGTTATTAGATCAGATTCAATGTAATCAAACATTATATCAATTATTAAAACAAGCAAATATGCTCTAAGGAGGATTTATGTTTCAACTATTTAAGCGATTAAGTTTATCTGATAAAGAAATTGAATTGGTTAAGTATGGGGAATTAAATGTTAAGGAAAATCAAGAGAGTTATCGTGTGTATTTATTTGATATTAAGGAATTAGAAACAAAGAAAATTGTTGGAAGATGTGATTTAAGAATTGGTGAGGGGGAAGAACTTTACTATATTGGAAATATTGGGTATACAGTTTATTTGCCATATAGAGGAAATCGATATGCCTATAAAGCGTGTAAACTATTATTTAAGTTTGCGAAAAGTAAAAAGATGAAGTCATTAATCATCACGTGTAATCCTCAAAATATTGCCTCATTTAAAACAATTCGCGCACTAAATTCAGTTTTAATAGGAGAAAAGGATGTCCCTAAGCATTTAGATATTT
>CAYJAB010000008.1:0-280 GCA_964368305.1 uncultured Erysipelotrichaceae bacterium | reverse complement strand
CTATAAAAAGTGTATATTTGAGATTCAATTGTAAAATAAAGAAACCTTGACCATAGATAATAAAGTTTATATGTTTGTGTAAGTATGTTATTCAAAAAGGGTTAGATGCGAAAGGTATTTCTAAGTTAAAATAGAAATACAAGCAAAATTAATATAACCATAGGAGGTATAATATGGAGCTATTAGGTCTAATTTATGGTGGATTGGCGATTCTAATAATTGCAATATTAGGTCTGTTATTTTTTGTGAAAAATGAGAAAACCAATAATAGGGTGATTAG
>CAYJAB010000007.1:269-54527 GCA_964368305.1 uncultured Erysipelotrichaceae bacterium | reverse complement strand
TAGTGAACCAAGCACGTCGCCAGTTTATTTGGAACTCATTTGAGTTCCTTTTTTTTATGCTTTGTTTTAATTTATGATATAATAACTGCGCGAGGTATTCCTATGATGAACATAACAAAAAATAAATTAGCTAAATATTTTGACCATACTTTTTTAAAGGCGGATGCTACAGAAAAAGATATGATTAAATTATGTAGTGAAGCAAAGATGATTAATGCTGCAATGGTTGCGATTAATCCATATTGGGTGAAGTTTTGTAAGAAGCAGTTACATGATACATCTGTACATGTGGGAGCTGCTATTGGCTTTCCTCTTGGACAAACACCTACATGTGTAAAAGTGTTTGAAACAAAAAAAGCAATTGATGATGGCGCTGATGAAATAGACTATGTAATAAATATTAGTGATTTAAAAGAAAATCGCTGGAATGATATTGAAGATGAAATGACAGAAATTGTGAAAGTATGTAAAGAACATCATGTCATTTCAAAGGTAATTTTTGAGAATTGTTATTTGACAAAAGATGAAATTTTAAAACTATCAGAAATTTCAAAAAGAGTGAAACCAGATTTTATTAAAACAAGTACTGGATTTGGAACAAGTGGTGCTTTAAAAGAGGATATCGAACTTATGAAAAGCATAGTAAAAAGCGATGTGCAAGTAAAAGCTGCTGGTGGAGTTCGTACACTTCAATCTTGTTTAGAAATGATTGAAGCTGGTGCTACAAGAATCGGTACAAGTAGTTCTTTAAGTATATTGGAAGAATTGAGCCAAGGTGAATAATGAGAACACTGATTTATAATGTACAGATTATATGCGATCACAAGAAGACAGTATATGGTGGTGTAATAATTAATGATAAAAAAATAGAAAGTGTCATAGAAGATATAGATAAAAGCTTATATGCAGACTGCAATATGATTGATGGCAATAATCATTATTTAATGCCAGGATTTATTGACATCCATCTTCATGGAAGCTATGGATATGATTTTATAGGGAACCCACAGGATTCTGTTAGTGCGGTTGCAAAGGGTTTGCCTAAAGAAGCAACAACTTCTTTTTTAGCTTCACTTACTTTGTTAAGCCACCAGGATTTATGTACACTTTTGAGTGAGTACGCACAAATCAAAAATGTATTAGGTGCTCATTTTTTAGGTATTCATAGCGAAGGACCATTTTTGTCTAAAAAATATAAGGCGTTGATGAATGAAAATCATATAAAAGATCCAAATGTGAAGCAATTTGAGGAAATGATTAAGTCATCTAATGGACGATTAAAAGTAATGACTCTTGCGCCTGAACTCAAAAATGCTTCTAAACTAATCGATTTGGCAAACAAGTATCAAGTTAAGCTAATGATAGGACATACTGCATGTACGTGTGATGATGCGCTAAAAGCATTGTCATTAGGATGTAAAGGATTTACACATTTGTATAATGCAATGACTCAACATACACATAGAACGCCAGGTGCAGTAACTGCAGCTTTTTTAGATGAGAATTGCTTTACAGAGTTAAT
Source organism: uncultured Erysipelotrichaceae bacterium (assembly GCA_964368305.1). Classification (GTDB taxonomy): domain Bacteria; phylum Bacillota_I; class Bacilli_A; order Erysipelotrichales; family Erysipelotrichaceae; genus CAYJAB01. Next base: position 53,005 of record CAYJAB010000007.1, on the reverse strand, counting down.
CGTGGATGGGTTTCATGTTGATTTAAATGTAGTTTTGGCATCTTATCAAATATTGACAAGCAATAAGATTGTTTTAGTTAGCGATGCAATGCTTGCAAAAGGGATGGAGGATGGTGAGTATGTTTTTTCAGACTTAAAAACTAGAAAAACAAATAATACTGTTCAAGTAATTGATACTGGTAGAATTGCAGGGAGTGCAATTTCAATGTTAGATGCCGCAAAACTTATGCATCAGGTTACAAATTGCTCAATGAATGAAATCACGCAAATGGCTTCTATAAATCCTGCAAAGATTTTAGAAATTGATTCAATTACTTCAACGATTGAAGTAGGAAAAAACGCAGATTTAATCATTGTAGACAGTGAATTTAATTTATATAAAACTTTTGTAGCAGGAGAATTAATGTATCAAAAGTAAAATGTTAAATATGAGTTAAAAAATTAATTCATGTTATAATAATAAAGTGAGGTATATTATGAAAATTAAAACAAATAGTGCTTTAGAAACTAAAGAATTAGCATATAAAATTGGACTGCTTTTAAAACAGGGTTCTCTTTTAATACTTAAAGGAGATTTAGGCGCTGGAAAGACAACCTTTACTCAAGGTCTTGCAAAAGCTTTAGAAATTAAAAGAACGGTTAGTAGTCCTACATTCACAATTATGAAAGTATATGAAGGAAAAATGCCTTTGTACCATATTGATGCGTATCGTTTAGAAGGGATTACACAAGATTTAGGTTTTGAGGAAATGTTTGAAGACGATGGTGTATGTGTGGTGGAGTGGCCTGTTTTTATAGAGAATATTTTACCTAAGAATCGTCTTGAAATTGAAATATTAAATGGAGATGGTGATGAGAGGTTTATCACACTTATTGCTAAAGGGGAAAGATATGAGAAAGTATTAGAGGATTTAGTATGAAAATTATTTGTTTAGATACATCATTAAAATATTTAGTAATTGGATTAATTGAAAACGGTAAAGTTGTTGGATCATATCAAGAAGAGTGTTTAAAAAAACAATCTGAATTGATGTTAGAGAAAATTGACTCACTATGCGTGCAGTATGGCTGGAACCCAAGTGAAATTGAGGGTGTTGTGATAAGTAAAGGTCCTGGTAGTTACACAGGGGTTCGTATTGCTATGACATTTGCGAAAATGTTTTGCTCAATGAGAAAAGTTTCTTTGTACACAGTATCAACACTGCAGCTTTATGCAGGACTTGAGGATGTTGCAGTTGTGATGGATGCACGAAGTGCACGTGTTTATTATGGACGATATCAAAACGGGAGTGCATTACAATCTGATTGTGTTATTTCAATAGATGAAGCAATTCAAAGCGTAAAAGGTTTAAAAGTAATAGGTGATGGTGAACTTGTTAATAAGGAAGTTAACTATCCTAATGTTGTAGATAATTTTTTAGCATTAAAAGATCATTGGATACTTAATGAAAATCCACATAATGTGACACCTGAATATTTAAAAGAGAATACAGAGTATTTATCAAAATGAAAATAAGAAAAATGAAAGAAACAGATCTTGATCAAATTATTGATGTTGAGCATGCGCTGTTTACATCTCCTTGGAAAAGACAAGATTTTTTATATGAATTAAATGAAAATCCATTTTCCTATCTTTGTGTATTAGAGGAGAATAACTTAATTGTAGGTTATTATGATTGTTGGGTTACATTTGAAACCGCACAACTATGTAATATAGGAGTATCCATGAACTATCAAGGTAAGGGATATAGTAAATTGTTAATGGATCACATGATTGATTATGTAAGTAAGCAACTATGTGAGGTCATAACATTGGAAGTCCGTGTTTCTAACAAAAAAGCGATTTCTTTGTATGAAAAGTATGGATTTATAGAAGTTAATATTAAAAAAGGGTATTATCAAGATAATTTTGAAGATGCACTTTATATGATAAAACCGCTTGGAGGTAATTTATGAAAGATATAATAATCTTAGCTATTGAATCAAGTTGTGATGAAACAGCTTGTGCAATTGTAAAAAATGGAAAAGAAATACTATCAAACATTGTAAGTTCACAAATCAGTACACATACAAAGTATGGTGGTGTTGTGCCGGAAGTAGCGAGCAGAATCCACGTAGAAAATATTTCTGTAGTGGTAGAGGAAGCGTTAGAAAAATCTAATATTACAATGGACGATATCGATGCCGTGGCATATACGAAAGGTCCTGGATTAATAGGCTGTCTACATATTGGTGTTCAAGCAGCAAAAACGATTGCTTGGATGTATCAAAAACCTTTAATACCGGTACATCATATTTCAGGACATATCTATGCAAATGGGTTTGTGGATGAATTAGAGTTTCCGCTTTTAGCGCTTGTAGTATCAGGTGGTCATACAGAGCTACTATATATGAAAGAAGATTATGATTATACTGTTGTAGGTTCTACACAAGATGATGCTATTGGGGAAGCTTTTGATAAAGTAGCCCGTGTAATGGGGCTTGGATACCCAGGGGGTGTACAAATAGATCGTATATCAAAACAAGGAAGTGCTAATTATAAACTTCCTGTACCTAAGACAGAAAATGAGTTTGATTTTTCATTTAGTGGACTAAAAAGTGCTGTGCTTCAGCTAGTTGCTAGAGAGAAAAAAGCAGGACGTGAAATCATCGATGCAGATTTAGCGTGCACATTTCAAACAACGGCAGTGGATGAATTAGTAAGAAAAACACTTCTAGCTGTAGAAAAATATAAACCAAAACATGTTGTTTTAGCAGGCGGTGTTGCTGCAAATAGTTATTTAAGAAAAAAAATAAGTGAAGATATGAAAGAATATAGCGACATAAAATTGACAATTCCACCATTGTTTTGTTGTACTGATAATGCTGCGATGATCGCTGCATCTGGATATATCGGATACATAAAAAATATAAGATCTGATTTTAGTGATGGTGCGAAGGCAAGTTATGATATAGAAAACTAATTTAGACATCACTATTAGATATTTATAGCGACTATTTTTATAGTCGTTTTTCTTTTGTTTAATAAATAGTTCATATCATATATTTTTACAAATAGATTGTATTATCATAAACTATCATATATAATAAGTAAGCAAAGTTGGTGTCATATGACTCAATAGGGAATATAGTAAGATTCTATAGCTGTCCCAGCAACCGTGATACGGATGAAATCCTAAATAGCCACTGCTTATAAGCGGGAAGGTAGGAGAGTAAAGTGAAGTTAAGCCGGTAGACCTGCCAAAATTTGCGTGTTTATTTTCTTCTGGGTGTGAGAAAGTGCTGTTTTTAAGCATATTTCACTCATTCATTAGAATGAGTTTTTTTTGTTAGGAGGTAAACATGAAAGATTTAAGATGTTGTGCATATTCATATTTAACAGAAGAGTCTATGCAATGTGATTATGAAATTTTAACGGATGAAGTAAGTAGTTTATTAGGAGTAGCAAACAATTTTTGTGAGCATATTAAAGAGTTAAATCAACTTAATTATTATATGTACCACTTAAATGGATCAATTAGAGGAAAATGTGCTATTACAAAGGAAGATTTTGATGTATTGTTAGAACTCTATGATACATACTTAGAAAAGGTTGGAAGTATTAATTATTTTATTTTACCAACAGGTACAAAAGGTGGGAGTATCTTGCATGTGATTCGAAGTAAGATCAAAGCTGTTGTCAGAATTGCGTATAAAATCAATGCGAATGAAAAGGAAGTAAAACAAATTGTATTAGATAGTTTGAATTTAATGTCTAATTTAGTATTTATGATGAGTTGTTATGAAAATAAAATGTCAAATCATCAAGAAATAGAATTTGTATCAAAGTCATATGACTTCAAAACAAATAAGTAAAATAGCTATTATCGCTTGTATTCAATTTGTCGCTTTTACGAGTTTTTCTCATATTCTATATGTTGAGGTAATCACTCTTGTTGTGGCAATTAATGGATGTGTCTTTAAAAAGAAAGAAGCGGTATTAGCGTCTATCATCTTTGCGATAATTAACATGTTTGTACAAGGTGTATCTATATTTTCTATGATGTATTTAGTAATCTATCCAACGTATAGTATGCTATTTAGTACATTGAAATCAATTTTGTTAAAATATCCTTATTTGCTCTATTTTTTAATTGGGTTTTGTTCGCTACTTACCGGACAATTGTTAGATTTATCGTTCATTTTGTTTTCTGTTGAAGTTACAATATTTTATATTATTCTAGGGTTAAAAACCTCTCTAATACAAGGTGGTATCTCATTTGTGAGCGCTATGTTCTTATTTGAACCACTTTACAATGTACTTAATAAAATTGAAAGGAAGTATTAAGATGAAAAAGAAATTATTATTATCTGGAGTTATTGTGTTAGTTATTTTAGGAGTTATTGTTTTTGTAAATGAGTTAATGCCAAAAGCAAAAGAAGGTGAAAAAGAGCTTCAAATCACAATTGTAGATGCAATGAATGAGGATGAAGTGCTTTTAGATAAAGTTTTCTACACAGATGCTGAAACATTATATGATTTTTTATTAGAAGAAGAAGAGTTGAAGACAGAATTTGACATGAGTGGTGGGTTTGGTGCATTTATTATTTCGATGTATGGTATAGAACAAGGAAGCATGGAAACTGGTCCATGGTGGTTATATTCATCAGAAACAAATGAAACATGTAAAGCTGCAGGATATTGTCCTGGGGTATCATCACTTGTTTTAGAACTAGAAGATGAATTTGTATTTAAATATACAGACTCTTATTAAATTTAATTCTTGAAAACTTTCACAAGTGTGCTATGATATATGTCGAGAGGGAAGTAATTATGCAAGAAAATAGAGTAGTTCCAAAAGCGACATTACAGCGATATCCAGTGTATCTTAAAGCTTTAAGAAAATTAAGTGCAATGGGAAAAGAGAAAATAATGTCAAAAGAATTAAGCGAATATGTCGGAATTGAACCTACAACAATTCGCAGAGATTTTTCTTTTATTGGAAATCTTGGAAAACAAGGATATGGTTATGATATTAATAGTTTGATAGATATTTTCAATGGACAACTAGGGGTAAATTTCGATGAAAAAATTATTTTAGTAGGTGCTGGTAATTTAGGTAGAGCCTTATTAAATTATAATCGTTGGAGTCATGTAGTAGGAGAGATTGTTTGTGCTTTCGACGTAAATATACCTGAGAATAACCCAAGTGGTGTTCCAGTTTATCATATTGATGAATTAAAAGAAAAAATGCCAGAAAATTGTCGTATTGCTATACTAACAGTTAGTAGTAATGTACAAGAGACGGTTGAGAAGTTAATTGATTGTGGTATTGTGGGAATTGTAGATTTTACACATCAGCACATCAATGTTCCGAAAAATGTTGCGATTAAATCAGTTGATGTAGTTTCAACAATTCAAGAATTAGTATTTCAAACAAATGCAATTAAATAAGCGATCAATAAAGAGCTAAATCATGGAGTTTCAAAGAGAGTCTAAGTAAGGTGAAATTAGACAACGTTATGATTAGAAGTAACACTTTATTGGCTCAATTGGAGAATTAAGTAGACAATTGCGTATTACGGCGTTAACGTGTTGAGAGTATATAGATGTGTCTATATAAAAAAGGATGGTACCGCGTAATTTAAAACGTTCCTTATTGGAACGTTTTTTTATTTATAAAGATCAAGGAGGAAAGACAATGATCACTTTTATGACAATTAGAGAGCTATATGATATGGTTCAGCTAAACAATCAAATGGAGATGGATTCAGTAGAGTATGTCCAATTACAAGGATGGGTAAGGACAAATCGTAGTAATGGTTCATTAGGGTTTATTGAATTTAATGATGGAACTTATTTTAAAAACTGTCAGTTAGTGTATGAAAAATCACTCTCTAATTTTGATGATGTAGAAAAATATCTAACAGGAAGTGCACTTACAATCACTGGTAAGTTTATTTTAACACCAGAAGCAAAACAACCTTTTGAAATTCACGTTACAGAAGTTGTACTAGAAGGTGGATGTGATAATTCTTATCCACTTCAAAAGAAAAGACATTCTTTTGAGTATTTAAGAGAAATTGGACATTTAAGACCAAGAACAAATACATTTAGCGCTGTTTTTAGAGTAAGAAGTGTATTATCTATGGCAATCCATGAATTCTTCCAGTCACAAGGTTTTGTATACGTACACGCACCAATTATTACTGGCAATGATGCGGAAGGCGCAGGAGAAGTCTTCACTGTAACAACACGCAAAGACGACAAATATGAAGAAGATTTATTTTCAAAACGTGCGTCACTCTCTGTGTCAGGCCAATTACATGCAGAGGCGTTTGCTTTAGCATTTAGAGATGTTTATACATTTGGTCCTACATTTAGAGCAGAAAACTCAAATACAACAACGCATGCAAATGAGTTTTGGATGATTGAACCTGAAATTGCGTTTGCAGATTTAGAAGATGATATGGATTTAATTGAAGATATGATTAAATCATGTATTGAATATGTAATGGAAAACTGTCCAGAAGAAATGAACTTCTTTAATACAATGATTGACAAAACATTATTTGAAAGATTAGATCTTGTTAAAAATTCTGCGTTCACAAGAATGACTTATACAGAAGCAATTGAGCATTTAAAAAATGCAGATAAGAAGTTCGAAGTTAACGTTGAGTGGGGAATAGATCTTCAAACAGAGCATGAAAGGTATTTATGTGAAAGCATCGCAAAAGGACCTATGTTTTTAACAGACTATCCTGCAGACATTAAAGCGTTTTACATGAGAATGAATGATGACAATAAAACAGTTGCAGCTTGTGACTTACTTGTACCATCTGTTGGGGAACTTGTAGGTGGTTCACAAAGAGAAGAAAGAATGGACGTTTTAAAATCACGTATGGAAGAGATGAATATACATGAAGAAGCATTAGATTGGTATTTAGATTTACGTCGCTTTGGTGGAGTTAAACATGCAGGATTTGGGTTAGGATTTGAACGTTTCTTGATGTACATTACAGGTATGAAAAATATTAGAGATGTTATTCCATTTGCGCGTACTCCAAAAAATTTAGACTTTTAGTAAATTAAGAAATCACATTGTGATTTCTTTTTTATAAATCAAATCAAAAAAAATTGATTTAATTGTTGACATACACACGGATCGATAATAAAATATACGTATCAAAAAAAATTGATTTGAAGGAGTATTTATGGAAAAACAAACACAAGGAATAGGATTTTTTGAAAGATATCTAACATTTTGGGTAATTGCATGTATGGTTATCGGAGTATTAATTGGAAAGTATTTGCCTAGTATACCTGCATTTTTGAACACGTTAGAATTTGCGAATATATCGATTCCAATCGCAATATTAATTTGGTTAATGATTTATCCAATGATGTTAAAAGTAGATTTTAAGAGTATCAAAAATGTAGGAAAAAACCCAAAAGGGTTGTTTGTTACATGGATTGTAAATTGGTTGATTAAACCTTTTACAATGTTTGGAATTGCTGCATTTTTCTTTTACGGTGTATTTAAAAATCTAATACCACATGATCTTGCAACAGAATATTTATCAGGTGCAGTATTATTAGGTGCAGCACCTTGTACCGCGATGGTATTTGTATGGTCTCACTTAACAAAAGGTGACCCTGCATATACTGTAGTTCAAGTTGCTACAAATGATTTATTGATATTAGTTGCATTTACGCCGATTGTCGCATTTTTGTTAGGAGTGAGTGGTGTTACAGTTCCGTGGGCTACTTTGATTTTGGCTGTAGTTTTGTTTGTTGTAATTCCACTAGTTGCTGGAGTAATTACACGAAGTGTAATTATAAAAAACAAAGGGATTGAATATTTTGAGAGTAAGTTTATTCCAAAATTTTCTTCTGTTACAATTATCGGTTTATTATTAACGTTAACAATTATCTTTTCCACACAAGGAAATGTAATATTAGAAAATCCACTTCATATTGCATTAATAGCAATTCCACTGATTATTCAAACTGTGCTTATTTTCTTAATCGCATATTTTGCAGCAAAGCTTTTAAAACTTCCACATAATATTGCAGCACCAGCAGGTATGATTGGTGCATCAAATTTCTTTGAATTATCTGTTGCAGTTGCAATCGCACTATTTGGCGCACAAAGTCCAGTTGCTTTGGCTACAATAGTTGGAGTGCTTGTTGAAGTTCCAGTTATGTTAATGCTGTTAAGTTCGCAAACTCAACGAAAAATTGGTTTGTTAATAATTAATAAATGAAAAAAGTATAAATAGATTAGTAAAAAAAGCACCATTATCAAGGGGAGATAGTGATGCTTTTAGTCATATATAGAGCTTAGCGAATAGTTTATTATATTTTCTTAATGCATTCAAATTATGTAAATCTTAATATAAACAATTAATAGATGTCCTTGTGTTTTCTATGTTGTTTCATTATATATAAGTTTAGATAAATACAGTATACAAATAAACGATTTATAATATAGAAGATCTTAAATGATTCTTTATATTGTGCGTACAATAGTTTATCTTTTTTACTTTTTAATGGACTTTTTAAATTAGGTTTATTATGTTAAAATAATCTCGGGATGTGAGAAAATGGAAGAATATATTTTAAAAGAAAATAAAGATGGAAGTAAAATTACAGTTCGAGATGTACAACTCGTTCTTTTAGATATGCTAAAAGATATCGATAAAGTATGTAAAAAGCATGATATACCTTATTTTTTAAATGGGGGAAGTGCACTTGGTGCTGTGCGTCATCAAGGGTTTATACCTTGGGACGATGACGTAGATATCGCTATGATGTATGAAGATTATAAGAAATTCATTAAAGTTATTAGAAAAGAATTATCGGATGAATATGTATGTCATTGCTATGAATATAATAAAGCATACAATGTTTTAATACCTGCAATGAAAATAAGAAAAAAAGGGACATATGTTAAGGAAGCGAATACGCTTTTAGCTAATAAAATTAAAGATAGTGATGGATTATTTATTGATGTTTTTGTATATGATTATTGCACAAAAAATAAATTAGCTGATTTACCTTTCAGACTTTTAAATCAAATACTAATGCCATTTATTATCTTATTTGAAAATATTGGTTTGAATCCAGTGTTTTTAAAAACGTGGTTTGTAAGTAATGCACGTCTTTATGGGATGATTAATAAAAATTCTGATTATATCGGATTTGATTTGACTTGGACATTTAAATCACCATTAAAGCCATTCATATTCAAAAAGTCAGATATTTTTCCTGTACAATATGCAAAATTTGAAGGACATGACTTTCCTATTGCTAATAATGCACATGCATACTTATGTACAGCAATTGCACCAAGTTATATGACATTGCCAAAAGAAGAAAATCGTGCCCCTAAACATATAGTGGATATAAGCTTAACGGATGATAGACATGTCTAAAATGAAAAAAAATGTTCATGTAAATCCTGTTATTCTATTTAGAAGAAAAATGATTGCGGCTGCACTTGTTTTTCTTGTGCTTGTTTTATGTGTTTTTTACCTAGTTCAACAAGTGAATGACAAAGTGGTTGCAGTAAGTTATCCTGTATGTGGTCTTACTCAACAAGAAATTGTTGAGAAGTTTGAAGATGTTTCCTATGATCAAATGTATCAGATTAAAGATTATCATTATTATGGAGAAACACTTAATTTCTACAGTGAACCATATGTATTAGGAGAGAAAGATTTTTTTGCAGGTAAAACTGTAATGCTTTCAAACGTATGTAATCCAGATCAAGAATATGTTTTTATGTTAGATAATACAATAGATGGACAAATTCCTGTGGAGATTTTACCAGAGGGGTTGTATGAAGTGTATTTAATGATAGATTTATCACTTTATCGTGCATATAGTGAAACAGTAGTTTTTGATTCATTTAATACAATAAGAAGAGAAGGTGTGTCTAAAAAAGTTGAATTGATTGCGGACAAGAATATTTTTGACGATAAAAATAGTATTGATGTGTTAGATAACAATTATTTTTATATTTCTGTAGAGGAAGATGAAGTATCTGAAGAGATTTATGATATAGTAATTGATCCTGCACATAGTAGTTATGATAGAGGGACAATTGCGGAGTATGGTGGAGAAGCATTTGGACTTGTGGAAGCCGATTTAAATTATAATCTTGCATTACAACTTGAAAAAGAACTCGAAAACTATGGCTTAAATGTATTAGTTTTAAGAGAAGATGAAAATGAGGTTGTTAGTACATATGGTATTGATGGACGACTTCATCGTGCATATCAATCAAAAGCCAAGTATTATATTGAAATACAAATGAATTATGCAAGCAGCAGTAAATATAGAGGTCTACAAGTGGCGCATTCATCTTATACATCACCAAGACTTGCGAGTGCACTTTTGAGTGAACTTCTTGCAAGTACAGATCTTGTCTCTACTGGAAATAAATCAACGGGATCTATAAGTGGTGTTGTTGCAAGTGGTAGAAGTGGCGTGTATGATGGAAAAATGACGATTAGAGAAAGTGGAGGTAAAGCATTAGGTGCTGGAACATTTTCTGATCAATCAATAGTTGGGAATGCTTCGTTTGCTTTAAATGAAGTACATGGAATGCAATCAATCATTATTGAATACATTTATTTAAGCAATGAGGAAGACGTGAATTTATTTATGGAGAACTACCATGAATATGCAAAGGTAACTGCAGATGCGTTTGTAGATTACTTAAGGGTGAATGAATAAGGGGTGTTAAGCAATGCTTTATCAAATAAATAAAGGAAGTAAGTCCTTTGGTCCAAATGTCATTTTTGAAGACATTCAATTTGAAGTAAAGAATGTTGAAAAAATTGCAGTAATTGGTAGAAATGGATGTGGGAAAACAACGTTTTTAAAGACAATTACAAATGAGGAAGATTTAGATAGTGGGACTGTTCATAAAGTAACTGGTTTAAAAATAGGTTATTTATCTCAACAGACATTTAAAGAAGATAATAACACGGTAGAAGAAGAGTTAAATAAAGCGTTTGTTAAAATTTTTGAATTGCAAAAAAAATTAGATAAACTAACAATTCAGCTTTCTGAAGATTATTCAGAAAAAGTGTTAGAAGACTTTGCAAATGTACAACAAGAGTTTGAAATGTTAAATGGATACAACTATAAACAAGAAATGATGACAGTTTTTACAAAATTTGGATTTACACAAGAAGATTTAAAACGAGAAATTCATACTTTTTCTGGTGGACAAAAAACAAAACTTGCCTTCGTAAAATTATTATTAAGCAAACCGGATATCTTATTATTAGATGAGCCTACCAATCATCTTGACTTAATGACAGTTGAGTGGCTGGAAGGTTACTTAAAATATTATACAAAAGCAATTATTTTGGTTTCACATGATCGAATGTTCTTAGATAAAATTGTTGATGTTGTTTATGAAATTGAGCTTGGAAAAATGACTAAATATAGTGGGAATTACACAAGTTTTGTACAACAAAAGAAGTTGTCGTTAGAAAAGCAAGCTGCAGCATATGCGAATCAACAAAAAGATATAGCGCGATTAGAAACTTTAATTGAAAAGTTTCGTTATAAAAAAAATAAAGCGGCCTTTGCTCAATCTAAAATTAAATATTTAGATCGAATGGATCGTATACAACTTGATAATACAGATACTAAAACTTTCAAGGCGAAGTTTAAATTAGCTAAAAAAAGTGGTAAACAAGTTTTAACTTTAAAAGATTACAAAGTGGGATATGATACAACATTGTGTACAATTGATCTCGACGTGCTTCAAGGTGAAAAAATAGCGATTATTGGTCCAAATGGAAAAGGAAAGTCTACCTTTGTGAAATCTATTATGGATGTTGTTGAAAATAGAGGTGGTGATCTACTTTGGGGTCATCAAGTAGAAAAAGCATATTTTGATCAACAACTTGCACAGTTTACGACAACAAAAACAGTCTTAGAAGAATTGTGGGATGAATATCCTACTTTGGAGCATAAAACAATTAGAACAACACTAGGTACGTTTTTATTTAGTGCAGATGATGTCTTTAAAACAGTAGATGTACTTTCAGGTGGAGAAAAAGTGAGATTGTCTTTAGCTAAAATCTTATTAAAACAAGCAAATTTATTGATTTTGGATGAACCTACAAATCATTTAGATATTTTAGGTAAAGAAGCACTAGAAGAATCATTATCAGAATATGAGGGGACAGTTTTATTTGTTTCACATGATCGATATTTTATTCAAAAGCTTGCGACAAGCATTTTAGTGATAGACAATGGTACTGCTCAATATCATAAATTAAATTATCAAGAATATCTTGATAAAAATGCTATAATAGATGCAGAGCAAACGCAACAGAAAAAGTCTATTGACTCTAGAAGTGAATCGAAAATTATAAAAAGGTCAAAAAAAGAAGTTGAAAAGATTGAAAAAGAGATTGCTTTAAAAGAAAAGATGATTGAAGATTTAAAAGGCAAAGCGTTTGAAAAAGAGTATTATGATGATTATAAAAAAATGAGTGAATTAGATGCACAGATTGAGATGATAGGTGTAGAAATTATGAGTTTAATGGAAAAGTGGGAAAAATACCACGAATAAGGAGATAAAATGAATAAATCTGTATTTGAAGAAACAAAAATAAAGAATATGTTGATTTCATCGAGAGTAGGGGTTCCTCCTATGTGTACGTATATGTGTAAAACAAATGATGGTGTAAGTTCAAACTTTCATTTAGCCCACTATACAACACTTGCGATAGGGAAACCTGGATTTATTATTCAAGAAGCGACGAGTGTTGATGAAAATGGATATTTGGATGATTTTGGTCTTGGTATTTATACGAAACAGCAAACAACAGCTTTGAAGAATATTGTAGATAGTGTACATGAACATTCTGTAAAAATGGGTGTTCAATTAAATCATGCAGGTTGTAAATCAAAAAGCACAAATAAAACGGTGTATGCAGCATCTAAATTAGAAGATTATGAAACACAGCTTACGATTGAAGAAATTGAATCCATTGTAGATGCTTTTAAAAATGCAGCAAAGAATGCAAAAATAGCTGGATATGATTTTATTGAAATTCATGGCGCACATGGATATCTTATTAATCAATTTTTATCGCCTTTGAAAAATAAAAGAACTGATAAATATGGAGCAGATAAAACATTATTGTTACAGCAAGTTATAAAAGCATGCCAGTCAGAATTTGATGGTCCAATTGGTGTAAGAGTGAGTGCGGAAGAATATGCGGATGGTGGAAATCATTTGGATTATTTTGTAGAACTTGCACCTAAACTTGAAAAGTGGGGGATGGACTTTATTAATGTCTCAACAGGAGGTGTAGTATATCATCCAATTGAACTTTCTGCTATGTATCAAGTAAAACATGCACACGCAATCAAAGAAGTGGTTAATATACCAGTAATGTGCGCAGGACTTATAACAAAAGAAGAAGAGATTGAAAGTATTATTCATACTAATCAATCTGACTATGTACTTATTGGAAGAGAACTTTTAAGAAATCCTTTCTTTACATTGAAGTGGATGAAAGAGTTAGGTTTATTAAACGAAGAGAACACACCGAATTATTTATATAGATCGCTAAGATAATAAAGGAGGACATTATGTCAGAAATCAAGATCACACATTTAACTACAGAAACAAGAAATGAAAGAACTATGCTATTAGATACACTTTCAACAGAAAGTTTCTTAGAAATTATGAATGAAGAAGATGCGAAAGTTGCGCTAGCTGTAAAAGAAGCACTTCCTCAAATCGCAGAGGCAGTAAAAGAAATTGTAAAGGCACTTCGAAATGAGGGAAGACTTATTTATATTGGTGCAGGAACATCTGGAAGACTTGGAGTTATTGATGCTGCAGAATGCATGCCAACATTTGGAACAACATACGAAGTCGAAGGAATTTTAGCAGGGGGTCCAAAAGCGTTTTTAAAAGCTGTGGAAGGCGCTGAAGATTCTGTTGAATTAGCAATTGAAGATTTAAAAAATATTAATTTAAAAGAAAATGATGTTGTAGTAGCAATTGCAGCAAGTGGTAGAACACCTTATGCAATCGGTGCACTTGATTATGCAAAGTCAGTAGGTGCAAAAGCTGTTTCTTTAACATGTAATAAATCAAGTGAAATGGCAAGTCATGCAGATATTGCAATTGAAGTAGATTGTGGTCCAGAAGTTTTAACAGGTTCAACTCGTTTAAAATCAGGAACAGCACAAAAATTAATTTTAAATATGTTATCAACAGCAAGTATGGTAGGATTTGGTAAAGTTTACGGAAACTTAATGGTAGATGTAAAAGCAACGAATTTAAAACTGGTAGAACGTAGTAAACGTATTATTATGATGGCTACAGAATGTGATTATGAGACTGCGCAAAAGGCATATTATGAAAGTGGTGAATATCCAAAAGTTGCGATTGTAATGATTTTGACAAATTGTACAAAAGAAGAAGCTTTAGAAAGATTGAATAATAATGAAGGGTTTGTAAGAAAAGCAATTATTTAGTTGATTATTGAATTTGGTTATGCTATTATAATTCTACTAACATTTTTGTTAGTATTCCATTTCCAAAAAAAGAAAAGACGAATTTCGTCTTTTCTTTTTTATTTAAAATAGGTATGATATAAGAAAAAGGGGAATGTGTATGGGGGATATAATTTATATCATTGCGTTTTTATCGAATTTTATTTTACCGTTTTATATGAATGTATTCACACAAAATATTTCTGATTTGAGTTGTAGTGACTCTACGTATCCACTTTATCTTTTTTGGATTGGTATCAATGTATTAGCGCTCCTTTATGGATTAATGATGATAATTAAAGATCAATTTAATAGACAAAAAAGGTTTAAGGTATTATTTGTAATATCAATATTGCTTTTTATTGTTGCGATACTTACACCGTATGATCCTAAAAATATGATGATAGCAAAACTCCATATAAATCATACTATTTTATCTGTTATTTACTACCTTGTGCTACTTGCGACTATTGGGTATATTTTAAGCAAACGTTCTTTCTATGTAGGTGGTTATTTTTTGAATTACGTTATTATTACAATTGCAATTTGTTTATCCATGACTGTGTTTTTTGAAAGAATAAATGCGATAATTGAAATTGTATTTATGGTGGGAATTCAGCTTAGTTTATATAGACTAAGACAAAAAGTGAGTTTACTAATTAATAAAGAATAGATTTTTTTATGAAAGAAAATGAAAAAAATGTAACAAAAATCATTATTATGAAAATAATGATTTTTGTTTTCGTAAACTTAATGAGAATTATTGACAAAAACACGCTCTTATAGTAAACTTAAACAATATTCAATTGAAAAAATTGATTATTGAAAAAAGGAGAAAAAGGATGAAAAAATTATTAGTTTTATTTATCACTCTTGTACTTGCTTTAACTGGTTGTACTACAAGCACGGACAATGGTGGAAGTGATGCAGAAGCTCCAAAAGATATGACTATCGCGACAAGTCGTGAAGTGTCTTCTATGGACTATGTTATCACTGCTTTAGCTACGGATCATGAAATCAATGTTAACTTAGTTGATGGGTTACTTGAACATGATACAAAAGGGGCAATCGTTTCAAGTATTGCAAGTACATGGTCAGCAAATGAAGATGCTACAGTGTGGACATTTAACTTAAGACCTGATGTAAAATGGGTTACAAACACAGGGGAAGAATATGCGACGGTAGTTGCTGAAGACTTCGTAACTGGTTTAAGACATGGTGCAGAATTTAAATCTGGTACAGCTTGGTTATTACAAGGTGTAATTACAGGGTATTCTGAATACTATTCAAGTGATTATAGTGATGAAGCATTCGCAAACGTTGGTGTTAAAGCAATCGATGATTTAACATTAGAATTCACATTAGAAAACCCTACTCCATATTTTGACTCTATGACAACATATGCAGTATTATATCCAATCAACAAGACTTTCTTAGAATCTCAAGGTGAAGGATGTAAATTAGGGGCTCCAGTTGTTGATGACTGTTCATTCGGTTCATTAAATTTAGACTCAATTCTTTATAATGGGGCATATATTTTAACTACAAATGATGCTAAATCATCTGCTGTATTAACAAAAAATGAAGCTTACTGGGATGCTGAAAATGTGCATTTAGATACAGTAACTCGTATTTATGATGATGGATCTGATCCATATTCAGTAATTAAAGGATTTGAACAAGGAACATATGCATATGCAGATTTAATGCCAGGTTGGGAAGATTATGCTACTTATGCTGAAACTTATTCAAATAATACATATTTCACTCTTTCAAATTCATATACGTTTGGTTTAGTATTTAACTACAACAGACAAGTATTTAATGAAACAAACTATGCTGATGATACTACATTAAGAGACAATACTGCTGAGGCAATTCATAATGTAAACTTCAGAAACGCATTAAAATATGCTATGGATAGAACTTCTTACTTAGCAACACGTTCACCACTTGAACTTGCGACTGCAACGTTACGTAATGTACATAACTTCCCAGCTGCTGGAACTCAATCTGACGGAACACAATATTATGATTTAGTAGAAAAACACTATGCTGATTACACTGGTGAAACTATTGAGTTAGAAGATGGTCAAGATCCATATAATGATAAAGATAAAGCATTAGCTTATATTGAAGCAGCTAAAGCTGAAGGAATTGAATTCCCAGTTCACTTAGATTTATTAGTAAACCAAACAAGTGTAGCTTTAACAAATCAAGCATTATCATTAAAACAAGCTGTAGAAGAAGCTACTGATGGACAAATCATTATTGAAACAGTATTCCGTGATGAAGATACAGTAGAAAATATCGTATATTATAACCAAGATCCATCAATGTCTGATTATGATATTTCTACATACACAGGATGGGGACCAGACTACCAAGATCCAAAATCATTCGTTGATGTATTCTCACCAACAACAGGATACTACATGACAAATTCAGGGCTTGGAACTATGGAAGCTGACGGTGTAACTGTTGCTGACTTAGAAGCAAAAGAATCTGCTGGATTTATGGAATATGAAAGATTATACAGAGAAGCTGATGCTATCACTGATGATATGGATGCTCGTTATGATGCATTTGCAAAAGCAGATGCTTACTTAATCGCTAATTCTATCTATATTCCTGTTCAACAACAAACACGTGGACAAAGAGTTTCGTATATCGTACCATTCTCTCAAATGTATGCTGCGACTGGAACAGACAACTACAAATATAAAGGTTGGGAACTTCAAACAGAAATTGTTACTCAAGAACAATATGCTGCTGCAGAAGCTGCTTGGAAATAGTCTAGTAAATTAATTATGTATAACAAAAAACGTTAGGGCTCTTACTTAAGGGTCCTAAGGTTTTTAATGATTGTGAATTGTATTATTTACTTTCTAAATTATAAGAAAGGAGAAGTATACAAATAGATTTCTATTTGTAGAAAATTATAAAATGAAAAATTATATACTAGCAAGACTTGTTAAATCAATTATATCAATTTTTGTTGTTGTAAGTATTGTTATTGTAATGGTATATACATTGATTCCAACAAGTAAAGTATTCCAAGGAGACTCGGCGTTCTTAAAACTTAAAGGAAATGCAAAAACAGCGTATACTTACAATAAATTAGAACAATTAGGATATTTAGATTTTGAGTCTATTAATGAAATGTGTCTAGCATCTTCTGATGATTTTGCAGCATGTACAGATAACGGAAGCGATGAAAATTTGCGTGTTCTTTCAGAATATGAAGCGAATGGGTACGTTATTGAAATGTTCGCAACAGAGGGAGATACACAAGCGAGTGCATATGCATATCGTGAATATAATCCAGTGGAATTATTAGTAAATTTTTATAGTGGACTTTTTGTGGTAGACCACTCTGGAAAAATTCAAGATGTTAATAATCCAGATCTTGAACGTGGATATTCTATAGGAACAACACCATATGGAATGCCTGCAATTGTGTGTAGTGGATGTGATTATAAATATCAAGTTTATGTGGATGGGAATTTCCCATTTATTCATCAAAATATTATTAGATTAGAATTTGGTGAATCGTTTCCAACACAATCAGGTGTAGAAACATTGGCGGTTATTGGAAATGGACAAGGTACGTTTGAAAGTATTGATCAAACATTCCCTACAGGACAAACAGCATCAAGTCCAATTGATCAAACAACATGTAAATATAAACCAACACTTGATCATTTAGACACGCAAAAATTTACTGATAATTATGCAAGTTGCGATTTAATTTTTGAATCGCCTTCAATGATTGAGACGTCTTACATCTTTGGGATTTCTTCACTAATTATTGCATATATCATCGCGTTGCCTTTTGCTATTGCAATGGCACGTAACAAAGGTAAATTAATTGATAAATTTGGGATTGCGTATATTAATTTCTTAATCGCAATACCATCATTGGCATTTATCTTCATTATGAAATATTTAGGGTTATCATTTGGATTACCAGATAAGTTCCCACAATATGGGTTTGGAGATGTTCGATCTTATATTTTGCCAATCTTGATTTTGGCGTTGTTATCTACGTCAAATATTATGGTGTGGTTAAGAAGATATATGATTGACCAGTCAAATGCAGATTATGTTAAATTTGCAAAAGCAAAAGGACTAAGTCAAAAAGAAATTTTCAGTAAACATATTCTTAAAAATGCGATTATTCCAATCGTAAATGGAATTCCATCTTCTGTAATCTTGGCAATTTCAGGTTCTGTAATTACAGAGACTGTATTTGCGATTCCTGGAATGGGTAAAATGTTGCCAGATGCGATTAAAGCAGCGAACAACAATATGGTTATTACTTTAACGTTTATTTTCACTGCCTTAGCAATCTTCTCAGTATTCTTAGGTGATATTTTAATGACAAAAGTTGACCCAAGAATTCAATTAGCAGCAAAGGGGAAAAAATAATATGAGTAACATAACTAACGAAAAATTCGTATTTACGAAAGCAGATGATTCTGCATCTGAACATATTGCTGCGCCAAAATATTCTTATTGGCAAAGTGTATTTAAAAAATTCTTTTCTTCAAAAATAGCAATTTTCATGCTTGCTATTACAGCAGTTATCGTCTTGATGGCTATTATTCAACCTATGCTATCAGGATATGATAATTTATCTACTCCTTTTATCAATGATAAATCAATGCATTTCATTCGTCCAAATGCACAGTTTTGGTTTGGTACTGACGATATTGGTCGTAATTTATTCGATGCAGTTTGGTCTGGTACAAGAACAAGTTTATTTATTTCAGTAACAGCTACAGCAATCACTACAGTTATTGGAGTTATTGTTGGTATGTTTTGGGGATATTCTAAAAAAGTAGATGCGATTATGATTGAAGTTTATAATATTATTTCAAACATTCCATTTACATTAATCGTTATGGTTTTATCTTATTCTTTAGGTTCTGGAGAGTGGCAGTTAATATTTGCACTTTCTTGTACTTCTTGGATAAATACAGCATATATGATACGTGTTCAAGTTATGATTATTAGAGACCGTGAGTACAACATGGCTTCTCAATGTCTTGGAACACCTACAAGTAAAATTATTAAGCACAATATTTTACCTTTCTTAGTATCAGTAATTATGACAAGTGTGTCACGTAACGTGCCAACATTTATTTCATATGAAGTATTTTTAGGGTTTATCGGAGTTGGTTTAACACAAGAGGTTACATCACTTGGAAGAATTGTTCAATCAAGTGCGCAGTATTTACAATCTGCAGCTTATATGTTTATTATTCCTTTAATTGTAACAGCGTTAATTTCAGTTTCATTATATATCGTTGGACAGACATTGGCGGATGCTAGTGATCCAAGAACGCATATGATGTAGAGGTGGTAAGTATGGAAAATAAAAATATCGTATTATCGGTAAAAGATATCGAAGTAAAATTTAAAGTGCGTGATCGTGTTTTAACAGCAATCCGTAATATTTCTATTGATTTTGAAGAAGGAAAAGTAGTTGCGATTGTTGGTGAATCTGGATCAGGAAAATCTGTGTTTACTAAAACATTTACAGGTATGTTAGAGGTAAATGGTGAAATAAGCAATGGAGAAATTATTTTTGAAGGTCAAGATTTAGTAAAAGTTAAAAAAGATTCGGATTGGGAAAAAATTCGTGGTAAAAAAATTGCTACTGTATTTCAAGATCCAATGACTTCTTTAAATCCTGTTCGCACAATTGGATATCAAATTTCTGAAGTTATTATTAAGCATCAAGGTAAATCAAAAGAAGAAGCTAAAAAAATGGCAATTGAACTAATGAGTCATGTTGGAATTCATAATGCGGATATTCGTTATAATGATTATCCATTTATGTATTCAGGCGGTATGAGACAAAGAATTGTAATTGCAATTGCACTTGCATGTCAGCCAAAAATTTTAGTTTGTGATGAGCCTACAACTGCACTTGATGTTACAATTCAAGCGCAAATTATTAAATTAATTAAAGAATTATCAAAAGAGTATGGATTTACTACAATTTATATCACACATGATTTAGGTGTAGTTGCGAATGTTGCTGATACTGTGGCTGTAATGTATGCGGGTCAGATTATTGAGTATGGAAGTGTACAAGACATTTTCTATAATCCAAAACATCCATATACTTGGGGATTATTATCTTCTTTACCACAGTTAGGTGAAAAAGATGAAGATTTATTTGCTATTAGAGGTACGCCACCTAGTTTATTTGAAAAAATTAAAGGTGACGCATTTGCTCCTCGTAGTGATTATGCAATGCAAATTGATTTTGAAGAAGAACCACCAATGTTTAAAGTGTCTGAAACGCACTATGCAAAAACATGGTTATTAGATGAGCGTGCTCCTAAAGTTGAACCGCCAAAAGCGATTCAAAATCTTCATGAAAAAATTAAGGCATTAACTGCAAAAGGAGGCGTTTACGGTGACAGATAATAAAGAAGTATTAATAGAAGTCAAAAATCTTGAAATTACATTTAAAAATGGACGTAACTCATTTAGAGCGGTTAAAAATGCTAACTTTGAAATTTATAAAGGTGAAACATTTGCTCTAGTAGGAGAATCAGGAAGTGGAAAAACTACAATTGGTCGTGCTATTATCCGTTTAAACGACACATCTGATGGTGAAATATTATTTAAAGGTAAAAAAATAAATGGAAAATTATCAAAAGAAGAAAAACGTGATGTTATTCGAAATATTCAAATGATTTTCCAAGATCCTGCAGCTTCTTTAAATGAACGTGCTACTGTATCTTATTGTGTAGCAGAAGGAATTAATAACTTTAATTTATTTAAAGATGAACAAGATAAAGAAAGAAAAATTGATGAAGCATTATCATCGGTTGGATTACTTCCAGAACATAAATCACGTTATCCACATGAATTTTCAGGTGGACAAAGACAGCGTATTGGTATTGCAAGAGCAATTATCATGGAACCTGAATTTATTGTTGCAGATGAGCCTATTTCAGCACTAGATGTTTCTATTCGTGCACAAGTTTTAAATTTATTAAATAAATTTAAAGAAGAACGCGGATTAACTTATATGTTTATTGCACATGACTTAAGTGTAGTGCGATATTTCTCAGATCGTATCGCTGTAATTCATAAAGGAAGAATTGTGGAAATTGCACCAACAGAAGTGTTGTTTGATTATCCACTTCATCCATATACATTATCATTACTACAAGCTGTTCCAATGCCTGATCCAATTATTGAAAAGGCGAAAGAGGTTATTGTGTATGATGAATCAACTAGAGATTTATCAGGTGAAAAACCTATCTTACAAGAAATTAGACCAGGACATTATGTATTTGCAAATGACCGTGAAATGGCTGAATATGAAGCAAAACTTTCAGCAATGGAAAAAGAAAAATCTAGTAAATAGTATTAAAACTCTTATAAAATAAGAGTTTTTTTATTTGTTGAGACAAATTTGAGAAAGTATTGAGATTATTTTTATTGTTTTTTTTGTATAATGTTATTCCTTTAAAAAATATATATTTTTTTGAGGAATAATAAATATATGTAGAGTATTAAAAAAAGAAAGGATGAGATTGAAATGAAACAAAATACATTTACACAAAATCAAGAAAAATTAAGAAGATTTTCTCTAAACTTAAGAAAATTAGAATTGGAGCTTGCTACATCATATTTTATGGTGAAGGAAACGAACTTGGAGGAGGAATTAAGAAAAATAAAGTTAGTAATTAACTTCGCACTTTATACTTTAACGGATGATGAAATTCAAATTATAAACACAGAATTTTTTATGGATAGACCTGCAAAAGAATGGTGGATACATTATTTTTCAAGAGCAACGTATTATCGAGTAAAAGGAAGAGCAATGGCGAAATTTCTTGATTGCATAGACAATGGTAAAATGATATTATATTAAAGAGGTAAAATTTAATATGGATACATACACATTGTTAAAAAGTAAACTTGAAGAAAAATCAAGTAAAATCGAAGGGATGACGGAAGATTCAACTATGAAAGATTTAGGGATTGATTCACTAGATTTAGTAGAAATCGTTCTTGCGATTGAAGGGGAATTAGACATTGTTTTCGAAGATGACGAGCTACTTTCGTTGAACACAGTAAAAAACGTAGTAGACTTAATTGATAGCAAAAGACTATAGGAGGAAAAGTATGCTAACAGGTAATGCGGCTTCGGCTGGTGTAGTGGTTTCTAAGGTTTATAAATTAGAACATCCAAAATTTACAATTGAAAGAAAAGAAGGTTTAAATGTTGAAGAGGAAGTTGCGAAACTTCAAACAGCTTTAGAACAAACAAGAGCGGATATTACGCTTATTCAAACTAAAGCGCAGGGGAAACTATCTGAAGAAGAATTGGCGATATTTGATGCTCATTTAATGGTTACAAATGATCCAGAGTTTATTGGACAAATTGAAGAGATTATCAAAAATGAATCAGTTAATGCTGAGTATGCAGTAGAATTTGTTGGAAACATGTTTGTAGGTATGTTTGAATCAATGGATGATGCTTATTTTAGAGAAAGAGCAGCAGATATTAAAGATGTTACGTACCGTATTAAATGTCATGTTTTAAATGTTGTAATTCCTGATTTATCACTAATCACAGAAGAAGTTGTTATTGTTGCTGAAGATTTATCACCAAGTGATACTGCTCAGCTTGATGTTAAATATACAAAAGGATTTGCTACACAAACTGGTGGGAAAACATCACATTCAGCTATTATGGCTAGAAGTTTAGAAATCCCTGCAATTGTAGGTGTAGGCGAAATCATGTCAAAAGTAAATCATGGCGATGAAATGATACTTGATGCATTAGAGGGTGTTGTTATTATTAATCCAACGGATGCACAAAAAGCTGAATATAATAAAAAAGCTGAAGCATTTTTATCAATGAAAGAAGGATTAAAAGTATTGAAAGATGCACCAAGTGTGACAACAGATGGACATCATGTTGAAGTATGTTGTAACATCGGTACACCAAAAGATATTGAAGGTGTAATCGCAAATGGTGGTGAAGGTGTTGGACTTTATCGTACAGAATTCCTATATATGGATGCTCAAGAACTTCCAACAGAAGACCAACAGTTTGAAGCATATAAAACAGTTTTAGAAGCTGTACCTGAATATTTAGTTGTAGTTAGAACTTTAGATATTGGTGGAGATAAAAAACTACCTTATTTACCAATTCCTGAAGAAATGAATCCGTTTTTAGGATACCGTGCTATCCGTTTATGTTTAGATCGTACAGATATCTTTAGAACACAACTTCGCGCATTAATTCGTGCGAGTGCATTTGGTAAACTTGGAATTATGTTCCCGATGATTGCTACACTTGATGAATACCATCAAGCAAAATCAATTTTCAATGAAGAAAAAGAAAACTTAATCAAAGAAGGTCATAAAGTAAGTGATACAATTCAAGTTGGTATGATGGTTGAAATTCCTGCTGCTGCGGTAATGGCTGATCAATTTGCCAAAGTATGTGACTTCTTCTCTATTGGTACAAATGACCTTATTCAATATGGTATGGCTGCGGATCGTATGAGTGAAAAAGTATCATACTTATATCAACCTTTAAATCCAGCTAATTTACGTCTAATTAAGATGTCAATCGATGGAGCACATAAAGAAGGAATTTGGTGTGGTATGTGTGGAGAAATGGCAGCTGATGAATTGGCAGTTCCAGTGCTTTTAGGACTAGGACTTGATGAATTCTCTATGTCTGCAAATGCAGTTTTACAATCACGCAAAATGATTCGTGAATTAAGTAAAGCTGAAATGGAAGAAATGGCAAATAAAGCATTAAATTGTGCTACAACTGAAGAAGTTGAAACACTTGTTAAATCTTACATTTATAAAAAATAAAATAAAAGAGTGTGAAAACACTCTTTTACATTAATGAGGTAGATATGAAAGTTATTTTTATTTCAAGTACAGGGGGACATTTGCAAGAATTGCTCCAATTAAAACCGTTATTTTCTAAGTATGATTCTTATATTATTACAGAAAAAACAAAATCAACAATATCATTAAAAAATGAATATAAAAATAAAATTAGTTATTTAAAATATGGGACAAAAGATCACCTATTTTCATATTTGTTTTTCTTTTTGTTTAATATTTTAAAATCATTTGTTTTATTTATCAAAATAAGACCAACTGCAATTGTAACAACAGGAACGCATACTGCAGTTCCAATTTGTTATATTGCTAAAATGTTTGGTAAAAAAATTGTTTATATTGAAACATTTGCTAACAGAAAAAGTCCAACTTTAACTGGGAAACTGCTTTATCCTATTGCGAACATATTTATTGTTCAATGGGAGAGTATGTTAGAATTTTATCCAAAGGCAATATATGGGGGGTGGATTTTCCAATGATTTTAATAGCATTAGGAACACAGGATAAACCATTTACACGTTTATTAAAAGATGTGTTAAATCAAATTGAGCTCGGAAATATTAAAGAAGAAGTGATTGCTCAAGCAGGGTGCACTAAATTGGATACTGATCAAATAAAAATTTATGATTTACTTGCAGTGGATCAATATGAGAAGTTTATTAATCAAGCAGATTTAATTATTACACATGGCGGAGTAGGAACCATTGTATCTTCTTTAAAGCTGAATAAGAAAGTTATTGCATGTGCGAGATTAAGTAAATATCATGAGCATACAAATGATCATCAGTTAGAAATTATAGATAATTTTAAGGATGAAGGATATATCTTAGCTTATAATGATGGAGATGATTTAGCAGAGGTTTTAAATCAAGCTATAAACTTTAAACCAAAACCTTTGATTTTAAAAGACAGTAAAGTGCTTACGATAGTGAATTCATATTTGGAAAGTTTGGTGGTAAAATGATACATATTATAGGGCTTGGTGCAGGAGATGTATCTCAAATGCAAGTGATGATTCGAGAATACTTACATAAAAAAATGCCTATTTATCTTCGAACTGAAAAACACCCTGCTGTTGAATATTTGGATATGAACAATATTGAATATCACACATATGATCATTTTTATGAAACGTGTGATACATTTGATGGTGTATACGAAATGATTATAAATGACTTATTGAGTAAACAGGAAGATATCATTTATGCGGTGCCAGGGCATCCTTGTGTTGCAGAATATACTGTGATGAAATTGATGGAAAGCAAAAATGCTAAGATTATAGGGGGACAAAGCTTTTTAGATGTTGTATTTTCAAAGTTGGTGATAGATCCTATTGATGGATTAATTATTATGGACGCTTTAAATATGGATGTCGAATGTTTAAATTCAAAAATGAATTTGATTATACCGCAAATTTATGATCAAATGAGCGCATCTAATGTTAAATTAGATTTGATGGAAGTTTATCCAGATGAATATAGTGTGTACTTAATGATTGAGTTAGGTATGGAGTCTGAAAGAATTATAGAAAAGAAGTTATATGAATTAGATCATGACTTTCAAACAAATAACTTATCAACATTATTTGTACCAAAAATAAACAAGGGATAAAGAAAAAGAGGGAATAAGATGAATAAGAAAAAAATATTTATAATACTTGCAGTAGTAGCTGTTGTGTACACTGTTTTACAAGTTATACCTTACAATAACGATTCACCTTCAAAATTTGCAGTGGAAGATGGAAAAAGACCACTTGTAATTGCGCATGGTGGTGCAAAATTGCTGTATCCAGAAAATACTGTGTATGCATTTGACAGTGCATTTGAAATGGGGGTAGATGTACTTGAAATGGATCTATGTCTTACAAAAGACAATGTACTTGTAACGCATCATAATTTAACAGTAGATGCTACAAGTAATTACACAGGACAAGTGATTGATTATAGCTTCGAAGAATTAAAATCGATGAATTTTGGCTATAAGTTTGTTGATCTAGAGGGGAATACACCTTTTAAAGATGAAACAGACTTAGAAGTGTTACAAAGCTTAACTCCAATGTCTGTAGAAGAGATGTTTGAGAAGTATGGTAAAGATACACTTTATATTATGGAGATTAAAAATAAAGGTGAAGCAGGGATGATTGCTGCGGATATTTTAAATGACCATATCCAACAATATAACCTACAAGAATATGTTGTAGTTGCATCTTTTGACAAAGAAGTGTTAGAGTATTTTGTTTCAATAAAAGATCCAGAAACGGAAGTTTCTATGGATTTTGGAACGGCGACGGATTTTATTATCACAAATTTATTAGGTGTTGGATTATTTAGACAATTTGATGAACATGGACTTCAACTTCCAATTGAAATGTATGGAATTGACTTATCAAATTCATATATTATTCATAAAGTTAAATTAAATAATAAATTCTTACATTATTGGACGATAAACGATCCTGAGGAAATTGAAATGCTACTTAAAAAAGGAGCAGATGGAATTATTACAGATAGACCTGACTTAATGTTTGATATTTTAGAAGATATGGGATATGACATATCTAAATAAGATAAGTGTAGATTTATAATTTTATGTATGATTTTGACAAATAGTTGGTTACTATTTGTCTTTTTTATTGCTACAATAATTTTTTTTGATATAATGTATAAACAATGGAGGTGCTTTATGAATAAAGATTACATTCAAATAATAAACGCACAAGAAAATAATCTAAAAAATATCTCTTTAGATATACCAAAGTATAAGTTGATTGCACTTACTGGGGTGAGCGGAAGTGGTAAATCAAGTCTTGCGATTGAAATACTTCAAAAGGAATGCCAAAGACAATATATGGAGTCTATGGGACTTGTAACAGATGGATTAAACAAACCAAATGTTGAGAGTATTGTAGGACTATCACCCGCAATTGCGATTAGACAAAGAGTCCTTTCAAACAATCCAAAGAGTACAGTAGGGACATATACTGAAATATTAACGTATCTAAGGTTATTGTTTGCGAAGTTTGGGATAAGAGAATGTGAAAATTGCCATTCTTACATTTATCCAAGTTTTGATGAAAGCAATGAACTTGATCAAACTCAAGTTGTATGTTCAAACTGTAAACATGTAATGACACCTTTAAAAATGGCGGATTTTTCTTTTAATAAACCTGAAGGAGCATGTAGTAAATGCCAAGGGTTAGGTGTGGTTAAACAAGTTGATTATTCAAAAATCATTGATGAAAATCTAACAATTAAACAAGGTGCACTAAAAATATATTATGACAATGAAGTAATGAATGAGCATTATTCAAATGTATATGAAAACTGTGGTAAACATTATGGTTTTGTGTTTGATGTATCAAAACCAGTAAAAGAGTTTAATGAACTTGAAAAGTTGGTTTTATATAAAGGTGTAGATAGTGAAGCGTTTACTAAGTTGTTTCCAAATATAAAAAAACCAAAAAGAGTATCGGATGGATATGTAGAAGGGTTAGAAACATATATTCAAAAGAAATTAATTGAATCAAATGCTAAAAAACTTGCGAATCCAATTATTTCTAATTCCATAACTGAAATGCAGTGTGATGAGTGTCATGGGAGTAGATTAGGGTTTATAGGGAGAACGACAACTGTTTTAAATCAGACAATTGTAACAGTAAGTAACTATACAATAGATGAATTGATTGTCTATATTAATAAATTTGAAAATTCTATAAAACAGGACTATAAAGAAGTTGCAACTGTGATTCTTGAAAGTATAAAAAAGAAATGTAATAGCATTGTTCAAATAGGGTTAAGTTACCTATCAATTAGCAGAAGTGTTTCAACACTATCCGGTGGAGAATCTCAAAGACTTAAACTTACAAATATTACTGAAAGTGGATTAACAGGTGTTTTATATATTTTAGATGAGCCGACAACTGGGCTGCATCCATCGGATAGCGAACTTTTACTAACAACGCTTTATCGTTTAAGAGACTTAGGTAATACAGTCATTGTAATTGAACATGATATGGATTTTGTAAAGAAATGCGATTATGTAATTGACTTTGGTCCGTATGCAGGCTCTAAAGGTGGACAAATAGTTGCAAAAGGAACACCTTCAGAAATATCAAATTTTTCACAGTCTTTAACTGGAAAATATATTAATCAACCATTAGAAGAATTATCAAAAAAAGCAGTTGATTTAAAACATAATATTGAAATCATTAATGCAAATCAGCATAACTTAAAAGGTGTGTCAGTAAAAATACCGCTTCATTGCATAACAACATTTACAGGGGTAAGTGGAAGTGGAAAAAGTTCATTAATGTTTGATGTACTAGATGCCTATTATCATAATAAACCTACAAAAGTTGATAAGATTATTGGTTTAGAACACGTTGATCATATGATTACTATTGATCAGAAACCAATTGGTAGAATGACAAGAAGTAATGTAGCGACTTATACGGAGGTATATACACTAGTAAGAGAACTTTTTTCAAAGCAAAAACTATCAAAACAACTTAAATTAAAATCATCTGATTTTAGTTTCAATGTGAAGGGTGGAAGATGTGAACATTGCCAAGGATTAGGGGTAATTGCTTTAAATATGCAGTTTTTGGATGATGTTGAAGTTATATGTCCTATCTGTAAAGGAGATCGATTTAAAAAAGAGATTTTAAGCGTTGAATATAATGGGAAAAATATTTCTAATATTTTAGATACAACAATTGATGATTTAGTTGAATTCTTTGATGTCAATGAAATAAAAAGTAAACTTCTAACAATTCAAGAGGTTGGTTTAGGGTATTTAAAGTTAGGGCAATCTACAACGACTCTTTCAGGCGGTGAATGTCAAAGGTTGAAACTATCAAAGGAACTTGCTAAATCGAATAGCGGAAGAAACTTATATTTATTCGATGAACCAACTACGGGGTTACATCCAGCAGATATTGATAAGATAATGGTATTGTTTAAAAAATTAATTATGAAAAAGCATACAGTTCTAATTATTGAACATTGTTTAAGTGTTATAGCGCAGAGTGATTATCTTATCGATATAGGACCAAAAGGCGGTGTAAATGGTGGAGTAATCATTGCGAAAGGAAGTCCAAGTGAGTTGAAAGAAAATCCTCAATCCTCTATCGGAAAGTATTTATAAAAACATGAGTAAATCTCATGTTTTTTTCAAAAAAAAACTAACAATTTTGTTAGTTTAGTTGACATATGGCAGGGGCGACAGGAATTGAACCCGTATCAGCGGTTTTGGAGACCGTTATACTACCTTTGTACTACGCCCCTGTGAATGCTGTAATATAATACCATAAAAAAAACATAATTACAATTAAAAAATGAATAGAATATAAAAATGTTGGTTAATTATTCATTAAATAGTATAATAAATATTAGAGGTGAAAAGATGAAAATTTTAATGGATGAATTAGCAATGAAAAGATCAATTGTTCGTATGACACATGAAATTATTGAACATAATAAAGGAGTTCAAAATATAGTGCTTGTTGGAATTAAGACACGTGGTGAATATATTGCAAAAATGGTTCAAGAAAATATTTTTAGATTTGAAGATGTAAAGGTGGATTGTGTTGCTTTAGATATCGCATATTGGAGAGATGATAATAAAGCGAAAATGATTGAAAGAGAACTATTAGATATTGATTTAAAGGATAAAATTGTTGTTATGATCGATGATGTATTATTTAAAGGTAGAACGGTTAGAGCTGCAATGGATGCTATTATTGACCATGGAAGACCTAAAGAGATTCAATTGGGCGTTTTAATTGATAGAGGACACCGTGAGCTACCAATACGCGCAGACTATGTAGGAAAAAATATTCCAACTTCATTAAATGAGAGTGTTAAAGTGGCTATGTTAGAAGTTGACGGTGTTCAACAAGTGACTTTAGAGGAAAAGTAATCATGGAAAAACAATATATTTTAGAGTTTGCAAAGAAACTTTTAATGATCGATAGTCCATCAGGATATACAAAAAAAGCAATTGAATTTTTAAAGTTGGAGGCACAAACACTTGGGTTTAAATGTGAACTTACGCAAAAAGGAAACTTAATTGTCCATGTAGATGGGGTTGATTCTTCTAATAAAGTAGGTGTATGTGCACATACGGATACACTAGGATTAATGGTTAAGTCAGTTAATGGGGATGGAACACTTTCAATTACTGCGATTGGTGGTCCGATAATGAATACACTTGATGGGGAGTATTGTAAAGTATATACACGTGATAATAAAGTTTATCACGGAACTATTTTATTGAATAATCCAAGTGCGCATGTGAATAAGCAAAGTGATACGGCCGCAAGATCTTGTGAATCAATGCATGTTAGATTAGACGAAGTTGTGAAAAATAAAGAGGATGTATTGAAACTTAATATTTCAAATGGAGATATTATTGCAATAGATCCTAAAGTAACAATTACGGATAGTGGATATATAAAATCTCGTTTTTTAGATGATAAAATTTCTGTAGCATTACTGTATGGTGTTTTGTTTCATTTATCTAAAAATAATATAAAACCAGCATTTGATACATGCTTTATGTTTACAGTCTTTGAAGAAGTGGGACATGGAGCATCCTGGATACCAAGTGAAATTACATCTTTACTAGCAGTAGATATGGGATGTATTGGAGAGGGATTAAGTTGCAGTGAGTTAGATGTATCTATTTGTGCAAAAGATTCTTCTGGGCCATATGATTATGATATGATTAGTTTATTAATTGAACTTTCAAAAAATAATGATATTCAATATGCGGTAGATGTATATCCATATTATGGATCAGATGTAAGTGCTGCTCTTCGTAGCGGAAATAATATTAAAGGTGCACTCATTGGTCCTGGTGTTTCAGCATCGCATGGAATGGAAAGAACACATATTGATGGTGTGATGAATACATATTCATTGGTATTGAATTATTTAAAGAAAACTTCATAGAAGTTTTTTTTTATAGTTTTTTTAATAAAATAGGCGTATTATATAAATAATATAAAGGGGACATTATGATAAAAGAGTGGGTAAAAAAATTTTTAAGTGTGGAACATTATGTCTCTGAAAAATATAAACAAGGAGATATACCTTCAACATCAAAAATATATAAAGATACATTTGATATTGCATGGCCTAGTGCAATGGAATCAATTTCAATTAGTTTGATTGCGGCGATTGATATGATGATGGTTGGAACTGTTTCTACAAGTGCCATCGCAGCTGTTGGGATCACAACACAACCTAAGATGATTATTATGGGAACATTATTTGCCATAAACATTGGTACAACAGTAATATGTAGCAGACGAAAAGGTGAAAAAGATCAAGAAGGCGCAAAGCGTTGTTTAAAAAATTCTTTGGTTTTAAGTGTAATATTATCTTTTGTTTTAACACTGTGTGGATTTGTTTTTGCTGAAGAGTTAATGTTATTGGCACAAGCAGATTTAGAGTATCTAGATCTTGCAGTTAATTACTTTAGAATCATCATGATCGGTTCGTTTTTTTCATTAGTAGGACTTACAATAACAAGTGCACAAAGAGGTGTAGGGAATACAAAAATTTCATTACAAACCAATTTGACTGCAAATATTGTAAATGTAATTTTTAATTACTTATTAATCAATGGTATTTGGATATTTCCTACTTTAGGTGTTACAGGTGCTGCAATTGCAACATTAATTGGAAATGTAGTTGCTTTTATTTTAGCGGTTATGAACATTACGATGAAAAAAGGTTTTTTAAAGTTGAGTGCTAAAGAAGATTGGCATTTAGATAAAAAGACAATAAAACAAATTTATAACATATCTTCATCTGCTTTTGTTGAACAAATATTTTTAAGAGTTGGATTTTTTGCGTATTCAGCGCTTATTGCTGGGCTTGGCACAATCTCATTTGTAACACATCAAGTTATTATGAATGTTATGATGATTTCATTTTCAATGGGGGATGGATTGTCAATTGCTTCTAGTTCTCTTGTAGGGCAAAAATTAGGGGCGAAGCGGCAAGATTTAGCAATGATTTATAGTAAGGTATGTCAAAAACTAGGGTTCATTATTGCGATCGTATTTGGTGGTTTTATCTTTTGCTTTAGACAAGATATACTTAGATTATTTACAAGTGACATTGTCGTACATCAAAAAGGGGATATTTTGATGCAAATGGTATCTATTATTGTCATTTTGCAAATTGTTCAAGTTATTACTGTTGGAAGTTTAAGAGGTGCTGGAGATGTTAAATTTGTTGCTAAACTAAGCATTGTAAGTATTGCAGTTTTAAGACCTGGATTAACATTTATATTTGCGTATGCACTTGGGTTTGGGCTAATTGGAGCATGGGTTGCAGTGTTTATAGATCAGGCATTTAGAAACGTAATAAGTCGCAATAGATTCCATAAGGAAAAGTGGCTAGAAATAAAGATTTAAGTAAGTGTAAGTGCTTACTTTTTTTATTTGTGAAAATAATATTAAAAATTGTGATTAAATGAACAAAAAGAATAGATTTATTAAAAATATTCGACTATAATAAGTTTGTAGGTAAAATAAAACTTAGGAGGAAACTAATGTCTAAAAAATTTGTATCAATGGATGGTAATACAGCTACATCTCATGTTGCATACGCATTTACAGAAGTAGCAGGTATCTATCCAATTACACCATCTAGTACGATGGCGGAACTTGTAGATGCTTGGGCGTCACAAGGAAGGAAAAATATTTTTGATTCAGTTGTAAAAGTTATTGAAATGCAATCAGAAGCAGGGGCTGCTGGTACAGTGCATGGAGCACTACAAGGTGGAACACTTGCAACTACTTTCACTGCATCTCAAGGATTACTTTTAATGATTCCAAACATTTATAAATGGGTAGGGGAAATGCTTCCTGCTGTTATTCATGTTTCTGCAAGATCACTTGCGACAAAAGCACTATCTATCTTTGGAGATCACCAAGATATTTATGCAGTAAGACAAACAGGAATTACTTTAATTTCTTCACATTCAGTTCAAGAAGCTATGGATTTAGCGGGTGTTGCACATTTAACTGCAATTAAAGCATCTGTACCATGTTTACACTTCTTTGACGGATTTAGAACATCTCATGAGATTCAAAAAATTGAAGAGATGGATTATGCTGATTTAGAAAGATTACTAGATAAAGATGCTTTAGAAGCATATAAAGCACGTGCATTAAATCCTCATACAAACCCAATCACACGTGGTGGGGCAGAAAATGATGATATTTACTTCCAAGGAAGAGAAGCACAAAATACACATTTCGAAAAAGTAGCAGATGTTGCTGCTGAATATATGTCAGAAATCAGCAAAATTACAGGACGTGATTATGCACCATTTACTTATTATGGAGCAAAAGATGCGACTCGTGTAATTGTAGCTATGGGTAGTGTTACTGAAACAGCAAAAGAAGTTATTGATGTTTTAGTTGCAGCTGGAGAAAAAGTAGGGATGATTAAAGTTCATTTATATCGTCCATTTAGCTCTAAATATTTAAAAGCGGTTTTACCAGCGACTGTGAAAAGTATTGCTGTACTTGACCGTACTAAAGAATTAGGTGCACATGAACCTTTATTCTTAGATGTTTATTCTGAACTTTCAAATCATGGTGAAATCGAAACAATCATTGGTGGACGTTATGGTCTATCTAGTAAAGATACTCAACCAAAAGATATTAAAGCTGTATTTGATCATTTAGCTTCTAGTAATCCATTTGATGGATTTACAATTTCAATTAATGATGATGTTACAAACAAATCATTAACTGTAGAAAATGATTTTAATATCAAAAATGATTATACTTCATGTTTATTCTACGGACTTGGATCTGATGGTACAGTAAGTGCGAACAAAAACTCAATTAAAATCATCGGTGAAAATACTGATTTATATGCACAAGCATACTTTGCATATGACTCTAAAAAAGCAGGTGGAGCGACACGTTCACATTTAAGATTTGGACCATCTCCAATCAAATCAACTTATTATATCCAAAATGCGGATTTCATTTCATGTTCATTAGACTCTTATGTTTTAAAATATGATATGCTTCGTAACTTGAAAAAAGGTGGAACATTCTTATTAAATTCTACTTTCTCAAAAGACGAAATTGCGAACCATTTACCAAATAGAGTAAAAGCGCAATTAGCTAAAAAAGATGTTAAATTCTATATCATTGATGCAACGAAAATTGCAATGGAAATTGGTATGGGAAGAAGAACAAATACAATTTTACAATCAAGTTTCTTCTCTTTAAATGAATCTATCATGCCATATGATGATGCTATTTCATATATGAAAAATGCAGCGAAGAAATCATACATGAAAAAAGGTGAAGAAATCGTTGAATTAAACTATAAAGCAATCGATCAAGGACGTGCTGGTCTTGTACAAGTAGAAGTTGATCCAAAATGGGCTGATTTACCAGTTAATTCTTCACGCACAATGACAGGTGATGAATACTTTGATGAACAAGTTATGGCAATTAACTCTCTTGAAGGATATGACTTACCAGTATCTGCGTTTACTAAATATGGTGTATTAGATGGATCATTTAGAAATAATGTTGCATTTGATGAGCATAGAAATATCGCTACACAAGTACCTAAATGGGCTTCTGAAAACTGTATCCAATGTGGATTCTGTAGTTTCGTGTGTCCACATGCTACAATCCGTACATTCTTATTAACTGATGAAGAAGTTAAAAATGCTCCAGTTGAGTTTACAACTGTAAAACCAATGGGAATTAAAGAAGAAGGATTAAACTATTGTGTACAAGTTTCACCAGATAACTGTGTTGGTTGTGGACTATGCGTTGTTGAGTGTCCTGGTAAAGCTGGAAATAAAGCATTAACTATGGTTGATGTAAATGAAGTATTACCAGAAGCTAAATTAGCGAACTACTTATACAAAGAAACAGAATATAAACCTCAATATTTTAATACAGACACTGTAAAAGGATCTCAATTCTTAATGCCTTACTTCGAAGTAAGTGGTGCATGTGGTGGATGTGGAGAAACTCCATATTATAAATTAGCTTCACAATTATTCGGAAGAGATATGTTAATTGCGAATGCTACTGGATGTTCAAGTATTTATTGTGGTTCTGTACCAAGTACACCATTTGTTACTGATAAAAACGGTGAAGGTATTGCTTGGGCGAATTCATTATTCGAAGACAATGCTGAATATGGATTTGGTATGAAAGTAGCACAAGAATATAAAATGAAAAACATTTTCGAAATTATGATCGCAACTAAAGATGTTGTTGAACCTAATTTGAAAGCTTTAATTGAAAAATATCTTGAAGTTCATGGAAACAGAGAAGAAGAAAGATTAATTGTTAACGATTTAGTTGCTGCAGTTAAAGCAAGTAAAAACGATGCAGTTAAAGCATTATTACCATTAGAGAGAGATTTAATTAGTAAATCTGTATGGATCGTTGGTGGAGATGGATGGGCTTATGACATCGGATACGGTGGATTAGACCATGTTATCGCTAACAGCCTTGATGTAAATATCTTAGTA
This sequence comes from uncultured Erysipelotrichaceae bacterium, assembly GCA_964368305.1. Classification (GTDB taxonomy): domain Bacteria; phylum Bacillota_I; class Bacilli_A; order Erysipelotrichales; family Erysipelotrichaceae; genus CAYJAB01. The sequence goes on along the minus strand of CAYJAB010000007.1, from coordinate 17,031 downwards.
CTTGATACTGAGGTTTACTCTAATACAGGTGGACAATCATCTAAATCATCTCAAGCAGCTTCAATTGCGAAGTTTGCAGCAGGTGGAAAACCAACTGCTAAAAAAGATTTAGGACAAATTGCAATGGCTTATGGACATGTATATGTTGCAAGTGTTGCTATGGGTGCTAATCGTGTTCAAACGATTAAAGCATTTAAAGAAGCAGAAGCACACAAAGGACCTTCATTAATCTTAGCTTATTCTCCATGTGTTGAGCATGGTATCAAAGGTGGACTTGCTAACCATCAAGCAGTTCAAAAGAAAGCTGTTGAATGTGGATATTGGTCATTATATCGTTACAACCCAAGTAATGAAACACCATTAACAATTGATTCAGCTGCTCCAAAATTTGAATTATTCCAAGATTTCCTTATGAGTGAAACACGTTTCTCGAATTTACCAAATGTAAATCCAGAACATGCTGCTAATTTATTATCTAAATCTCAAAAAGATGCTGAAAAACGTTATAACCGTTTAGTAAAGTTATCTAAAGATTAATTCTATTTATAAAACTACCTTCTAATTAGAAGGTAGTTTTACTTGAAAATATCGTATATAAGGGTAAGAAAGATAAAATTATCAATTATTTTGATAGAAATTGTTGTAATAGTTGACTTTATCGCTGTTTTTTCTTATAATTATAGACGCTAATGAAATTAGGTGAATCTATTGAAATGGTCAAGAATTGAGTTATTACGTTATTTAGATAAAAAAATCACTTTTAATGAGGAATTATCATTTGAAAGAGCGACGTTTGAAAAACTTGATCGTCTAAGAGATTTGCGAGACGTGGTAGTCGAAGGAATCGGACGATACGAATCTTCTACTCAGTATTTCACAGTGGATTTAGAAATATCAGGGTACATGACTGTTCCTTGTGCTATTACACTTGAAGATATTGAGATTCCATTTGAAATTAGTAGTACAGAAACATTTGTATTTGGGAAAGACCCAAATGGAAATGCTTATGAAATCAAAGGTGATGTAATTGATCTATCGCCTGTAGTTTTTCAATTAATACTGATGGATATTCCATGGTCAGTAACTAAACCTGACATTAACGAATACCCAAAAGGTAAAGATTGGGAAGTTATTAAAGAAAAAGATTTTAAAGAAAAGAAGAAGCTAGAGATTGATCCTCGATTAGCTAAACTCAAAGAATTTAAGCCAACAGACGATTAGGAGGTGTTGACATGGCAGTACAACAAAGACGTAACTCTAAAACTAGAAAAGCAAAACGCAGAACACATTATAAATTAGCGGCTGTAACGCTAACTAAATGTCCATCATGTGGAGAATTCAAAAGACCACATAGATTATGCGAATGTGGTCATTACGGAAAAAATAACTAATTTTCACCGTAATTACATATAAATTAGAGATAAAAAACACTTAGTAAATAAGTGTTTTTTTATTTATAGAGCCTTTTTAAATAAAATGCTCTTTTTTTTATGAGAGAAAGTCTATTTTTTTCACAAAAAAGACTGTACAAAAATACCAACATTTTGCTATAATGGTGGTACCAAGTGGTAATAAGTGGTGTGAAGTGGTAGAAAGTGGGATTAATTATGTTCTTTGGTTCTCATGCAAGAAATCTAGATAGTAAAAACAGATTAATGATTCCTCCTAAATTCAGAGAGGAATTAGGTAATGCTTTTTTTGTTACTAAAGACCTAGATGGATGCTTGGCGATTTATCCAAAAGAAGAGTGGCAAAAAGAAATAGATAAAATCCGACAACTTCCACCTACAAAAAAAGAAACAAGAATTTATATCAATAATGTTATAGGGAATGCTTATGAATGTGAAATGGATTCTCAAGGAAGAATATTACTTCCGACAATGTTGATGCAAAATGCATCGATTACAAAAGAATGTATGGTTGTAGGTTCAATCGATAAAATTCAAATATGGGATGCAAAACTACATGAAGAGTTTTCAAATATGGCTGATGAACAGTTTGAAAAAACTGCAGAGCAATTGGAGTATAGATAAATGGTACATTACAGTGTGTTATTAAAAGAGTGTATCGATAATTTAAATATTCAACCTGATGGGATTTATGTAGATGGAACATTAGGTAGAGCAGGTCATAGTATTGAGATTGCAAAGAAACTGAATAATGGAACGTTATATGGATTTGATAAAGATCAAACAGCACTTGAACAATCACGTATTGTATTAAAAGATGTAATAGATAAATGTATATTAATACATAGTGATTTCTCTAAAATAAAAGAGAAATTATTAGAAAAAGGTATAGATCAAGTAGATGGTATCTTACTTGATATCGGAGTATCTTCACCACAGTTTGATGATGCAGCACGAGGCTTTAGTTATCGCTTTGATGCAAGACTTGATATGAGAATGGACCAATCGCAAGATTTAAGTGCTTATGAAGTTGTAAATACATACAGTTATCATGATCTAGTGAGAATTTTCTTTCAATATGGTGAAGAAAAATTCTCAAAACAAATCGCAAGAAAAATAGAAAAGGCTAGAGAAGATAAACCAATTACAACTACATTTGAATTGGTGGATATTATAAAATCTGCACTGCCTTCCAAAATACTAAATAAAAAAGGACATCCTGCAAAACAGGTTTTCCAAGCGTTAAGAATAGAAGTGAATGATGAGTTAAATGCATTAAAAGAAGTCATTGCAAAGGCGATTGAATTATTGGCTGTAGATGGAAGATTGTGTATTATTACATTTCATTCATTAGAAGATCGTATTGTAAAAGAAATGTTTAATTCCTATTGTAAAGAAGAGAGTGTAGATAAGAGAATCCCTCTATTACCATCTGAGATAAAACAAGCAGATTACAAATTGGTGAATAAAAAGCCGATTATAGCGTCAAAAGAAGAATTAGAGGAAAATAATCGATCACATTCTGCAAAGTTAAGAGTGATTGAAAGAGTAAGGAGATAAAGATATGGAAATGAAGTTAAAAAAAATACGTAAAATAAAATTCGAAGGATGGTGTTTACTTTTTTTCATTTTCGCTGTAGCTGTATATGCAGTATCAACCATTGCTGTAAAATCATGGAATGTTTCTTTATCAATGAAAATTCAACAAAACGAAAAGGAATGTGTTCAAATTGAAAGAGAAAACTCATTGTTAGAAGTTGATGTACAAGAGTTAATGTCTTATGAAAGAGTTGCGACAATTGCTCAACAAGAAGGAATGAGTCTTAATCAAGACAATATTGTAACGATAGTCACAAATGAATAAAAGTAGTAATAGAATGATTGTATTAATTACAACTGTATTTGCAGTTTTAATTAGTGCAGTATGCGCGAATACCGTATATGTATCTTTAACGGGAATCCATTTAAGAAGTAATACTGATATCACAAAATATGAATCTACATTTGTAGAAAGTAAAATTCCTGCTAAAAGAGGAACAATCTATGATGGAAATAATAATGTAATCGCAACCGATGTAGTTTCATATACAATGGTTGCTATTTTAGATGAAAATAGGCCGAGTTTACCAAATGTACCAGCGTATGTAGTTGACCCATATGAAACATCAAAACAACTCTCAGAATACATAGAAATAAGTCAGGAAAGTATTTATGAATCATTAACAAAAGATAGATATCAAGTTGAATTTAAAGGTCTAACTTTGACTCAAAAAGAGTCAATTCAACAATTAAAGTTACCAGGAATTGAATTTGTAGAGACAAGAGCTCGAGAATATCCTATTGGTAGTTTTGCATCTCATTTAATTGGTTTTGCACAATATGATGCAGAAACTGACACACTAATTGGAAAAATGGGATTGGAGGCTGGGTTTAATGAGGAACTATCTGGAACAGATGGTTCAATTACACAACAAGTAACAAAAGATGGTTATTTTTTATCTGGAGCTTATATTGATGAAAAAGAAGCAGTAAATGGGGATGACCTTTATCTTACTTTAGACGGAAGAATACAAGAGGCACTTGAAGCATCTTTAGAAGAAAGTATGAATCAATTAAATACATCAAGTGCATGGGCAAGTGTTATGAATGTAAACACAGGTGAGGTTTTAGCATGGGGAAGTGCTCCTACATTTGATTTAAATGTGAAAGAGATAGTTGATTACACTAATACTGGTTCACAATACGCTTATGAACCAGGTTCAACAATGAAAACTTTTACATATGCTGCAGCTATTGATTCTGGTGTCTATGTAGGAACAGATATCTTTGATTCAAGTACGTTTAAAATGGGATCTTTAAATAAAGAACCTTATCGTGTTTATGATGGAAAATACTCAGCTACGATAAATAATGCATCGAATAAAGATTGGGGATACATTGATTTTAATAAAGGATATCGTTATTCATCAAATGTTGCGATTGCTGAGCTTTTATCCAACTATGTTAGTACAAGTACATTTCAAGATTATATTCATAAATTTGGTTTTTTTGAAAAAGTAGAAACAGATAGAATCCTTGAAACATCAGGAGTTGAACAATTCAATTATGCAATTGAAAAAATAGCATTAGGGTATGGACAAGGTTCTTCTGTTACAATGCTACAAATAATGCAAGCATATAGTGCTGTTTTCAATGGTGGAGAAATGGTAAAGCCATATTTTGTGCAAGAAATAAAAAACAGTGAGACAAATGAAGCAACCTATCAAGCACCTGAAAAGACAGTAGTTTCAAATCCAATTAAAAGTAGTACCTCAGAAGAATTGATTGATTTAATGTATGATGTTGTTAATACAGAGGATGGAAGCGGTAGATTCTATCAAGTAGATAACTTAGAGGTGGTCGGAAAAACAGGGACTGCGCAAATTTTTAGGAATGGACAATATGATGATGAGCGCGTTATTATATCATTTGTAGGTGCATTTCCTTATGATGATCCACAATTTATGATCTATTATGCTTATGAATGTGAATATACAAATCAAGCACATGTTAAAACAGATCCGATCACGCAACTTATTCAAGAAGTAGCGATTACATATAATTTACTTGATAATAATAACCCAACTGTAGAGGATGAACAGATTACTGAACAATTAAGTTATTATGCAGTAAAAAACTATGTAAATCATTCATTGGAGTATGTAGATATTCAAACACAGGATATGAATGTTAGTAAAATTATTATTGGAAGTGGTACGCAAGTTATAGCTCAATTTCCTACAAAAGATAGTGAGATAGTAAGCAATGAGAAATTGTTTTTACTTACAAATAAATCAGATCATTTAATGGTCGATATGACAGGATGGTCACGCAAAGATGTTGTTGCTTTCTTTTCATTAATTGAACAAGATGTAATCATAGAAGGGTCAGGTCAAGTTGTTGAACAAAGTATGCCAAGTGATACATTAATACATGAAAATGACTTAATTGTTATTAAATTGCAATAAAGATAAATACTTTCGTATTTATCTTTTTATTTATTATAAATTATGTATCTATAAAATGTTTTATGATAAAATACTAAATGGTTTTATGTGATTTTATAAAAAATGAATATTTGATATCTATTTTATATCGATTGAAATGAATTAATGGTATAATAAAAAAGCAAAAAATCATAAAAATTTATATGAGAGAATATCTAAAATAAGGAGGCAACATATGGGATTAAAACTAGGGGTAGTATTTATTGTAAGTTTATTAGGTACACTTGTTGTGTTGCCAAAAATGATTCCTTTTTTAAAAAAAATTAAGTACGGACAGTCAATTAGTGAGTATTCATTGGATGATTTTAAACAAAAGAAAGGTACACCTACTATGGGAGGACTTGCGTTTGTTATTATACCAATTATTATTACTTTATTATTTTCAGATGACTTATTTAATAATTATGACTTACTATTGGTGATTATGGCTTTCTTTTGCTATGGTATAATTGGGTTTATAGATGATTACATTATTGTAGTTAAAAAAAATAATGATGGACTTCCAGCGAAAGTGAAATTTATCATGCAGCTTTTTTTAGCGTTTGTTTTTTTTCTAGCGTATAAAGAAAATGCATCTACAACAGTCGTAATTCCTTTTATTGAATATTCTATTGATTTAGGTGGCTTGTATTTTCTATTAGTACTTTTTATGTTTACTGGAGCAAGCAATGCGGTAAACCTTACAGATGGTATGGATGGTTTAGCAGCAGGGACAAGTTTATTTGCACTTACACCATTTGTATTATTTGCTGCTCAATCTGAAAGCACAGGGATTGCAGTTTTGATTATCGCAGTGATTGGATCTTTATTAGGATATTTAAAATACAATGTTTATCCTGCTAAAATATTTATGGGAGATACAGGATCACTTGCATTAGGTGGTTTACTTGCTGCACTGGCTATGGTTTTAAAACAGGAGATTGCACTGGTTGTGATAGGTGGTGTTTTTGTTTGGGAAACACTGTGCGTTATTATTCAACTTTTAAGTGTTAAATTTAGGAAAAAGAAAGTGTTTAAATATACGCCTATTCATTACAGTTTCACATTATCTGGACATAAGGAAACGAGTGTTGTTTTAGCGTTTTGGGGACTTGGGATTGTGTGTGCAATTCTTGGGTTTGTAATAGGGCTTGTATAGTATGAAGGTATTGGTAATTGGATGTGCACGTAGTGGATATTATGCTGCACTGCTTTTAAATAAAATGGGACATGAAGTTGTTATTACAGATAAAAATGAAATTCTACCTAAATTAGAGTTGATCGAAAAAGGGATTGAAGTTTATGATTTAGGACATCCAGACCATTTAAAGGAAATTAAATGGGATTTTATTGTAAAAAACCCTGGTATTCCATATCATGTTCCTTTTGTGAAGTATTTTAATGATTTAAATATAAAAATTTATAATGAATTTGAAATTGGTTTACAGTATTCAACTGATTTTTCACTAGCTGCAATTACTGGAACAAATGGAAAGACAACAACTACAACTTTATTATATGAAATATTAAAAAAACAAAGCATTCAAGCGTTGGTTGGAGGAAATATAGGTACAGCATTTTGTGAGTTGGTATATAAACACTTAAATGAAGAAGCGAATGTTGCAATTGAAATCTCGGCATTTCAATTGATCGCAACGCCTTCATTTCATCCTGTAGTTTCTACAATACTAAATTTAACACCAGATCATCTAGATTATTTTGATAGTCTTGAAGATTATTATAAAGCAAAGACATTGGTTTATAATAATCAAGTTGATGATGATTGGTTTATTTTAAATTTGGATGATGAAATGGTCGTTAAATATGCAACTGATATCAAATGTAAAGTGATTACTTTTTCTTTAAACACTACAAATGCGGACTTAAGAGTTGAAGATAACTGTGTGTATTTGTTTGACACTGTTTTATTTAAGTGTGATACACTTCGACTTGTTGGAAGACATAACTTGTCAAATGCAATGGTTGCGGCTTGTATGGCGTTTAAAATGGGTGTAGAGCCACATCTTATTCAAGAGGCTATTTTAGAGTTTAAAGGAGTTGAACATCGCATTGAATATGTAAATACGATTCAAGGGGTTAAGTACTATAATGATTCAAAAGCAACAAATACGGATTCTACAATTGCGGCTTTAAAATCATTTGAACATTCAGTTATTTTATTAGCGGGTGGATATGATAAAAAGACAGGATTTAAGGAGCTAGAGCCTTATGTTGATCGAATGAAGCATTTGATTGTATATGGTGCAACAAAACATGAATTAAGAACTTTAAAAGAAAATGCAATTGTAGTAGATGATTTAAAACAAGCAGTTGAAAAAGCACATTTACTTGCACAAGAAAATGATGTAGTATTATTCTCACCAGCCTGTGCAAGTTATGATCAGTTTAATAATTTTGAGGAGAGAGGCAATATTTTTAAAGAATATGTGAATTCTTTTAATAAATAGTAGGAGTATTTAAAGGGGTAAATTATGTATCAAGAAGTATTAAAAAACAATAAACAATTAGAATTCGCAATGCGATTAAGGTTAAGTAAGTTACAAAGGGAAGACTTACCTACACTGACACTTAAAAATTTAGAAGATGCATTGATGAAACTAAAGTGGAAAAATGAATATCCTTCTTCTTTATCAGAAGCAATTGACGATATTTATTCAATAGGAGTCAGCCAAATTGTTGCATATTTAGCACATGAGGCGATTGTGGAAGGTAAAAGGAAGTCATTCAAAGATTACCAAGATTTGTTTGAATAGAATCCTAAAGGATTCTATTTTAACTCTAGAAAAGGAAAAGAATGTATGAATAATATAGAAAGTTTATATCAAAAAATATTTGAAGTTTCAAATTTAAGTGCATCTCAAATTAATGAAATTCAAAATCCTCCTCAAGTAAGTGAATTTCCTTACTTAAAAGAGCTAGAGCAGATTATTGATAGAGTTAAATATGCAAAGCAACATAAACAAAAAATTGTTGTAGTAGGGGATTATGATGCAGATGGTCTTTGTTCTACAGCTATTTTAGTAGATGTTTTAGATAAATACGGTGTTCAAGTTGGATTTTATATACCAGATAGAATAACGGAAGGTTATGGATTAAGTAAGTATATTGTAGACTTAATGGTTGAAGCGAAATATGATCTTATTATTACAGTGGATAATGGGGTTTCTTCACATGAAGCAATTTTGCATGCTAAAGATCGTATTGATATTATTATTACGGACCATCATTTAATTGAAGACTCAGCAAGTTTGCCATTGACTTTACACCCAAGTATGATGCCACAAAGCTATCAGAAAATGTGTGGAAGTGGTGTTGCACTTCAAATTGCGCGTAAACTTACAAATGATACAGATTATTATTTTGTGCTTGCGATGATCGCAACAATTGCGGATATGGTAGAAGTATTTGGAGAAAATCGTGTAATTATTAAAGAAGGGTTAAGGATACTGAATAAAAGACGTTATCCTACGATCATTTCTTTATTTGATAAACTGAGTTATCCAATAAACGACTCTGATATTGGATTTGGGGTAGTTCCTAAGATTAATGCAATTGGAAGACTTGCGGATTTAGCAAAAGCGACAAGGGTAGTTAGATATTTAAGATTAGAGAATAAAAGTGAAATTGATCAATATGTAAATCAAATAAATGATATTAATAAAAAGAGAAAAGAACTTACAGAAAAGTGTGATTTGACTAATATAGAAAAAGTAGGAATTTTTGATATTGTGTTAGATGAAAAACTGCATGAGGGAATTACAGGGCTTGTCGCAAATCGTGTAATGCTTAAAAGCGGTAATCCAACAATTGTTTTAACAAAAAAATCCAATATTTATCGAGGAAGTATTAGATGCCTGTCTAATTTTAATCTCTATGAATTTTTCACATCACATCCATTTGAATTGATGTCATTTGGTGGACATCATCAAGCAGCAGGCATTTCAATTGAAAATGAGAAATTAGAAGAATTTTATGCATTGCTTAAAAAGTACAGTGAAAAGATTGTTTTAAACCCAGTAGAAAAATGCACAATACCAATATTGGCAGATGAATTAACTGTAGAGTTAGTAGAAGCACTGGATTGTTTGCGTCCATTTGGAAGTGGATTTCATTTACCATTATTTAAAATTGAACACTTTAAAGTTGATGCTTATCAAAACTTAAAAGGAAGATACTTGAAATGGTCTTCTAATAATAAGGCGGGGGCAATTGATGCGCTTTATTTTAAAGAGAAGTATAAGTTTGATGATTATATAAGTAAAAAAGAAATGACATTTAATGGAACGCTATCGATTAATGAATTTAGGATGAATAAAAAAGTAAATATTATTGTTGAAGAAATTTGATTTTTTACGTTTATTTGTTTATAATATTTAAGTGCTAAAGGAGGCATTTTTATGGAATTAAAAAATTATATTGCAGCTATACAAGATTATCCAATTGAAGGGGTTTTATTCCGTGATATTACACCATTAATGCAAAATGGGGATGCTTTTAAAATAGCATGTGATGAAATAAAAGATTTTGCTGTGAAACAAGGTGCAGATTTAATTGTTGGACCTGAGTCTAGAGGGTTTATTTTTGGGTGTCCAGTTTCATATGCGCTTAATATTGGATTTGTACCTATTAGAAAACCAAATAAGTTACCACGTGAAACAGTAAGTGTAAAATATGATTTAGAATATGGAAGCAATGAATTACATATTCATAAGGACGCAATTAAAAAAGGTCAGAAAGTTTTAATAGTAGATGACTTATTAGCGACAGGGGGAACTGTTGCTGCAACGATTAAACTAGTTGAAGAATTAGGTGGGGAAGTTGTTGGTTGTGCATTTTTAATTGAACTTGAAGATTTAAAGGGTAGAGAATTAATTAAAAATTATAATGTACATACTGTTATGACATATTAAACTATCGAAGAGGCAACTCTTCGATTTTTTTCAAATAAAGGGGGTTATTATATGGCGGCACATCTTATTGCAGATTATAAAATATTAATGGATGAAGTGGGGAAGTATATTACAAATCCACAAGATGTTTCTATAATTGAAAAAGCGTACCATTATGCAAATGAAAAACATGAAGGACAGTTTAGGAAAAGTGGCGAACCTTATGTGATTCATGTGATTCAAGTTGCATTCATTTTGTCTACGATGCGTGTAGGTCCAAGAACAATTGCAGCAGGTTTATTGCATGATATAATTGAAGACTGTGATGTTACAAAAGAACAATTTATACAAGATTTTGATGAAGAAATCTATCAATTGGTTGAAAGTGTAACAAAAGTAGGAAATCTTTCTTTTTCAGACGAAAAAGAATACCAAGCAGTCAATCATCGTAAGATATTTATTGCAATGGCGAGAGATATTCGTGTTATTTTAATTAAGCTTGTGGATCGTTTACATAATATGAGAACACTTGAGTTTATGAAACAAGAGTCTCAAAAACGAATCGCAGCGGAAACATTAGGTGTATATGCTCCAATTGCACATCGCTTAGGGATTAGTGAAATAAAAAATGAACTGGAAGATTTGAGTTTTTATTATTTAGAACGCGAAAAGTATTACGATGTTGCGAAAATGTTAGAAGTAAGAAAATCAGAAAGAAATCGCTTTGTGAATGAAATGATTGATGATATTTCTGTTATGTTAGACGAATTAAACCTTCCACATCGAATATTTGGAAGAAGTAAACATATTTATAGTATTTATAAAAAAATGAATCAAAAAAATAAACGCTTTGATGAAATTTTGGATTTAAATGCAATTCGTATCATCACAAAGACTGATCTACAATGCTATGAAATACTAGGATATGTACATCAAAAGTATCGTCCGATTCCAGGTAGATTGAAGGATTATATTGCTGTACCTAAAATGAATATGTATCAGTCTTTACATACGACTGTTGTAGGAAATGATGGACATATTTTTGAAGTTCAAATAAGAACTGAAACAATGGATGCGATTGCCGAACAAGGGGTTGCAGCACATTGGATGTATAAAGAAGGGCGTAAATATAACCCTAAAAAAGAACAAGAAGAAATTGAGACAAAATTATCTTGGTTTAAAGATTTATCTGAAATGAAAGATGATTCAGATGTAGATGCGAAGTTGTTTATGGATTCAATGCAAAAAGACTTCTTTGATGCGAATGTCTATGTAATGTCTCCAAAAGGGAGAATCATTGATTTACCAAATGGGTCAACTCCAATAGATTTTGCTTATCGTATCCATACAGAAGTTGGACATTCTACGGTAGGTGCAATTGTAAATAATATTTTGGTTCCTATTAATACTATCTTAAAAACAGGAGATGTCGTTAACTTAAAAACAAGCAAGAATTCTAATGGCCCAAGTGAAGACTGGTTAAAGTTTGTAAAGACGAATCAGGCAAAAAACAAAATCAGAGGATTCTTACAAAAGAAAGATCTTGAAAGCAAAGCGCCTATTATTGAAAAGGGTGAACAAATGCTTAAAGATGAAATGATTAAAAGGAAAATTGATGAAAAAGAATATACTCCGAAAAAATTAGAGCAAATTTATTCACAATTTAATTTTAATAATTATAATGACTTTATGTATGCGATTGGTTCAAAATCAACTTCGCTTTCTGCAATTGCTGAGAAAATGAATACACCAAACAAAACGATTTTTGATTCTATTAAACTTACACGTTTATTTTCAAAAGATCAAAATAAAAAGAAAACAGTTTCAAAATCTGGTGTTTCTGTTGCCGGTGTAGATTCAATGAAAATTTCACTTGCGGGATGTTGTTCTCCTGTTTACGGAGATGAAATTGTTGGATTTATTTCAACAGGACAAGGTGTAAAAGTACATCGTAAAGATTGTCCAAATATTTTAAGAGAGTATACAAGACTTATCGAAGTACATTGGGATGAACAAACATCTGAAGCAGTTAAGTTTGAAGTTTCTCTTAAAATAGAGTCAAGTGATAGAAATTATTTACTAACAGATCTTGTAACAGTTGTTTCACAATGTAAGGCTGGATTGTTGTCGATTAACTCAAGTGTCAATGATGATAAAATCACTGCTACTACTCAAATGAGAGTGTCTGTAAATGATACTGAACATTTAAGAACGGTGATCGCGAATCTTAAAAAAGTGGATAGTGTTACAAAAGTAGAAAGAATTGTAAATTAGTGTTGTTTTATTGCTTAAACAATTGACATTGTAAGATTTACATGATAATATACTTAAGCAAATAGTTAGAAAGTAGAAGCACTCTTCTCACCTGATGACCAATCGGACATAGGTAAAAGCTAAAAACACATCAATATGTGATATTAGTGAGTGCATTTACGCACTCACTTTTTTAATGCACTGGAGGTGTAAATATTAGTTACAAAAGAATGCCAAATGTAGTTGAAGAATTAGTTAATGAGAACATTCGCTTTAAGGAAGTTTTAGTAATAGGTCCAGAGGGTGAACAATTGGGTATCATGGCTAGAAGAGAAGCTTTAAAAGCAGCAGAAGATTATGAACTTGATTTGTTCTGTGTTGCTCCTGCCGCTCAACCACCTGTTTGTAAAATCTTAGATCATGGACGTTTCCGCTTCGAAGCTCAGAAAAAAGCAAAAGAAGCGAAAAGAAACCAACATGTTACCGAAGTAAAACCTCTACGTCTTTCACCAGTAATCGACAAACATGACTTTGAAACAAAGTTGAATCAAGCAAGTAATTGGTTACAAAGTGGAATGAAAGTAAAAGCGGACATGAGATTCCGTGGCCGTTTAATTACTCGTTTAGAAGTAGGGAAAAAGGTTATGAATAGTTTTATTGAAGAATTAAAAGAATATGGCTCAGTTGAAAAAATGCCGGCTCTTGAGGGAAATACAATGTCTGTTGTTATCTCTCCAAAGAAAAAGTAATTGAAATAGGAGGAAAAAATTATGCCAAAGATGAAAACAAAAAAGGCTTTAGCAAAACGTGTAAAAGTTACAGGTAGTGGAAAATTAAAAAGATCACATGCTTATGTATCTCACTTTGCTGCTAACAAGTCACACAAACAAAAAAGAAATTTAAGAAAGTCAACATTAGTACATGGTTCAGATTACAAACGTATCAGACTAATGCTTCAAAAATAGGAGGAAGTAAAAAATGCCAAGAGTAAAAGGAAGCGTTGCTACACGCGCTAGAAGAAAAAAAGTCTTAAAATTAGCCAAAGGTTATTTTGGTTCGAAACATACTTTATATAGAACAGCTAATGAACAAGTTATGCGTTCATTACGTTATGCATATAGAGATAGAAAAAATTTAAAACGTGAAATGCGTAAATTATGGATTGCACGTATTAATGCTGCTGCAAGAATGAATGATATTAGTTATTCAAAATTAATGCATGGATTAAAATTAGCTAAAATCAATATTAACCGTAAAATGTTATCTGAAATTGCTATTCACGATGCAAAAGGATTTACTAAAATTGTAGATTCTGCAAAAAAAGCAATCGCTAAATAATTTAAATGGAACAGTTCCGTAAGACCATTAATGAATTATTAGTGGAATTATTTACTCGTATTTTAGCTATTGAAGAAAATAGTTTAAAAGAAGCTGGTGCAAAACTTTCAATGACTGAAATTCACACACTTGAGCAGATCGAAAAAAGCACAACAAAGACAATGTCAGATGTTGCGAAGGCTTTATCTGTTACACAAGGAACATTAACTGTAAACATCAATCGTTTACATAAAAAAGGATATGTAAATCGTGTTAAAGATACTAAAGACCGTCGTATTAGTCGTCTTATGATGACTGAAAAAGCAGATGAGGCTTTAAGATTACATACAGAATTTCATGATAGAATGATCGACAGTTTAATTTCTAACTTATCTGTTGAACAAGATAAAGAAATTATTACATCACTTCAAAAAGTACTAGATTACTTTAAACAACAAGACTAACCAATTTGGTTAGTCTTTTTTTGATTTATTAATGCATTGTATTTATCATTTGCGATTTCAATGAATAAACTTTCTTTTCTTTGATCATACATCATCATTGCCCAAGTACACCACAGCATATTGTGATAGGTTTCAAATGTATCTAATATATATTTCTCTTCATCTGTAAGCTCTCTATTAAAATATACATCATAAAATTGGCTTCTTTGTTTTAAATCGGTTATTTTATTTTCAGTTAAAAAAGACATGATATCAAAGAAAGGGTGATTGTCTTTTGCGTATTCGTAATCAATAAGATATGTTTTATTTTCTGTAAAGCAAATATTTCCTTCAACCCAATCATTATGACAAACAATGAAGTCATCTGTACTAATTTTCTTTATTTTATCCAATATCATTTCATACTCACTTAAGTTATAAATAAAGTTGCTTACATTATTTTTATACTCAAGATACTGTTTAACTGGATCAAAGTACACACCACTTTTTAATTTTGCATCATGAAGTCTTTTCATTAACTGTGCGACTTTAATTATCTTATCCTCATTATGATATTCATCAAATGTTAAAAGTTGCTTGAATGGGGAGATTTTAACTCCACTATTACTATCATAGTAAATAGGAGATATATCTATATCAAGTGGTTTAACTAAATTAATAATTTCGAGTTCAATTTCATAAGATGATACATTAGATGTATTAGAATAAGGAATTCTAATTATATATCCAACTTCATCTATTTCAAAATAATAGTTTTTATTTGTAATTCCTTTATCAAGTTTTTTTAAATTGCTTGGTGTTTTTTTGAAAAAATTGTAAATTATTGTCTCAATCATAGCGATACCTCTTCAATAATAATAGCACAAATTCATATTATTTGATAAACTTAATATGGTGATAAAATGAAAGTCTTACTTACAACGTTTAATGCAAAATATATTCATAAAAATCTTGCACTTAGATGGGTCTATGTTGCACGTCCAAATGATGCAGATGTTGTTTTGCATGAGTTTACAATTAAAGATGACATCAATAATGTAGTTAATAAAGTGATTGACTATCAAGCAGATATTATTGTATTAAGTGTGTATATTTGGAATGTAAATGAAACTAAACAGTTAATAGATCAAATAAAAAAACTTAATCCTAAGACGAGGATTATTTTAGGTGGTCCTGAAGTAACTTTTGAAAATGATGAATGGTTTGACCATCCAATCGAAGCAATTGCTATTGGAGAAGGTGAGTTTACAGTATGGGATTATATATGTGAAAATAAAACAGTCGGAATACAAACAAAATGTGGACAAAAAGTTATTCCACATAAAGAAGATTTAGCACGTCTTGAACAACTTGAAAATCCGTATTTTCTTGATTTTGATTTAAAAGATATTCAAAATCGATATTTATATTTAGAGACAAGTAGAGGATGCCCGTATGGATGTGCGTTTTGTCTTTCATCAACTGATAAAAATGTTCGATTTTTTTCTGAGGAATATTTATATAAACTATTCAAGTTAATTGAAGTTCATCAAGTAAAACAAGTTAAATTATTGGATAGAACGTTCAATATGTTAAAAAAGCGTGCATTAGATTTTGTAACATACTTAAACACAAACACGACAAATACAGTTTTTCAATTTGAAATTGTTGCGGATAAATTAGATGAGGAAATGCTAAATATTTTATGTAATTATTTAGATAAAAAACGATTTAGATATGAAATAGGAATACAGTCTTTTCATCAACCAACACTAAAAGCAGTGGGAAGAAGTCAAGATAACTTAAAATTAAAAGAGATTATTTTAAGATTACAAGACCATCAAATCATTATGCATACTGATTTGATTGCAGGACTACCATATGAAGATATGTCGCAGTTTAAAGATACATTTCAGCAACTTTATGATTTAAATGTAAGTGAGATTCAAGTTGGGATATTGAAGCTATTAAAAGGAACTAGTTTAAGAATGAATAAGGACTTATATCAAATTGCCTTTGATCATAACACACCTTACCAAGTACAATCTACTAAATGGATGTCAAAAGAGGAAATTCTCTCTGTTGAGAATGTATACTACGGTGTAGAAAAGAGTTATAATAATCAAAGATTGTTGCATACAATCAAATATTTGACGTCTCAACATGTAGCGTTTGATGTTTTTTTAGAAATAGGCAATATTTTAAGTAAGTTAAGAAATTCATTTACACTTAAGAATTTCTATTTAGAAGTGTATGATCGTTTTAAATTAAATGATGAAGATTTTGTTTTAAAATCTATCTTATTAATGGATTATTATAATAATACAAAACAAAGACCACCAAGATTATTTAACTTAGTTGAATCTGAAAATAAAAAAGAAGTGATTGATTTTATATTGACACAT
>CAYJAB010000007.1:0-259 GCA_964368305.1 uncultured Erysipelotrichaceae bacterium | reverse complement strand
TATTGTGCCACAACACACACTATATCATTATGCTGTCATTGATTGTGGGTATATGGATAAACCGATATATCAACTTATTGTTTATAATGAGAATCAAACACCGTGTAAGCGATATTGTATTGATTTAAAATGTAATACATGGGAGGAATGTTAAAAATGAAAATTGTAATTGCGTCAAATAACATGCATAAAATTGAAGAATTTAGACAAATGCTCAAACCAATAGGGTTTGAGGTTTTATCTATGAAAGATTTAAATG
>CAYJAB010000006.1:0-67170 GCA_964368305.1 uncultured Erysipelotrichaceae bacterium | reverse complement strand
CTTTATATTGTTTAAAAAAGTCTACAATATTTATGTAGACTTTTTTATTGTGAAAAATTAGAGAATATTATGATATTTTTAAAATAATGTTTTTAATTATGTTATAATTTTAACAGAATGGATGTGATAAAGTGTTAAAAGTAAAAAAAGTAGCGAAAACGTATAAAAACGGTGTGAATGCACTTTATAGTATAGACCTCGTTGTAGAAGAAGGAGAGTTTGTCTATATTATTGGATCAACAGGTAGTGGAAAATCCACTTTAACAAAATTAATTAACGGTGAAGAAAAGCCTACATCAGGAACAATAGAAGTTGCAGGAATTGATGTTGGGAGTTTGAAAAATAAGCATATACCGAAATATAGAAGAAATATTGGAGTTGTTTTTCAAGATTATCGTCTAATACAAACAAAGACAGTTTTTGAGAATGTCTTTTTTGCGCTTGAAGTTGTAGGTGTAGAAAAGCTAAAAGCAAGAAAACGTGTAAGAGATGTCTTAAAACTTGTGGGGTTAGAAGATAAATCAAATTCATATCCACATGAATTATCAGGTGGACAACAACAAAGAGCTGCAATTGCACGTGCAATTGCGAATCGTCCGAGTTTATTAATTGCGGATGAACCAACTGGAAATTTAGATCCTGTGATGTCTAAGGAAATTATGAAAATCTTAGATGATATCAATAAGGAAGAAAATACAACGATTTTAATGGTGACACATGATTTCACAATTGTGAATAGCATGAGAAGAAGAACCATTCGTCTGAATTCTGGATATATCGCTTCAGACTTTATTGATGGAGGATATAATGAAAATGATTAATCGTTTTATAAGACATGTAAATGAGAGTATTGCAGGTATCACACGCCATAAAGCAATGTCTCTTTCAAGTATTGTTGCAGTAACATTGACATTAATGTTAATATCATTGTTTTTAGTTATAACAGCGAACTTCCAACAAATTACATCCAATGTAGAAGGTAGTTTAATGATTCACGTAAAGATTGAAAACACTGTGATTGAAACAGCGAAATTTGATGTTATTGAAGAGGAGATAATGAAAATAGAGGGTGTTAAAAGCATTACATTTTCTTCAAAAGATGAAGAACTTCAAAAACAAATAGAAGCATATCCTGAACAAGCTGAAGTTTATAAAATGTATGAAGGAGAAAACAATCCTTTAAGAAATGCATACTATGTAGAAACAGATGAAGGTGCGGATATTAAACCTGTATCGTTTGCGATTGAAGAAATAGAAGGTATAGAAAAAGCCAGTTATGGAGGAGATGGAACAGAAACATTAATCAATGCTTTGGATTCATTTCAAAATGGTGGGTTAATTTTGGTTTCTTTTCTTTGTGTAATGGCAATATTTTTAATTTCAAATACAATTAAAGTTACGATCAATTCAAGACAAGAAGAAATTCAAATAATGAAAGTTGTCGGTGCGACAAATGGATTTATACGTGCACCGTTTTTATTAGAAGGTGCGATGATAGGATTATTTGGATCTGTACTTCCGATTGTATTAACATATTTGGGGTATAATTATATATATACAGAACTAAAGGGACGCTTATTTACGGATATGTTTCCACTCCTTCCTGAAATGCCATTTATTTTATATTTATCAGCGATACTTGGAGTTGTTGGAATAGTTGTAGGGTCAATTGGTAGCTTTATTGCAGTAACGCGCCAATTATGGTTGAAAAAATGAAAAAAGTCATAAATATATTGGTAGTTTCTGCTATCTTACTGATGTCATTTATTACACCATATGCGAATGATTTCGCGGGCAATGAAGCATATTATGAAGAATTGTGTAAGACACAAGAATCAATTGATGCGAATAAAGAAACATGTGTTGCTTTTTCACAGTATTTAAGTGATAAGGCAGATAATTCGTATGATGAAGCGGATAAACTACAAGAAGAAATTGATAAACTTGAGGGAAATATTTCTGAACAAGTAAAGAAAATCAAGGATATTGAAGAGGTTATTGCAAAACTTGATATACAAATTAAGGCATTGGAAGAAGATATAAAAGAAAAAGAAGCGAATATTGTTTTACTTGAAGAACAAATTGTGATTAGAGAAGAGAATATCAATCGAATTGATTTAGCGATACAAGAAAGAATGGTTGTTGCGCAATCTAATACAACACTTAATACATATATTGACTTTATTATGGGGGCAGAAAATTTTATTGACTTGATTGGTAGAATGGAAGTCTTAAATGATATCGCGGAATATGATCGCAAACAAATGGAGTTAATGGAAAGTGAAATTGAAGCACTTTCAGAGGATAAAGCCATTCTTGCAAGAGAAAAATTGGAAATAGAATCAGATAAAAACCAAATAGAGATTAGTAAGGGAGATCAAATCAAACTTATGAAAACGGCAGAAGATTTAAAAAATTCATATTTATCGCAAGAGGCAGATTTACTTGCGCAGTTAAATAGAGTGCATACAGATTTAAATGATATTCTAGATAAGATGAATGGAATTGCAGAAGCATTGGGTGAAGTTGTCCCAAGTAAAGGGTGGACACGACCAATTGCGAGCGGATATCGTAAATCAGCAGAAGCATGGTATTATCCATCAAGTTTTGGGGGCGGTGTGCATCTAGGTGTTGATTTAGCAGCGTCAGTTGGAACAGAACTTAGAGCAGCTGGAAATGGTGTTGTAATCGCAAGTGCAGATAGCTGCGATACGTACGGATATTTAGGAAGTACATGTGGAAAGCCTGGTAGCGGGGGTGGAGGAAATCAAGTTTATCTAATGATAAATGTAAATGGTAAAATCTACGCTGTTAAGTATTTGCATATGAAACAAGGTACACCGATTGCGGCAGGTCAAACAGTGACTGCTGGACAAAAAATTGGTGAAGTTGGAAACTCTGGAAACTCATCTGGTGCCCATGTACACGTGGAAGTATTTTATCTTGGAACACGCTCGCTTGAGTACTATGCAACAAATTGGGATGGAGATTTAGCATTTGGTGCAGGTTGGGGGAGCGCTGCATTAAATAAAACATGTAGTGCAACGGGTGGTGTAGCACCATGCCGTGAAACTCCTCAAGATATTTTTGGTTTATAATGCGATAGGCATTGAATGGAGTAATTATGGAAGAAAGAAAAATTAAATCGATTGAACAGAAACAACGTCAAAATGCAAGAATTCAAACATTTATTGTTATTTTAATGTTGATTGTAGTATTCTTCATTGGGCTTTTGATTGGTACACGTACATTTGTACCAACCCAAAACAATGCACAACCGCAAACAGCAAATTTTTCAAAACTGGATGCTATTTATGACCTTATGTTAAATGAGTGGTATTTTGGAAAAGATATAGATACATTAAGTTCTGATTTATTAAATCAAGCAATGGTAGGGATGACAAATTTTGAAGTAGATCCAAATACAGGGTATATGACAAGTGAAGAATCTGCAGCCTTTACACAAAGCATCGATTTAGGATTTGTTGGAATTGGTGTATCCTATTATGAAGTAGATGGAAAATTTGTAATTGAACGCGTCTTTAGATCATCTCCAGCAGAAAAAGCAGGTGTACAAGCGGGGGATATTATTTCAAAAGTAGACGGGATGAGTGTTGAAGGCGTTTCTTCGGATGATGTTGTTGCACTTGTAAAAGGTGAAATTGGATCAGAAGTTGTCATTGAATTTATAAGACAAAACAAACCAATTGAAATGACAATCATACGTGATGAAATTGAAAATACAACATATAGCTATATTACAGAAGATAACATTGGTGTTTTAGAAATCAGTCAGTTTGGATCCACAACAGGAAATGAAGCGGAAAACCATTTAAATTATATGTTAGACAATAATGTAGAAGATCTTATCATTGATTTAAGAGACAATGGTGGTGGATATTTAACTTCACTTCTTGATGTTGCAGGTTTTTTATTACCGGACGATACAGTTGTATTAAAACAAGAAGCACGTGATGGATCTATGGAAATTAACAAGGTTACATCTGGTAAATATATGCCAGAATTTAAAGAAGTTGTTGTTTTAGTAAATGAGAATTCAGCAAGTGCATCTGAAGTATTAACAGCCGCATTGAGCGAACAAAGAGGTGCAACAATCGTTGGAACGACAACATTTGGAAAAGGAACAGTTCAAATTCCAAAAATGTTTAGTGATGGAAGTTCATTGAAGTACACAGTTGCTCAATGGTTAACACCAAACGATGAAAAAATTCATGAAGTAGGAATTGCACCAGATAAAGAAGTATTCTTACACGATATCTTCTATGCATATATTCCAACACTTGAAGAAGGTACAGTAATCGAATTTGATACAGTAGCTGAAGAAGTAAGAGTTGCACAATTAGCATTGGATTTACTTGGATATGGTGTAGATCGTACAGATGGATATTTTGATAAATCAACTGTGTCAGCAATTAAAGATTTCCAAGAAGATATGGATATTGCAGAAACAGGAGATATTGATTCAGAAACGATGACACTTTTAACAACTGAAGTTGTTAGAGCGTGGAGTATAAATCGTGAAGAGTATGATGTTCAGTTTGATGCAGCAGTAGATTTATTAAAATAATCTTTAGCAATCCTATATTTTAGATGTAGGATTGCTTTTTTAAAAAGGAGAGAACTATGTTTAGTGCAAAAGTAGAATTAGAAGTATCCGCTAGTGATGTATATAACTATTTAGTTGGAAATTTATATAAGGATGCAAATGAAAAAAATGAATTGAAGTTTGAAATAGAAGATTTAAAAACGGGGTTTGAGTTTACACGTTATTTTAGTGAAACAAATTTTATTACATATCAAATCATGGAGTTAACTCAAGATCAAATGTATTCAGTAAATGCGACAACACTTTATGGTTCAGTTGATATTCAATATCAGATTGAGGCAATCGATGAATCTAAATGCAATGTGTCTTATAGTGAAAACACAATTGTAAACAATGCAGTGCATAAAGCAATCTTAAAGTTCAAAAAACCATTTATTACAAAAGGTTTTGAAAAGAAAATAAGATTTCATTTATATGATATGGAAAAAAGAATTATTGAGAGTAAAAATAATATTGAATAAAAAGATAAAAAAATTTATTTTAAGTGTTGACAATAAAGTGGAAGAGGTGTAAACTGTAGTTAGTTAGCCAAGACTAACTATGTAAATGATACAAGTCTCTTCTAAAACTCCTTACTTAGATTGAGAGCTTTGAGATTACCTACTAATAATATACTCAAAGTAAACAGTATTGACATTTATATGAAATCGTTAGAGACATCTAATACCTAGGGCATGAGGTAGATGGAGTATAAATGGATATTGTGCAAATTTACTTGTCATGAAAATGACAAGTTTTTTGTATATTTAAACCGAATTTTTAAAAAAGTAGTATAATGTAGACAATAAGTAAAGGAGAGTTTTATGTTTAAATTACATTCAAAATTTAAACCCACTGGAGATCAGCCTATGGCGATTGAAAAACTAGTTGCGGGGTTGAATGAAAATAAGAAGCATCAAGTATTGTTAGGTGCTACAGGGACTGGGAAAACGTTCACAATTGGAAATGTCATTGAAAAAGTAAATAAACCAACTTTGATTTTTGTGCATAATAAAACATTAGCAGGACAGCTTTATGGTGAGTTTAAAGAATTGTTTCCAGAAAATAAAGTAGAGTATTTTGTTTCAAATTTTGATTATTATCAACCTGAGGCATATATGCCAAAAACGGATACATATATTGAAAAAACAGCGATGATCAATCAAGAATTGGATATGTTAAGGCTTGCTGCGTTGAATGCTGTACTTGAAAGAAGAGATACAATTATAGTTGCATCTGTCGCAAGTATTTATGCAAGTAGCGATCCTAATTTATACAGAGACATGTTTTTCACAATAAAAGTGGGAGATATTGCTGATAGAAATGAATTGTTGAAGAAACTTGTGGAAAGACAATATAAGAGAAATGATATAGACCAAGTACGTGGTACATTTAGAGTACGTGGTGATGTTATTGAAGTTGTATTAGGATATACAGATCAGTTTATTTTAAGAATTGAGATGTTTGACAATGAAATAGAAAGAATCACAGAAGTTGAACCTGTTGTAAATAAAATCATAAATGCATATCAAGTATACAATGTGTTTCCAGCAAATGAATATGCGCGTGATAAAACGCATTTATTAAAAGCGACTGTTCATATTGAAGAAGAGTTAAAAGAGAGGTTACAAGAGCTTAAAGCTGAAGATAAATTGGTAGAGTATCAACGCTTAGAACAAAGAACGCTGTATGATTTAGAGTCATTAAGAGAGTTTGGAATGTGTTCTGGTATTGAAAATTATTCTATGCATGTGGATGGAAGAAAAGTAGGGGAGAGACCGTATAACTTATATGATTACTTCCCAGATGATTTTCTACTTGTGATTGATGAATCGCATGCTTCTGTTCCGCAAATTAGAGGGATGTATAATGGAGACCGTGCACGTAAAGAAACACTTGTAAATTATGGATTTAGGTTAAAGAGTGCATTAGAAAATCGTCCGATGAGATTTGAAGAATGGGAAGAAAGAATCAATCAAGTTATTTTTGTTTCAGCAACTCCAGGAGATTATGAATTAGAAAAAGTAGGGGGAGAGGTTGTACAACAAATTATTCGCCCGACTGGTCTTTTAGATCCTAAAATTACAATCAAACCAACAAAAGGTCAAATCGATGATATTGTAGATGAAATAAAAGCACGTTCTGCAGTAAATGAACGTGTAATGATTACAACACTTACTGTGAAGATGGCTGAAGAATTAACAAGTTATCTTCAAAAAATGGATATTAAAGTATCTTATTTGCATCATGAAGTAAAAACGCTTGAAAGAATAGAAGTAATTCGTGATTTTAGAAAAGGAAAATACGATGTGCTTGTCGGAATTAACTTATTAAGAGAAGGGCTAGATATTCCAGAAATATCACTTGTCGCAATCTTTGATGCAGATAAGGAAGGTTTTTTAAGATCATATCGTTCATTGATTCAAACAATTGGGCGTGCTGCACGTAATGAAAAAGGTGAAGTATTCTTATATGCGGACAATATGACGGATTCGATGGAAAAAGCAATTGAGGAAACTAACCGTCGACGTGAGATTCAAGAAGCCTATAACAAAGAACATCAAATCATCCCTAAAACAATTATAAAAGATATTCGTGATGCGATTGCAGGAAAAGAAACGCAGGAAATGGCGAATCGTTATATGAAGAAAAAAATGAAGGGTAGAAAAGAAGAAAAACAAATCTTACTGGACTCTTTAGATAAAGAAATGAAGGAAGCGGCAAAAGTGCTTGATTTTGAAAGAGCTGCAGAATTAAGGGATATTATTTTAGAGTTAAAGTCTGAAAATTAGTGTTGTAATTATTTGGTTATCAAGGTAGTTTGTGGTATATTATAAGTGAATATTAAGAAAAGAGGTAAAGCTAAATGGTAAAAATTATTACAGATACAAGTAGTTTACTTAATGAAAAAGACAGCAAAGAATTAAACATAGATGTAATGCCACTCATCGTAAATTTAAATGGTCAAGAATACCGCGATTATTTTGGAATTACAACTGAAGAATTCTGTGAAATTGTAAGACAAAAACATGTTCCTAAATCTTCACAACCACCGATTGGAGAAGTTGTCGAAGCGTTTGAAAAAGCAGATGAAGATGTATTGTATCTTACCATTGCGGATGGATTAAGCGGATGTTATGCATCCGGTGTTAATGCTAAAGAAATGGCTAAAAACAAAGATCGCATTACAGTTATGAATACACGCACAATTTGTGGTCCTCAACAACATGTTGTAGAGATTGCTGCGAATATGGCGAAAGTAGGAAAAACATTAGATGAAATTTTACAAAGAATTAATGAAAGTTTGAAACATCAAAATTCTTATTTAATTCCTTTAGATTTTGAATTTTTAAAACGCGGTGGTAGATTATCACCACTTGGTGCTACATTAGGTGGTTTTTTGAAAATTGTACCAGTAATGATTCAATCTCCTGATGGAAAACGTTTAGATAAATTTACAGTTGCTAGAACATTAAGTGATGGGTTTAATAAAATCATTGCGGATTTAGTGAAAGAAAATGTAAATGAAGATTACATTATTTATGTAAGTCATGCAGATAATGAAAAAGCTGCAAATACAGCAGTAGAAAAAATTAAAGAAAAACTTCCTAATGTTGAAGTTAGAGTATTAAAATTATCTCCAGCGTTTGCAACGCAAGGTGGGCCTGGATGTATTGCTATTCAATACATTAAAAGATAGAGGTGAAAATTGCAGTGATATCACTGCAATTTTTTTATAATAAATTCACAAGATTGACATTATATTGAAATAAGTGTAATGTATTATTGTGAGTAATACAATGAACAAATTTTTTTGATTTGATTTCATAGAAATTTTTTAAAAATAAAGGAGGAGAATGAAATGTCAGAAAAGAAGGATTTCTTAGGATCAATTGCTTCGGGAATTGAAAAAAAACCAGATAGTTTTAAAGAAGAAAAAGTAGAGGTTTATAAAAAACCAAAACCAAAACCAACGCTAATTGCAGCGATTGTATTGGTTGTGATTGCATTAATAGCAGGTGTATATTTTATGTTTTTTGCACCAAAGATTACAATGCCGGATTTAGTGGGACAAACAACTGCAGATTTAGGTGTTTGGGCGAAACAAGAAGGAATTGCTGGGACAAATTTCATTTTAATTGAAGAATATAGTTTTGATGTAAAAGAAGATGTAATAATGGAACAAAGTGTTGCGGTAGGAACTAAAATAAATGAGGATAAAATTATTACATTTACAGTATCAATGGGAGCAGATCCATCTGAACCTATTTTGATTCCAGACTTAAAAAGCATGAATTATGATGATGTAAAATACTGGATTGATGAAAACAAATTATCAAAAGCAAAAGTAAATCAAATCTATAGTGATACTGTAGAGGCGGGTATGGTTATTTCTTACGATGTAGTCGGTGAAGAAACAGACTTTAAACGTGGAACATCTATTACAATTGAAACATCTCGCGGACCTCAACCTGCAAAAGAAATCAAAGTTGCGGACTTTAAAGATCAAACATATGCAATGATTGAAGATTGGGCAGAAACAAACAAAATTGAACTTGAAAAAATTGAACAATATCATGATACGATTGCAAGTGGTGTCTTTATTTCAGCAAGTGTAAAAGCGGAAGATACAATTGAACAGGGCGATACTTTAAAAGTGTATATTAGTAAAGGTAAAGCTGTAACGATGATTGATTTAAGTAAATTATCAAATGAAAAAGCAAAAGATTGGTTAACTGATAACGGCGTAAAATACTACTCAAGAGAAATTTACAATGAAGCTGCTAAAGGTACAGTATTATCTCAATCAATTAAAGCAGGTGATATTATTACTTCAACAAGTACGTTAGATATCGTATTCTCTAAAGGAAAGATTTCGATATCAGACTTTGAGGGAACAACTTTAGAACAATTAAAAGCATGGATAAATGATATAAATAGAGGTGATAATGGAGATGCTCAAATGGGATCCCCAACAGTTTATTGGGAAACAAATGATGCACCTTATGGCACAATCTTATCATTTAAAAAAGACGTATATGAGGTAGGAGAACTTGTTCAAGTTGTTGTATCTCAAGGTAAAAAAGTTAATATTTTACAAGCAGATCTTGATACGGTGATTGCAGGTGATGAAACAGCTGCAAGAGCATTCTGTAAAGCGTATGAATTGTCTTGTGAGTTTACATATGTGAAAGACGATACAAGTGGAAAAGAGGTTGGAAGTGTTATTAGTGTTATAACACAAGATAATACTGCACTTAGCACAGGATATTATGATCAATACAAAAAAGTAACGATTAGTATTGTAGAAACAGTAAAAGAATAAGGGGGAAAGTGATATGAATTTTATTAATAGAGCAATTAAAAACATTACAAGAAGAAAATCAAGATCAATTATTATGGCTTTAACATTCTTCTTAATCGGTAATTTAGTTATTATCGGTCTTGGAATCAATCAAGCTGCTGAAAGTGCTAAAGTGATTACAAGAAAAAGTATGCAACCAATAGTAAAATATGAAGCGGATTATGAACAATATTGGATTGATGCGGATAAGTTAGAAACAGATGAAGAAAGAACTGAATTTTATGAAACGTATAATCCTACAGTTAAAATGGAAGATGTAAATGCGTTTTTAGAAAGCCCATATTTAAGTGCGATTAATGCTGTTTATTTTACAGAGGGAAAAACACTTGATTTTGAAGCGGTTCCTTTAAATAATGAATATGAAAAAAATCAAAATGAAGAAGATTTTGAAATAAGAAATGAGATGTTTGAATCTTATGATATGGTGTATGTTGAATCAGATGTGGCATTGCGTGCGAATGCATATCCTAATATGATTGAATTTGAAAATGGACAATATACAATGATTGATGGTAATTTCTATACACAAGATGACATCGATAATGCAAATAAAGTAGTTGTGATTGAAAAACGTTTAGCAGAACATAATAACTTACGTATTGGAGATACAATTACAATAGATACAGATCCAAATTTATTTACTTGGGGAAATGAAAACCCATATTTAACAGAAGATATAGCGGTAATTGAACTTGAAATTATCGGGATTTATGAAACTGCTGAAAATGTAGATCCTACTGCTGATAATTTTGATTGGATGAGAAAAATGGAATCTCCATATAATCAACTTTTAATCCCATCATCCACAATCTATGACTTACAATGGGAAAGATATCAAGCAAACATAAGATATGAAATGGAAATGTATCCAGAGAATGAGTATGAACAAATGGAAAGAGAAGATTTCTTCTATTTAAATAGTGTTACAATGTTATTAAAT
This sequence comes from uncultured Erysipelotrichaceae bacterium, assembly GCA_964368305.1. GTDB lineage: Bacteria > Bacillota_I > Bacilli_A > Erysipelotrichales > Erysipelotrichaceae > CAYJAB01. The sequence continues at coordinate 56,259 of CAYJAB010000006.1, read as the reverse complement.
GATCCATTGGTTACAGATGATTTTATTGCTGAAAACCAAGATTTATTAAGAGATTATATGATGTTTGATGCGAATGATGAAGAGTTTAAGAAAATGTCTAAACCATTAGATACATTATCATTATTCTCAAATATTATCGTATGGATTGTTGTGATTAATGCAGTTGTTATTATTACTTTAATTACAGCATTAACTCTTAAATCAAGAGAATATGAAATTGGTGTATTATTATCAATGGGTGTAAGTAAAGGTAAAGTTGTCGGACAATTATTCTTAGAATTATTGGCTGTTGCGATTTTAGGGTTTACACTTGCAGTTGCAAGCGGAAGCTTAATTAGTTCATCAGTAGGAAATGCTGTATTAGAATACCAAGTTTCTCAAGAAGAAGTTGTAGAGGATGGACCAGATTATAGCTGGTATGGAGATCCTAATTACTTCACAGAAATTTCTCAAGAGGAATTACTTGCAAATTATGATGTGACAGTAGGTCCAATCTTAATTGCTCAGATTTATGTATTGGGTGTTGCGGTAGTATTTATAAGTATTTTAATACCTGCTGTGATGGTTATGAGATTCAATCCAAAGAGAATCTTGACGAATGCGAACTAGGGGGATTTAAAAATGTCATTATTAAAATTAGAAAATATTAACTATAGTTATATTGATGGTGGTTCAAAAAGACAAATCTTAAGTGATTTATCTTATGAGTTCGAAAAAGGAAAGTTTTATACAATTTTAGGTCCATCAGGAAGTGGAAAGACTACATTATTAAGTATTATTGCAGGGCTTGATAAAGCGGAGAGTGGTAAAGTTTATTATGATGGTAAGGATATTGATGTATTAGGGTTAAATGAATACAGAAGAAATAAAATTGGGATTGTTTTCCAACAATACAATTTAATTAATTACTTAACTGCACTTGAAAATATTGAGCTTGCGATGACTGAAACTGAAAATGAAATTCCTAAAAATCGTAAAGAAGTTGCGTATGCACTTTTAGAAAAATTCGGAATTGTTAGATCAAAAGCAGACCGTATGGTTACAAAGCTATCAGGTGGGGAACAACAACGTGTTGCGATTGCACGTGCAATTGCAGGCAACGTAGATTTAATCTTTGCGGATGAGCCTACTGGAAACTTAGATAGCGATACTGAACAAGAAATCATCAAAATCTTCCGTAACTTAACAGAGGAATTTGGAAAAACGGTTATCGTTGTAACACATAGTAATGTTGTAAGCGAATTAAGTGATCTTCGTGTATTATTAAGCGAAGGAAAATTACAAAACATGTAAGAATAAAGCAATCAGAATTTCTGATTGCTTTTTTGTATAGTGTGCATGTTTCTTTAAATTTTTAATTCATGTATAATGATATAGATAATAGAGGTGTAATATGAAACATGATAAAATTATTGTAAAAGGTGCAAGAGAAAACAACCTTAAAAATATTGATATAGAAATACCAAGAAATCAGATGGTTATTATGACGGGGCTTTCAGGGAGTGGAAAAACTTCACTTGCTTTTGATACGATTTATGCGGAAGGACAAAGGCGTTATGTGGAGTCTTTGAGTGCGTATGCGCGTCAGTTTTTGGGGAATGTTGAAAAACCAGATGTGGATTCTATTGAGGGATTGTCTCCTTCCATTTCAATTGATCAAAAGACAACTTCAAATAATCCAAGATCAACGGTTGGAACGGTTACGGAAATATATGATTATTTAAGGCTTTTATTCGCAAGAGTCGGGGTTCCTTATTGTCCAAACCACAATCAACCAATTGTTTCTCAAACGATTAAACAAATGGTAGATAAACTTACAAGTTATCCTGATAAAACAAGATTGATTATTAAGTCTCCGATTATTAAAGCGAAAAAAGGAACACATAAAGATTTAATTGAAAAATTAAGAAAAGATGGGTTTATTAGAGCGAAGATTGATGGTGAGATGAGACTATTAGAGGAAGAAATTGAATTAGATAAAAACAAAAGACATGATATTGATGTCGTAGTAGATCGTATTATGAAACAAGAGGATTCTCGTACGCGTATTGGGGATTCTTTAGAGGTGGCTTTAAAGTTGTCTGAAGGGATTGTGAATGTAGAGGCGGCAGATGAAGAAATTATGTTTTCATCGAATTATGCGTGTCCAATTTGTGGGTTTGCGGTGCCTAAACTTGAACCGCGTCTTTTCTCGTTTAACTCGCCGATGGGGGCATGTTATGAATGTAAAGGATTAGGTGTGACTCAGATGGTAGATGTGGATTTACTTCTTCCTGATAAGTCTAAATCAATTAGACAAGGTGGTATTTATTATTTAAGAAATATTGTTGGGACTGAAAATATAGAATGGCAGACGTATGATGTTTTATTTAGACATTATAATATTGATATAGATGTGCCTATTTCTACGTTAACTAAAAAACAGATTGATATTATTTTATATGGATCAGATGAACCAATTGCATATACAATAGAATCTCGTAGTGGAAATCGTTTTACTAGAAACGATTATATTGAAGGGGTTGCGAAATTAATTGAAAGAAGATTTATAGAAACAACATCACAATCTTCAAGAGATTGGTATGCGACATTTATGACAGAACAGCCATGTAAAGTATGTGGTGGAAAACGTTTAAATGATACAGTTTTATCTGTGAAGGTAAATGGAATCAATATTTATCAATGGACTGCAATGTCAGTCAAACAAGCACTGCAGTTTATGGATACAATTCAACTTGTAGGTATGCAAAAAGAGATTGCTCATTTGGTTTTAAAAGAAATCAAAGAACGTCTGAATTTCTTAAAAGATGTAGGGTTAGAGTATTTAACACTAGATCGCATTGCTGGATCTTTAAGCGGAGGAGAAGCACAGCGTATTCGTTTGGCTACGCAAATTGGATCTCAACTTACAGGTGTGTTATATGTATTAGATGAACCATCGATTGGTCTTCATCAACGTGATAATGATAAGCTAATTCATACTCTAAAAAATATGCGTGATTTAGGAAATACGCTAATTGTGGTTGAACACGATGAGGATACGATGAAAGAGTCTGATTATATTATTGATATTGGACCAGGTGCTGGTGAACATGGTGGAGAGGTTGTCGCATGTGGAACACCACAAGAAGTCATGAATCATCCAAATAGTATTACAGGTCAATATTTATCAGGGGCTTTAAAAATAGAAGTTCCTAAAAACCGTAGAAAAGGAAATAAAACATTTTTAAAAATTGTAAAAGCGAGTGAAAATAATTTAAAAAATGTGACTGTTAAACTACCACTTGGGACATTTATTGGGGTAACGGGTGTTTCAGGAAGTGGGAAGAGTAGTCTAGTGAATGAAGTGCTTACAAAAGGAATTCTTCAACATTTTGGTAGGGTGCGTATAAAGCCTGGAAAACATGAAAGAATTGATGGGTTAGAACTGATTGATAAAATTATTGATATTGATCAAGATCCAATTGGTAGAACACCACGCAGTAACCCTGCAACGTATACAGGGGTGTTTGATGATATTCGTGATTTGTTTGCGCAAACTGTAGAAGCACGTGTTCGAGGGTATGATAAAGGTAGATTTTCATTTAATGTCAAAGGTGGTCGATGTGAGCTTTGTCAAGGAGATGGTGTGAAAAGAATTTCGATGCATTTTCTACCAGATGTGTATGTGCCTTGTGAGCAATGTGAGGGAAAACGTTATAATGAAGATACACTTGCGGTGACTTATAAAGGGAAAAACATATATGATGTACTTGAAATGACAGTTGAAGAAGGTGTGGAATTCTTTGCGAGTATTTCTAAAATAAAAACAGGACTTCAAACATTAATGGATGTAGGTCTTGGATATATTAAGTTAGGACAATCTTCTACTACGCTAAGTGGTGGAGAAGCACAGCGTGTAAAGCTTGCGAGTGAGCTTCAAAGAAAGCCAACAGGGAAAACGTTATATGTATTGGATGAGCCAACAACAGGTCTTCACACGCACGATGTGAAAAAACTATTGGAAGTGTTACAAAGAATTGTCGATAATGGAGATACAGTTATTGTGATTGAACACAATTTAGATGTAATTAAATCAGTAGATTATATTGTCGATATCGGTAAAGAAGGTGGAGATGAAGGCGGAAGTATTGTCGCAATTGGAACACCAGAGCAGATTAGTAAAAATGAAGAAAGTTATACTGGTCATTACCTAAATCGTGTATTATATAAATAGAGGTGATAATATGGAAGAATTTGAAAGAAAAGTTTCGATACAAGAGGTCAGTGAGTTTTTTAATTTAACACAAGTGACTGGAGATGAACTATCGCTTCAAAGAACAGTGAGTGTTCAAGATATTAATCGTCCAGGGCTTGAACTTTCGGGATTTTATGACTATACAGATCCTAAGCGTATTGTGATTTTTGGGGATAAGGAAATATCTTATATTCGCACATTGTCAAAAGAAGTACAATGTGAAAGATTTAATATGATTACAGATCATGAAACACCTGCAATTATAATTGCGAAGCAACATGAGGTTCCTGAAGTATTAATTGAAATTTGTAAAGAGAAGAACTTTCCTTTGTTTAAAAGTGAAATCCAAACATCTCGTTTAATGGTGGATTTAATCTCCTATTTAGATGAAAAATTGGCGCCTGTGGATACATTACATGGTGTATTAATTAATGTATATGGAAAAGGTGTTCTAATTACAGGAGATAGTGGTGTTGGAAAAAGTGAGATTGCACTTGAACTTATTAAAAAAGGGCATATATTGGTTGCGGATGATCGTGTAGATGTACATCGTATACATAATAAAATAATTGGACAAGCACCAGAACTTTTACGTGGATTCTTAGAGATCCGTGGGATTGGGATTATCGATATTGTGAATATGTTTGGGGCAAGTTTTATTTTGTCTAAAGCACAAATTGATTTTGTCGTGTATTTAGAAAAATTTGATCAAGATAAAGAATACGCAAGAGTGGGAACAGAGAACGAGGATTTCATGGAAATCTTAGACTTTAATGTACCGCGTCTTGTCTTTCCAGTAAAAGAAGGGCGTAATATGGCTGTTCTTGTGGAAAGTGCAGTTACAAATTTCTCATTAAAACAGATGGGGATGAATGGGGCGAAAAAGTTTGATGAACGCGTCTATAATTATATTAAGAATATAAAAAATAATGAAAAACATTAAGGAGGGACTATGGAGCTATTTCCAGATTTTCAGACATTAATTAATATTGGACCATTGAGTATTAAATGGTATGCAGTATTTATTTTAATTGGTGCAGCACTTGTTTATTTCATTTCAGTCCACAATTTTAAGCAATATGGATATAAAAGTGAAATTGCGGATGATTTATTAATTGGATGTTTAATAGCAGGTGTATTTGCAGCGCGTATTTGGTATGTATTATTTAGTAGTAATTTAGATTATTATTTTGCGAATCCACTTCAAATTTTCGCTGTATGGCAAGGAGGACTTGCGATACAAGGTGGACTTTTTGGTGGAGCTGCTTATGGATATTATTATTGTAAGAAAAAGCAGTTGAATTTTATGGTTATGGCAGATATGATTGTTCCAAATATTTTACTAGCGCAAGCAATTGGGCGCTGGGGAAATTTTATGAATCAAGAAGCGTATGGTAAGGTGGTAAGTGAGGCATATTATACGCATTTTCCAGACTTTATCAAAAACCATATGTATATTTTAGGTGAGTATCGTGAACCAACTTTTTTATATGAAAGTGTGGGGAATATTTTAGGGTTTATTTTAATCGCAATTGTATTGAAATACTTCACAAAGCCAAAGCGTGGTGATTTGGTTTTCGCATATTTAATGTGGTATGGAGTTGTAAGATTTTTTGTAGAAGGCTTAAGAACAGATAGTTTAATGTTTATGGGGGTTCGTACAGCACAGGTAATTTCAATTGTCTTTATAATTTTTGGTGCAATAGGAATGAGTGGTGTATTTAGAAAATATACAATTCATAAACCGACTATTTTATTTGATTTTGATGGAACATTGATTGATACGCAACAAGCAATTATTGATACGTATCGTGAAATGTTTAGAAAATTCCGCCCGGATTATACATTAACCAAAGAAGAGGAATTAAGTTTTATAGGTCCTGCATTAAAAGATGTCTTCCCTAAATATTTCAAAGAAGATGTGAATTATTTAATTGAAGAGTATCGTACAATTAACTTTGAACTGCATCACTCATCTGTAAAACCGATAGAGGGAGCGATTGAAATATTAAAAGAGTTAAAAGCACAAGGATATCGTATTGGGGTAGTGTCTTCTAAATTAAATGAAGGTGTGGTTTATGGTGCGAAACTATTTAAAATGGATGCGTATTTTGATGTGATTATTGGATTAGATGATGTAAAAGATGCGAAACCATCTCCTGAGGGAATTTTTAAGGCGTGTGATTTAATGAATGTACCGCGTTCTGATGTGATTTATGTAGGAGATAGTGTATCAGATATTAAAGCAGGTAAAAATGCGAACGCATTTACGATTGGATTTATTTTTGATGAAAATAGAAGAGATGCACTTTTAAAGTCAAAGCCAAGCCGTAGTGTAGATAAACTTACAGATATACTTGAAATTGTGAAGGAGAATAATATATGGTCAAACAATATGATGTAATAACAATTGGTGCAGGTCCTGCAGGGATGACTGCTGCAATTTACGCAAGTCGTGCTGGATTAAGTGTTGCGATGTTAGAGTCAAGTGCACCAGGTGGTAAACTTGTGAAAACATATGAAATTAGTAATTGGCCTGGAATTGTGCATACAAGTGGTGTTGATCTTGCGATGAAGATGTTTGAACATAGTACTGCATTTGGTGGTGAATATGTGTATGGAGATGTAAAAGAAATCATTGATGGGGAAGTGAAGACAGTTGTATGTCATGATGGACAATCGTATCAAGCGAAAGTTGTCATTATTGCAACAGGAACAAATGAACGTAAAATGAACATTGACCTTGAAGAAAAATTAACAGGACGTGGTGTGTCTTATTGTGCTGTATGTGATGGTGCATTTTTTAAAGATAAAGTCGTGACTGTTATTGGTGGAGGAAATTCTGCACTTGAAGAGAGTTTATATTTAACGCAGTTTGCGAAATGTGTGAATATTGTAATTCGCCGTGATGAATTTAGAGCGGAAAAACACATTCAAGATAAAATCATGAATCATCCTAAAATCAATATAATTACAAAGCATATTCCACATAGTTTAAAAGAGGAAGATCAAAAAGTTTCAGCAATCATTTTAAAAAATGTGGAAACAGATGAATTGACTACAGTGGATACGGATGGGGTATTTCCTTATATTGGTGCAGATCCTGCAACAGTATTCACAAAAGGATTGGATATTACAAATGAATATGGATATATTATCGTAGATGATCATATGCAAACAAAAGTTGCGGGTATTTTTGCGGCAGGGGATGTATGTGATAAGGTGTTGCGTCAAGTTGTAACAGCGGCCAATGATGGTGCAGTTGCAGCGCAAAACGCATTTCATTATTTAAAGAAGTAAAAACAATGGAGACATTGTTTTTATTTTGGGTTATTGGTTGTGAAACACTAGGGTGCGTGGTACAATATTAAATAAAAGAGGGCTATTTATGGAAAAGAAAAAAATTATTTTAATAACTGGTATGAGTGGTTCTGGAAAGTCGACAGCGATGGGGATTTTAGAAGATATGGGGTATCATATTATAGATCAATATCCAGTTCAACTTTTAAGTGATTTGTATGAATTAATTAAAACAAGCGATGATCCACGTTATCAATATGTTGCGCTTGCAACGAATATTTTAGAGTTTAATGAGTTTATTTCTGTTTTTACTTCTGAAGTATTTGATACACGGGTATTGATTTTAAATAGTTCAGAGGATGTCTTATTAAGACGTTATAAACAAACAAGAAGAACGCATCCTTTGCTTATAAGTAGTAAGGCACGTACACTTGAGGAAGCGATTGATTTAGAAAAAGAATATTTTATGTCGGTATCTGAAAAAGCTTTTTTATCAGTAGATACAACTTTTTTATCAAATAGCGAATTAAAGATTACATTGGCTAATTATTTTTCATTGGAGGGTAAACCTGTATTTTCAATTAGTTTTATATCGTTTGGATTTAAAAAAGGACTACCGATGGATGCGGATTTAGTATTTGATGTGAGATTTTTACCGAATCCTTATTGGGAAGAAACTCTTAGATCAAAAACTGGTTTAGAAGAGGAAGTGTATACATATGTTATGGAAAAACAACAGACAAAAGAATGTATTGAAAAGTTAGAAGACTTTTTAAACTATTCTTTAAAACAATATGTATTAGAAGGTAAAAATCACTTAACTGTTGCGATTGGTTGTACAGGGGGAAAACATCGTTCTGTGTCAATTGCTAGATGGTTGTATCAAGCATACTCAAAACAATGCCGTTGTTTTTTAAATCATCGTGATGTAGGAGATTATCTATGAGAAAAAAGCGAATTGTCGTTGTGGGTGGTGGCCATGGACTTTCTGTTATTTTAAAAGGGCTTAAAAATATATTAAATATTGATATTACAGCGATTGTTACAGTTGCGGATGATGGGGGTAGTACAGGAAGGCTAAGAAAACAGTATGCGGTTCCTGCAATGGGGGATATTCGAAATGTACTCATTGCATTGAGTAAATCAGAGACACTTTTAGCTCAATTAATGGATTATCGGTTTGAAGGAGTCGATGAAGAGGATGTGGGTGGCCATAATTTGGGCAACTTGATTATCACTGCGATGACTGAAACAACAGGTAACTTTATGGAGGCGATTTCAGAGCTTTCTAAGGTCTTAAATGTTGCGGGGACAATAACACCCTCTACATCAGAAATCGTTACATTGTATGCGAGAATGAGCGATGGTACGATTGTTAAAGGGGAATCAAATATTCCAAATTATTATAATCATATTGAGGAAGTTTTTTATGATCGTGATATTAAAGCAACATCGCTTGCGATAAACGCGATAAAAAAAGCGGATATTATTGTATTTGGGATAGGAAGTCTATATACGAGTATACTGCCAAATATTATTATTAAAGAAATCAAACAAGCAATTAATAAATCAAAGGCTACAAAAATATATTTGTGTAATACAATGAGTCAGCATGGGGAAACGGATGGATATAGTGTATCTGATCACGTTTTAGCAATTGAAAAGCATTTAGAAAGTGAAATGGATGTCGTGGTATGCGCAAACGATACACTACCTTCAAATATCTTATTAAGGTATGAAGAAGAGCAAGCGTATCCAATTGCTAAAGATGAATTAAAGCGAGGTGTGTTGATTGAAAGAGAACTACTTGATTTTTCAAGTTTACAAATCAAGCATTCACCAGAGAAGTTAGAGCAGTTATTTATAGAATTATTGAAAGAATATGGGAAGAAATAATGTCATTTACTACAGTTGTGAAAGAAGAAATAGGAAAAAATAGATTGTTTGATTGCTGCGCGAAAGCGGAGCTTTCAGCGCTTGTAAAAATTTGTTCTACGATTTCAATTGCGAATCGTTCGATGCAAATAAACATTAAAACGGAAAATCCAACGACTGCGAAGAGAATTTATCGTATGTTAAAGGAACAGTATGAAATAGAAACACAAATCAGTGTAATTAAAAAAATGAAACTTAAAAAAAATAATATTTATGTTATTAAAGTATTAAATCGTGCAAAAGAAATATTAAATGAACTTTCAATTTTAGATGAAAGTGGACTAAGAGATAAACCACTTAGAAACATAGTTGCGAAAGATTGTTGTGCAAGAGCATATCTTGCAGGAGCCTTTTTAGCAAGTGGTAGTGTAAACTCTCCAATCAAACCAAACTATCATTTAGAAATTGCCTTTGCGGAAGAAGAGTTTGCTTTGTTCATTCAAAAGTTGATGGCGAGATTTGATTTGCCTGCAAAGTTGATTAAAAGACGAAATCAGCATGTAGTGTATTTAAAAGCAAGTGACAAGATCTCTGATTTTTTAAGATGTGTTGGAGCACACAATGGGGTCATGCAATTTGAGGATCAAAGAATTCAAAGAGACTTTAGAAATAACTTCACACGTTTAGATAATTGTGAGTTTGCGAATGAGGTAAAAACACTTAAAGCAGGACAAGATCAAATTCAAGATATTGAGTTAATACAAAATCATTCTTCATTGGATTTTTTGGATGAAAAATTTAAAACGATTGCATTGTTACGCTTAAATAATCCACAAGCGAGCTTAAATGAGCTTTGTGAGATTTATGAAGAGCATACAGGTGTAACGATTACGAAGTCAGGAATGAAGCATCGTTTCACAAAAATAAAGGAAATTGCGAAAAATATTAGGCAAGAAAAAGGAATTGAGTGAGGATAATTGAAAAAAATTTTGTAATAAATATTAAATAAAGGTGTGTATTTACACATTATAAGAGTAGTTATTATTACTATAAGTGTTAAGTTTAAAATTAACACTTATAGTATGTAGAAATACACTCATATACACTTTATACTTCATTATATAGATGAATGATATGGAGGTTTTATTATGGAATTTAATAGTCGCAACATCAATAAAACAATCGAAGAGGAATTTGGAAATCGTATTAGAAGATTAAGAAGAAGTTTAGAGTTATCTCAAGATGAACTTGCGTTTCGTTGCGGGTTAAATCGTAATTATATTTCTGATGTAGAACGTGGAACAAGAAATGTATCACTGCGCGCAATTGAAAAATTCGCAAAAGGATTGAATGTAGAAATCGTTGATTTATTTATCGAAAAATTAAAATAAGTGGGAAACCACTTTTTTATTATGGGCAAAACTTTTGAAAATATGGTAATATAAGGTATAATGAATGAGGTGAGTTATATGAGAAATTTTATTATGAATGCAGTTATATTTATATTATTTTTAGTTTTATTGCCATATATTGGAACATTTTTAGTATATGTAATTATTGCGATGCTTCTTTTGATGGCGTATTTGTCATATAAAATTAGAAGGGCAACGCGTCAAGCGCAACAAGAAATGAATGAAACTTGGCAGTCTCAAGAGTATTATGATGACCAAGAGTCATCTAACTATGAGCCTAAAGTGAATCATGACATTATTGATGCGGAGTATAATGAGACAGAGGAATAAAGATAGGTAGGAAAAAATGAACGTATTTAGTGGGGAATTAAAAAAAGTAACAAATAAGGATATTCCTCAAATTGTGGCGTATTTAGCGCTGAGTGAATATGATGAGTCAAATCATAATGTTGTGAATATGTTTCAGTGGATTCATCAGTATCCACTTTATATATTTACAACAAATACATATATGCTTGTGTTTGGTATTTATGAAGATGAATGGTATATGATGATGCCGCTTTGTAAAGAAGAACATTTTAAAGAAGCAATTTTAAAAGGTGAAATGATTTTTAAGGATGGAAATCAACCGTTTGTCTTGAGTTGTTTTTGTGAAAGACAAAAAGACTTAGCACTTCAGGTGTATCCAAATTTAAAGGTTGAAGAAATCCGTGAGAATGCGGATTATATTTATTTAACAGAGAAATTAAGGACATTTTCAGGTAAAAAACTTCAAAAGAAACGTAATCATTTGAATGCTTTTTATGCAATGTATCAAGATTGTTATACGTATGAAAAGATATCGATGGAAAATATCGATGCATGTAAAGCGTTTTTATCAGTTTGGAAACCAGAGGATAATGATGATTTCTTACAGTTAGAGAAAAAGGGTGTTTTAAATGTATTGGATTTATTAAATGAACTTCCATATAAGGGAGGAATTATAAAAATAAAAGGACAAGTAAAAGCATTTATTATTGGGTCAGTTTTAAATGATCGCATGTGTCAAATTAATATCGAAAAAGCAGACGATGCGTATCGCGGGATTTATCAAGCAATCTTACAACAATTTTTATTGCATGAGTTTTTAGATAAAGAATTTGTGAATCGTGAAGATGATGTAGCAAAAGAGAATTTACGTAAATCTAAGATGGCATATCAACCAGTTAAAATATTGATGATGTATAAACTGTTTAAGGGGTAATTATATGATTTTATTAGCGGATAATAAAAAGAAAAGTGAAGTGTATCATATTTGGAAAACTGTTTTTTCATTTGATGATTTTGGCAGTATAGATTACTACTTCAATCATCAATATGACAATAGTCTTTGTTATATTATTGAAAAAGAAGGTAAAGTTGTCTCTACTTTAAGCGTGAATAAACATGATCTTTTTTTACATGGTAAAAAAATAAAAGTCTCTTATATTTTAGGTGTTGCAACTGTAGCATCTTATCGTAAACAAGGATTAATGCGTACGATGATGCATGAGGTTTTAGAACAAATGTCTCATCAAGATTTAGTGACAATTCTTCAGGCGTATGATGAAAATTTGTATAAGCAGTATGGATTTGAAATGATTTATTACAACAATAAGTATTTTTTAACACGTAATCAAGTGGAAAATTATTCTACAACGCGTATTAATTCTATTTTTTCAAGTCAAGACTTACTTTCATTATATGAATACTATACAAAGTACTTTAATGGATTTGTAATAAGAAATCTTGCGTATTATGATAATTTTATTGCGGAGAGAAAAGCGCAAAATATGAAAATTGTAGTATACAAAGATGTCAACGGAAGTGTATGTGGATACATGAGTTTTTCTATTGAACAATCAAAAGTTGTGATAGATGAAATCATTTATAAAGACGCGATTAGTTTAGTTTATTTGCTTAGTTATGCATTAAATATTAGAACAAATATTGAAGTTGTGCTTTCTAGTAAAGAAAACTTAAAGAAAATCATTCCTACCGCAATTGCTCAAAAAACAGGATGCATGATGGCGAGAATTAATGATTACAGTTTGTTTAACCGTTTGTATAATTGCAACGTACAAACTGTACAAGATGCCTTTAAAATCAGCAATAAACCACTCTTTATTCATGAAGATTGGTAAGTCTATTTCTATTATAAATTTAAAGGACCGAAATGATTCGGTCTTTTTTAATGTATATACCATGAAATTAAAGTGCAATACTAAAAAAGATTTCTTTTAAACAATGTCTAAAAGAAACCTTTTTGTGTTATAAATAATTAGTCTTTTTTCTTTCTAACTACAAAGAATACAATTCCAGCAATTACGATAACTGCAATACCACCCATTAAAAGTAGACTCGTATTTCCACTTTCTTCGTCAGTATCACCAACTTCTTCAGTTGTAGGTTCTGTAGGTGTTTCAGTATCTGTTGAATCATCCGTAGTAGGTGTTTCTGTTACACCTTCATCATCTGTGTCTTCTGTAGTGTCTTCTGTTGTTTCTTCTTGAGTGTTATCATCATCAGTAGACTCTTCTAAAGTATCTTCTGTAGTCTCTTCATTTACATCCTCAACGGTAATTGAGAAAGTAGCAGTTAATCCAGCATAGTCTACAGTAATTGTTTGTACACCAACTTGGTTACGATTAAATCCTGATACCATTAATTCACTAGGGTCTACAGAATAAACATATCCATTGTCATAGACAGCATTTACTTTAATACCAGTTAAGCTTAGTGCTTGTCCTGTTTCATATAATGTTTTAGATGGTGTATGAGCAACCTCTAATTTTGATAGTAATGGAATGTGTGTTGATGGTGCAGGTGGAACAATAGGTGGTGTTGTTGTAGATAGATTAATAACTGTATTTACATTTGGCATTACAAAAGTATACACGTATTTTTCTGCAGTAGGAACAAGTTCAATACCATCTGGTAAGATAGAAGCGTCTATATCACTATTTGCATCAACAAGGATAGTTACAATAACACCTTCTGAAACGTTCGCTTTATTACCATTGTTTCCGCTATGGAATGAAATGATTTGTGCACCATTTACAGTTAAATTGTAATATGCAACAAGTTTTGTAGAACCAAGCACACCATTAGTAAAATGATCTTGTTGATCATGTGGATAATATACAGTTGTTCTTGTTGGTAAGTTCTCTAATCCTAAGTAGGCAGAATTTGGAAATGAACCTAAGTAAATAGAATGTAATGATAGAGAGTTTTTAAATACATCCGCCCAAATGTTTGTTAAATTAGTAGCACCACTTAAATCAATAAATTCTAGATTGGTATTTTTAAATGCGCCCTGCAAAATATTTGTTAGATTATTAGTTTCCGCAAATGATATTTTTGATAAACCTGATTTTAAAAATGCCTCTGATCCAATAGTTGTAAGCATAGGTGAGCCAGTTAAATCAACTTCTATAAGTGATGTATTAGTGAATGCATTACCTCCAATCATAGTTAAGCTAGATGCGTTACTCAAATCAATACTGTTTAGTGAACTATAAGAAAATGCACCATTGCCAATCGTAGTTAAACTAGATGCGTTGCTCAAATCAATACTATTTAGTGAACTAAATCCGAATGCGTTATCACCAATTGTTATTAGGTTTGAGGCGTTGCTCAAATTAACACGCTTAACTGCAGAACTCTTAAACGCTTCTGCTTCAATCGTAGTTAAGCTAGTTGCATTGCTTAAGTTGATTTCACTAATGTTAGTTGATTCAAACGCGCGATAACCAATAACCTTTAAATTAGTTGCATTACCAAAATTAATGCTTGTCATGGGTGATCCCTTAAACGCTGCTTGTTCAATCGTTGTTAAGCCAATTACATTACTTAAATCAATACTTGTAAAATTTGTATTTGTAAATGCAGAAACTCCAATAGTTGTAATCGTGTATTCAATTCCTTTGTTAGTTACAGTGTTAGGAATAATTAAATTCCCTTGTGATGTAGAAGTTGTACCTCTAATAACTACTGTACCAGTATTTGTTGATGTATCTTCAGTTAGTATAACAAACTTTAATGATGCAGATGACTCGCTACTATCAGTAAGACTGGCATCTTGATAAAAAGTTTGACCCACAGCGGCAGCTGCTTCTTTTGTGTTTAATTGAAATGCTGTAAACATTACAACGAATGCAAACATAACTTTGATCATAATATTTGTTGTTTTTTTCATATTTTTCCCTTTATCCCTTTATGAAAAGTATTATAACATTATAGTGAATTGTGCACAATAAAAAACGGTATACTCAATAAAAAGCACATTAGACAGTTTTTCTACTTTAGTTTAAAAGGTGTAGTCCAAGCGTGTTTGTGTTGGTCATTTGTACAGATAATTCGAACAGTATCTTCTCTTCCACGCAGTGTGTATTCAAAGTAAGTGTTATTATCATCTGTAGCATTTATTGTATAGCCGCGTCTTTTTGAAATCATAAATGTAACACTTGTACATGGGCTGCATTGAATAAATATTTTATTGTCTTTGATTCCATATTGTTCAATGGTTACACCAGTAGATGCATAATAGTTACCTTGTTGAATGTTATTGAATATGGCTTGTCTTGTGAAAGATTCACTGCATATGTTTACCCATCCTCCAAAAAATCCGTTGAGGTTACGTGTGGTATCATATCTTCCTTTACCATGACTGTCATCTGTTGCGACAAGATGTGGAAGTATTTGGTCTTCCCAAATAATAGATTCTACATAGGTTTCACTATATCCAACTTTTTCAGAAAGTTCTGATTCATGATTATAGACTTCCATTGCATCATAATTTTTAAGTTGTAGGATATTTTTCATTCTATTACAAGACCAAGAAGGATGATTTAAGATAACGTAATTTCCATCTTCTTTAAGTTCATCAATTACTTTTTGAATGACTTCAATATTATCGTATGGATATACAGGTGTTTTGTGTCCATGGGGAATATTCGTTGTAGTTTGTGGATTTAAAATACCATTGAAGTGAAATTCTTCATCTTGTAAAGCTTTTACACTTCTTTCTATTCCACCCAATACTATCATATTGTTTGTGTCGTATTGTGTAGTGTTTGTATAGATTTCATGATCTGAAATAACAAGGACTGAATATCCTTGTTTTTGATAGGCTTGTATGGCTTCTTCTGGTGTATAAGAACCATCTGAAACAGTTGTGTGCATATGGAAATTTGCTTTGTACTGTGTTTTGTTGTGTTTTAAAAATGATTTATTTAGCATAAATGGGCTCCTTTAATAGATAAATTATAACATTATTTTGATAATCGAAGAATATTTATTTTAATTTAATGAAAACGCTTGCAAAAAAATAAACAGTATGATAAATTGATATTGTTGGGTGGGTAATACGAGCATTTTCATTTTTTTTGATGAAAGATGTAATCGATTACATAGGGGAGACTATGATCAAGAAAAACAATAGTACAATTAGCGATGTATCACGGTTGGCGAAAGTTTCGGTAGCTACTGTTTCGCGTGTTGTATCAAATAAATGTTATGTAAAACCCGAGACAAAAGAAAAAGTGAATAAAGCAATTCAAGAGTTGGGGTATCAACCGAATCAATCTGCTAGGAATTTAAGAATGAATACAAGTGGTGTTATTTTAGTGATTACACCGAATATGACGAATCCTTATTATGCGAATATTATTACAGGAATCAGTGAGACTGCAAGAAAATATGAGTGTAGTACATTTGTATGTAGTACAGATTCAGATGATAAACAGGATGTTGCGTTTATGCAACTTTTGCAGCATCGTGCGGATGCGGCAATTGTTTTAGCGACAAATTCAAACGATGTATCTTTACTGCCTTATCTTGATTGGTTTCCTGTTGTGTTTTGTAGTGAATACAATCCAGATTTAAAAGTGGATCGTATTTCGATCGATAATTATAAAGCTGCGTATGAAGCAACAGAGTATTTAATAAAACTCGGACATAAAAAAATTGGAATGATGAGTAGTGAAAATGATTATGTATCGACAAAACTAAGAAAAAAAGGGTTTATTGATGCATGTGAAAAATATCAAATTGAGGTAGATGAAGATCACATTATATATGCTTCAAAGGATTATTCGTTTTCAAGTGCTAGAAGATTAGCAAAAGACTTTTTAAGTCGTGAAAATCGTGTAACAGCATTGTTTTGTATATCAGATATCTTAGCACTTGGTGCGAATCAAGGCGCTAAAGAATTGGGTCTTGATGTACCCAAAGATATCTCGATTATGGGGTTTGATAATTTAGAATATGCGCAAATGATCATTCCACAAATCACAACAGTGCATCAACCATGTTATGAAATTGGAGTTGCTGCAATGGAAAGAATTCATCAAAAATTAATGAATAAGGAAGAGGATGTGAAAGTTGAAGTATTGGAGCATCATCTTGTAATTAGGGGATCGACAATCCCGTTAAAAATGGATTAAGCGCAATGCGTTAATCATAAAGAAAGAAAGAGGAAAAGAAATGAAGAAAATCTTAAAATTGGTTCTTTGTTCAGTACTTGCATTATCTATCGTTGGATGTACAACTACAAACACAGATCCAGAAACACCAGAAACTGAAAAATATGTAATCGGTGTTGTAACTCCATCTGGAGACCATGGCTTCACTGGGGAAAGCTTAGCACATGCTAGAGCTGAAGCTGAAGAAATTAATGCTAGTAGAGATGATGTAGAAGTAATCGTTAAAGATGGTCTAGAAGCTGCAAGTCAAATTACAGAAATCGAAAACTTAATCGCAAATGAAGATCCTGATGTTATCGTTTTATGGCCAATGGAAGGGGAAGCATTACGTAGTGCTGCTCAATCTATTACAGATGCTGGAATTAAATTAGTAATTTATGACCGTTTAATTGATGGATTTACTGCTGAAACTTTCGTAGGAGATATCATGGGGGATAACTACGGAATCGGTGATTTAATGGGTAATTATGTTACTGAATACTATGCTGAAGATGATGTAGTTAATTACTTACGTTTCATTGGGGATGCTTCTACAGTAGGTGTTCAACGTTCTGCAAATTTTGATGCAATCGTTGATCCAGCTAAATTTGTACAAGTAAAAGAAACTTTCGTAACAAACTGGAGTTCTGAAACTGCTCAAACTCAAATGGAAGACTGGTTAGCTGGTTCTTCTGTTGAAGAAATTGAAGCATTAGATTTAATCGTTACACATGATGATGAAATCACAGATGGTCTTATGAATGCTCTTGAAGGATATACAGGGGAAGCTTCTTTAGATAACTTACGTTTAATTACATCAGTAGGTGGACGTAAAGAAACATTAGAAAAATTTGATAATACTGAATTAACAACTAAATTATTTACTACTTATTTCGCTCCAAGCATGATTCGTGAAGCGATTCGTTTAGGAGTTTCTACAGCAACAGGTGAAGCATATACGGGTGCTGAAGTTGTAGATGGTACATACTTAATTCCTGTATTCTCTATTGCGAATTCAGGTGGAACAGTAGACAATGATTTCGCTACTTATACTTCAAGCGATATCTATACTGAACGTTATAGTATTTTTGAATAATAATAATTTACTATAAGAAAGATTGAAAGTTGGTCAAATCGGCCAACTTTCTTGTTAAATATAATAAAGGAGTCAAATTATGATTGTAGAAATGAAGAAAATTGTAATGGACTTTGGTCCGGTTCGCGCTGTAAACAACGTTGATTTTAAAATTGAATCAAAAAACATTGTTGGATTACTTGGGGAAAATGGTGCTGGAAAGTCTACTTTAATGAATATTTTAGCGGGTGCTTTGCAACCGACAAAAGGGGAAATATTTATTGATGGAAAAAAAGTGCATATTTCAAACGCACAAGTAGCGAGCAAATATGGAATTCGATTTATTCATCAAGAGTTAAATCTGTGTAATGAGCTTTCTGTTGTGGAAAACATGTTTTTAGCAAATGAAATTACTAAAAATGGTTTAACACAAACAAAAGAGATGGTGGATCGTTGTAATGAAGTATTTAAGAGAATGCAAATAAGTATTAATCCACATGAATATGTAGTTAACTTATCTGCAGCTGAAAAACAACTCATTGAAATAGCGAAATCATTATTGTTTAAGTCTGAGCTAATTATCATGGATGAACCTACGACTGCTTTATCAACAAATGAAATTGAAAGTTTGTTTAATATCATGAGGCAATTAAGTGAGGAAGGTGTTTGTTTTATCTTTATATCGCATAAGATGCCAGAATTATTTGAGATTTGTAAAACATATTTTATAATGCGTGATGGAAACTATATTGCAGAGGGAAAATTTAGCGAAGTTGTTGAAAGCGAAATTACAGAAATGATGATTGGTCATACTTTGGCAGATGATTCATTTGATAATAAAGAAAATTATGGACAAGAAGAGGTTTTACTTTCAGTGCGCAACTTAACAAGTAAGTTGTTTCATGATATTAATTTTGAGTTAAAAAAAGGTGAAATATTGGCGATTACAGGACTTCAAGGTTCTGGACGTGAAGCGATAGCGGATGCTTTGTTTGGTGCGCATCCGTATAGTGGAGAAATTATTATTAAAGATAAGAAAATGAAGAAATCATCTAAGATTATTCATTTTATGAAACAAGGTGTAGCACTTGTGCCACGCATGAGAAAAGAAAGAGGAATCTTTAATGATTTATCTATCTATGATAATTTATCAATGGCACATATTAATACAAAGCATAAGAAGTTATTGATTAGTCATAAAACAGAAGCAGAACGGTTTAATAAACAACAAGCTGCAATGAAAATTAAAGTTGGAAATCCGCATAATCCGATTACTTCTTTATCAGGTGGAAATCAACAAAAGGTAATTTTAGGAAGATGGCTTGAAGCGGATGCGAATGTGATGTTGTTTGATAATCCAACACAAGGGATTGACGTAGGTGCAAAGTTTGAAATTTATCACTTAATTTTAAAATTAGCGAAACAAGGGAAGTCAATTATTGTGTTTAGTGCAGAATTTCCAGAAATTTACAAAGTGGCAGATAGATGTTTAGTGCTTTACAAAGGGAAAATTTCTGCAGAATTAAATCGTAGTGAATTAAATGAAAAAGATATTATGTTGTATTCTACAGGGAGCAAGGGGGTAAGTGTCGATGCTTAAAAATATACAATCAAACTTATTTAAAAAATTTGAAGGACTAAGTTCAAAAGAAATAATGAGAAAAATCGTTCAAGATTATAGTTATTGGTTATCTTTTGTACTGTTGGTTATGATTGCAGCAACATTAAATCAAAACTTCTTCACATGGAATAATATTTCGAACATCTTTGTACAAAGTGCAATGATTGGGATTATTGCAATGGGGATGAGTATGGTAATCTCTGCAGGACAAATTGATATTTCAGTGGGGTCACAAGTAGCGATTTTAGGTGGATTTGGTATTAATGTATTAAATGCGACAGGAAATGTGTGGATTATGTTAGCGTTTTGTGTGTTAGGAGGAGCAGTAATTGGGACAATCAATGGACTGCTTGTTTCTAAAGGACACCTTCCTGCAATGATTGCGACATTAGCGATGCAAACCGCATGTCGTTCCATTATTAACTTTTATGGACAAGGCGGACCATTCACTGTAAGTCGTGAAGTATATGATAGCTTTAGACAAATCGCAATCGGGGGCATTGAAATTGGGGATGTCAAAATTCCATATATGATGATTTTCTTTATTATCATTTCAATTATTTTCAATATTATTATGAAAAGAACAAAATTAGGTAAACATATTTATGCGGTTGGAAGCAATGAAACATCAGCGCGTTTAGCAGGGATTAATGTTGATTTTATTAAGACTGCAGTATTTTCAATCACAGGAATGATGTGTGGTCTTACAGCGGTATTATATGCCTCTCGTTTAACTGCAGTTGCATCCGCAAATGCAGCAGTTGGATATGAAATGGAAGCAATCGCAGCTGTTGCGATTGGTGGAACTGCAATGAGTGGGGGTAAAGGAAAAATAATGGGAACATTCCTTGGTGTATTAATGTTCAAAATTATTAGTAATATTCTTACAAGTGCAGACGTTTCGTCATTCTTAAATGGAGCAATCAGTGGATCAATTATTGTAATTGCAGTATTGCTTCAAAATTTACAAAATAGAAAGAAATAAAAGGGGGATTTAAAAATGATTAAAGTTGGAATTATTGGTTGTGGAAAAATAACAGAAGTTAGACATGCACCAGAATACGCAGATAATAAAGATTGCCAATTGGTAGCATTTTATGACTTCAATTTAGAAAGAGCACAAGCGATGGCAAAACAATACAATGCTGTAGCGTGCGAAACTTTAGATGAATTATTAGAGATGGATTTAGATGCAGTAAGTGTATGTGTTGCAAACTTTGCCCATGCTGAGGTTAGTGTTAAAGCATTAAATAAAGGGATGCATGTATTATGTGAAAAGCCAATGGCAACTACTGTAGAAGATTGTGATGCAATGATTAAAGCCGCTAAAGATAATAATGTACAGTTGATGATAGGACAAAATCAACGTTTTGCAAAAGCACATGTAAAAGCACATGAATTAATTCAATCAGGTGCAATTGGTAAAGTATTGTCTTTTAGAACAGTATTTGGACATCCAGGACCTGAAGGATGGACAGGAGATAAAAATTCTTGGTTTTTTGATAAAAAATTGGCGCACTTTGGTGCGATGGCGGATCTTGGTGTACATAAAACAGATTTAATTCATTATTTACTGGATGACGAGATTGTAGAGGTGTATGCTCAAATTCATACTTTGGATAAAAAATATCCAGATGGAACACCGATTTCTGTAGATGACAATGCGTATTGTGTGTATGAAACAAAAAAGGGAACAATTGGAACGATGCATGTAAGTTGGACATTCTACACAAATGAAGATAATTCTACGGTCATCTATGGAACAGAAGGAGCATTAAGATGTTACAGTGACCCAGATGCTTCATTAATTTACGAGAAAAAAGATGGAGAAACAATCCGATATGAATTAGATCAAATGACTTCAAATAAAGAACAAACAAATGATGGACGTACAAATACAGGGGTTATTGATTCATTTATCTCAGCACTTGTAAATAAAAAAGATGTACCTATATCAGGGTTGGAAGCAAGCAAAGCGATGAGAGTTGTAATTGCGGCTGAAAAATCAGCGCAAACGCAAAAGAAAGTAAAAGTAGAGTATTAATATGAAAAGAATGATTTCAATCTGTAGTGGTCAATATGGAGATTTGTCTTTAGAAACAGTATGTGAAAAAATGAGTAGCTTTGGATATGAAGCACTTGAAATTGCAGTGGGTGCACACATTGATGTAGAAAAAGTATTAAATGATACATCTTATGTTGAAAACTTAAAAAAAACATTAAACAAACATAATTTAAAAATTAGTGCAATAGGTGCACATCTTGTTGGACAATGTGTAGGGGATAATTTTGATTCTCGTTTAAATAATTTTGCACCGAATGAATTAAAAGACCAACCTGAAAAAATTAGAAGTTGGGCAATTGAAAGAATGAAAGATATCGCACGTGCTGCAAAAATATTAGATGTAAAAGTAGTGACATGTTTTTTAGGATCCCCTATATGGGCATATTGGTATTCATTTCCTCAAACAACACAAGAGATGGTGGATGCAGGGTTTGAAAGAATTAAAGAACTTTGGACTCCTATTTTTGATGTATTTGATGAATGCGATGTAAGACTTGCACTTGAAGTACATCCTACTGAAATTGCATTTGATTTTTATACAACTGAAAAATTATTAAAAACATTAAACTATCGTAAAACGTTAGGAATAAACTTTGATCCAAGTCATTTAAAATGGCAAGGGATGGATCCAGCGTTGTTTATACGTGAATTTGGGGATTATATTTATAATGTGCATGCGAAAGATGTAAAAGTGCGTTTAGATGGAAGAGCATCTATTTTAGGATCACATATTGAATTTGGAGATACACGTCGTGGATGGAACTTTGTTTCACTGGGACATGGGGATGTGAACTTTGATGATATTACGCGTGAGTTGAATCAAATTAAATACCAAGGACCGATTGCGGTTGAGTGGGAAGACAGTGGGATGGAAAGATTTGCGGGTGCAAAAGAGGCATATGAGTACATTTCAAAATGGGATTTTCAGCCATCCGAAATTAGTTTTGACGCTGCGTTAAAAACGGAGTAAAATTCACAAATCAAATTGTTTGAATTGTGTTGATTTTGTGAAAACTCTAATGTATAATGTAAGCGTATTCAAAAAGATACAACATACAGAAAGGTAATCTTAGGAAAGAAAAATGAAAAAATTATTATTAGTTCTATTAGTTGCATTATTGGCTTTAACTGGTTGTTCAACTCCTGCAGATAGCGGAGACAATGCAGATGAAACAGATGCAAAAGTTGTAGAAGTGGGGGTATTAATTTACCAATTCTCTGATGCTTTTATGACAAATTACCGTAACGAGATCGTTAGCTATTTCGAAACGTTAAACACAGATGAAGTTACTTACAATGTAACTGTTCAAGATGGTAAAGGGGACCAAGCTGAACAAACAAATCAAATCGACTCATTTATTGCAGCTGATGTTGATGTAATCATCGCAAACTTAGTACAATCATCTTCAGCTAGTACAGTAATTGAAAAATGTGAAGCTGCTGATATTCCTGTAGTATTTATCAACCGTGAACCAACTGCAGAAGATATGGAATTATGGCCTGGAAAAACTGCATATGTTGGAGCAGATGCTTCTCAATCTGGAAAATTCCAAGGGGAAATCATTGCTGAATTACCTAACAAAGGTGATATCAACGGAGATGGTGTTTTATCTTATGCTATGTTAGTTGGAGATCCAGAAAATGTTGATGCTCAACAACGTACAGAATATTCAATTTCTCAATATCTAGAAGTATCTGGATTAGAAGTAAATAAATTATTTGAAGAACGTGGAGACTGGCAACGTGACAGAGGTCAAGAATTAGCTGCAAATGCATTAACTCAATATGGAACTGAGTTAGAAGTTATTTTCGCTAACAATGACGATATGGCTGTTGGAGCTGTTCAATCAATTGAAGCTGCTGGTAGAGTAGTTGGTGAAGATATCTATATCGTTGGTGTAGATGCTTTAGCAGATGCTATTGACTTAATCAACGCTGGGAAAATGACTGGTACTGTATTAAATGACCATATTGGTCAATCTCACACAGCAGTTGATGTAGCTATCAAAGCAGTTAATGGTGAATCATTAGATGCATACTACTGGGTAGACTACGTAAAAGTTGTTGCAGAATAGTAGAAAATAAATTAAATAAATTAAGTGTGCAAAAGCACACTTAATTTTTTCAAAATTATGGAGAATGAAAGGGTGTGTATTCCAATGGCAGAGTATGTTTTGGAGATGACAAATATAAGTAAGAGTTTCCCAGGAGTTAAAGCATTGGACAATGTTTCATTAAAAATTAAACCGGGTACAGTTCATGCATTGATGGGTGAAAATGGGGCTGGTAAATCAACTTTAATGAAATGTTTATTTGGTATTTATAGTAAAGATACTGGGGAAGTGTATATCGATGGAAAAAAAGTTGATATTAAAAATGCTGACGATGCATTGCATCGTGGTATATCAATGGTGCATCAAGAACTTCAACCAATTTTAGATAGAGATATTGCAGAAAATATTTTTTGTGGAAGATATCCTGAGAAAAAAATTGGGCCGTTTAAAATAGTTGATCATAAAAAAATGTTTGAAGAAGCAAAGAAAAACTTAAATGAAGTAGGGATGAATTTTGATCCTAAAATGAGACTTGGTGATTTATCAGTATCGCAAATGCAATCAGTGGAAATTGCAAAAGCGGTATCTTATAACGCTAAAGTTGTAATTATGGATGAACCAACTTCTTCATTAACGGAAACAGAAGTACAAGTATTATTTGATATTATTAATAGACTTAGAAAAAATGGAGTATCGATTATTTATATTTCTCATAAAATGGAGGAAATTTTAAAAATATCAGATGAAGTTACGATCATGCGTGATGGTACGTATGTAGGAACTTGGGATTCAAAAGAACTGACAACAGATATTATTATTCAAAAAATGGTAGGGCGTGAGTTAACAAATCGCTTTCCTGTCAAAGAGAATAAACCAGGAGATGTTGTTTTAAAAGTTAGAGATTTTACTTCTATTAATCCAAAATCATTTAATAAGGTATCATTTGATTTGAAAAAAGGAGAAGTCTTAGGAATTGGTGGACTTGTAGGTGCACAAAGAACTGAGTTAATGGAAGCGTTATTTGGTATTAGAACATGTGAGTGTGGAACGATTGAATACTTAGGAGAACCACTGACTATTAAGCGTCCAAAAGATGCGATAAATAAAGGGATATCTTTACTTACAGAAGATCGACGTGCAACTGGAATCTTTGGTATATTATCGATTTCAAATAATGTTGCGATTGCTTCATTAAATAAATATTTAAAATATAAATTCGTATTAGACGATAAAAAAATTGAAAATTTAGTGAACGAGAATGTTGCTAAGTTAAGTATAAAAACACCAAATAATAAAACATTAATACAAACATTATCAGGGGGAAATCAACAAAAAGTCATCATTTCAAGATGGTTAGCAAATAACCCGGATGTTCTAATATTAGATGAACCAACACGTGGGATTGATGTTGGGGCAAAATATGAGATTTATTGTATTATTGCGGAACTTGTAAAACAAGGGAAAAGTATAATTATGATATCTTCAGAGATGGCAGAACTTCTTGGAATGTCAGATCGTATTATGGTTATGTGCGAAGGTAAAGTTAGTGGGTTTGTAGAAGGTGAAGACGCTACTCAAGAGAATATCATGAATTTAGCGACTAAATATATGTAAGGGAGATTTATATGTCAATTAATGCAAAAAAATTAGGGAAGTTTTTAGGGGATAATGCAATTCCTCTTATATTATTATGTTTAGTTATTTATGTTTCATTTGTAAAAGAAAATTTCTTCTCAATTCAAAACTTTAAAAATATTTTTTCAAATACAAGTGTTCGTTTTATCATTGCTTTAGGAGTAAGTGGTTGTTTAATTACAAAAGGAACTGACCTTTCAGCGGGACGTCAAATTGGTTTAGCGGGGGTATTATCTTGTACGCTACTTCAAAGAGTGGATTTCTCAGATAAGTTTTTTCCTGACTTACCAGAACTTCCATTGTATGGAGTAATGTTATTTGTAATTTTAGTAGGGGTTTTCTTTGGGTTATTAAATGGATTAATTATTTCTTATTTAAAAGTTCCAGCGTTTCTTGCAACGCTTGGTATGCAAACAATCGTTTATGGAATTAACTTAGTGTATTCTGATGCAGAACCTATTGGAGGTTTAAGAAAAGATTATACGAATATCTCAAATGGTCAGTTATTTCCAGAATTACCTGTTGTAGAGGGTATTCCATATTTAATCATCATTGCAACAGTCATTGCAATTGGTATGTGGTTCTTATATAACAAAACACGTCATGGAAAATATATGTATGCAATCGGTGGTAATGAGAGTGCTGCTGAAGTAAGTGGTATTAATACAGCAATGACAAAAATTAAAATTTATTGTTTAGCGGGTGGTATGTATGCATTCGCAGGTTTCTTACTAGCAGCAAAAGCTGGAGGAGCATCTGTAAACTTAGGATTAGGATATGAACTTGAAGCAATCGCAGCTTGTACAATTGGTGGTGTATCAACTACAGGTGGTGTTGGTAAAGTACAAGGTATTTTATTAGGGGTATTGGTATTTGAGTTAATGAAAGTATCATTGCAATTCTTAGGGGTTCATACATCATGGCAATTCGTTGCACAAGGGGTTGTAATCATCGTAGCGGTTGCGCTAGACTTAAGAAAATACAACGCTAAAAAATAATAAATAAACTGATGCAAAGTTTAAAATAATCAAAAAAAGACATGATTTCTATTGAAATCATGTCTTTTATTTTAATTATAATGAATTAATCTTTTTTCTTTCTAACTACAAAGAATACAATTCAAGTAATTACTTTAATACCAGATAAGCTAAGTGTTTGCCCTGTTTCATATAATGTTTTAGATGGTGTATGAGCAACCTCTAATTTTGATAATAATGAAATATGTGTTGATGAATCTTCAGATAACACATAAAACTTTAAATTTGCAGTTAAAGCACAACTAGTAGTGTCAATGAGAGAGACTTCATCATAAAATGTAGTGTCTACAGTGGCAGCTATTTCTTTTGTGTTTAATTGAAATGCTGTAAACATTATAACGAATGCAAACATAACTTTGATAATAAAATTTGTTGTTTTTTTCATATTTATCCCTTATGAAAAGCATTACAAGATTATAGTGAATTGTGCACAATAAAAAACGGTGTATTCAATAGATAAAAACACCTTTTGAGGTGTTTAATTTTTATTTTCTTGATAGTAAATTCTTTCGTATTTAAAACATAAATATGTTTTGATTGCAGTAATGATGATGATTGCTGCAAACATAAAGACAAATAGTCCAAACATTTCTGTTTGTGTGCCAAGAATGATAATAATTAACATCAAAATAATAAACTGTTTTTTCATTCTTTGTACAACTTCTTCAGCATTTTCTTTAATTGTAAAGTTTTTCCACTGAGCTTTATAAGGTGCTTTATCGTATATGATTGCCGCAAGCAAATTTGTAAGTATATAGCCAACAGTTAATGTTAATAAAATTGCGATAGACCATACATAAAATGGTGTTGTGTATAAGATAAATTCAAATATCATTAGAATAATAAACAGACAAAATACATAGATTGCACTTGAAGATAAAAAATACAACATCAAGTCAAATTCACTCATATATCGCTTTTGTGGCTTATTACAATGTGAACATGTGTAGTTTCCTATTTTAAATTTTTCGATATCACTTCTAATCTCTTTTGAGATGTCTTTTTTACAATGTATACAGTTTGTTTTCATATTTTTCACCCATAATATTATAACATTTATTTTATACATATAAAATAAGAATAGTTCATTGTGTTTTGAGGTTGTGTTTGTTATTATGTATGCGGGAGACTATACCGTATATGAGAAAAAGAGCGCTTATTTGTTTATTAGTTTTATTTTTGTGCAGTGGGTGTGTGGCAGTGTGTGAACCTGTCAATGAGATTGTGTGTTACGATAAAAAAGAAAGACAGTATTCTTTTAATGATACAGATGTGTTAAATATTATGGTTTCATCTCAAGAGATGGCAGACCATATTTTAATGTTGTGGGAGAGTGTATATCCAAATCATGGAAATGCTTTAAGTTTTACAGTTGAGCAATCACTAGATTATGAAACAGTTTTACAGTATCCGGATGTGGATGTAGTCTATACAAATATGTATACGGCTTCTTTAATGATGCCAGAGTTAGTGCAGTTTGATGAAAGAATTGAAGATGCGAATAAGAAACTTGATAATTATTCTTATGTATATGAATTAAATCACAACGGACAATATTTTTTGCCAATTGAATATGAAGGAATGTTGTTTGCATATAATAAAACAATGGTAGAGGCACTTGGGTTTGAACTGTTGGATGAAAATAATGATTATTTAATAGATGCACTTGATACATGGGAAGAAGTGTTTGAAAAAATCCCAGTGTATAAAACGGTTGCACCTAATTATTTAGACCATAAAGTGGATGCGATTTATCCAATGCAGTTTAATGAAGTATATTCATTTTATGCATTTTTAACAGCGGGTAATTTTTCTATATTTCCAGAGTATGATGCTGAAAAGTTCGGGTTTGAAACAGAAGAATTTATAAGTGCAATGCAGTTTATTCAAGAGTTAGGAAAGTATCCTTGGAATTTTGTGGGAAATAATAGAAGAAGTGATGAATTGGTGTGGAGTTTTGAATCTCAAATTGAAAATCAAACATCGATTTTTACTATGGTGGGAGATTGGATGTATGCGGATTATTATCAGTCTTCACAAGGATATGAATTGGTGTATTCTAAAATGCCAAGTTATAATGGAGTAACACTCTCTCCTTTGATGAGTTTAAATGGGTTTGTAATAAAGAGTGATAAAAAAGCCTCTTTAGCAAATGAATTTATTCGTATGATGTCAAGTTATGAGGGTAAAGTGATGTTGAGTGAAATAGAGTCTATCGTCCCTGTTATTCCAAAAGAATATTTAGAAAGTGAAGAGATATTAGAGCGTTTAAGTAAAACACAACTTCAAAAAATAAATGCGTATCTTTATAGCACGCAGATTCCTTTAATTGCGTTTGAAGATGCACCTGAAAAGTTTGCGTTTGACGTATATTATGAGTTTGATTGGATGAGTACAGTTAAACAAGTGTATGAACAAGCGCTATCACCAGAAGAAGCTGCTATGCAATTATCTGCATCGTACTATGAATATTTAGTTGAAAACAAATATGCAGTGGAGAGTGAAAGTGAAGAAGTCGTGGAGTAGCCTTTTAAGTGAAGAGTTTGAAAAACCCTATTTTTTGAAATTATCTTCATTTATTGAGCATGCATATGATACGAAAGTTGTGTATCCTAAAAAACAGGATATTTATAAATGCTTTGATTTGGTAGAGTATGAAGATGTGAAAGTAGTGATTTTAGGACAAGATCCTTATCATCAACCAAATCAAGCACATGGGTTGGCTTTTTCTGTACTAAAAGGAAACACACTGCCAAAAAGTTTAGTGAATATATATAAAGAACTTGAAGATGATTTAAATATTAAGGTATCAACTAATGGAAATTTAGAAAGTTGGGCATTGCAAGGTGTTTTACTTTTAAATACGGTTTTAACAGTAGAAGAGAGTTGTGCAAATGCACATAAATCGATGGGATGGGAGATTTTTACAGATCGTGTATTAATGCTTTTAAATGATAGAAAAACACCTGTTGTATTTGTATTATGGGGAAAAAGTGCGATTTCCAAATCTTCCCTTATTACAAATACACATCATTTAATATTAAAGTCTGCACACCCTAGTCCTTTAAGTGCATATCGTGGTTTTTTTAAGAGTAAGCCATTTTCTAAAATAAATGATTTTTTAATAAGTCATCAAATAAAACCGATAGATTGGAAAGTGAAAGATGTATAAAAATACTGATGAAATGATTGCGCATATTTCTACATTGACAGCTAGTAAATCGAAAGATTACGTCAAGTTTAAAGAAGTTGTGAATGATTTAAATAATCCGCAATTAAAATTGAAAAACTGTATTCATGTAGCTGGAACGAATGGAAAAGGAAGTACTGTGAATTATATTAGAAGTGTACTTCAAGCACATGGATTTAAAGTTGGGACTTTTGTAAGTCCTCATTTAGTGTCGCATCATGATCGAATTAAAATAAATGATATCGCAATATCAGATGATGATTTATTGAAGTATGGAAATAAAATATATCCGTTAATTGAAAAAAATCAACTTACAATGTTTGAGATTGATATGTTGATGAGTATTTATTACTTTATGGATGAACAAGTGGATTTTGTGATTTATGAAGTAGGGATCGGTGGAAGATTAGATGCTACAAATATTATTTCTCCAATTGTGAGTGTCATTACAAACATTGGAAAAGATCACATGCATTTATTGGGGTATTCTTTAGAAGAAATTGCGTTTGAAAAAGCAGGTATTGTAAAGGAGGGGATTCCGCTTTTTACAATGGAAGATAAACAAGAATGTTTGGATGTTTTTTTGAAAGTAGTTGATAATCATAATGCACAGCATTTCCAGGGAAATACTGTTGAGAATATTAAGGTAGAGGATGGATTGGTATTTGATTATAAATCATTTAAAGAAATACAGTTAAATAGTATGGCGGTTTATCAAACTAAAAATGCGGCACTTGCAATGGATGTATTATGTTATTTGGATGAAGTAAATAAAATGGATTTATCTGAGTCAATAATGCGCGAAGCATTAAAATCTGCAATGTGGAGAGGTCGTTTTGAAGTGATTGAAAAATCAAGTACAATTATATTAGATGGGGCACACAATGAACATGGTGTAAATGCATTGTGTTTGAGTTTAAGTTATTTGCCAAAAATAGAGTGTATAATATTTGCGGCATTGAAAGATAAAGAATATGGTAAAATGTTAGAAAAATTGAAGATGTATGCGAATGAAGTGATTGTCACAGAGTTTGATTTTTATCGTTCGTGTAAAGCGGTTGAACTTTCTAAAATGGTAGAGGGTGTTTTGGTGATAGCATCATATAGGGAGGCTATTGAATATGCACTTGAAAAATATAAACATAAAAATATATTAATAACGGGGTCACTGTATTTTATAAGTGAAGCACGACAGTATTTAAATGAAAGGAGTTAAGTATGACAGCATTAATTTCACAAGGGGTCGCACTACTTGCGATTATTTTGATTGGAGCATTTGTATTTAGTAAATATAAATTGACCATTCGTATTAAAGATTTAACAATCGCATCCCTGTTGATCGTTTTATCTATTATATTAGGGATATTTTCAATTGTAATTCCATTTTTTGGGTTTGAGACATTTAAGATAGGATTCTCTCAAATGCCATTGATGTTGATTGGGGTTTTACTTGGACCAAGTTGGGCGTTTATCAGTGGTGTGACACAAGATTTACTGGGGTTACTTTTGGATCCGACTTCTTATCCGTTTTTTGGATTTACTTTAAATAAAGTGATTATTTCTGTAGTGCCTGCTATTTGTTTTCATTCGCTGGTTAAAGTAAAAGAGGAGAGTTTTCAAAAAGGGGTTATTGGTATTTTAGTTTTATTTATAAGTGCCGCGCTTATAAGTGTATATCATGTAGATACATTTAAGTATGAAGAGACAGTGATTGTCTTAAATATATGGATGAAAATAGGGTTTGGATTGTTTTTTTCTATCGTATTTGGATTGATTGGGTTTGGGATTTATTATGTAAAGTCAAAGATGAAAACAGAGGATTTAAAACTTCAGTTAAATCGATGGATAAGTGCGGTGCTTTTAGTAGAAATTATTGTACAGATATGTTTAACTCCATTTTGGTTGGACGTAATGTATGGCGTTCCGTTTTTATTTAGTGCTTTAACACGTCTTTTAAAATCAAGTTTTATGATCGTATTAAATATTATGATTGGCCAGTTTGTGCTTAGAATATTAAGAAAAACGATCTCACTTTAGTGTTGCAAAAAATGCGACACTTTTTTATGATTTTAATCAATTATGAGCGTTTTGTAACAATATGAAAGAAGATGTAAGGATTTTGTAAAGAAAGTAAAAAATTCATTTAAAAACAAAGTAAAATAAACTATAATGTAAATATGAAATATTATGATAATGGGGGTTAATAATATGGGACAAAATAACATGGTAGGTATGATTTTGGCAGGTGGGAGAGGTTCAAGGTTATATGAGCTTACAAATAAAGTTGCAAAGCCTGCGGTGTATTATGGTGCGAAGTATCGTATCATCGATTTTCCACTTAGTAATTGTGCAAATTCAGGTGTGTCAAATGTAGGTGTTTTGACACAGTATGAATCTGTACTTTTAAATTCTTATGTTGCGCAAGGCGCAAAGTGGGGACTTGATTCTAAAGATAGTGGAGTGTATGTGCTTCCGCCAAGAGAAAAAAATGAAGGGTTTGGAATTTATCGTGGAACTGCGGATTCAATTTCTCAAAACATTGATTTTTTAGATGCATTAGATCCAGATCATGTTTTGATTTTATCTGGAGATCATATTTATAAAATGAATTATGCTAAGATGCTTGAAGCGCACAAAAAAGCAGGGTCAGATGTGACGATTGCGGTAATTGAAGTGCCATTTGAAGAAGCATCTCGCTTTGGAATAATGAACTGTGATGAAAATGATCGTATTATTGATTTTGAAGAAAAACCAAAAAATCCAAAAAGTAATTTAGCTTCGATGGGGATTTATATTTTTAATTGGGATTTACTTCGTAGAACATTGATTATGGATGCGAAAAACCCAAAATCAACACATGATTTTGGACATGATATCATACCTTGTTTCTTAAAAGGTGGAAAAAAACTAGGGGCATATCGTTTTAAAGGATATTGGAAGGATGTTGGAACAATTGATAGTTTATGGGAAGCAAATATGGATATATTAAATGCACATCATGAATTAGACTTATTGGCACAAGATTGGAAGATATATACTGAAGATACATCAAGTGCACCTCAATTTATTAGTAAAGATGCAGTTGTGAATCATGCTTGTATTAACCAAGGATGTGTAATTGAAGGAACAGTTGAAAGTTCTGTATTATTTACTGATGTAGAAGTTGAAGAAGATGCGATTGTAAAAGATGCAGTATTAATGCCAGAAGTAACTGTTAAAAAAGG
Source organism: uncultured Erysipelotrichaceae bacterium (assembly GCA_964368305.1). Classification (GTDB taxonomy): domain Bacteria; phylum Bacillota_I; class Bacilli_A; order Erysipelotrichales; family Erysipelotrichaceae; genus CAYJAB01. The sequence continues at coordinate 23,052 of CAYJAB010000006.1, read as the reverse complement.
TGCGAGAGTGACGCGCGCAATTGTTGCGCAAGGCGTAGTAATAGAAGAAAATGCAGTAGTGGGAAATAAAAATAGTAAGACAATATTATTAGTTAGTGAAAATGTAAGTAGGGGGGAAACTTATGAATAAAATTTTGGGGATCGTTAATATCGATGATAATACGGTAAATGTTTCGGGGTTAATGGATTATCGCCCGCTTCCTGCGATTACATTTTTAGGAAGATATCGTTTAATTGATATTGTTTTATCGAATATGACAAACTCTGGTTTATCGCATATTCAAGTGTATATAAAAAATAAACCGCGTTCATTGATTGAGCATTTGGGAAATGGATCTCATTTTAATATTAATTCTAAAAAAGGGAAACTTCATTTATTGCATGGAGAAGAGCGTATTTTATCAGAAGTCTATAATCATGATGTAACTATGTTTATGCAAAATATGCAGTTTATTGAAGAATCAAGGCAAGAATATGTTGTGGTTGCGCCAAGTTATATTTTATATACATTAGACTATAATGATGTACTTGAATATCATAAAGAAAAAGAAGCTGACATTACGATTGTCTATAAAAATATAGAAACATGTACTGCGGATTGTATTGGTTGCGATACATTAACGTTAGATGATAATAAAACAATCACAGAGTTTGCGAAAAATCGTGGGAAGTTTAAAAATCGTAATATTTCGTTAGAGTGTTATGTAATGAAACGTACATTGTTTATTGAAATAGTAAAAAAGGCTGCGAAAACAAGCTCTTTATATTCATTGAAAGATATTTTAGCTGAATGTGTAGATGAGTATGTAATAAAAGGTTTTTCTTATCAAGGTCAAATTGCGTTTGTAAATACGTTGGATGCATACTATGAAGCGAATATGAGATTAACGGATGTGAAAAGTTCACGAGAGTTTTTTAGAAAAGACTGGCCAATTCATACTAAAACAAATGACTCAGCGCCGACACTTTATACAAAAAATGCGTCTGTTGTAGGAAGTTCAATTGCGAATGGATGTTTTATTGATGGTACTGTAGAAAATAGTGTGATTGGACGTGGTGTAACAATTGAAAAAGGGGCGGTAGTTAAAAACTCAGTCATTGCGCCTGGTTGTTATATTGGAAAAGATGTAAATTTAGATTATGCGGTTGTGGATAAAAAAGCTAAAATTCGTGAAGTGAAAGATTTAGTAGGTACGAAGCAAAATCTAATTTATGTTAAACGTCGTGATTGTATTTAGGTGAGTGTATGAAGTCAATTTTATTTGCGGGGTCAGAAGCGGTCCCATTTATCAAAAGTGGTGGGTTGGCTGATGTATTAGGATCTCTTCCAAAAGAATTATCAAAAAAGAAAATGGATGTGCGTGTTGTTATTCCGATGTATTTGAAGGTGTCTCAAAAATATAAAGAAAAGATGAGTGTAGCTTGTAGTTTTCCGATTATATTTGGAGATTATCATACACAGTGTACGATTTATCAAAAGCAACAAGAGGGTGTATTGTTTTATTTTGTAGAGCATCGTGATTATTTTGAAAGAGATGGATTATATGGGTATCAAGACGATGCGATTCGTTTTGCGTTTTTTCAAAAATCTGTTTTAGATATGTTGTATCATTTAGATTTTTATCCAGATGTTATTCATAGTCATGATTGGCATACAGGGATGATTCCGTTTTTATGTAGACATCAATACGGAAGCAATGAAAAGTATCGTAATATAAAACATGTCTATACAATTCATAATTTGGCATACCAAGGGAATTTTTCTAAAGAGGTATTGTCGGAGTGTTTTGATATCTCGCAACAATATTTTTTAAATGGAGCTTTAAGATTACATAATGGGATTTCTTTTATGAAAGCGGGTATTGTGTATGCGGATAAAGTTACAACTGTATCATGTAATTATGCAAAAGAAATATTAACACCACAATATGGTGAACAACTTGATCAAGTTTTAAAATTTAGAGAGTATGATTTAAGCGGTATTGTAAATGGAATTGATATTGATTTATGGAATCCAAAAACAGATGAAACACTTGAAAGACAATATAGTTTAAAAACTGTTACAAAAGGGAAGCTTGAAAATAAACTTGCACTTCAAAAACAGTTGGGATTGCGTGTGTCAAAGGATGTGATGCTTGTAGGTATGGTATCTCGTCTAACTTGGCAAAAGGGTGTTTATTTAATGATTGAAAGACTTGCGGATATTATGGGGCAGGATATTCAATTGGTTATTCTTGGAACGGGTGAAGAACATGTGGAGAATCAGTTTAAGCACATGGAGGGAAAATATAAAGGAAGAGCTGTCTATTATTGTGGTTATTCTGAAGAGGTTGCGCATAAAATATATGCAGCGTCTGATGTATTTTTAATGCCATCTTTATTTGAGCCTTGTGGTATTAGTCAGTTGATTGCGATGCGCTATGGAACGCTTCCTCTTGTAAGAGAAACAGGGGGTTTAAAAGATACTGTACTTCCTTATAATAAGTATACGAAAGAAGGAACAGGGTTTAGTTTTTCGTTATTTAGTAGCCATGATATGCTTTTTGTATTGAAAATGGCTGTAGACTTGTATTATAAAGATCAAGTATCATTTAAACAATTGATTAAACAAGCGATGAAAACAGATGTAAGTTGGAGTAAATCGGCTTGTGAATATCTTGAATTATATCGATTATTAACTAAAAAAGCACCTGTATAATACGGTGCTTTTTTTTAGAAAGGGCTTTCTTGTTTTTTTTATCACAAAATCATTGAATATGCGTTTACTTGCATAAATTACAGTGATATAATTCATATGAAACAAGGAGGGTTTTTAGATGAGCAAACAAACTGTGCGTGATCTTGATGTAAAAGGTAAAAAGGTCATCGTTCGTGTGGACTTTAACGTACCGCTTAAAGATGGAGTGATTACAAATGATAATCGTATTTTAGGGGCATTGCCTACGATTAAATATTTAATGGATAACGATGCGAAAATCGTATTGATGTCACATTTAGGAAAAGTAAATCATAAAGATGCTGAAAAAACTGAATCAGATAAAATCAAAAATAATATGGAACCAGTTGCGAAAAGACTGGCTGAACTTGTAGATACAAAAGTAACATTTGTGAATGCAACAAGAGGAGAAGAACTTGAAAATGCAGTAGATGCATTAAAAGAGAAAGAAATCGTTGTTATGCAAAACACACGTTATGAAAAAGGGGAAAGTAAAAATGACCCTGAACTTGGTGCATATTGGGCAAGCCTTGGAGAATACTTTGTAACAGATGCGTTTGGATCTGTTCACAGAGCACACGCTTCAACAGTAGGTGTGGCTACACATCTTGAAAGTGCACTTGGATTTTTAGTTGAAAAAGAAGTAGAAATGTTAAATAAAGCGGTAAATAATCCAAAACGTCCTTTTGTGGCGATTTTAGGAGGAGCAAAAGTTTCTGATAAAATTGCAATTATTGAAGAATTATTAAATAAAGCAGATAAAGTTATTATCGGTGGTGGTATGAGTTATACATTCTTTAAAGCATTAGGAAAAGAAATTGGAACATCATTACTTGAAGAAGATAAAATGGATATGGCTTTAGAATTTATGGAAAGAGGAAAAGGGAAATTATTCTTACCTGTTGATATTACAGTTGCGAATGCATTTGATGGGGCAACAGATATTAAAGTGGTAGATATTGATCATATTCCTGCGGATTATATGGGATTGGATATTGGTCCTAAAACAGTTGAATTGTTTAAAAAAGAATTGGCTGGAGCAAAAACAGTAGTATGGAATGGACCAATGGGTGTATTTGAAAAACCTGAATTTGCGAAAGGGACAGAAGCTGTTTGTAAAGCGATTTCTGAATTAGATGATGCGATGACAGTGATTGGTGGGGGAGATAGTGCTTCTGCGGCAATCAACTTAGGGTATAAAGATAAATTTACACATATCTCAACAGGTGGTGGAGCTTCTATGGAATTCATGGAAGGTAAAGAATTACCTGGTATTGCGATTATTAAGGAGAAAAACTAATGAGAAAACCAATTATTGTTGGAAACTGGAAAATGAATAAAACAATTGCGGAAGCAGTTGAATTTGTGAAATCAATCGAACCGGTGTTGCATGATGGTGCTACATTTGGAGTAGGTGCTCCATATACTGCACTTGCGAAAAGCGTTGAAACTGCGAATAACTTAGTGATTGCTGCTGAAAACTGTCACTATGAAGATACAGGAGCATTTACTGGTGAAGTGAGTGTTGTAATGCTACAAGAGCTTGGTGTTACACATTGTATTATCGGACATTCTGAAAGAAGAACAATGTTTGGAGATACAGATGAAACAGTTAATAAAAAAGCGAAACGTTTGATTGAAGCAAATATGACACCGATTGTATGTATCGGTGAAACAGAAGCGCAATATGATGCGAAACAAACAGAAGAAGTAATTCGCACACAATTAAGCGGAAGTCTTAAAGATTTATGTGAAGAGTGCGTAGCAAATCTTGTTATCGCATATGAGCCAATTTGGGCAATCGGAACAGGGAAATCTGCAAGTAAAGAAGATGCGCAAAACTGTTGTGCAATCGTACGTGATCAAGTTAGAGTAATGTATGGTGAACAAGCTGCGAGCAAAGTTCGTATTCAATATGGAGGATCAGTAAAACCTGAAAACATTAAAGAATATATGGCTTGTGAAGATATTGATGGGGCACTAATTGGTGGAGCGTCATTAAAAACAGATTCTTTTGCGGAAATTATTAACGCAGTTAAATAGTTATATCATTGGAAAAATCCAATATATATAAATAAATGATAAGGTAATCAAAGGAGGACTTATAGATGCCAATTATTATTGAAGTATACGCACGTGAAGTGATTGATTCTCGTGGTAATCCAACAGTAGAAGTTGAAGTAACAACAGATTCTGGTGCATTTGGGCGCGCAATCGTTCCAAGTGGAGCAAGTACAGGTGAAAGAGAAGCGTTAGAACTTCGTGACAATGACAAAGCACGTTTTATGGGTAAAGGTGTTCTTAAAGCAGTAGACAATGTAAATGACATTATTGCAGAAGAGATTATTGGTATGGATGTAACGGATCAAAATCTAATTGATATGACGATGATTGCGTTAGATGGTACAAATGATAAATCTAAATTAGGTGCAAATGCAATTTTAGGTGTTTCTATGGCTTGTGCACGCGCAGCTGCAGATTATTATGGAATTCCACTATATCAATATTTTGGTGGATTTAATGGTAAAAAATTACCTGTTCCTATGATGAACGTAGTAAATGGTGGTAGTCATGCGGACTCTTCTGTAGACTTCCAAGAATATATGATTATGCCAGTAGGTGCAACTTCTATTAATGAAGCTTTAAGAATGGGTGCTGAAGTATTCCATAACTTAAAGAAAGTGTTAAAAGCACGTGGTAAAAATACAAATGTTGGGGATGAAGGTGGATATGCACCAAGTCTTGAAAACAATGAAGAACCATTAATTGTAATCACTGAAGCAATCAAAGCTGCAGGATATGTACCTGGTAAAGATATTTGTTTAGCTATGGACGTAGCAGCAAGTGAGTTCTATAATACAGAAACAAAAATGTATGAACTTAAAAAATCTAACACTGGAACTAAAACAACTGATGAAATGATTGAAATGTATGCTGAATGGGTTGAAAAATATCCTATTGTTTCAATTGAAGATGGTCTTGGAGAAAGAGACTGGGATGGTTGGAAAAAACTTACAGATCGTTTAGGAGAAAAAGTGCAAATCGTTGGGGATGACTTATTCGTTACAAATCCTGCTATCTTAAAAGAAGGGATTGAAAAAGGAATCGCAAACTCAATCTTAATTAAAGTGAACCAAATCGGTACTTTAACTGAAACATTTGATGCAATGGAACTTGCGAAACAAAATGGATACACTTGTGTTGTTTCACATAGATCTGGTGAATCAGAAGATACAACAATTGCTGATATTGCTGTAGGGTTCAATGCTGGACAAATTAAAACAGGTTCTATGTCTCGTACAGATAGAATCGCTAAGTATAACCAATTAATCAGAATTGCTGATCAATTAGGAGATGCTGCTGTATATCCAGGATTAAGTGCATTTTATAATATTAAAAAATAATTTTACTTAAAAGTAGTTTCGAAAGAAGCTGCTTTTTTTATAAAAAAATATGGAAGATTGCGATTGAATAGTAGTTGACAATTGTGTAATTACTTGATAATATATATGGGCATTCAATATACCAAAGACAGTAACGGCGAAATAGCTTAATCATGTTACCGAGGTACGGAAGAAATGAACTTTCAACTCGTACGTCATGGTACGAGTTTTATTATTTATACCGGTATATTGAGTATAGGAAATAGGAGGTATAAAATATGAACCAAACAACACTTGATTCAAAACAACAATTAGTTTCAGAAATTTCTAAGAAAATGTCTGATGCTGCTAGTACTGTTGTAGTTGAATATCGTGGGTTATCTGTTGCGGAAGTAACTGAGCTTAGAAGAGAGTTACGTAAAGAATCAGTTGAATTTAAAGTTTATAAAAATTCAATGACTTCTCGTGCTGCTGAAGAAGCTGGATACAACGGACTAACAGATGCTTTGACTGGTCCTAATGCAATCGCATTCAGTGATGATGCTGTTGCACCTAGTCGTGTACTTGCGAAATTTGCGAAAACACATGACAAACTAGTATTAAAAGCGGGAGTTGTAGATGGTAATGTAGTGACTGCGGACGAAATCGTTGCGCTTTCTAAATTACCTAACAAAGAGGGTATGCTTTCTATGTTATTAGGATGCTTACAATCACCTGTAAGAAGTTTTGCTTGCGCAGTTAAAGCTGTTGCTGAAGCGAAAGATGAAGCTGGCGAATAATCGCTAAAAAAACAAACGGAGGAAAATAAAAATGGCAAAATTAAATACTGCTGATGTAATTGCTTCTCTTAAAGAGATGACAATTCTTGAATTAAACGACCTTGTAAAGGCAATCGAAGAGGAATTTGGAGTTACTGCTGCTGCACCTGTTGCTGCTGCTGCTGAAGAAGCTGCACCTACTGGACCAACTGAAGTTACAGTTGTATTAAAAGATGTTGGAGCTACAAAAGTTGCTGTAATCAAAGCTGTACGTGAAGTTACAGGTTTAGGATTAGTAGAAGCTAAAGGATTAGTTGATGGAGCACCTGCTAATATTAAAGAAAACATCAAACCAGAAGAAGCTGAAGAAATTAAAGAAAAATTAATGGCTGCTGGTGCGACAGTAGAAATTAAATAGTTTATAATATTACAAATGAAGTTGTAGTCTAATTAGGAGGGATTCTATGAGTCATTACTATACAGACAATCGTAATATGCCGCATAACCGGAAGGAAGTTTCTTTCCGGTTTTTGGGCATTGATTATCGTTTTATTACAGATAATGGCGTGTTTTGTAAAGATCATGTAGATAGAGGTACGGAAATCCTATTGAATGTTCTTTCTAAACAATCATTAAATGAGAAGATTTTAGATTTAGGTTGTGGATATGGCGTAGTAGGTATTGTATGTAAGACAGTTTTTAAAGAAAGTGCTGTAACATCTGTGGATGTGAATCCGCGTGCAGTAGAATTGACTTTAGAAAATGCGAATAAAAATCATGTAGAGATTGAAGCTTATGTATCGGATGGATTTAATGAAGTTAAATCAATGTATACAGATATTATAAGTAATCCACCTATTCGTGCTGGAAAAGATGTGATTTATCGCTTCTTTGAAGATTCGTATACGCATTTAGAATTAAATGGAGTATTATGGGTTGTGATTCGAAAACAGCAGGGTGCAAAAAGTGCAATGGAAAAATTAAAGTCTATTTTTGGTAATTGTGAGGTTATTGAAAAAGAAAAAGGATATTTTATATTAAAATGCACTAAAAATCATTGACATATTGACAATTGTTTGTTAATATAGTAAATTGCTAAAATATTAAATATTAAGATGGGGAATAATGCCTTTTTTGGCGTTTACCTACCATTCAGAAAGGATGGAATTAATGGAAAAAAACAAGAGTTATCGCATTTTAGAATTAGGGAAGAAGGCAACAAGACGTGACTATTCCAAAGTAAGTACAAACTTACAGTTACCAGATCTAGTTGAGATTCAAACTGATTCATTTGATTGGTTTAAGCGTGAAGGATTACATGAGGTTTTTAATGAGGTTTATCCGATTCAAAACTACTCTGGAACAATTAAACTAAAGTTTTTAAGTTATGAGGTTGGAACACCAAAATACTCTGTATCAGAGTGTAAAATTCGTCAAGCGAATTATGCTGCTCCAATCAAAGCAAGTATGGAACTTGAAATGGTGGACAATGCTACAGGTGAGGTTATTACTAAAGTAGAAGAAGTATTCCTTGGGGATATGCCTTTAATGACTGAAACTGGAACATTTATCATCAATGGTGCAGAACGTGTTATCGTTTCTCAAATCGTAAGATCTCCAGGTGCTTATTATGAAATTGGTCAAGAAGATAAAACGGGTAAAGACGTTTTCATGGCTGAAGTGATTCCAAGTCGTGGTACATGGCTTGAATTTATGACAGATTCTAAGAAAGCTGCTTTTGGACGTTTGATTAATATGAGTGTAGACCGTAAACGTAAAATTCTTTCTACTATCTTACTGAAGGCGATTGGGATGTCTTTAAATGGTGAGAAGAGTGAGGATGCTTTTGATAGTGCACAAATGGGTACTTTCTTAGAGAGTTTAGGGTTAAGTGTAGACAAAGAAATGTTAGTAGAGGGTGAAGAAAGAGAATTCTTAAATCAGTATCTATTAATGTATAGTGCATTCTTTGGAAGTTATGAAGAAATTAAAAATACATTGGTTTCTGATAAAGTAAAAACTACAAATGAAGCATTATTAACTGTTTATGAAAATCAAAGATCTGATGAGGTTCCTACTTTAGATGGTTCTATCAGTGTAATGAATACAAAATTCTTTGATGCTAGAAGATATGACTTAACACATGCTGGACGTTATAAAATTAGAAGAAAACTTGGTGTGTTAAATCGTTTAGAAGGTTCTTATTTAGCAGAAGATGTAATTTCTGCAAAAGGGGATGTTGTTTATCCTGCTGGAACATATATCGGAGTAAAAGAAAGAGAAGCATTAAAAGATGTATTAGTTAAAGGTAGTCATATGACAATTATGCCTTATAATCATTTATTCTCTCATCCAGATATTTCTTATGTGAATACTGAAAATCATGTTGCATTAAAAGGAAGAATTTTAGCGACAGACGTTGAATTAAAAGAAGTGACTTTTGAAAAAGGAACTGCTTTATCTGAAAGTGATGTTGCTTTAATTGCGAAAGAAGTAGACGTTGTTGCAGTTTATGCAAGTATTATTGCGCAAGAAGTTAAATTAACGAAGAAAAATGCGCGTTCAGTATTAAATTATGGACAAAGATTATTCTGTATTGCTAGATTCACATCTAACAATACTGATTTGATTGTAGATGGTGAGTTAGTAAAAGAACGTTATATTCCTGATATGATTGTAAAACGTATTTCTACAAGTGAAGAAAATTCAGTTGTTAATATGGTAAATAATGGAACAGATGTATCTGTATGGTTAGTTGGAGCTGCTGTTCAAGTTTTAACAGTGCGTCCAAATGAAAAATCTGACTTTACAGTTAAAGTAATTGGTACAGATCCACTTGTGAATAAGAAAACAGTCATGATTTCTGATATGTATGCAAGTTATTCATACTTACTAACAATGTTTGACAATGTTGGGCAAGTAGATGATATTGATCAATTAGGAAACCGTCGTGTACGTACAATTGGTGAGTTATTACAAAACCAATGTCGTATCGGTTTATCTCGTATTGAAAGAGTTGTTAAAGAAAGAATGTCTATTACAGACAATGCTGCTTTAACACCTAAAAACTTAACAAATATTCGTCCTTTAACGGCTGCTGTGAAGGAATTCTTCGCATCAAGTCAGTTGTCTCAATTTATGGATCAAACAAATCCACTTGCTGAGTTAACGAATAAACGTCGTATTTCTGCTTTAGGACCTGGTGGTTTAACGCGTGAGCGTGCAGGGTTTGAAGTGCGTGACGTTCATTATTCTCATTATGGTAGAATTTGTCCAATCGAGACACCAGAGGGTCCAAATATCGGTTTGATCTCAAACTTAACATCTTATGCGAAAGTAAATCAGTATGGATTTATTCAAACGCCATATCATGTAGTTAAAGAAGGTCATGTAACTGAAGATGTTGTTTACTTATCTGCGGATGAAGAAATCGACTATGCAATTGCACAGGCGAATGAAGTAGATGGAACAGAACTTGCGCATGAAGAGGTGGTAGCACGTCGTCATGGTGAGACTACAATGGTTAATAAAGAGGATATCGAACTTGTCGATGTTTCTCCAAAACAAATTGTTTCTGTTGCGACTGCTTGTATTCCGTTCTTAGAAAACGATGATGCATCTCGTGCCTTAATGGGAGCGAACATGCAACGTCAAGCGATTCCACTTTTAAGACCGAATTCTCCATATGTTGGAACAGGGATTGAATATCGTATCGCAAAAGACTCAGGTAGTGGGATCACTTCTACAACAGAAGGTATTGTAACGTATGTTGATGCGAACAATATTACTGTAAGTGGTAGCGAAGGTGATAAAAAATATGAATTAGAAAAATTCCGTCGTAGTAACTCTGGAACTTGTATCAATCAAACTCCAATCGTAAGATTAGGTGAAAAAGTTGAAAGAGGGGATATCTTAGCAGATGGACCTTCTATGCAAAACGGAGAATTGGCTTTAGGTCAAAACGTTACGATTGCATTTATGACTTGGTATGGTTACAACTATGAAGATGCGATCATCATGTCTGAAAGACTTGTAAAAGACGATGTGTATACATCTATCCATATTGAAGAATATGATATTGAAGTACGTGAAACTAAACTGGGTGCTGAGGAAATCACACGTGATATTCCAAACGTAAGTGAGAATTCATGTCGTAATTTAGATGCACGTGGTATCGTAATGGTTGGAGCTGAAGTAAAAGAAGGAGATATCTTAGTTGGTAAGGTTACTCCAAAAGGACAAAGTGAAATTTCTCCAGAAGAAAAATTACTATTGGCTATCTTCGGTGAAAAATCTCGTGAAGTACGTGACAATTCGTTAAAAGTTCCGCATGGAGGAGCAGGTATTGTTCAAATGGTTCGTTTCTTCAAACGTGAAGACGGACATGAGCTTCCACCAGGAGTAAATGAAGTTGTTAAAGTGTATATTGTTCAAAAACGTAAAATCTCTGAAGGGGATAAAATGGCAGGACGTCATGGTAATAAAGGGGTTATCTCAAAAATATTACCAGTAGAAGATATGCCTTACTTACCAGATGGAACACCTGTGGATATCATGTTAAATCCATTTGGGGTACCTTCTCGTATGAACATTGGACAAGTATTAGAGATTCATTTAGGATTTGCTGCTAAGAAATTAGGTGTTAAGTTTGCGACACCAGTATTTAGTGGAATTAACAATGAAGAATTAAAAGATATTATGGCTGAGGCAGAATGTACACCAGATGGTAAAAATGTTCTATTTGATGGTAGAACAGGAGAACCATTTGATGAGAGAATTTCTGTTGGGGTAATGTATATGATTAAGCTTGCGCATATGGTTGACGATAAACTACATGCACGTGCTACAGGTCCTTACTCACTTGTAACGCAACAACCATTGGGCGGTAAAGCACAAAATGGTGGACAACGTTTCGGAGAGATGGAAGTTTGGGCATTAGAGGCTTATGGAGCTGCACATATCCTTCAAGAGATCTTGACAATTAAGTCAGATGATATTGTAGGTCGTACAAAAACATATGAAGCGATTATTAAAGGTAGAAATATTCCAGAACCTGGAATTCCTGAATCGTTTAGAGTATTAAAACATGAACTTCAAGCATTGGCGATTGACGTTAAAATGCTAGATGAAAATCAAAATGAAGTTGATTTAAGAAAAATGGAATCTGATGAAGTTTCAACAATGGCAGCAATTGAAGAAGTTGTAGAAGTTGCACCAGTTGTAGAAGATGTAGAGGATTTACCAGAAGCAGCAATCGTCGGTTTTGATGACGAGATGTTTGCCTAACAGAAGGGGGATATTTAAATGAGTATAAATAATTTCGCCTCAATTCAAATAGGATTAGCCGCACCCGATAGAATCAGAGAATGGTCTAAGGGTGAGGTTAAAAAACCTGAAACAATAAATTATCGTTCTCAAAAACCAGAACGTGATGGTCTATTCTGTGAAAAGATTTTTGGTCCATCAAAGGATTGGGAATGTTATTGTGGCAAGTATAAAAAAGTACGTTATAAAGGTGTAATTTGTGATCGTTGTGGTGTTGAAATCACGAAATCATCAGTTAGACGTGAAAGAATGGGACATATCGAATTGGCTGCACCTGTTGCACATATTTGGTATTTACGTGGTATTCCTTCTCGTATGAGTTTATTATTAAACATAACGCCAAAAGCGCTTGAAGAAGTTGTGTATTTCGTTTCTTGGGTTGTTACAGACCCATGTGATACACCTCTTCATGCAAAACAAATTTTATCTGAAAGAGATTATCGTGAATATAGTGCGATGTATGGTCCTGGATCATTTGTGGCACAAACAGGTGCAGAAGCTGTTGATACATTATTAAAAAATGTAGATTTAGCGAAAGAGCATGCGTTAATTGTAGATGATTTAAAAGATGCTGCTGGGGATAAACGTAAGAAATTAATCAAACGTTTAGAAACAGTAGAAGCATTTATGAATTCAGATAATGAGCCTGAATGGATGGTGTTAACTGCACTTCCTGTTATACCACCTGATTTAAGACCGATGTTACAATTGGATGGTGGACGTTTTGCGACAAGTGATTTAAATGATTTATATCGTCGTGTTATTACACGTAATAACCGTTTGAAAAAATTATTAGAACTTGGAACACCAAGTATCATTGTTCAAAATGAAAAACGTATGTTACAAGAAGCAGTAGATGCTTTAATTGATAACGGACGTCGTAGTAAACCAATTACAGGTGCAGGTGGTCGTACACTTAAATCTTTATCTCATAGTTTAAAAGGGAAACAAGGACGTTTCCGTCAAAACTTATTAGGTAAACGTGTTGACTTCTCTGGACGTTCAGTAATCGCGGTTGGACCAGATTTAAAAATGTTTGAATGTGGTATCCCGCGTGAAATGGCTATTCAGCTTTACAAACCATTCGTTATTAATGAAATTGTGAATCGTGGTATTGCAGGAAATCCTAAAACTGCTGAAAAATTAATTGATAAATTAGATCCTCGCGTATGGGATATTGTAGAAGATGTAATTAAAGGACACCCTGTTTTACTAAACCGTGCACCTACATTACATAGACTTGGTATTCAATCGTTTATGCCTAAACTTGTGGAAGGGCGTGCTATTCGTCTTCATCCACTCGTAACACCTGCATTTAATGCCGACTTCGATGGTGACCAAATGGCTGTCCATTTACCACTTTCTGAAGAAGCGCGTGCGGAAGCTGAAATCTTAATGCTAGGATCTCACAATATCTTAGGTCCAAAAGATGGTAAACCTATCGTTACACCATCTCAGGATATGGTACTTGGGAATTTCTACTTAAACATGGAAGAATCTGCAGCAGAATTCTTTGAAAAAGCTGAACTACTTGAACTTTTAGGGGATAGTGAACAAGCTGCAATGTGGAGAATGTTTGGGGATAATGAAGGACGTATCTTTAGAAACAGAAATGAAGCTTTAATGGCTTATGAAGCAAAACAAGTGCATTTACATACACGTGTTGCGATTCGTGCGTCAGCAATGAATAAATCATGTTTCACTGAAGAACAAAATAAAAAATTATTAATTACAACGATTGGGAAATTAATTTTCAATGAAATGTTCCCATCGACATATCCATATTTAATTGAAGCTACAAAGGAAAACTTTGAAGCAACTCCAGATAAATTCTTTGTACCAACAAATGTAAATGTAAAAGAATATCTAAAAGATACACCGATTAATCCTGATTTCAAAAAATCAAACTTAGGAAATGTTATTGCTGAAATCTTTAAATCGTTTACACTTGATGAAACAAGTGCTATTTTGGACCAAATCAAAGATATGGGATTCAAATATTCTACTGTAGCAGGTATGACAGTATCTTTAGCGGATATTAATGTTGCACCAAACAAACAACGTTATGTAGAATATGGTAAAGAAAAAGCCGCAGAATTGATGCGTTTATACAAACGTGGAAAATTAACAACGCAAGAGTGGGAAAGACACTTGATGAAGTTGTGGGGCGATATTAAAGATGAGATCGGGAAAGAGTTAATGGAAAACTTACCTCGTAAAAACCCAATTAACATGATGGCGACATCTGGTGCCCGTGGGAATGCATCTCACTTTACACAGCTTGCTGGTATGCGTGGACTTATGGGTAAACCTACTCAATCTAAGTCTAAACAAGAATACCAATCAAGAATCATGGAAGTGCCTATCTACTCAAGTTTCCGTGAGGGTCTAAACGTGTCTGAGTTCTTTAACTCGACGCATGGGGTAAGAAAAGGTCTAACAGATACTGCCTTAAAAACTGCAGAGTCTGGTTACTTAACACGTCGTTTAGTTGACGTTGCGCAAGATGTTGTCGTATCTGAAGAAGATTGTGCAACAGATAAAGGGTATCCAGTAAGTGCATTAGTAGATCGTAAAGATGATTCAATTATCGAACCATTGTTTGAGAGAATCGTTGGAAGATATATTAAAGAAGAAATCGTTGATCCTGCAACTGGTGAAATCATCATTGAGGAAAACGAATATATTGATGAACAAACAGCAAACAGAATTGTAAACCTTGGCTTAGAAACAGTTTATATCAGAAATGCATTCACATGTGATAGTACATATGGTGTGTGTAAAAAATGTTATGGACGTAATATGGCTACAGGTAAACTTGTTGAAGTAGGTGAATCAGTAGGTATTATGGCTGCTCAATCAATCGGAGAACCAGGTACACAGTTAACAATGCGTAACTTCCATACAGGTGGGGTTGCTGGTGGTAGTGATATCACACAAGGTTTACCACGTGTTGAGGAACTATTTGAGGCAAGATGTCCAAAATCTGCAGCATTATTGGCTAAAATCGATGGAGAAATTATCGAGATTTCTGAAAATGAAAACAATAATGGACATATCATCATTATTGCGAATGAAACAGAAACATTAGAACATAAAACAGATCATAAACAAACAATTAGAAACTGGATGAAAGTTGGAAACAAAGTTGTTGCTGGTGAAAAACTGACAGAAGGTACAGTAAATCCTAAAGAGTTACTTGAAGTAGCAGGTGTAAATGCTGTTCAAAACTATATACTTAAAGAAGTTCAAAAAGTATATGGTGCACAAGGTATCGGTATTTCGGATAAACATATTGAAGTTATGGTATGTCAAATGTTAAGAAAAGTTGTTGTAGTTGATGCAGCAGATTCAAGCTTGAGTGCAGGTGTACAAATTAGTTTATCTAACATCACAAACTTGAATAGAGACTTATTATTATCTGGGAAAAATCCAGTTAAATTTGGTCCGGTATTATTAGGAATTTCTAAAGCTTCTGTTGAAACAGATTCATTCTTATCAGCAGCAAGTTTCCAAGAAACAACGAAAGTATTAACTGAAGCAGCAATTAAAGGTAAAGTAGATAACTTAATGGGATTAAAAGAAAATGTAATTATTGGTAAATTAATTCCAGCTGGTACAGGATATGATGAATATCGTGAATCAACAGAGGAAATCAAAAAACTTGCAGCAATCTTACATGAAGAACGTGAAGAGCGCAATGCAGTGGAAGATGAAGCAGGATTACCTGAAGAAGTAACGCGTATTACTTTAGCAAATGAAGAGACAACTGATGAAGTACAAGAAGAAATTGTTGTAGATGAAGCAGATGTTGAAGTAATTGAAGAAGAAGTAAACGAAGAATTCGAATAATAAATGAAGACCTTGAGTAATCAAGGTCTTTTTTATATGGTACCTTAGTGTCAAGTTCTTCTTTTGTCTCAATCGCTTCACCTTTTTATGATGAAGAATCAGATGCTTTAAGATTTAATTTATGTTTCTACATAAGTAATTAAGTTATTAATAGAATATACTTTTGTGTAAGATGTTTATGCAATAAATCCATTTCTAATTCTCATAACGATAGTATATCTGATTAATTATTTTCTTTACGCATCCATTTTACATTATCGGTAGGTACTTCTATGTTGTATTGAATGAATTGATATGGGATAATTAAAAAAATGGGAGGATTATATATGAATGAAATAAAATGTCCAAATTGTAAAGAGGTTTTTAAAGTAGATGAATCACAATATGTCGCAATTGCAGGACAAGTACGTGATAATGAATTTCAAAAAGAATTGGAGGTACGTGTTAAAAGCATCCAAGATGCAAAACAAGCGGAACTTAACTTAATAAAAGAACAAACACAAAGAAATTTAGAAGGGAAATTAAATCAATCTCAACAAGAAATTGATCGTTTAAAATCTCAATTGAATATCGTTGAAAGTGAAAAACAAACACAACTGCAACTTGCAAATGTAAATGCTAAAATACATCTTGAAAAAAGTACATCTGAATTGATCGTAGAAATTGAAAAATTAAAGAGTAGATTAGATGCTTCAAATCAAGAAAAACAACTTGCTGTTAAAGAAGAAGTTTCTAAAGTAGAAGCAAAATTAAATGAGAAAGAACTTGAAATTCATTCTTTAAAATTAGAAAAAGAAGGTTTAAAGTCTTCTCATACTTTAGAAGTTAGAAATCTTGAAAATAGTTATAAAGATAAATTAGATGAAAAGGACATTCAAATAGGGTTTTATAAAGACTTAAAAGCAAGACAGTCTACAAAGTTAGTAGGAGAAAATTTAGAACAGCATTGTGAGATTATGTTTAATCAACTAAGACATACAGGGTTTCAAAATGCATATTTTGAAAAAGACAACGATGCAAGAACTGGAAGTAAAGGGGATTATATTTTTAAAGATTTTTCTCAAAATAATGTGGAGTATATTTCTATTATGTTTGAAATGAAAAACGAAAGCGATGCGACAGCAAGTAAAAAAAGAAATGAGGATTTCTTTAAAGAATTAGATAAAGATCGCAAAGAAAAAAACTGTGAATATGCGGTATTGGTTTCATTACTTGAAGCAGATAATGAATATTATAATAATGGAATTGTTGATGTTTCGCATAAATATCCAAAAATGTATGTCATTAGACCTCAATTTTTTATACCGATGATTACTTTATTAAGAAATGCTGCAAAAAATTCAATGCGTTATCAGGAAGAACTCATGGAAGTGAAAAATCAAAATATTGATATTTCTAATTTTGAAAGTCAAATGAATGAGTTTAAGGATAGTTTTGGGCGTAATTATCGTTTAGCAAGCGATCGTTTCAATGATGCGATTAAAGAAATTGATGAGACGATGAAACGTCTTCAAAAGGCAAAGGATGCATTGTTGTTGAGTGATAAAAATTTAAGAATTGCAAATGATAAAGCACAAGATTTAACAGTTAAGAAGTTAGTGAAAAATAATCCGACAATGGCAGAAAAATTTAAGGATTTAGAAAACAAATAAGAAAAAATGCTGTATCTTAAGATACAGCATTTCTTTATTTTTTAGAGTCTGAGATAAGTTTAGAGATTTTTTCATCACTCCATCCAAGTGTTTTTAAAATTTCATATGTATGGTTTGAATCAAGTTTAACGACTTTTTCATTTTTAATTGCTTGTAGGATTTCTTCATCGTATGGCATCATATTCTTTTTTTCTTCTTCATCTTGAATCATATTAACGAATTTTGGACCATTTGTTTCAAAGTAGTGGAATAGTTCATACTTTTCAAATGGTTTGAACGTTCCGTTTTCAATAGAATCTGGCAGTCCATATCTTTTTTCATAGGCTAATAAGATTTTTTTAAGTCTTTCTTTTATTTCAATAATGGAACTATCTTTATTGTTGTATAAAAGATTGATTGTTTCAGATGGGTCATTGATCATATCAAATAGTTGGTCATCATCGCCGTAATAGTAAATATATTTATATTGTTTATCGCGAATCATGCACCAACGTTTGTTGTTTTTTTGAAATTCTGCATATTGGTATAATCTATTTTTTGTACCTTCAAGTTGTAATAAGCTCTCCCCATACAGTTCATATTTGTCTGGATATTTCAGTTTAGCGATATCTAAGAAAGTAGGTAAAATATCATTTAAGTCAACAAATGCAGACTCTCTTTTATTTACGTGCATTTCTTTTGAAGGTTTTAAAATCATAGGAACTTTTGCGGATGCATCGTATGCTAAGAATTTTTGAAATGTACCAAGGTCTCCTAACATTTCACCATGGTCACTTGTAAATAAGATAACAGTATTGTCGTACATATCAAGTTGTTTTAGTGTTTCAATCATTCTTCCGATATTATGATCGACAAATGAAATACAGGATGCATAAAGTTCACGTGTTCTTTTTAAAGTGTCCGCATCTTCTAAACATCCTAAAGCAATGTTCTCTTTTGCAAGTGTCGACAGAGGTGTTTTTGATTTTACAGGTTCTGGAATTTTATCTTTATACATATCTTCCCAACCTTGTGGTACATTTAGGGGTGGATGTGGGTGGATAAAGCTTGCCCACATCATAAATGGTTTTCTATTTCTTACAGTATTAAAATATTCGATTGCTTTATCTGCAACATAGCATGAACCATGAAGATTTAATGGAAGTAAAGATTGTTGTGGTTGCATATAAAGACATGTTCTAACACCATGTGGACTGTCTATGTGTCCATATCCGTTCTCTTTTAAAAACATATGGTAATCATCGGATTCTCTTGTGTGTGCAATTTCATTCATATTATAGAAGAAATCAAAACCACTTAATCGACGTTCAGGTTGAAAGTGTAACTTACCAATTGCGATGGTCTCATATCCACCGTCAGATAAAATTTGTGGAAAGGTCGGTAGATAGTATGGAACGTTTTTCGCCATATCTCCGAAGTAGTTATCATCAAATCCATGATGACGTGCAGTAAGTCCTGTTAAAATATTGTAGCGTGCTGGAATACAAACAGGGTTTAAGGAGTAGCAGTTTTCAAATAAACAGCCATCGTCTGCAAGTGCATCGATGTGTGGTGTTTGCATAAAATCTGCACCATAAGACTTAATATAATCAAATCTTAGTTGGTCACAAGTAATTAAGAGGATATTGGGTGTATTTTTCATAAAATGCTCCTTTTTTTCTTTTTTTTATATACTATATGTATTATACTATATTTGCGCTTAAATAATATTATAAAATATTGATAAATTGTGTGTTTACTATTGACTTCTTGTTCTATTAATTATAGAATAAATAAGCTTATGTAAGATATGTTTCCAAAGAGGGAACTATATTTTAGGAAAAGTTAGACACACCAGGAAGTGTGTGCAAGTAAGAAAGGAGATTATTATGCCAACTATTAACCAATTAGTTCGTAAAAGTCGTACAAACAAAGTTTGGAAATCTAAATCACCAGCTTTAAACAGAGGATACAACTCACAAAAAAGTGTTGCCACAAACTTAGCATCACCACAAAAACGTGGGGTATGTACTCGTGTTGGGACGATGACACCTAAAAAACCAAACTCAGCGTTACGTAAATATGCGCGTGTACGTTTAAGTAATGGAATGGAAGTTACTGCTTATATTCCAGGAATTGGACATAACCTTCAGGAACATAGCGTTGTTATGATTCGTGGTGGTCGTGTTAAAGATTTACCTGGGGTACGTTACCACATTATCCGTGGTACATTAGACTGTGCAGGAGTTAACGAACGTAAACAAAGTCGTTCATTATACGGTGCTAAAAAACCGAAAGCCGCTGCTAACTAGCCGCGAAACATGACAGGAGGAAATTAAAATGCCAAGAAAAGGACATATAGCAAAAAGAGATGTATTGGTTGATCCAATTTACAACTCAAAGCTTGTAACACGTTTAATTAACAAAATCATGATCGACGGTAAAAAAGGTGTCGCTCAATCGATTTTGTATAACGCGTTTGATATTATTGAAGAAAAAACAGGACGTCAACCAATGGAAGTATTTGACCAAGCATTAGCAAATGTTATGCCTATGTTAGAACTTAAATTACGTCGTGTTGGTGGATCAAACTACCAAGTACCAGTGGAAGTTTCTCAAGAAAGACGTTTAACTTTAGGGTTACGTTGGGTTGTAAACTACGCTAGATTAAGAAGTGAAAAAACTATGGAACAACGCTTAGCTGCTGAAATTATGGATGCGGCTAATGGAAGTGGAGCATCTGTTAAAAAACGTGATGATATCCATAAAATGGCTGAAGCTAATAAAGCATTCGCTCATTACCGTTGGTAAGAAGGAGTATTTGAACTATGTCACGTGAATATTCATTAGCAAATACTAGAAATATCGGGATTATGGCTCATATCGATGCTGGTAAAACAACAACGACTGAGCGTATCTTATTCTACACAGGTAGAACACACAAAATTGGTGAGACTCATGATGGAACAGCTACAATGGACTGGATGGCTCAAGAACAAGAACGTGGGATTACAATTACATCTGCTGCAACAACTGCTGCATGGCGTGGAAACCGTATCAATATTATCGATACTCCAGGTCACGTAGACTTTACAGTAGAAGTAGAAAGATCTCTTCGTGTGCTTGACGGTGCAGTTACAGTGCTTGATGCGAAATCAGGTGTTGAACCTCAAACTGAAACAGTTTGGAGACAAGCGACGACTTATGGAGTACCTCGTGTTGTATTCGTAAATAAAATGGATGCGACTGGAGCAGACTTCTATATGTCAGTTCGTACAATTTCTTCAAGACTTGGGGCAAAAGCTTGTCCAATTCAATTACCAATCGGTACTGAAGCTGATTTCAGCGGATTAATCGATATTATTGAAAGAAAAGTTCGTTTATTTACAGATCCTACAGGAAAAAATGATACAATCACGGATGAAATTCCTGCGGATATGAAAGATAGCGTTGAAGAATATCGTTTACAGTTATTAGAAATGATTTCTGATTACGATGAAGAGTTAATGATGAAAGTTTTAGAAGGTGAAGAACCTACTATTGAAGAAATCAAAAACGCAATTAGAAAAGGTGTATGTTCTGGGGAATTCTTCCCAGTAATGTGCGGGGCTGCTTATAAAAACAAAGGTGTAGTTGCAATGCTTGATGCTGTTGTTGATTACTTACCTAGCCCACTTGATGTACCTGCAATTACAGGAACATTAGAAGATGGAACTGAAGCTGTGCGTGAAGCTAGCGATTCTTCTCCATTTGCTGCTTTAGCATTTAAAGTTATGACTGACCCATTTGTAGGTCGTTTAACATTCTTCCGTGTATATTCTGGAACATGTAAATCAGGATCTTATGTATTAAATGCTACAAAAGACCAAAGAGAACGTTTCGGACGTATCATGCAAATGCATGCGAATCACAGACAAGAAATCCCTGAAGTATTTGCAGGGGATATCGCAGCTGCTGTAGGTTTAAAATCTACTACAACTGGAGATACTTTATGTGAAGAGAAAAGTCCAATCATTCTTGAATCAATGGTTTTCCCAGAGCCAGTTATTGAATTATCTTTAGAACCAAAATCTAAAGGTGATCAAGACAAAATGAGTTTAGCATTAAGCAAACTTGCTGAAGAAGATCCAACATTTAGAACATTCACAAATCCAGAAACGGGTCAAACGATCATTGCTGGTATGGGTGAGTTACACTTAGATATCATCGTTGATAGAATGAAACGTGAATTCAAAGTTGAAGCAAACGTTGGTGCTCCACAAGTTGCATACCGTGAAACAATCCGCACTGCTGCAGAATGTGAAGGGAAATTTGTTAGACAATCTGGTGGACGTGGACAATTCGGTCACGTTTGGATCAAATTTGAGCCTAATGAAGGTAAAGGATTTGAATTTATTGATGCTGTAGTTGGTGGAACAGTTCCAAAAGAATTTATCAAACCATCTATGGAAGGATTAGTTGCTGCGTTACCAAACGGTTTAATTGCAGGATATCCAATCATCGATATTAAAGCAACATTATTTGATGGTTCATACCATGATGTCGATTCAAGTGAAATGGCGTTTAAGGTTGCTGCAAGTATGTCTTTAAAAGAGGCTGCTAAAAAATGTAATCCAGTTCTTTTAGAACCGATTATGGCAGTTGAAGTTGTTGCTCCAACTGAATATTTAGGAAGCGTTATGGGAGATGTTTCTTCTAGACGTGGACAAATCCAAGACCAAGAAGAAAGAGGAAATGCAATTGCTGTTAAAGCGATGATCCCACTTTCAGAAATGTTTGGATACGCTACTGACTTACGTTCTTATACTCAAGGTCGTGGAAATTACTCAATGCAATTTGACCACTATTCTGAAGTACCTAAGAGTATTGTAGAAAAAGTAGCAAAAAAAGAAAAATAATAAACCATAATACATTGATTTATTAGGTTGTTTATTTTAAAATAGTATTGACTTTTAAAAAAAATTAACAGGAGGAATTTGCAAAATGGCAAAACAAAAATTTGACAGATCAAAAACACATGTTAATATTGGAACAATTGGTCACGTTGACCATGGTAAAACAACATTAACTGCTGCGATTACAAAAGTATTAGCTGACAAAGGTTTATCAGAAGTTCGTAACTACGATCAAATCGATGGTGCACCTGAAGAAAAAGCTAGAGGGATCACTATTAACACTGCTCACGTTGAGTACCAAACAGAAACACGTCACTACGCGCACGTTGACTGTCCAGGACATGCTGACTACGTAAAAAACATGATTACTGGTGCAGCTCAAATGGATGGTGGTATCTTAGTTGTTGCTGCAACTGATGGACCAATGCCTCAAACTCGTGAACATATCCTTCTTGCTCGTCAAGTAGGTGTTCCTCACTTAGTTGTATTCTT